>JAIEQI010000186.1 GCA_019747875.1 Candidatus Obscuribacterales bacterium
CTCCATACATGAGATCGCCAGCAGCATCAGGATGCCCGCGCTCCATACTTAGGGCAGAAGTGATCAGTTGCTTGCAACAAGTTCGGCTTTAGACTCGCCCGCTGCAGCTGCTGCCGGTTCCTCTTCCTTCGGAGCAGAGAAATCAACCTGAACTTTGAACTCGGCAGATAACATCAAGCATGCGTCATAGCTTCCGGATCCATCTTTCTTCTGAAAACCTTTTATCAATTTTGTACGACCATTCTTCGCAAGCTCTTTCATTTGTGCATCTGTCAGTTTCTTTCCATAAGTTTCGCGCCAGATAGAGAAGTTGCATCCTTCGCGCCAACGATTACAACCCATCCCCTTCGGTGTACTGCGCAGAATTCCATCCTTGCATTTAGGACAAGCACCAATCCCTTCGTCCTCATCAGCTTGCAAAAACTCCAGCTTTACCTTGAAGTCATCTCCAATCACAAGCTTCGCATCAAAGGTTCCACTGCCATCTTTCTTTTTGAAGCCCTTTATCAGTTTGCTTTTTCGATTTTCAAACAATTCCTTTATGAGCGAGTCACTCAGTTTTTTTCCGCATAACTCATTCCAAATCGTGAACTTGCACCCATCCTTCCAGCGGCTGCACCCAGCCCCCTTGGGAGTCATCCGCACCGCACCCTTTTGGCATTGCGGGCAGCGGCCAAGATCATCCTCCTTTACAGAATCCGGAAGTCGATCTGTCTTCTCAATCACGTCAGGAAGAAGTTGTTTCACAAAACCGCCGATCGCATTTTCAAAAACATCCGGAGTAAGTTTGCCGTCTTGCATATCCTTGAGCTGCTGCTCCCATGTAGCAGTCAAACCTACGTCTTTCAATTTGGTATGTACATTTTCAATCAGAGACATCCCTTTTTCTGTCGGCAGCAAATACTTTTTGCTCCGCTCGATGTACCCGGTTTGCAAAAGTCGCTCGATGATCGCCGCGCGCGTGGCAGGAGTTCCAAGCCCACTCTGCTTCATGTAGCTCGCCAGATCCTCATCATCGAGTTCCTGTCCGGCGTTCTTCATCGCCGTCAGCAAACTTGCATCATCATATGCTTTTGGCGCGCTTGTCTTTCCTTCCTTCAGTTCTTCGCCGCGTTTGGCAAGCTCCTGATCTTTCGCAAGCGGAGGAAGTTGCTGCTCTTCGTTGTCTTTATCTTTGTCCTTGTCTTTCGCTTTTGACTTAGCTTTAGTCTTTGCAGCAGCCGGATCGCCGCCGTCCTTCGCTGCGGCTTCCTTCTCCTTGCTCTTCGGCTCAACAACGGTCCATCCAATTTCTCTTATCACGACGCCGCGCGCACGGAAGGAATGATCACCGATTCCGATGATAACCGTAGTTTCGTCGCGAACTTCAGGCGGCAGAAATATGCTTAAGAAACGAGTTGCGATCAACTGATAGATGTTGAGTTGGCGCTCCGGCAAACTAGCCGTCAACGCTTTATCGGTTGGAATAATCGCATGGTGATCGGTCAGTTTAGTGTCATCGACATAAGCCTTGCCTAAGCGCGTTCTGATTTCATCGGCAGTGATAGTTGATGGAATCAAATTGATGCTCTTAAATGCATCTTTGATTTCTTTCGTGCTGATAGAACCCTTCAAGACTGATATTAAAATGCCGGGAAGTTGATCGATCATATCTGTAGAAAGATGCCGAGACTCGGTTCGAGGATAAGAGATCAATTTGTATTCTTCGTAAAGGCTTTGCGCTATATCGAGCGTTTCTTGAGCAGTGTAACCGTAGCGCTTGTTGGCCTCCTTCTGCAAAGTGAGCAAGTCATACAAAGCCGGTGCCTTATTGCGCTTTTCGACATTGTTGATCGATTTAACGATCCCGGAAGAATGCTTTTTGATGTCCTGAACAATCACCTCAGCCGACGCTTTATCGGGCAATCTGGTCTGCGGCTCCGCACCAGGAGTTATGTACTTGGCTCCAAAGCCTGGCTCGAAAGTCGCCAAAATCTCGAAGAAATTCGTGGACTTAAAACTGTCGATAAGCTTTTGTCGCTCCACGATCAAAGCCAACGTCGGCGTTTGAACTCGCCCGATCGTACAGAGCTGCCGATTGATTGTCGTGTACGCACGCGTAAAATTGAGCCCCACAACCCAATCGGCATGGGCTCGCGATTTAGCGGCATTGGCCAGATCATCAAAAGCAGTCGAGGGCTTTAACTTGTTGAATCCATCGCGAATCGAATCAGCCGTCAACGAGCTAATCCATAATCGCTCAACTGGTTTGTTCGATCCCGAAAGCAAATAAATCAAGCGAAAGATGTGCTCTCCTTCGCGCCCCGCGTCTGTTGCGCAAATAATGCTTGTTGTCGCAGGATCGGCAAATAGGTTCTTGATCACCTTAAACTGAGTGCCGCCTTTATCGGTAATTCGATACTTCCATTCCTCCGGAATCATCGGCAATTGTTCAAGACTCCAGGGACTGCCCCAAGCGGTGTTCATATCCACCGGCTCTGCAATCGTAACCAGATGCCCAAGCGCATACGTGACTGCGTAATCGTTGCCTTCGAAATAGCCATCCTTCTTGACGTTTGCCCCGAGCACGGCGGCTATATCGCGCGCAACAGATGGTTTTTCAGCAACGACTACTTTCATAGAATGCCGCCCCACAGGAGATCGAGGAAACAATTTTACCTATCGGCCAAGCAGGGAATGAGTCGGTGAAAGGAATTTTCAATCCCAAAATCAGCCCCAGAGATATCGAAGGCATAAAGGTCGTATGCATTCAAAAATTAAGTCTGCAGATTGTCTACAAGCGCCGACTCAATCTTCGGATTATTCGGGCTGGAAGCATCCAGGATCGCCTGCCCTGTTTGCCTTCCTGGTCAAACTGTCGGCGCTAATCGAAAGCTCAAATCTTATGTCTGAATGCCTCAGAGCAGGATTAGACGGGCGAAAGAGTGGTACATTAACATTAGTTAAACTCTTTAGCAACCGCGCTGGAGTGCTTTTGAAGTTATAGCGGTGATTCGGGAGGGCGACGCCTTCGGGCAATATCGTGTCGATTGAAGATCTCACCGGAACAGTGGTCCGGAAAATCTGCATGGCATGTAGCCGCGAATTTGCCGGCGCTGGTGGCGTTTGTCCGCACGACGGCAATATGCTCGTTCCGCTGCCACAAGACCCTTATGTCGGGCGTCGAATAGCTGATAAATACCAGGTACTGTCAGTATTAGGCACTGGTGGTATGGGTGTCGTCTATTTGGCACGACACGAGACCATGCAAACCAACGTCGCGATTAAAATGCTACGCGCCCAATTCGCAGGCGACCAAACCAGCGTCAAACGTTTCACACAAGAAGCCAGGGCCGCCGGCCGGCTCCATCACCAAAACGTGATCACGACTTACGACCATGGTTTCACGCCACAAGGGCAACCATATATAGTGATGGACTGCCTGCAAGGGAAAAGCCTTGCAGATGAAATCAAACGACTCAAAGGACTGCCAGTCGATCGTGTGCTCCATATTTTTATGCAGGCATGTGACGCGCTGGATCACGCACACAAACAGGGCGTCATTCACCGCGACTTGAAGCCCGGCAATATCATGCTGATCAACTACGAAGATGATCCAGATTTCGTAAAAGTCGTGGACTTTGGCGTTGCAAAAATCATGCCGATGAACGATCAGGGAGTCGAGTCACAAACCCTCACCCAGGCCGGCGAAGTTTGCGGAAGCCCGGTTTATATGAGCCCGGAGCAATGCGTCGGACAACCGTTGGACAGGCGAGCTGATATCTATTCGATGGGAGTGGTGCTCTTTGAAGCTCTCACTGGTCGGCTTCCGTTGATTGGTAAAAACATGGTTGAAACCATGCACAAACATTTGAACGAAGCACCGCCTTCATTCCAACAAGTGCGTCCCGATCTCTATATTCCGGAACGCGTGGAGGCGGTTGTAAGAAAAGCGCTCTCGAAGAGACCGGAAGACCGCCAACAAACGATGGCGCTTCTAAGGCAAGAACTGAACTTCTGCGTGCCCCGCCCTGGACAAAATCCAAACTTGCGGACTATTGCAGCGGCTCCCAGTGAGTTTCAAACAGAAAGCAAACCAGGCTGGATAGTACCGGCAATCGGAGCTGCAATTGGAACAATTGTAATCGGCGGCGCAGCCGCATTTTTCTTTATGCAAAAGCCGCAGCCACCGGCGGGCCAGACGCCACCGAATGCGGTGACAACGCCGGCAGCAGTTACAACAGGCGTTTCGCCATCAAATACGACTCAGACACAAGCGGCAGCCACCACGCCTGTTGGAGCAACGACGCCTGCAGGTACAACGACAAGCGGAACTGTTCCATCATCAGCGACTACGGCAATCGGAACTCCCCCGACTGGAGCTAGTCCAACCGGAACAACGGTGACTGGAACGAACGCCGCCGCGACTACCACAGCCGCAAGCACTGCGACCTCGACGGTAACGCCACCGGTAACAGCGGTGAGTACTAAAACCGTCGCAGCGGTCACTCCAGTAGTCGCACCGCCCGTGAGACCGCCGGTCGTGAAGAAAGTACGCCCAGTCAAAAAAGTAGCGCCACCAAAAGTTGCAAAAGTTCCCCGCACACCACCGAAGCCAAAAGTTTCCGCGGAATCACGCTTTGAAAGTCTCAAGCAGTTATACAGTCACGGAATGCGCAACTAGTTGACCTGTTCCGGTACCGAGAAGCATGCGCAACACGGAAACCTTATAGGCGCATTGCGTGCGCCAGTCGCTAGAAGAATACTGAGAAGACCTGGCTGCGCTCCCGGGAGCGCCGGCATCTTGCCGGCTTCGATTGCCGCTGACTGCAATCCCGGTGAAACAGTCTGTACCTCGGCAATTGCGATCGGTTTGTCGTCCAATAATGGCTCAGCCGGCGAGCTCTTAATGAGCGCAGCGAGCTGCTGATGACTGCTCCAGCTCGCGAACGCGTTCGATGAAACGAGCCACACGCTCATTGTCGATTGCATTTTGCCAGGCGCCATCAACCTTCATTGAAGATCCAATTATTATGGCGTCCGACCATGGCATATAACTTTCCACATTCTGGACGTCGACGCCGGATCCGACCAGAACGTGGCAACCTACATTTTGCTTTACTGTCTCCACGTCCTTAAACGCAGGCGCATCCCCCGTGTAAGCACCGGTGACAATAACACCATCGGCTTTAAAAAATTCAGCCGCGCGCGCAGTCTCAACTAGCGAGATATCATCGGTGATGGCATGCGCTGAATGTTTCTTCTTAATGTCCGCGTAAATTTTCACATGCTCGGCCTTCAACGACCAGCGGCGGCGAATCAACTCTGCTGCAGAAGATTCGTGAATTCCCTCGTCGCCGACATGGGCATAAACGAAACCTTCTACGCGAATGAAGTCAGCGCCTGAAGCGATAGCGGCTCCCAGGCACTCGATGTTTGCACCAGCTAGAAGTTGAATACCTAAAGGCATTTTTGTTTCTTTCTTAATCGCAGAAGCTATTACCGCCATTGCCGCAGTCGTTTCCGGATCAACATACCCTTTTCGAAATGGTGCATCATGCATGTTTTCCAGCATAATCGCATCGAAACCATTCTTCTTGTATGTCATAGCCTCATCAAGACCGACGCTCAAGATTTGGTCAAGTTTGCCAGCATAAGCAGCGGCACCGGGCAGTGGCTGAAGGTGGACCATTCCAATCATTGAACACTTACGGTTGAACATTTATGATTCCCTTCTGCTTCGATGCACTTACAAATTAGTGACGAGACGATGGTGAAATACCTTCACCACCAGGATCAAGAAGCACGGCACGGACAGGCGACGCCTCAAGTTCCATGAATTTCAAAGGCAGTGCTACAAGGAAATACTCTCCCTCAGAAACATGGGTGAGATCGAGATTCTCCAGCCATGACATTTTCAATCGATCTAATTCATGATGCGCATCCAGTGTCTTTGAGCGAACGTGATCGGCAGAAGGGGCGTCGATTCCCATCAGCTTCACGCCGCGGCTACTGAGTTCCTTCACCAGGTCAGTCTCAAAATAAGCATAGTCTTCTTCAAAGACGTCGTAGCGAATTCGCGTTTGCGTCTTAAACAATATCCGTTCTGTTAAATGAGGAAGCGAAGATATCTTCGCCTGCACCATCTTCCAGGAGATGCCAGCTGTAGTGGGAGACAAGTCCAGTACAAGACAGGCACCGACAAATGCGTGCAATGGCAATGCACCAACCAGCTCTGTTTCCGCATCCATACTGCCTTTGATATGTGCCGGTGCGTCCACGTGAGTCCCGACATGCGGGCTCATGGTAAAGGCGGTCAGATTCACCACTTTCGAATCAGCATGGGTCAGTACAATATCACGCTTAAATGCTGTGTCGCCGGGGAAAGTGGCGCTGCTTTCTCTGACCGGCTGTGAGATATCAATTATTCGTTTGTATGTGAACATAACTACCTTTTTGCAAACTCTGCAAGCTCAAATTGAAAATTGAACTTCACGTGTTTGAGTTTGTTTTCCTTCCGAGCCGAATCCTTTAACAACTTCAATCTATCGAGCAGCTCAAGAGCTATAAGACCGATGTGATAGAGATCCTCGCCGGAAGACAGTTTGATCACAATGCCCAAGCCCTTCGGATACAGATCGCAAGGACGAACACCGATCGACAGCAAACCATCAGCACCTTCCTTCGCAAGCAACTGAACGCCGTCGATTGTGTATTTGCCACGCATAAGCTCGGTGTCAAATCTGCCTTCGCCACCAACATAATCAGGATAGGTAGCCATGTAGGTTCCTAACTTGCTGACGTTCGCCACAACTTCCTGAAGTTCAGCTGGAGGCTCGGGCAAATTCTCGAACTTCATGTCCGTAGCCAACTGTACATAGAGCCGCGCAAGTTCCGGCGCTGTGAAGGCGTAGTTCGGAAGCCGGCAGCCGTCCGTCGTCTGGCGAATATTCTTCCAATCATCATTGAGCAAATAAGCAAGAGTCTTCTTCAGGCGATCAAAATGTGGCTGATCGGGCTCGAGATAGAGCCTGTGGTCTTGCCCTTGAGCATTCATCGCCATGACAAAGCCCAGGTGCTTACCACTACAAGAGCCCCAGCGCGAGGTGGGTTTCTCACCTGCGGCCTTCAATCTAAACTTAGTTCCAGGCTCCACTGGATATCGCGGCGTGTTCTGCAAAACAGAAACATCTTCACCAGCTATTTTGAGCATCTCGTCGAGAGCCTCCAAATGCTTTGCCTCCGCGCTATGAGACGAAAGCATCAGAGCATAATGTCGGTCCGTTAATTGCGGATAGCTCTTCATCAAGATATGCAAATGACCAAGCAATTGCCAGGGCTTTAGACAGGACCGCGTCCAGAGCTTCGCAGTCTGTTCGCCACGAGAAACAAGCAGCCGTCCGCTGCCATCAATCACAGAGATAACCCCATAGAACGCCAACTCAGGCAGATCTGAGCGTTCAACTGTCAGCAGCGGTTCCCATGGTAAGTTCATTTCTTTTCCTCGTGTCTAATGCGATGCCGCCAAGCTAAGCTGGCCGGTATAGGGCACCAAAAGCGGTGCCAACTTCTTATCGATCAATTTTTCTGCGAGCTGAAGATCAACTTTCTCGGGATCAGATAGTCCATCACAAAGCTCCGCCAAAATCTCGTTGTCCACTTCCCCCACGTCGAGTGCGACCTTGTATGGGATGTTGGAGAATGTCACAAGCGCGTAGCGAGACAAATATCGCCCCGGGAAATATTTCTGCAAAACCTTTTCAACGGCTTTCTCCAGCAGGAAGCGAGCATCGGCAACCTTGTCCCGCATTTCAACAAAGTTCTCTACTGCCATGTCAGCGATCGCATCTGTGTTTTCCTTTCTCATTTTGCCGAGGCGGTCAAACAACAGTTGCCAATCGAGTTCAGAATTGGCTTTTTCCATCTCTTCCAGCAATTGATCAAAGATTGTGCAATCTTCGAATCCACAGTTCATCCCTTGCCCATAGAACGGCACAATCCCATGCGCGGCATCGCCCATGAGCAGAGCGTGTCCGCCGACGTTCCACGGGAACGTCTTTACCGTCACCATGTGTCCGGTTGGATTAGACGAAAATGTTTCACAGAGGCTCTCAATGTGCGGGACTGCATCTGCAAAATACTTACTGAAGAAAGCTAAAACAGCAGCATCATCGGTCAGCTGCTCAAAGCTCACGGCACCCTTGAAGGGCAAGAAAAGAGTACAAGTAAAGCTGCCCTCAAAATTCGGCAAGGCAATTAGCATGAAGTTTCCGCGCGGCCAAATATGCAACGCGTTTCGCTCAAGCTTGAAGCTACCATCGGCGTTCGGCAGTACCACAAGCTCCTTATAGCCATACTCAAGCAATGATTCCGTGCACGAGTAGTCCGGCAACTTGAGCATCTCATTTCGAATTGCCGAGGCGGAACCGTCGGTTCCAATTATGCGATCATATTTTTCCGATCTGGTTTGACCGCTTCGATGATCCTCTATGAAGATTTCTCCGGTATCGAAGTTAGCACCAGTTATCCTCTGATTGAAGAATATCTGTGCATGACCATCCTTCTCAGCATGCGTCATCAGAGCCTTATTCAAGGTCGCCCTCGAAATTGAATTGATACACTGTTTATCGTTCATTCCATAAGGCTGAAATGTGAGCTCGCCCTGCGGGGAATGCATCATACGACCACGCATAGGAACCGCTTGTGACAGCACCTCATCGTCAATACCCAAGCGCGCTAGCGCATTGATTCCACGCGTCGAAATCGCCAGGTTTATAGAACGACCAGCGCTGATCGCTTCCTTCCTCATGTCGGGGCGCCGCTCATACATGTCAATCTTAAAGCCGCGACGTGCCATAAAAATTGCTAAAAGCGAACCAACCAGCCCTGCTCCGACGAGAGCAATTCGGTCAGACTTCTTAACTTGCATAGACATTCGTCCACCCTAAAACCCGGGGCTTAGCGCCAACGGTCCATCGGCTGTCAGCGTGCGGCAATTGTATCATGACGCACGCCCAAAGCCCTGTACCTATCAGCGTATGCGAACTTTTATAAGCGCCCGATGCTTAACGCTGCCTCACAAAATCAGCCGAGTGGTTAAGCGGTCGCCCCTAAAAAAGTCCGGGCAGCTTCCATTTCCTCACAACTTACCTACAAGGCTTCGTTATCTTGTACCTATCGCAAACGACGAAGGAGAGAAAGACATGAACATTGCAAATTCGAATGAGAAATCGAATCAAATCAAGTCCATGAGAAAAGCCCTTCCTAAGTTGAAAACACTTAAGAATACACAAGGCGCAGCTCGACTGGGTGGTCAAGCCAGCGCAACACCGGTCGCAACTTCAGCCGGAGTGAACTGCACACAGAGCATTCAAACTGGATCAGCATCTCCACAATTCTGAAGACGACATCAAACAACGTGGGAGGTAATAGTCATGTTGAACGAAAATTTGAAGAAAGAACTAGAACAAAAACAAAATGCAGTCAGAAAAGGCTTGCCAAAGTTGAAGTCACTCAAGAATACGCAAGGCGCAGTCCGAACAGGTGGACAGAATACGATGGGCTCGTATGGATCATACGGCAGCTACGGTAGCTACAGCGGACCACAGAACTAATGAGAGATTAACAGGGAGGCGCTTGGCGCCTCCTTCGAGAATCCCTGCCTGATCACAAATTCACTACGCCCTTAATTATCTGTACCAAGCATAACTCAATCTTCAAACTGCATTACTTGCATGTTCTAGAAACAGAGAGGCGAAACGAAATACATCTTCAAAGCTATTGTACAAAGGAGCGGGGGCCGCACGAATGATATCCGGCTCGCGAAAATCACAAATCGCACCAGCGGCAGTCAAAGTTTTTACAAGCTCGCGCGGTTTACCTTTCACTCGAATTGAAAGCTGACTCCCCCGCTCCTTGATATTACGTGGTGTGATTATCTGACAATATTCATTCGGCATTGATCTCAATAAGAATTCCAAAAACCCGGTTAGCAAATCACCTTTGCGCCGGATTTCCGTCATTGTGGCTTTGTCGAACAGCTCCATGGAAGCCCGAAGCGAAGCCAATTGAAATATCGGGGGGTTACTCAATTGCCAGCCCTCAGCAGTAGGAATTGACTTGAAATAAGGTCCCATCAGAAAGCGAGTTTGCTTATCATGCCCCCACCAGCCGGTGAAACGCGGTCCTTCGAAGTTCTGGGCATGGCGCTCATGCACAAAGCATCCTGCAATGCCGCCGGGTCCGGCGTTCAAATACTTGTAACTGCACCAGACCGCAAAATCAACATCCCACTCATGCAACTGTACAGCAAGATTTCCGGCACCATGAGCAAGGTTGAAACCAACCATACAGCCGTGCTTGTGCGCAGCGGCAGTGATTGCAGGAATATCGAAGGCTTGCCCGGTCAAGTAGTTACACGAACCAAGCATAAGCAGCGCGATCGATTTGCCATGTTCTTCAATGAAAGAAACTATATCGTCAGTGCGGAGAATTTCTTCATTTGGACGCGGCACCAACTCCATAACAGCGGAGGCTGGATCATATCCATGAAAAGCCGCCTGAGAAGCCACTGCGTACTGATCAGAAGGAAACGCCCCTCCTTCAATTAAGATCTTGTATTTATCTTTCTGGGGTCTATAAAACGACACCATCATCAAATGAAGATTTACAGTCAGCGAATTCATTACGACAACTTCGTGCGGTTTTGCGCCAACAAGACGAGCCGTTGATTCAGTCAAATTTTCGTGATACGGCAGCCAAGGGTGCTTTGCATGAAAGTGCCCCTCGACACCCATGTTTGCCCAGTCTTTCAATTCCTCATCAATGAACCTTTTAGCATTTATGGGCTGCAACCCGAGCGAGTTTCCCGCCATATAGAGCACTTGCTGCCCGAGATAATTCCCCTGAGGAAAAAGGAACTGATCGCGATAAGATCGAAGCGGATCGCGCTTGTCCATGAGCTTGGCGAAGGTCTCACTGTTTTCGTAAGACGCCAGTGTTTCATAACCGACAACTTCATTTTGAATCATCAGGGGCTTTCCTTTACCAGCGAGTGATCGCAATGCATGCAATGTTGTGCAGCAGGTCCAATCCAATCAAAAGCATTCTTATATAGAAGCTTCTCTTTAGTCTGATCGGTGAAGTCCAGCATGGATTGAATCAACTTACCTGGTTCATCCTCACCAAGAGGGAAAGGAAAATCTGTGCCTAAAGCAACTTTGTCCTCTCCAAACATTTTGACTATGAGGCGCAGCATATCGGGATCGTGAACCAGCGAATCAACCCAAAATTTGCCCAGATACTCCCTCGGATTTACTTTGTTGTCCACCGCACATAGATCCGGCCGAACATTGAAACCATGCTCGATTCGTCCGAACGTGCCAGGGAAGGAACCGCCACCATGGGCGAAGGCAACGCGTAAATTCGGCAGCCGTTCGAACACGCCGCCAAACAGCATCGAACAAATAGCAAGCGTTGATTCTGCCGGCATTCCTACCAGCCAGGGCATCCAATATTTGTTCATGCGATCCGGCCCAAGCATATCCCACGGGTGTACAAAAACGCACGCATCCAGCGATTGTGCAGCTTCCAATATTGGAAAGAGCGAAGGCTCATTCAAGTTCAGCTGATTCACATGCGATCCAATCTGCACCCCGGCAAGCCCGAGTTCTTTCACGCAACGTTCGAGTTCCTTCACGGCCAGCTCTGAGTCTTGCATGGGAATGCTGCCAAGTCCGACAAGACGCTTTGGATGAACACGCACAGCCTCGGCGATATGATCATTGAGCAGCCGGCAAATGGCCAGGCAATCATCGGGCTTTGCCCAGTAACTGAACATCACCGGCACCGTCGAAACGACCTGAATATCCACGCCCTTCTGATCGAGATCTGCAATTCTGGCATCTAGCTCATAACAGTTGCTTTCAATTTCGCGGAAGAACTTTCCGTCGTCGCGCACCATTTTGGCCCGACCGGGCGCATGATGTTGCAACGTGATGAAGCCGCCATATCCGAACTTGTCCTTGAAGTCAGGCAGCTCCGATGGCAGGATATGAGCGTGAATATCTGCCTTTTTCAAGCCTTTACCTCCGGACGAAGTGCGCGCACTCCGCACTTTCTGCAAGTGCTATTTTCCTTCGTGTCATAGAAGCGATCGAACACCGGAGGAAATTGAGTTTCTATATTGGTCAGCTGGAAGCGCTCTTCATACAGCTTCTCGCCGCACTCTTCGCAATACCAGGCAAGTCCATCTTGTTCACCTTCACGACGCTCTCGCTCGATTACCAGACCGATAGTATTCGGCGGTCGGCGCGGAGAATGCGGAACACTCGGAGGCAACAAAAAGATTTCGCCCTCGTTGATCGGCAAATCAACAGGCTTTCCGTCTTCTATTACCTTAAGAGTCATGTTGCCTTCAAGTTGATAGAAGAATTCTTCACCACCATTAATATGATAGTCAGTGCGCACATTCGGGCCGCCCATTACCATAACGATAAACTCGCGATCCTTCCAGATCATCTTGTTGCCCACGGGCGGCTTTAGCAGATGCCGGTTTTCGTCAATCCACTTCTTAAAATTGATAGTTGCAAATTTGCTCATGGCAAGCCTTACGATATTTCTAACTAAACGATTTGCAGATTCACGGGCTTTAGTAGCGCTTATAAGCACTGCTTCCCGAGTAACACTAGTACGCAACAGGTCCTAATTATCTCAGCAATTGACCTTATTTAGCAGGCTCTTTTGCTAGTATTTCATTTCACCGAGAAAGACTAGTCAAGAGCGCGATAGAACCGACACCGGCATCGAACTCGACGCAAAAGGTCCATCAAAAGTCAGGGAGATAGATTGTGACAAATAGCGGCCAACAAACAATCCGAAAAGCAATTCAGGTCGACGACCCCGCGCCAAGCCCACTAGGCAACTACTCCCACGCCATGCGCGCCGGACATCTTCTATTTATTTCCGGACAAGGATGCCGCCATCCGGAAACTGGAATCGAGCAAGGCATAAAGATGGACGCCGACGGTAAAGTTATTGAATATGACATCGAAGTACAAACACGCGGTTGCCTGGAGAACCTGAAAGGTGTACTGAAAGCCGCTGGACTTAGCCTGCATGATCTTGTGGATGTCAGCGTTTTCCTCGCGGATATGAAAGACTTTCAACGCTACAACAAAGTCTATACCGAGTACTTTTCATTTCCCGAACCACCAGCTCGCACAACAATCCAGGCAGCCGGACTGCCGGGCCGAAATTTCATCGAAATCAAAGCAATAGCCATGTTCAAAGACTAATTTGGACTGGACACAGACAGTTACATGCCTACTTTGGACATGGGTCAAGGCATTATGATTATGAGCCCCTGGCATATAGCGAAGGAATTGAGAGGGCCGGTAGCCCTGAGCAGCTCCGGAGCGCTTAAAAGAGGAAGATCTATGAGTTCTGCAGTCGCTAACGATACAAAGACGATCGACAACTACATTAATGGCCAATATAGAGCTCCCAAAAAAGGTGAATACTTCGAGGACATAGATCCCTCAACTGGCAAAGCGATAGCTAAAGTCGCAAATGGTGGCGCCGAAGATATCGACGAGGCTGCGGCCGCCGCGAAGCATGCTTTTGAACAAGGTCCCTGGCCCAGGATGTCGATGCAGGAGCGTTGCACAATTCTTCGCAGAGTAGGCGATCTGATACTGAAAAATTTGGAGACGCTAGCGTTGGCGGAAACCGTCGACACCGGCAAACCGATTACCGAAAGCCGCGAAGGCGACATTCCACGCGCGGCGCAAAACTTTCATTTCTTTTCCGATTATGCTCAGGCTTTGCACGATGATTCTTATTCGGTGAACGCAAACGAACGCCACCTCGCAATACGCGAACCGCTTGGAGTGGCAGGATTGATCACTCCGTGGAACTTGCCGCTCTATTTAGCAACGTGGAAGATTGCACCTTGCTTGGCGATGGGAAACTCTTGCATTTTGAAACCGGCGGAGTGGACTCCTCACACCGCAAACTTACTTGGTGCATTAATGCAGGAAGCTGGAGTGCCCGAAGGCGTCTTCAACGTCGTAAATGGATTTGGCGCAAAGTCAGCTGGCGAAGCTTTAACCACACATCCTGATGTTCGCTGCATTTCCTTCACCGGCGAGACATCGACAGGACGCGCCATCATGGGCGCAGCCGCCGCAACATTGAAGAAGCTCAGCTTCGAGCTAGGTGGAAAAGGCGCCAATATAATTTTTGAAGATGCAGATCTTCAAGATGCATTGCCAACGGCAATTCGCGCCGCCTATCGCAACCAAGGCGAAATATGCCTGGCTGGCTCTCGGTTGTTTGTTCAAGAATCGATCTACAACAAAGTTCGCGACGACTTGCTAGAACGCGTGAAACAAATTCGCGTAGGTAATCCACTTGAAGAGAAAACACAAATGGGCGCGATCATTAGCAAGGAGCAATTGCAAAAAGTACAGTCGTACATCGAGATCGGAAAGAGAGACGGCAAGCTACTCTTTGGCGGAGAACGGCTAAATAACCTGGGCGAAGGTAACTTCTTGAGTCCCGCATTGATTAGCGAGATTGATAACAACTCTCGCGTCTGTCAGGAAGAGATCTTTGGACCAGTACTGCCTTTGATACCATTCAAGAGTGAAGAAGATTTGCTGCAAATGGTAAATTCTACGCCATATGGCTTATCTTGCAGCGTTTGGACCAATGATGCAAACAGGCAACATCGCATGTCTCGCGACATAAAGAGCGGAATCGTCTGGATAAACTGCTGGTTCGCGCGCGACCTTCGCACTCCATTCGGCGGACAGAAATCGAGCGGAATCGGTCGTGAAGGCGGGCGCTGGGCGCTTGAATTTTTCTCCGAAATGAAAACAATCTGCTACCGGTACAAAGCGCAATAGGATAGTCGAATGCATCGCTATTGGAAGCAACTAGTAGCAACGATGCCATGCATCGCTCCTCAAAAAAGAAGCCGGCAGGATGTCGGCGCTCCCAGGATCGAACAAAGGCGGGCGACGCACGGCGTAGCCCCTACAGGCTCATGAACAAGAAGGGATAATGCAATGGATCTTGGTCTTAAGAACAAAAGAGCCGTTATTTGCGGCGGATCGAAAGGTTTGGGATTAGCCAGCGCAGAAGCACTTGCCCAAGAAGGCGCCTCGCTGTTCCTTGTTAGCCGAGAAGAAGGAGCATTGAAGTCCGCGGCTGAGAACTTGAGGTCCATGGGTTCGCCAGATGTGCAGTGGGCGACATGTGATCTGACGAGCCACGAAAGCAGGCAACAGTGCGTCGACAAAATTCTCGAAGCGTGGATCGGTGCCGACATCCTGGTGCACAATGTTGGCGGTCCCAAAGCCAGTTTCGTAATGGAAACAAAGGAAGAACAATGGCATGAAGGATTTGACCGCCTATTCATTCCGGTCGTCCATTTCAATTCGGCATTTATTCCATACATGAAGAAAGCACAATGGGGGCGAATCATTACCATCACATCACTTAGCGTAATTGAGCCTATTCCAATGCTTGCGATCTCCAATGCCTTGCGCTCAGCATCGACGTCACTAAGCAAGAGTCTGTCAGATGAGATTGCTAAGTTCGGAATCACCGTAAATTGTGTAGCACCAGGAATGGTGCAAACAGATCGTACAGAAGACTTGCTAAATACGCGCATTTCAAATTCCGGTCAGAGCAGAGACGACTATATGGCTGAAATGCTCAAGACAATTCCGGCTGGCAGATTGGGATCCCCGAAAGAATTCGGAGATGTAGTTTGTTTCCTTTGCTCCGACCAAGCATCTTACATAACGGGCTCAACAATATGTGTCGACGGCGGAAAACGCCGCTCCACCTATTAACGCTCCTGGATCTCAGAGTCATTATCTTGCGCTCAGTAGTATGAGCGAGTCGTTCTGAGTCTAGTCATAGCCATCCAATCGGAGCGCCATGCGCAAAAGTAGACGGGTGGTCGCTTCTTCCAAATGGTCATGCAGGTAGTTTGGCCAGCCCTAGTAGACGTCAAAGATCTTTTACATCGAACAAAGTCGACACCGCTGACACCGGAGCTGCAGCGCGTTGTATGCCAATGCTTTCGGGCACATGCAATTTTGGGAGCGCGAGTTGTCATGGTCAAAGAAGTTTGGCCTCAACCTTATACGAGCAAAAAGGCTGAGAACCGGCATCCCGCCAGCTTATGCGCTGGATCAAGCGAAGTGCAGCCGCATGAGAGCGCGGACATCTTTCATGCATGGAGCGCGGACGTCCCGTCCGCCCATAAAGCGCGAAGCGCGCTGCAGCTGAAGATCTGAAACAAACCTATTTGCGTGATTACCAGAACCTTCACATGGGCGGACAAGATGATGTCTTCGCTCCATACATGAGATCGCCAAGCATCATCTTGTCCGCCTATAACTATGGCCAGCGGACGTCCCGTCCGCTTAGGGCTCAGCGCCAATAGGAGAACGGCAATCAATTGGGCGCTCAGGGCGGCTCAAACTGCCCGCTTGTTCAGGTCGACCCGTTTAGGGTATATAAGGATGGGATTCATCGAAAGCGGTGGGGTTGTAATGCGGTTTCTGGTACTCGGCGCTGGAAAAATGGGGCGAGCAGTCGTCTTTGACCTTTGCAAGTTCAATCCGGATGCAAAAATCATCGTTGTCGACTGCAATGCAGTCCGCTTGGAAAAGGTAACCAAAGAATTCCCGAGCGAGAATCTTTCCGTCATTCGAGCTGATGTTCAAGATACCGAGGAATTAAGCTACGTTCTTTCCGGCGTAGATGTCGCTATAAGCTGCGTCCCCTTCAAATTCAACTATGACCTTGCAAAAGCAGCGCTGGAATCAGGCAGCAGCTTTTGCGATCTCGGCGGCAACGAAGATATTGTGCGCAAGCAGTTCCTTCTTGACGAGATGGCACGGGAGAAAGAATTAGCGATTATTCCAGATTGCGGTTTGGCACCGGGATTGGTATCAATACTAGCGGCCAGTGCCTACAACGATCTCGACGAAACTCACGACATCCACATAAGAGTTGGGGGTCTCCCTGTTGAGCCTCGACCGCCGCTCAATTATGCTCAATATTTTTCTGTCGAGGGTTTACTAAGCGAATACATCGAAGATGCGACCATCATCAAAGATAGTAAATTGCTGCGGGTTCCCTCGCTGACAGACGTCGAGGAGGTAAGCTTCCATGCGCCGTTTGGACCGCTCGAAGCCTTTCATACTTCAGGTGGTATCTCCACCTTGCCTTCGACCTTAGGAAGCAATTTGAGAAATCTGGACTTCAAGACTATCAGATACGAAGGGCACTGCGAAAAAATAAAGTTCTTGCGAGACCTCGGGTTGATGAACTCCTCGCCGCTGGCGTCAGCATCCCATCATGTAAGCCCCAGACAGTTGCTTTGCGAACTGCTTGAGCAGCGATTGCCAGTGGCAGAGCCTGACGTGGTTTTGATCCGTGTAGAAGCAAGAGGAATGAAGAAAGACTTGCACACCGAAATCACCTGGGAAGCAATCGATTACATGGATGAAAGCACCCGACTTTCCGCGATGATGCGTACTTCGGCTTTCCCGATTTCCATAATCGCGCAGATGTTAGCGAACGACGAGATCAAAGATCGAGGTACACTGTACCAGGAGCTTTCAGTTCCGCGAACAAGATTTCTCGAAGAGATGCGCAAACGCGGAATCATGTTGACACGCACAGAAAAAACACTGGTTACGACAGGATCCTGATATGATCGACTGGCTTCTGCCACTTCTTGTACTCTCCGTAGGGTTGCCCTCTCTCGGGCAGAAACAACTCGAAGCTGCACGACGCGACCTCATATCAAAAATAGAACATGAACGTAAATCGCGTGTGATCGTCCTGATACACCGAAGCGAAACCATGAGCTTGCTGGGGCTCCCCCTCGCGCGCTTCATCAGTATTGAAGATTCCGAGCGCATTCTGCGTGCAATTCATTTGACACCAAGCGATATGCCGATCGATCTGATTCTCCACACTCCCGGAGGACTTGTACTGGCAGCGCAGCAAATCGCAACGGCGCTAACGAGGCATCAGTCCAAGGTCACTACATTTATTCCGCATTATGCAATGTCTGGCGGCACCTTGCTGGCGCTGGCGTCTGATGAAATAGTAATGGATGAGAACGCCGTTCTCGGTCCCGTAGATCCGCAAATAGGACAGCATCCAGCTGTTAGTATTTTGAGATTGGCGCAAACCAAATCGAGTGAACAAATATCTGACGAGATGCTTATACTTGCAGATATTGCCCGCAAATCTATTAAACAAATGGACGCGTTGCTACAAAAGATTCTGCGAGATCACATTCCGGCAGTAAAAGTAGATCCCGATGACATAGAGAAGATTTCGCAAGAACTTTTGTCGGGGAAATGGACTCACGACCATCCGTTAACAGTTGAAGACGTGAAAAAGCTCGGTCTTCCAGTAAGCACAGGAATGCCCAAGTCTCTCTACGATCTAATGGACCTCTACCCGCAAACAACGCCGCATCAGCCAAACGTTCAGTACATCCCCTTGCCTTACAAGAAAGAGCAACTAGCGGCACTACATGTGCCACCATCAGCAAGGCATCCATAGTGGTATCACCTAACATCGAATCCTAGAAAAAAATTATGGTACTGGTTTAGTTCACAAGAATCCAAAATATATTAGAAGTGAATTTCCACTTGCTTAGTTTACCTTCCCAACATTAACTTTGAAGAGTTCTCCCAAGGTATCTATGATTACTACAGAAAAAACCGCGCTCCCAAACTCTTTACCAGTAACGCGTTCAAACCACTTTCTCACCGGCTTTGCAATAATAGCCGTGCTCTTCTTCGCCTCCGGATTCAGCAGCCTGATCTATCAGGTTGTCTGGAATCGTTTACTGGTCTTCCTTTTCGGCTCCACGACGTTTGCTACAGCATCCGTCCTGGCTGTTTTTATGACTGGATTAGCTGCCGGAAGCTACATCGGCGGTCGTTTATGCATGAAAACTGCTCGCCCACTTCTCTGGTATGGCATCCTCGAAGGCATAGTTGGCATATGGGCACTCGCCGTACCGCATTTATTAGAAAGTGCCGTTCCTTTATATAAGATGATTTGGGCATACCGCAGCGTCGGATTCTTGTTCCCCATTCTCCGACTTTGCGTTGCAGGCGCCGTTCTGATTATTCCAACGGCTTGCATGGGAGCCACGCTTCCTCTTCTAGCCAAATATGTTTCAAACAATCCCAATACAGTCGGCAAACAGGTGGGCAGCCTTTATGCCATAAACACCTTTGGCGCCGTTGGCGGGGCAGCGCTAGCTGGGTTCGTTTTACTACCAATTTTAGGGTTACACGCAGCGATTTGCATTGCCGCGGCGATCAATATAATTTTATTCCTGGTCGTTGCCTATCTCTCACGCTCAGCCGAATCACGCTTAGCTGCAGAGTCGGACCCGGTCCCCACTGCCGCGCCAGCAACTGATTCCACAATAGCCCCGTCATCTGCCACAGCTGAGGAGGCCCGGAATCAGTCCACCTCGTCCGCAGAGGCACAACCTAGCGTTGTATCCGCCAATGAAAAAAACGAGGCTAGCAAGGCAGGCGAAACTGCAGCATCAGTCCAAGATTCGACGCCGTTAAGCGAATCACATAACGGCAAAGAATCGGAACAGCTTGTCGGAACTCATCAGTTCTCTCTAAATAAAGTAAGAGCAATGATCGCCTTGTTTGGCTTATCTGGCGCAATTTCCATGATTTACGAAGTGGGCTGGACGCGCGCTCTACTTCTTGTAATTGGCTCCAGCACTTATGCGTTTACTTGCATGCTGACCACGTTTTTGATCGGGATCTTCTTGGGTAGTTGGCTCTGCGCACGGGTAATTGATAAACGCAAAGATCCGGTGCTTGTCTTTGCAGTCATCGAAATTGCAATTGCAATTTTCGCAATGATGGCAATGATGTTCTACAACGTTCTCCCAGCGGCCGTTCTGATAATGTCCCCGGTCTTCAAAGGCAGCCCAGAGTTAGCGATCCTCGTGAAATTCTTACTTGCAGCAAGTACTTTCGTGCCACTCACTTTGGGGCTAGGCGCTACATTCCCAGCAGTGGTCAAATCCTGCGTTCGCGCGCTAGACGAAGTAGGAGAATCAGTAGGCACCATTTACAGTGCCAATACGCTTGGCGCAATAGGTGGAGCACTGTTGGCTGGGTTCGTGCTGGTACCAGTTCTCGGCGTCGAAAAAATGTTGGTTTTTGCCGCCGCCATCAACATGCTGATCGGTGTCGCAGCCTTATTCATGGCTAACACGGTCAGTTCGAAGGCAAGAATGAGTTCCAGTGTAATTGCAGCAATACTTTGCCTGATAGCGATCATCTACCCCAACATTTGGGACAGAACGTTCCTTCTGCTTGCGCAACCGTTAAGACGGAACACTCAGACGAATGCCGCAATCGGTTTATTGTTTGAAAAAACTCGCAAACAACTATTGGGCGATCTAGAACTTGTTTACTATGAGGATGGTGTTTCTGCCACAGTCGGCGTCTTTAAACACAGTAATCCACCGCAACACGTACTAATTACCAACGGAAATATCGATGGAAACGATACGGCCGACATGTGCACGCAGAGCCTTGTCGCGATCCTGCCCCTTGTGCTCAGGCCCAAGGCTGAGTCAGATTGCATCATTGGCTGGGGAACGGGCGTCAGTGCGGGCGCTAGCGCGCTTTTCCCTCTGAAAGATATAGTCAATATTGAACTTGAACAAAAAGTGCTGGACGCGTCGAAATACTTTCACAAAGTAAATCACAAAGCAGAAGAAGATCCCCGATGCAAAATAGAATTCAATGACGGAAGAAATTTCCTGCTGGCATCAGACAAGAAATACGACGTCATCGTTTCTGAACCGAGCAATCCATGGCAGGTCGGCGTATGCAACCTGTTCACCAAGGAATTCTTCAAGATATGCCATGGGCAACTCAATCAAAACGGCATCCTGTCGAACTGGGCTCAAAGCACGGAAGTTTCGCCGGCGAACATCCGAGCGATCATTAGCAGCATGAAGTCTCAGTTCACTAACTTAGCCGTTTTCAGAAGCGGAAAGTATCCCGATATCATCTTGTTAGCAAGCGATACACCAATCAAATTCGATTACAGCCGAGTGAAAGAGGTGTATGCCAAGAAAGAAATCAGGGAGGAATTGAGCGGCTACGGAATTACTTCTCCAGAAGCAATGTTGGCTTGTTTGATAGCAACTCCTGAGAGCACGACAAAGCTGGCAGCGAACGTCCCCGTGAACACTGACGACCACAACTATTTTGAGTACAGCGTTCAACGCACGTATGAGACACAGACATTCCTCGAAGATAACAGGCAAATGTTCGAAGACACGCCGCTCAACCCACGGGATATGGTGGACTTCGGCAGCGTGACGGGAACCGAGAAAGCGAACGTGCTCAAGACTATCGCCGAGCAATGTTTGATTGCGAAGCGTCCGCACAGGGCAGCCGAGTGGATTGGCTGGGCAATGGAAGAGGAGAAAAGCGCTCCAATCCTCGCAATTGCAGGAACAGCACAGTGGCGACTGGGCAATCGTGAAAATGCAATGAAGCTTTGGAATGATGGTCTTGCGCTGGATCCTAAGAGCCCAGAGATTCTAGTAAGCAGAGCATTAGCTCAGCTCGAACAGACAAGTGCCAGTACGGTCTCGATCAAGACCTCAACTGACAGCCGAGCGGATCTGCAGGCAGCCCTCTCGTCAAACCCATCAAACAAACTAGGAGCATTCACACTGGCCTGCATGCTAGGCGATTCGAAACACGCAAACGAACTCATCAAGGGTGATTTAGATAAGGTTGCACTTTCTAAGATTGACTCACCCGAGGCAGTAAAGAAACTAATTGCTCCTTTAATGAACGATCAAAGCTTCGTCGAAGAATATCCAAACGCGACCTACATATACGCTCTTTCATGCCTTCAGTCAGGAGACAGAAAGGGAGCTGAAGAGCAGCTGCGCAAATTCCTAGCAGTCAATAAAGATTCCTCCTGCGCTTCGCGCACTTTAGGAATACTGCTGTGGCAAAATGGCAATGCCACCGAAAGTAGTGCATGGCTTCTTGGATCATTGAGAAACCGACGTGACCTAACGCAAGCCTTGACGGAGAAGAACGTCAAAGCGCTGGAAAGCGGAAGCAGCGACCCACTCAAGCTCAAAGACGATGCCTATACTGCTTTCCAGTTAACGCCCGGCGAACCTATTATTCAGGATGTGCTGAAACAGATTGCAAGCAAGGGAAAAGATAGCGAAACCGAAACCCTTCTAAAGGCGATAAATGACTCAAAGAGCAATCTAGCTGCTGAAGAAAAGATACCTTTAGATCGCACCGGTGAGAATGTAGCTAAGCTAGTCGAATTACTAGCCGCAGGCGCGATGCTTTATATGCTTCTGAAGAAAAACAAGAAAGAATAATCTGCGCCACTCTACTGAGTTCGGTTCGATCCCGCCACTCTACTGAATTCGGTTCGATCCCGCCACTCTACTGAATTCGGTTCGATCCCGCCACTCTACTGAATTCGGTTCGATCCCG
>JAIEQI010000202.1 GCA_019747875.1 Candidatus Obscuribacterales bacterium
GCGGAAGAAGAAGCTGCCCGAAAAGCAGCGGAAGAAGAAGCTGCCCGAAAAGCAGCGGAAGAAGAAGCTGCCCGAAAAGCAGCGGAAGAAGAAGCTGCCCGAAAGGCAGCGGAAGAAGAAGTTGCCCGAAAAGCAGCGGAAGAAGAAGCTGCCCGACAAGCAGCGGAAGAAGAGGAAGCGAAGAGAATCGCTGCCAAATCCGCAGAGGAAGCAATGCGGCTCATCGCAGAGCAAGCTGCAGAGGCAGCAAAGCACGACCCTGCTGCAGCACTTCTAAATCAACAGCAGCAAATTGCTAAATTGACTGCGGAAGCGCTTTCTGCATTGGATCCATTTCAGTCAATCCCGTTGCCGGATAGTGTCGCAGCTTCGGCTTTGGGGCTGACGGATACTCCGGCTGTTCCAAGTTCTGATCTTTCAGTGCCTGCTGTTTCATCGACTCCAGCTTTTGATCCCTTTGCCTCAGATGCTCCTGCAAACATAGTTCCGTCTGCAGCAGCATCTACAGCCGATGCTTCAGCGCCTGCTTCGGGAGGTCCATCTGACTTCTCCGCTCCAATGCTCGGTGCATTGGCTGCACAACTGCAACTGTCCGCTGAAACAGCCAGTCCTCCGGCTGTTCCAGATAACCCGTTCGCTTCAGGCTCACCATTCGGTCAAACAGGACCGGCTACCTTGGCTGCGGCAGGAAGTTCGTTGCCACCAAACTCAGATGTTCCGGCTGAGAGTTCGCAAAAAATTCCATCCCTTCAAAGTCTGTTGGCACCAATGGGTTCTGATGTCGCAAGCGATGCGCCTTCAAGCCCCATGGACAATCCATATGCCGTTCCTGGTCCATCTCCGAACCAGTCAGAAAATGCCCAGCCTTTGCAGAGTTCGATTGCTAACCCATTTGGTACCTCCGTTGCAGCGTCTAGCGCCGTCGAGAATCCTTTCGGAGTACCGTCTCCTTCTAACGCGGCGATCAATTCATCCACATCAGCCGGTTCAATTGAGAATCCTTTTGCTACCTCAACACCGCCTGCTAGCGCGGATGCATTGTCGATACCATCTAATAGCTCGGTCGAGAATCCATTTGGTGCCTCAGCGTCAGCTTCAGGTTCGATGGAGAATCCATTTGCTCCAGCGCCGGCTGCAAGCTCAATGGAGAGCCCATTTGCTGCTTCTACAATTCCACCAGCTACCGGTTCAATCGAAAATCCTTTCGGTGTTTCTGAACCTTCAAGCTCTGCCAATCCTGTTGACTCGCCCATATCACAGTCTCCTTCTCTGGAAAGTGCGATTACACAGGGGCTCGCGAATCTATTCGTGTCGAGTCCGCCATCCGAGCCGCCGGCCGCATCGCTCATAGATAATCCCTTCGATACCACTTCAGTTCCAACTTCAGAAATCCCCCCTGCGACTGCTCTCGGGAATCCTTTTGGTACTCCCACAGAACAACCTGCGCCGGCTGCTCCTATCGTGCAAGATCCCTCGACCCCGGGCTCATCGTTCGATCCGTTTCCGACAACTCCATCGCTGCCGGGTAATGCACCACCATCTGCTTCTCTAGACCAGTCGCCGTCAGTTGAAGCCCCTGCCTCACCGCCAAGTGATGTACCTGCACTGGCGTCGGATCCTCTAGCGGCATCGCCGACAGCTGATCTATCTGCCTCGCCGGTTACTACTGAAGCCGCCATGGAAAATCCGCTCGCGGCACCAGTAGTGTCTGCATCTGCTCAATCCGCTGCTGCTCCTGATATTCAGCCTGCAGGCAACGCTGGCATAGCTAATCCATTTGGGAACACTTCCGTTCCGGTCAACTCTCCTCTGACACCGCCACCGGTGACACCACTCGTGCCGCCACAGTCCGCATCGATTCCGCCGGTGACACCGACAGTGCCTCCGCCTGCCCCCTCGCTTCCACCCGTTCTACCTGCGTCATCGCCCGTCCCATCATTGAGTACCTCCGGTTCGTTTATGGCAGCGACGTCGGGCGCCATCATGGGGCATGAGCCTGCCTCGGCAGCCGTTGGAGGGCTTGTTGCTAAGTTGGAGCAGCAAGCACAGCGTGCCAACGCGAAGCTCGAACAGAAACTAGATGAAATTCAAGGACGTCTACAACGAGATCTGACGCTGACAATATCAAAGCTTGCTGTGAAAGAGCAGGCTAGTCTGCGAAATATTCTCTCACTTAAAACGGTATTGTCCAGGCGGCTTGCCGGTACGAGCGAAGAGTTGAAGGAGCAGGTAGGCGAGTCGGTTGGAACTGCGTTCGACACCATCTCCTCCGTGTCCAATTCCGGTGCAACGGAAATCGAAAACCTGAGTTCGACTTTAAGCGTCGAGGTGTTGCAACAGTTTGATGAGCTCAGCACCAACATTCTCGGGTTGGCTGGCGGATTCTCGGATAAATGCCAGGGACAACATGAACAGGGATTAGCTTCGTTGCAAGAAGTTCTTCTGCTTATGCATTCCAGATTGGAAGAGGTTGGACGTCAGCATGCTGTCGTTCTCCAGAAATCTTATGAACAGCTAGAAGTCAGGGCCAACGAGCTTTCATTGCATAGTGATTCCGAGTTGTCTTCCACTTATGAACGCCTTAAAGCCGAACTTGCCAGCTACAGGCAGGAGAGTCTAAATCGATTAGATACTTTATCCTCACATTTATTGGAAGCGATTAACGAGAGTATCGCACTTTCGCTACTGAATATCCAAATACATGCGGAGATACGAGGAAGCAATGTCTTGTTGCCGCGATTGCTCAATTACAAGCAGTCGCTATCCATCAAAGCCGAGCAGCTTCGTGAGAAGTATAAGGAGGAGGTTGAAAAGCTCGCTGTTCAGAAATTGGCCGAGTTGAAGCCGTTAATTGCTGAGCAAAGAGAGCAGATGGAGAAAGCCGCGAAGGATGCGCGCCAACTGAAGAGTACTGTTGAGGTCGGGCAGCGCGAAGAGTTCGAGAAGATGTACGCCGCTCTTTCGAAGTTCGTCGATGAGAAAATTGTCGAGGCTCGTGGAATGTCAGGGTTCAGTGCCGATGAGTTAGGCAAGATTGAACGAAGTGTTTCGCAACTTTCGGATGCGGCAACAATAGAGTCTGACGCTGAATTAGCGCAGGCTAGGAAGCAAGTCCTCACGAAGCTTCAATCGATTGGTGTGCAGCTGCAGACTAATGTAAATGATTCACTGCGTGGGCAGATCTCAGCGATGGAAGATAAGGGACGCATGCTTCAAGAAGAATTGATTTCCTCTATGGAAGGCAATGCGTATGCAGTCCGCAAATCGTCCGAGGCATCAATCTCTCGAGTACGACAAGCTCTCGAAATCGCCTACCAACAAATAAGTGAACTACAAAATCATTATTTGCAGTAGCGTCACAGCTCTCAGAAGCGAATGCGCCAAGCCGGAATGCAAATACTTTTGCATCAGCATCTCACCTTGACGACAAGTCTATTTGACGCTGTGTCTTAGATGGTTGATGGATATTTTGAGAATTGAGAGCAGTTTCTCGTGTGCGATTTGCCCCTCAGTGTTGTTGCTTAATTCCAACGACTCACTGCCGTCATTGCCTCGACTATTTATTGGTTTCATCCTACGCGAGGTTATGTCCCCTCTTGGTGGATCGTCTCGATCATTTTGATCTCGCGGCCACAGATCAGGTGGCCACTTGTTCATCTCCAAATTGTCGTATTTGTCTTTTCGATCTTTTTCAGCTTGTTTTGTTGGGATACGCTGCTTGGTTGGAAGACCTTGCTTTGTCGGGAGTCCGTCGGGATGGTATTCGGCGTGCGGGTCGTAATCATCTTCAGCATTGGCGGCGCCGGGACAACAGAAAAAACTGAAGAGCAATCCGAAGGTAACCAAAACTAATTCACTAATCTTTCTTGTCATGTTCGTTTCCTTTTGGGTCGAAATTCGATGCCCAATAGTCGAGTGTGCTTGATTGGCAATCAAGTTAACGATGGATTTTTGAGATTGGTCTGAAACGAAGCGGTTCGTATGCACGAAATCCACGCACGAAGCTGCTGTTTAATCAAGGCGCTGACGTTGTGACTTCAAAACGCCCCTACATTTAGTCTCATTAGTCTTATTTGGGATCGTCTTTCTTATCATCCTTGTCGCGAGGCCAAAGGTCTGGCGGCCATTTGTTCATTTCTAGATCTTCGTATTTGCTTTTCCGTTCTCGCTCAGCTTCCTTCATGGGAGTGTCCTTCTTCGTGGGAAGACCGCCTGGATGATATTCGGCGTGAGGATCATCATCCGCACGTGCGATTGGAGTGACGGAAATAAATGTGCTGAATGACAGTGCAGCAATGGCCAATAACGCCACGTCTATTCGTTTGATCATGCGACTATACCTTTATGTTTTTGTCCTACCCAATAAAGCTCTCGCGGCATGCCACACGCGTTGTGGGAAAGCTGTAAAGGCTTTCTCAAATCGAAACTCTGCCAAGCAAGAAATCTCTTGCTTGATCAACTGTAAGCACGCATGGAAAACCAAGTATGGAATGCGTCCAAGTTACGCAACTTACTCGATGAGCCCATGCTGAGTTCAAAAGGAGCTTGCTATTAGCAGCACCTTGAGAATCTTCGTGTTTTGCATGTCGTGAGAGATGGAAACTATGTGCCAGATCAATAACCGGCATGATCGCTCGTGATTTGTTGATCCTCTTTCAAGGAGAATTCACACTGCTTCAATCTGCATTCTTTCCCAGCAGAGAATGCTATAAGCGCACGTTTGATTGCATGCAACGAAGAAACTCCCAGTGGTCAGTATTTCGGAAATTGCGATTTCCGAGCACTAGTTGACCTTTCTTCGTCGATCAATTTTCAAGCCATAGTCTTACTTAACAGTGGAGAGCACGCGGAATTATAGCTCTCCGTAAAAACGCCCTAACTGACTTTGTGGTGAAATCTTTTCCTCGTGTTTAGGCGCGGAGTAAATAGCTTCAAGTGAGGGGACTTACATAGCTTTCGTTGTAGGCTATCAAGGAAGTGGCCCAGTGTCTATTCGTGAATTTCCCAATTATGAATTGGAATAATGTCATTTAGTTGCTTTGTGACTGGGCACATTCTTAGCGGGGCTTAATCGAAATTGCGAAAGAGCGGAAGAGATCCTTATGTATATAAGGATCTCTATTTCCTTCGGATAAGATGGGTATCTGCCCGAATGAGCAAGCTGGTTGCCGCATTCAGGCATTCTTAGATTTCGAGCAAGGAGATTGTCATGGTTACCGTAAAAGCGACGGACAAAAATCTTGAGTATTTGACGTTGGATGATGCTCATGTCAACCCGGTGCTTAGCCGTAGCGCCAGAATCGTCGTTGAGAGAGCCCAAGGCTCATACGTATATGACATGAATGGTGATTCTTACTTGGACTTTGCACAGGGCATCGCCGTAAACAACATCGGACACTGCCATCCGGCTGTCGTCGAGGCTGTCCAAAAGCAAGTAGCCCAGCTGATGCACACTTCAGTTGTAACGCACAACAAGCCGTATATCGAGCTTGCCAAAAAGTTGGCGGAAATCAGCCCTGGAAAATTGGATTCAGTATTCCTGGCCAACAGTGGTGCAGAAGCCGTCGAAGGCGCAGTCAAGTTGGCTCGCTATGTCACAGGTCGTCCCGTAATCGTTAACTTCCGCGGCTCATTCCACGGACGAACAATCTTCACTACTGCATTGACCACGTCGAAGCTCGTTTACAGAGAGAAGTATGAGCCGCTCCCAGGCTCAATCTTCACTATGCCATTTCCTTACACCTATCGCTCACCCTTCCGCGGCAATGAAGATGCCTGCGTAAAAGAGTGCTTGCACCAAATCGACATGATGTTCAAGCAACTTGTACATCCTGATCAAGTTGCTGCGTTCTTGATCGAGCCAGTACAAGGTGAAGGCGGATACATCCCAGCGCCAATCAGCTTCATGAAAGAGTTGAGAAAAATCGCCGACAAACACGGCATTCTTCTCATCATCGATGAAGTTCAAAGTGGTTTTGGTCGCACCGGCAAGATGTTCGCTATTGAACACTACGGAGTTGAGCCGGACATCATGTTGATGGCAAAAGGAATCGCTGGCGGCATGCCGCTTTCTGCTTTTATTGCGCGCAAAGAAATCACCAGCAAATGGCTGCCCGGCAGACACGGTTCCACATTCGGCGGCAACCCTGTTTCGTGCGCCGCTGCTATGGCGACAATCGATGTTATTCAAAGCGAAAAATTGATCGAACGCGCAGCTAAGAAAGGCAAGGAGATGCAAGATGCTCTCCGCGCGGCAGTCGGCCAAAATCCACAAGTCGGTGACATCCGTGGCATCGGCATGATGATTGCTGTCGAGTTCAACGAAAAAGACGGCAGCCCATCGCACGATACAGCTGAAGAAGTCGCCAAGAAATGTTTCGAGCACAAAATGATTGTGCTCACCTGCGGCAGTCACGGACATTGCATCCGCTTGATTCCGCCTCTAAACGTGAGTGATGAAGACGCCAAAAAAGGCATCGACATTCTCGAAAAAGCGATCAAGGAAGTTTGCAAATAAGAGGAACTAAGAAGGGCGATAGCCCGACGGAATTCCAGAGCCTATGGAAATTAGCGAGGAGGCGCGAGGGGCAACAGCCCGGCAAGCCTCCAGAGCATCGAAAAAGCAATAACCCTGGGGGGACAACATGAGTACAAAGACAGAGACAAGAGAAGCAGAAGGAAAAACGGGAGTGGTTCAGACCTACCAAAACTACATCAATGGCAAATGGGTCAAAGCTAAAAGCGGAAAAACATTCACCAGCTACAGCCCAGCTGACCAGAACGAAGTGATCGGACATTTTGCATCATCGGGTCCCGAAGATGTGAAAGAAGCCGTCAGCGCGGCCGACAAGGCGTTCCCAGAGTGGCGCCGCACACCAGCTCCGACCAGAGCTGAAATGCTGTACAAAGCAGCTCTTCTTTTGGAAGCAAGAAAAGAAGAACTCGCCCGCGTAATGACCCGCGAAATGGGCAAAGTTATCAAGGAAGCTCGCGGCGATGTTCAAGAAGCCATCGATATGGCCAAGTACATGGCAGGCGAAGGTCGCAGACTATTTGGTCAAACAGTTCCTTCAGAACTCGCCAACAAGTTTGCAATGTCAGTTCGTGCACCGATTGGTGTAGTTGGCGTTATCACTCCGTGGAACTTCCCTGTCGCTATCCCAAGCTGGAAAATCTTCCCAGCCCTGGTCGCAGGCAACACGGTTGTCTTCAAGCCAGCTACCGACACTCCGCTCTGCGGATTGATGTTCATCGAAATTCTCAACGAAGCCGGATTCCCACCAGGCGTAATCAACCTGATCACCGGTGGTGGTGGCAGCTGCGGAATGGCATTGGTTGAAGACCCAAGAGTCGGAGCAATTTCAATCACCGGTTCTACCACTGTTGGCCGTCAAGTTGCCTCAAAATGCGGCGAATTGATGAAGCGAATCTCCTGCGAACTCGGCGGAAAGAACGCCATTTGCGTAATGGAAGATGCCGATCTTGACCTTGCTATCGAAGGCGCTCTCTGGGGCTCATTCGGAACCGCCGGTCAACGTTGCACAGCAACCAGCCGCATCATCGTACACACAAAGCGCTACAAAGAGTTCTGCGATCGCTTCGTCGAAAGAACGAAGGCGCTCAAGCTCGGAAATGGTTTGAATCCTGAAATCGAAGTCGGACCTGTCGTAAACAAGTCGCAGCTCGAATCAGTTCAATCGTATGTTGAAATCGGTAAGAAAGAAGGCGCCAAGCTCGCCGCCGGCGGAAAAATTCTCGATCAGGGTGATTTCGCAAAGGGCTGCTTCCACGAGCCGACGGTCTTCATCGATGTCAAACCAGACATGCGCATTGCTCAAGAAGAAATCTTCGGACCAGTAACAGCGATAATCGAAGTGAAGAGCTTCGAAGAAGCGCTCAAGGTAGCTAACGGCACCGAATATGGACTCTCACTGTCCATGTACACACAAGACGTGAACAGAGCGTTCACCGCAATTCAAGAATTGGAATCAGGCATCGTTTACATCAACGCTCCGACCATCGGCGCTGAGATTCAACTGCCATTCGGCGGCGTAAAGCAAACTGGTAACGGCCATAGAGAAGCCGGTACCGCTGCTATCGACCAATTCACCGAGTGGAAGTCAATTTACATTGACTATTCCGGACGCCTGCAAAAAGCTCAGATTGACCAATACGAAGAGAAGGAGTAAAGAGGAACCATGGATTTCGATTTCACACCCGATCAACTCGCTTATCGCAAACACGTGCGTGATTTTGCTGAGCGTGAGATCGCCCCGAAGGCCCAAGCTAACGACCGCGATTGCAAATTCGACTGGGACATCGCCAACAAGATCTTCGCTGAAGGTTTTCTTGGTTGCCCGGTGCCGGAAAAATACGGCGGTCTCGGTTTAGACTACATCACCTACGGTCTCATGACTGAGGAAATCAACCGCGTTTGTTCCTCTACCCGTACACTTTTCTCCGTTCAAACTTCACTGGTCGCTTTGACCATCCTGAAGTGGGGTACTGAAGAACAGAAGAAATTCTATCTTCCGAAAATGTGTAATGGCGAATTCATCGGCTGCTTTGGCTTGACCGAACCAGAAGCTGGATCAGACGCTGCTAACCAACAAACCCGCGCCGTTAAAGATGGAAATGATTACATCCTCAGCGGACAAAAGGTTTGGATCTCTTGCGGATCGATCGCTCACTGGGCTCTCGTGTTCGCTAAGGTCGATGGCAAGGAAGGACACGAAGCGATCACTTGCTTTATCGTCGACACCAAGAGCAAAGGCTTCTCTGCTCAGTCGATCAAAGGTAAGCTTGGATTGCGCGCTTCCGATACTTCATCACTATTCCTCGATGAAGTTCGCGTACCTGCCGAAAACATGCTCGGTAAAGTTGGCGAAGGCTTCAAGATCGCTATGTCCGCTCTGGACAATGGTCGCTTCTCAGTCGCTGCTGGCGCTGTCGGCTTGATTCAAGGTTGTATCGATCAGTGCACAACATACTCGATGCAACGCAAGACATTCGGCGTACCGATCGGTCAACATCAACAAGTTCAAGCGATGATTGCCGACATGGTTGTTGATTGCGAAGCTGGTCGCTTGCTCTACTTGCGCGCCGCTCACTTGAAGAACAAAGGTGTTCGTAACACTCTTGAAACTTCACTTGCGAAATTGTTCTGCGGCGAAGCAGCAAACAGAGCTGGTCACAACGCAGTGCAAATCTTCGGCGGTTACGGATTCTCAGACGAGTATCCAGTCGAGCGTTATTTCCGCGATGCCAAAGTACTCAACATTTACGAAGGCACCCGCGAAGTTCAACGCTTGATCATCGCTCAAGATGCTCTCGGAATTCGTTATGCAAACGGTGCCAAGACTGGCACACCGACTGCCCTTGCCGGCGTCGGCGCTTAGTCCGCATCGTTCAACGAAAACTAAATAAAGAGAAGAGGTGAGGTCTAGAGATCTCACCTCTTCTCTTTGCTGCTCAAAAAATTCGAATTCTTCCTGCTTGCAGATTTTTTTTGCAGCCACCGTGCAGTTCACAACCTTCGAAGATACCGTGAACCTCAGCGGCTTCCCGACAATAGTTCAATTAAGCCGAGTTACTAAGGGTCAAAAGCCAATAATCTGAAATGATTGATTAACCAGACGTGTTCTTAAGTTATGGTTTGCTGCGTGCTTTGTCCCAATCTGGTTTCGGTTTGTCGAAGGTGCATCCTAGATCGACGTATTGTTTATCGAGTTCCGGATAGGGGCTTTTAACGTGACGCCCGCCGGATTCGTATAGCGCTTTTTCGCGTTGGTATTGTTTCATAAGAGAGCTGCATTCCGTAGAAAGTTTCGCTGCAGGTGACTCAGCTTTTTGTGCTTGTGCTTCCTTCTCTTGCCTCAATCGATCGGTCAAGTTGAAGCGTTGCAAAATTTCCAGGCTTTCTTGTTTTAGGCTCGTAGGATTGTTCGGCGATGTGGAACGCGAATTTAGCGCTCTTTCTGTCATGAATATTCTCCACCCTGGGCCATGCGCTGTTAGGTAGAGTAAAGCGACACGGGTGCGAATCGCGTGCGAGATCATCAAGACCACCCGCTAAGGAGACTTGATGATCTCGTACCTTACCGATGTCTAGCGCCGAGCTGATGCTTGCAGGGATTGTCTGCAGGCGGCCTCGTAATTGGTGTAGTTCGATTCGCCGATTATGGTGGAGCTTACTTGCCCTGTGGGAGTAACAAACACCACACTCGGTATCGGTCCGATTTTGAACTTGTCGACGAGTGCTTCGGATGTTGGGTCTTCAACATTCACCTTCTGAATATCGAGGCGGTTAGCAAAGGCGTTTGAAAGCTGAGCCAATGAACCGTTGAGATTTTTGCATTGGTCTGCCCAATCCGCGTAGAATGCGTAAACCTTAACTTTGCCCATTGCTGCATTAGCCGTACTTGCAAGCGCAGGTGTACCCGCCATGCTTCCAAGTATTTGGCCGAATCCGGCAAATGGAGATGCAGTTGCTGCCGGACGCGTTTGGACCGTCTGCGCATTTTGATTCAGATCGAGAAGGTACGCATTCAATGCATTCGCTTGCTCTCTATTGTTGCGATCGAGGCGCATAGCTCGGCGAAAATACTGCCCAGCCCGCTCCGGTTGTCCAGACTCGAAATAAGCTCGACCGAGCATCGATGCAACGTTGGGATCTCCGGGATTTGATGCCGCAATTTGTTCCAGCTCGGCAATTGCATCTTGATACTGGCCGTTATCTATCATTTGCGATGGACCGGCCAGTCTGCCCTGTGCGCTGTAAAAATTTCTGCGAAAGCCTTTCCCTGATCCATACCCATAACCTTGTCCGCCACCGTATCCAGTGCCGTTTCCGAAGCCTGCACGTTGTCCATAACCGCCACCACCAGGACCTCCTGCCGCATAGCCGCCGCCACGGCGATTTCTGCGTCCGACTTTACTTGTTAGCCAAGCTTGTATGATTCGGAAATTTTGTTCTCTGCTAGTTTGTTGTTGTGTTTGTGCTTCCTCAAAGATCAAATGTTCGCCAGGTACTGCAAAGAATGATTTGTCCTTTGATGCAACCGCGTTGAAAAGTTCCCAAGTACCTTCTGGCTTGACCAATTGGTCGCCGTTGCCTTGCACGAACAGCACTGGCATGTCACTTACTTTCTTGGCAGCTTCATGATTCGAATTCATGAAGTCTTGGAACTGAATCAACTCTGCTGGACTCAAGTTCAATCTTGAAAGCGGATCGCCAGACCACTGCGCTTTCAGTTTGTCGTTTTGCGTTGCCTGGTTGATTATGTCGCCACCGACATTTGCAAGATTCGTTCCTGTGAGCATGTTGAGAAACACCTTCATACTCGTCTTCTCTTGCTTGAATCTTTCACCAGCCGGCACTGAGGAGACCAGCCCATCTATGATGTCCGGATACATCGAAGCTGCGCGTAGCGCGATTGCGCCTCCCATCGATTCACCAAGAACATAGACCGGCACTCCCGGATGTGCCGCTTTTATTGATTCCAATGCTTGTTTTATGTCCAGCAAACAGTCGTCAAAGTTGACTTTCTCTTTGCCGTTAGACCTCATCCAACTGCCGAAGCCGCGAACATCGATTGCGTAAACGGCAATGCCCCTGTTGGATTGTTCTTTCGCAAAGAATTCATAGGAGTTGCTTTGAAGCCCTAATCCATGAATACAAAGAAGAGCTGCCACTGGTTTCTCATTCGGATTGACCCAAGAGCGGCATGGCGCAGCTTGTCTGGGGGCTGCAGTGGTCTGCGGAATTGTCGTATTCGTCAAAGGCAAGCCAGTCATTGGATCCACAAGCGCCTGACCGGGTAGTGAAGTCCCCGATGTTCCCGGTATTCCAGCTTGAGCTGGAACAGTTGTGCCAGCCTGGGTTGTCGCCGGCTGAGTCGGGTTCATTTTCTGGTTGAGATTCTGGATGACCTTTTTCTGTGCGCTTTCGAATATCTTCTTTCCGGCTTGTTGGAACAACGACGGAGCCGGCTTCGGAGCCGCTTGCGTCTGCACAACAGGGTCGGCTGTTGGAGGTGCTTGTGCGATTGCAAATTCAGTTAGGCTGGCAAAGGTCAATCCAGCTAGTGTCGAAGCGACCAATATGTTGACTCGTCTTGTTTTCATAGCACTCTCGTGAAACGGTAGCGGTGTCTGATCAGCCTTTATAGCATGCTGCGAACAATCGATGAATCGCCGCTGGTGTGAAAGCTCCTAAACCCCGATTAAAGCTGTCTCGGCAAGTATGCAAAGCGCAACATTAATCCCGCTCAATCGACTGCAATAATTGACTTTCCAGTTCTCGTTAGCAGAATGCAATGTTCGTGAATGTCCCACTAAAAATGTGTTTATTTGGTCGATTTTTGATAGCCTCTGGATATCATTCGGTGGGGTAATGGATATAATTTGCCGAGAGGTTTGTTTATGGACGGCGGAATCGATTTTATAGAAGGCGACTTCGGTCACGAATGTGGCGGCCGGTCATACGATTCTGGGCGTTCGCCGCTTGAAGCCTGGCAGAATTACGGAAAGCATGAGAAAAGGATGAGTTTTCCTTTGGTTCCCATCGTTGTTGGCGGATTTACTTTTGGAGCCTTGTTGTTCTTGCCTGGAATCATTGATTCTCTCGTAACAGGAACGCCTGGGCATCGCGAAGGAATCGTGAACTACGGCGTCGGCGCCGTCTACATGGTCGATCCGCGATTTGGCTCCCCCCGATAGAAGATTATTCGGACTGATTTTTGCTGCGATTGTTGCTGTAATCGCCGTCCTTGTCTGGAATTTTGCGCCAGCAGTCTTAGATTCGCAACTCAATCTCGTTAGACCCTCGAAAACAGTGATCGTTTCCGATCACGCCTATCGACTGCATGCCACCTTGCGAATTGTCGATTTGCACGCTGATTCCTTATTATGGAATAGAGATCTCTTACAGCGAAACAATAGAGGTCATGCTGACATTCCTCGTCTCAGGGATGGAATGGTATGTCTCCAGGCTTTTACTATAGTGACTAAGATGCCCTTTGAGATGCGCCTGGAGGGAAACTCAGACAAATCGGATCTCATCACCTTGCTTGCAATCGTGGAGCACTGGCCAATAAGTAGCTGGGGCAGCTTGACCGAGCGAGCGCTCTACCAGGCTGATAAATTGCAGCAATTTGCAAAAGATTCAAATGGAGTGTTTCGCATTATTCGATCAAAGAAGGATTTGGATGACTACCTGATTTCTTATGGAAAGAGTCCCGGCTTGTTAGCTGGGTTTCTTGGAATAGAAGGAGCTCATGCACTGGAAGGAGACCTTCGCAATGTTGATGTACTTTACGATGCTGGTGTGCGCATGATTGCTCCCACTCATTTTTTCGATAATGATATTGGTTCATCCGCGCATGGTTTGGCTGATAACGGCCTGACTGAAAAAGGAAAACAAATGATTCGCAAGATGCAGGAGAGGCGAATGGTTGTTGATCTTGCGCATGCATCGCCAAAGACTATTGATGATGTTGTGTCCATCGCGAAGGCACCGGTTATTGTCTCGCACACGGGAGTTAAGGGCACTTGCAATAATGTCCGAAACCTATCCGACGATCAGATTAGGGCTATCGCAAAAACTGGCGGAGTGATAGGAATTGGATATTGGTCCACCGCTGTTTGCGGGACAGATGCGCGAGCAATTGCAAGGGCGATCCACTATGCAGTTAAGAAGATCGGCGTAGACCATGTTGCGCTAGGCTCTGACTTTGATGGTGCCACCACAGTTCCCTTTTCTGCAAGCGAACTTACTCAGCTGACGCAGGCTCTGATCGATGAAGGTTTAACGGATGATGAGATCAAACAAGTGATGGGCGAGAACGCTATCCGCGTTCTTAGTGACTGCTTACCTCGAGATTGATTCTTGGTACTTTTTACAAGTCGGAAAATCAGCTGATAGAACTGGTATTACCTTATTGGTTCCGAGTCTGTGGACTGAGAAAGTTATGTGGTCTAGCTTGTCCGATTCAGACACACTGGTCAAATAACCGTAATGTTGGCTGCGATCTTTGTTTAGCTCGTCTGCAACGTTGTTCAACTGGCATGGGTTCAAATTCTCAAATTTGCCAAATGCATCTACGACTCGTCCCTCATTAAGGGCATCACTTATTTCCTGCATCTCAGCTTGAAATGGTGTCAATGCTGCTTGGCGCTCCTCTGAGGGCTGCGTCTCATCGCTACTTCCATTTCCAAATATCGAATCGAACATCATCTTTCTCCAGCAAGTTATTTTGTGATTTTATTTATTGAATTGCATTGATACAACGGTGCTTTCAACATTTGTGCGGGCCCTTTTAGCATAGAAAACCACTCTTATAAGTTCTTGCTGTTCGATTGGTGCCCACCGAATATGAGCAAGAACTATGCTATTATTGGCTTGCAGGGTTTGCCTGCTCCCTGGATTGTCTGTTCTTTCCCATACGAAGCTGTGCTCATGAAGAGAAATATTTTGATCGTGTTGGGATTGCTTCTCACTATCCCCGCGGCATTCTCGCAACAGCGCGCTGAAAATAATGAAGGTTCAAAATCGTACTGCGTTTTGCCATTGCCGGCAGATTTGAGCATTGGTAGCCCTTTCGATGGCACGCGCCTAACTGCAATTCTTAGCACACGCTTAGGTAAGCACCAAGGTGACTGGTGTCAGATTCCGGCTTGGTTGGGCGGCACCTGGTTGCAACGCTTTGGGCGCAACGCCGTGCAACGAGGTTTTGTGCAGAGTAATGACGGATGGTGGCATTACATGGGAAAAACGGATCCGAATCATTGGAAGCTCACTAAAGAATCTGGAAGCGAGATCTATGATTACGCATTTTCATGGAGCCACCAGCCCGTGATTAACAAAAATGCGAGCATTAACTTCCGGCAGTCAACTGTTTATTTTCGAGTGAATCCAGAGAAAAGCGCTAATGGATCGACGAATCCAAGGATCGTTGATATTTGGCAGGAAGACCATCAAGACATTTTGAGAAAGTCTGCTGCCAATTTACTTGAACATTCGGTAGCCAGCCGCATCTATTCTTGGAATGGATCACGCCTGGATAACGCGCCCTATCCAAGATTGGACGTTGGAAGTGGCGGTCTGATGTGGACAGAATCAAAGGTGCACAAACTACCGCCACATATTCCGATTGAAGATCCGATTACAAAGAATTTTGCTTCGCGCGAGGAAGCGCGGCGTGACCTGCAGAATTTCTTGCGTCAACCTAACGCAAATCGATCATAGTCTATGACAGAAACAGTTCAGGGAACATAGTTGTATACTGCAACATCATTTAGAACAAGAGCTTGTGAGGTCCTTATGTCTAAGAATTTAGCTGTGAATTTTATGGCAGGTCCAGCTGCAATTAGTTTGTTCGCAGTCGCTGCTTATGCGCCTCCTTCGTTCGCTGCGCCTTCTAAGAAGCTTATGACGCCGACCAAGATAGCACAATCCAAAACAAAAGAAGAAACTGCCACCAAGCAAACTGATGATAAAGGCGGTGCGCAAATGTCGGGCAAGCAAGCCGCAGCTCTTATTAGTTCCCCAGGTTTGAAATCATTGAGTAAGAAAGCCGATGTACCAGCAGCCGTTGCTGATCTAATTCCAGGGTTCAAATCGATGGCCGAACCTGGCGGAGATTTCGCTGCTGGATGTGTAGGACCCGGACCTCACACGCGGATGATTCTTGCAGCAACACAAGGCAACAAGGTCATTGTTGCTCACGAATCTGGCGGAATTGCACACTGGTATAAAGTTGAAATATTTGAGCAAACCGGTAAAGGTGCTGTACGCGTGTTCAGTGCTTTTGTGAGTTCACCTTTTGAGAATCTCGCCACGCTACAAGAAGTCGTGAAAAAAGGTGCGCTGCAGTCTGTTTGATTCGTTCTCGTATGGAGCGCGGACGTCCCGTCCGCCAATAGCCTCACAGAGCCGTTTGATTTCTATCGATCCCGCGAGCGTCGGCTTGCCGACTCCGATCTTCCGAGATCGATTCCCTCTTCACTTCTTATCGCAGTTAACCGCGGACGGGACGTCCGCGGCCCATACTTATGGGCGGACAAGATGTCCGCGCTCCATACTTAGGGCAGATTCGGCTTTTCCAGTTAGAGCGATTCGCTCTTTAGGGCGAGGTATGGCGTCGATCGTACAAGATCACCCTATCTTCCTTTGGGAAGATTTTCTTTCAAGTGATTTACTATGCGAGTCCAGAGTTGTTCCATCACGACGGGATCTGGAACCATATGGGTTAGCCCGGATAAAGGCAGTATGCCAAATTCACGACCGGAGCGGAATAGTGCGTCGGCCAGCTTCAGCGAGTGCCTGAAGAATACATTGTCGTCCGTCGTTCCATGCACTAGAAGTAATGGGCGTTTTAGCCCGGCTGCATAAGTGAGAAGATCTCCTTCTTTATACGCCTCCGGATTCTTTTCCGGAAGCCCCAAATATCTCTCTGTATAGCAGGTGTCGTAGTCGAGCCAATCAACCACTGGAGCTCCTGCGACGGCGGCTTTGAACACGTCTGGACGCCGCAACACTGCAAGTGCTGACATGTAACCACCAAATGACCACCCTGTGACACCGATTTGACTTTCGTCCAGTTCGGGATATTTTTTTGCAAGTTCCTTCAGTCCGGCAACTTGATCCTCGAGAGGAACGCTTCCGAATTTTTTTGAGATTGCTCTTTCCCAATCGCGACCACGTCCGGGAGTTCCACGTCCGTCAATAGAAACAACGATGAATCCTTGATCTGCAAGCCATTGATCCAGCAAGAAGTTTCTTTCGGTTGCTACAACTTTTATTTTGTGAGGGCCGCCGTACACATCCAGGAGGACGGGATACTTCTTGCCCGCTTCAAAATTTTGCGGACGAATCAAACACGCACTGAAGTTGTGCTCACCACCGAGTCTTACTAATTCAACTTTAGGAACAACTGGTGGCGCTTCTGCAACAGAAGGGAGCGTGCCGATTTTTGTGCCGTTGGTTTTGTGAACTGAAATCTCAGGCATGGAGCTCAGCAAACTACTTTCTAAAACATATACAGAATGATTATTTGAAAAGCTCGCATAGTGCTGTCCTGCAGCCGAAGTAAGCTTGCTCGCGGCGCCCCCTTTGATGGATTTGGTGCACAAGTGCGCTTGCGTTGGATCTGTACTTGCTAAGTAATAAACACTTCCTTCAAATGCTGTTCCTGCACAATCCAGAAGTTGCAAGAACCCTTCGTCTTTTCCAACCAGCGTGCTTGTTAGCTGTCCTTTGCGATCGCGCAGTTCCAATTCATGAGCGCCGGATCTTTCGCTCACCCAGAGGAAAGCGCTTCCGTCCTTTAGCCAAAGTGGTGTTTCTCTTTGCAGATTGATCCAATCGTTGTCCTTTTCCTTCAGAATTTCCGTCGTTTTTCCATTCAAAGGATCGACTGTTAACAGTTGAAGTTCTTTCTGCTCTCGATTAAGTACAACGAGTGTTAATGGGCTATTTTTCGTCCAAACTACATCGGCGAGGTACTCCATCTTCTTCGAGTCCCAGTCAATCCAGACCGTTCTGTGGACTTCAAGAGAGGTTATTCCGAGCCGCGCATTGACATTAGCTTTGCCCGGTCGCGGATAGAACGAAGGCGTGGGAACGCGATTCGGATTCTGCGGATCAGATATGTACCAGGTTTCTACCGGCTTAGCGTCATACTCTTCAAAGACTATGGATTTGGAATTCGGTGCCCACCAATATCCACTGAAGCGGGCTAACTCTTCTTGTGCTACGAATTCAGCAAGACCATGCGGCACGGACTCAGTACCACCGGTGGTGACTTGCCTTGGGCGATTCATGGCGATGTCTAGAATGTGAATGTCGTTGTTTTGCACATAAGACACATACTTGCTGTCCGGTGAGAATTTAGGATCAAGTGTGTCCTTGTCGCCGGTGTTGAGCTGTTTTATATCACCAGTTGCGCGTGTGATCACATAGAGTTTGCCGGATAGACTAAGCAAGATTTTCGCGCTGTCATCAGAGATTTGAAAGTCAGTAAATCCGCCGACGCTGACACGTTGGCGTTCTCGGCGAGCTTTCTCTTCGGCTGAGAGATGCTCTTCGGCGCCTTTCAGCACCTGCTGCGGCGTCAATAATTCCTTCGTTTGACCGCTGGCGATATCAAAAATGTACAAGCTTTGTTGCGGCTGTCTTGCAGTGGCGCGCAAGAAAAGTACCGCAGTTCCATCTGGAGTGGGCTTCGCCTTCACTGGGCGACCCAACATGAAACCCCTTGTTTCTGCGTAAGTTCTTAAATAGCTGTTGTCTAAAAGCATGATATTTGCGCAAAGAGCACTTTGAATGTTTGTCCAAATCAGAGCGAAAATGATAAGACAAATTGCAGCTTTTGTCCGCATTGCTATTATGACCTCAAGAGCTTGGCGACGCCAGAAGCTTAGCAGAATAGCACGATTCGAGCTATTTCATTAGAGGTTGCCTGTGGACTCTGGGTTGGCCTTGAGAACATCATGATGAGCAAATGCTCTAAGGCGGACGATGCATGGCATAGCCCCCCGGCCGGAAATTTGGCTATGCCTACCTTGCCCGGACGGCGGATGCAAGCCCTTTGAAGTCTGGTTGAGAGTCCGTATAAGTTCGCTGGTACGATTTAATGTGGCTGGCAGTGAAAGTCGGTGTATGTATTGTATCGCTCAATCATTTTCTGCCAACTTACTTTGCCGAGATCTGTATTCTGGCGATCATGACTATCGAACTCGCAGCGAATTTCGCGGATGCTTTCTACCCAATTACTTTCGAGATAGTTTGACAACGCTTCTGTTATTTGTTGTGCCGTTCTCCCTTCAGAAGAGGGAGTATTTAACTGCAAGTCACCCTTGGCGTCAGTTGCTACTACTTTGCTTTCCCCACTACCGTAAATTACTACGGCGTCTCGTTTCTCTTCACCCGTAACACCGATTCCGTGAATGGCTAGATAGGGTCTATCGCCATCTTTTCCAAACACAAACGGTGATGGAAATTGTAATTCTTTGCTCGCGTGTTCAACAACCTTCTGCCAGAACGCCTCGTCCTTCGGTCCCCTCTGGAAAAGCGACTTTATAGTATTCAGGTCTTCATTCATCAGTGCGATTGACAATGACTTCAACGTGTCGCGTTCTAGTTTTGTTAGGGGGTTCTCGCCCTCATCGAGTTCGCGGACAGGGGCGTCGATTTTTGCTTTCAAGAACTCCGCAAGCTCATCGTCAGAAGCCTTTTCCAGCTCTTGTTTTTTCTTGTTGTTTACGGTGTCATTCTTAAGATCGACTTTTATTTCGCGTTTTGGATAACCGTCATGCTGTGCATCAAAAACGATTTCAGTAATGTTTTGATCTTTATCCCTACGAACCTTGGCGTGCTTGTTTTCTTCGAGACCTTCTAACGCTTCTTTTAACAGTCCGTCGTTTTTTAGCCACTGAACAGTATTGAGCACCCCCGCCTCGCCAATCGCGCTGCCTTTCTGCGCTTCCTGAGAGTCCTGGATGAGTTTCGTCTGTCCGACACCAATCAAGAAATCTCGCGAGAAATTGCGGTTGGAATTGCTGTCGTCCATTGCTTCACCTCTGTATACTTTTCAAGTTGACTGCTCATTAATTGCAGGGCAATGCAACTTTGCTAATTCAAGCTGCAATGCGGCTGTCCGTCTACACGGCTTTGCGCAGGATGCAGGGCCAATGATTTATGGATCTGGCAAAGTCTGTAGTCAAGTTGAAATGTTCCGTTGCTTAAAGGTCAGCAGCATAAGTATCATGTCCTGAGAAGCCATTGAGAATCTGTAGAGATGAATAGCTCAGATAAAGCCACGTCAACTTCATTAGTTCGAACGCTTTTTTGGCTAGGTTTGATCGTCGCTCTGATCGCTTGTGCTTCGACCGTTATACCAAAACTATTTGTGCCTGCTAATAAGAGTGATGACAGTTCGCCACCACCTCTCAAGTTCGGATGTATTGATAGAACTGGGCGTGTCGTAATACAGCCAAAGTTTGATTCCATTTATCCGTTCGAGTCAAAGAGCACAAACGCTGTCCTGAACGGAGCCCCATGCTTAATCAATGGTGACGGACATTTGCTTGGATCCGAACAGTACCAAGCTGTTGAACCGTTTCACGAAGGGATGGCGGCCGTATGTTCAAAAGGAAAGTGGGGGTTCGTTGATGAATCTGGAAGAATTGCGATTCCGCTTCGTTATGACGGAGCCGTTTCCTTTTCTGAAGGACTCGCAAGAGTTTCGCTCGGAGCAAAGAGTTTCTTCATTGATAAGAATGGCAGCGAGATTTTGAGATTGAATCCCGATATTAAGTCCACTGTATCCTTTAAGGAGGGACTAGCCGCGGCTACGACACCTTCAGGATGGACATTTAAGGATGCAGCTGGAAGAAAGTATTTCCGCTCCGATATTGAAGATGTTTACCCTCAGATCCAGCAGAAACCCCAAAAGGTTTTGGCTGTTATGAAGAAGCAAGACGCTGCATCGTCAGCTGTCTTGCCTGACGATCATCCCAAATGGGGCGTTGTAAATGATAGAGGTGAGTTTGTAATTAAGCCGGATTATGTAGAGATTCCATCAATCAACAGTCGTAAGGAGAGGATACTACTGGTTGGTGAAAACTTTGCGGCTCTGACAGACATACGAGGCGCTGAGATTGCCAGGTTCGAATCGGCCTTTCCCGTTCTATTTGATACCAGGGCAATTGTGAAATCAGAGGGCAAGTGGGGATTGATTGATCTTTCCGGGCGGTTTGTCGTTCCTCCGCAATATGATGAGATCAAGAGATTGAGGAATGGACTTTTCGTAACCAGAAGAGGTAAGACTTGGCGCGCGGTAAATGAGATTACAGGCCAATCACTCGCTTCTACTGCTGCAGGTTCGACGATCGAAGAATTGATTTCTATGAATCAAACAGATCTTCAGCCAACTAACACCGGAGATAAATGGGGAGCCTCCGATGCGAAAACGGGGCGACGGCTTATTGCCTGCCTTTACGATCGTCCGGTCGCTTTTGGTAACGATGATATTTGCACTAATTCTCGTAACGGCAAGCCAATGCTAATTGATCGCAAGGGGCGAGAAATTGCCATAGACAAGATTGATTTTGAAGGCGGCGGTGCAGCATTCTATCAAAAGTCGCTTTGCGGATTCATCGACCGGAACGGCAAATGGAAAATTCCTCCCCGCTTTGATGAGGCGAGCGATTTTACAAATGGGTGTGCAGCTTTTCGTGTGGCTCAGCAGTGGGGTCTGATCGAGCCAAGTGGGAAGATCGTTTGCAAGCCATTTATGGATGCCGTAGGACCATTTTCAAATGATGGTTTAGCTCCCTTTAGAAGTGGAGCTTTCTGGGGCTTCCTGGACCGTAAAGGTAATGTCGTGATTGAAGCAAAGTTCGATGAGGTGCGCGGGTTCAATGAGGGACTCGCCGCAGTGCACATCCGGCAAAGCGGATGGGGGTTCGTAGATAGCTCTGGCAAAGTAGTGGTGCCTCTTTCTAATTTTGGAGTGAGTGACTTTTCCGGCTCGCGTTCAATCGCCTGGAAAATAAGGCGCAACAAGAATTCGCCGTTTGAGTTCAGTGTTCTTGATAAGGTTGGGAATGTTATATCCGGACCTTACGGCTATGCTTTGCCATCAGGTTCAGGATTGGTTGCGGTCACCGATGACTTTGTGAATTGGAAATTGCTGGACAAAGAAGGTCACGATATCTGCGTGTTTAAACACTTCAGTCCACCTGGAATATTCAATCCTGGCGAGACACTGCTTATGATGAATGACCGAATGGTGATTGCATTACCTGCAAACTATCATCGGGAGTAACGTGTTTCTTGCAAGTAAATTGGGGACTGTTATCGGTGTCCTTGGAAACCAAAGTGCATAGCCCTTTCTTTCACTGTAGCGGGACTTCTCAAGAATTTTTCAGATTCGAAGGTTAGGCTTAGTCGGATGTTTGTGGAATCAATTTTCATGGGTATGTTGGTCTCAAGTCCTTAGTTTCATGGAATGAAAAGGATGACAAAGATGTGCAAGGTGATTTTGCGTTCGTTGTCTTTTGTGTTGTTGTGTAGTATTGCCATCGCGGATGGATGCCTGGCCACTTTTGCAGCTAGTGATGTGACGTCGGAGCCAGGGTCTGCAAATCCTTTTGATTGGCTACACTTCAATCCAAAGAAATTCCCTCAAGGCAAGCGGTTGGTACCAGAGGCGGAATGTTCAACATCCAAGACCAGTATGTTTAGTCATGGTACGCCCACGTTTCCCCACGATCCGACGAGGTCGAACCTGATTTTTGGACGTGGAAGAGATAAACTTCCAACGGAAATATATGCCAAGGCGTTTGATGTACTCCAAATTTCATCGAAACTATTCCAGGCTCCTGCTGCGGGTGAGAGCAAGGCAATCACTGTTAATGGTGAATCAATTACTATTTTTGGAACAACATGGTACACACCTTTACCAAACAAATCTTATGTTGCTAATCCAGTGCATATTTCACCTTTCGATGCAACGAGGGTGTTTTACAAGGATAAGGATGTTTGGCCTTCCGTAATTTACGGTCAACCAGGCGAGGAGATTTCAATTGCTGGACACAAAGTGAGAATTCCTGCGGCCGGAAAAATTGCGACTGTGGTGTTCAGTTCTGATGGAAAGTTGAAATCGTCTCCGTCTAGTGGAGGCGGTGAAAAAGCTGCCTCTGAATCAAACTCTTCATCTAGCACTGGTTCTCCTAAATCGTCGGACTCAAGCTCTTCAGGACAAAGCAACTCAGGAAGCTCTGCTACAGCAAATAGCTCATCGGCAAGTGGTAGTAGCGGTAGTGCTTCTGACGGTTCCGCAAGAGGAGCGAGAGGGGTGTCTGCAGAGAAGGCTGCGGCAGAGAAGGCTGCGGCAGAGAAGGCTGCGGCAGAGAAGGCTGCAACAGAGAAGGCTGCAACAGAGAAGGCTGCGGCAGAGAAGGCTGCGGCAGAGAAGGCTGCGGCAGAGAAGGCTGCGGCAGAGAAGGCTGCGGCAGAGAAGGCTGCGGCA
>JAIEQI010000121.1 GCA_019747875.1 Candidatus Obscuribacterales bacterium
CTGGAGATTTTGCGTGCTAAGATTGCCGCAGTCTCCAGAGCTCTTTCAGTTTCAACTGAGTTTGGGACATTCCCAAGAGCGACCAGAAGGGCGCTCTGGGTCGAAGAAGCTTGCCTGGTGTCTATTATTAGGGCAAGCAACTAATGAGATCTAGTTTGCAGTTAGGGTTTGTTGGGCGAGGCCGGAGGGAGTTTTTTGAGGAGCTTTTCCATTCTGCTTTCGTTGAGCAGCCCATAAATCTGCTCGACGGTGATCTTTTGATCGGGATGCAGCACGAAGCTGTAGGTTGACGGCCAGACTCCCGGGAGCAGTCCCTCCAGGGCTGTTCCGGTGCAGCGGAAGAACATGGCTTGCTGGTTGTACTTCTTTGCACCTTCGAGCAGTATTTGTTCGGAGACCAGACCGGCAAAACTGCCTTCCTCGAGAAAGAGAACAACTGCAGGGCAGTTGCTCCCTCTAACAGTATTGCCGATCTCGCTGCCGGAGATTTCAGGAAGTTTGTTCTGGCTTGATGTGAAAGTCACCGTCTTGACGAGCTTCATTGCCGCTTTCATGAAATCGAAAGTTTGAGATCGACTCATCAGGCCGGAGGAATGGTTCAAAAGCACAGGGTAGCCGGTGCTGTCGGGCTGAACGAAAATCAGCGCTGGGACGTCATAAGCAACGGCTCCCGGCCACTTAGTCACATCGACCTTGTAGAAGCGCAGGTGATTGAGCCACCCCCTACAGACATCCTGGACGATGGATTCCTGTTGCTGGCAGGGTTTGTTGTTCGGCCGGTAGTAGAGCACGATCATCGGAACTGAGGAAAGCTTTGCGTGTTCCATGATGCGGTGCGGGCTGGCATCAAGGAAGTAGATCTCGCGGTTGGGAGGCGCAGGGGGCAAGACCTGCGCAAGTGGAATGTTGATCGACTCAGCTGGCATGGAGGCCTTACTTTTGTCGTTGTGGTCGATGCTAAGATTGGCAGAGAAGAGTAAGAGAGCAAACCAAAACAAGATTCGCATTGGAAATCTCCGTTCGAATTCTTGCGATCTTCTATGCAGTAGGACCAATGAGAATTTCTGTTTTGTTTTATGGTCCTCATGTATTGGAAGAAAGCTATGTCCTCAACCTATGTCAGCACTTGCGGAAAAAAAAGCTGGCGTTTGCGACTGCCGGCAAGAAGGGATCTTAGTTCATCGTATTAATCCCAATGTGACGTGAAAAAAAATTGTTGGTGCAGCGCGCGCAAGAGTATTGACACTGTATATGGTGCTATTGTTCTTGTTTTTTCTTTGGAAGCGATGATTCTGCAATTTTATCGGCTGTTAAATTGGGCAAGCTTGGGGTTAGAGCGGCGTGGCCCCGGGTAGGAAATCTTGGGGGCACGTCTGGAACGATAGACGAGGAGCGCTGCAGTGTCGGACGAAGAAAAGAAGACCGTAGATGGTGTGCAGGAAGTCAGTGCAGGCGATGCTGGCAATTCCTCCGCCGTATCATCAAATGGTGCAGAGTCCGATAAATCGGATAAAGGGGCACCAGTACCGCGTAAGAACATCTTTGAAATTTCCGTGGAAACAATCTCTTATATTGAGAAAGCCGAGCGCGACAAGACTATCCACTATCGAAACCGTGACAAGACCTCAACTATTTTTCTCTTTCTTGCTTTGTTATGTGCAGCCATGTTCGCCTTCGTCCTGGTGATCAGCCCGGAAAATCGTTATTTGTGCGTCGCGCTTGCTTTGATTTCCGACTTTTTGTTTGGTATGGCGATTCTCTGGTATGTTCTGCTTAGATTCGGCGTTTTGAGAACAATTGAACCGCGTTATGCGTTGATCTGCTGGCAGCTCATGCTGGGGGCTGGTGTGTTGTTCGCGTTTTACACAATGAACATTGCGTTTTTCTTCTTCACGCTCTACAGAACGATGCCTGGTGGCGCTCCATCTACATTCTGAGCATTTAGGCCAGATCGTCGTTTTAGCAAAGATGCAAGATTCCTCATCATTTGCCCGAATAGGTTGTGTCTTGCATCAGAGAAGCAATACGCGTTGTCAAAGTGACGAATCATGCTCGTGCTCGTGTTCGCGCGCTTCGCTCTCGATCCACTTGGAATCTCGCTCGCGCTAAGTCCCGCTAGCAAAGATGCAAAGGGGTGAATCCTCAAGAATACTTTGAGAACGCGCATTTCAGGCGCGCCAACCACCTGACAAGCCTGTAGAGATCTCTGTAAGAATCTCTATTAAAAAGCTTTAGACGTCCCAGGGGGCTAGACGCATTACTTTGAAACGCCAAGATCCGGTAGGTTCTGTCGTCACAAATCACTCATTTCCGTAGAACTTCCCACACCCACAGCCAGCCAATAACAATTCAAAGCTAACAGGCATTTTTCGCAACTGAAGTTGCGATGGGAAGATTCTCGGACGCTTACTCTTGCATTGCATCGGCATATCGCCGGTTCCTTGCAGAAAAGAGGTAATACCAATGCGCATGATTCATCGTGCGTTCCGCTTTGCGCTTGTTTTGCCCTTGGTCGCTCTCATTGCTGGAGCTGCCTGTGCTGACGTGCGAAGTGGCAACGCTGCCCCCGTTTCTTCTTACGAACCACAAGTGCCGACGACACCACCCCTGGTGCTGATGCATGAGACCACCGGAGAGCTCTGGCGGACTACCCATCGCTCCAGCAAGGGCACTGTCACCAAGATCGAAGTCGGATACCAGGACGGACGTCGTGGTGTCTACAAATTCGACGATGCCGGCAAGGTTCGTTCTTTCTCGTCCTACAAGGACGTTTCTGCGTTGCATTACGAGGCTGAGTTCGGTCCCACCGGACTGATCACGTCCTCGCGAACCCTCAATGACCAGGGCGTTACGACTGAGTCGTTTCGCCGCCTTCCGGACGGGCAAGAGGAAACTCTTCGCTTCGACGCCGAGGGCAACGTCACTGAGGCTGTGATCGACATGCCTGATGGCAGCCGGAAGACGGTCCGCAGCAATGGACTTCTTCCTGCCCAGGTTGAGCAGATTGCCTCTGCCAGCAACCTGAAAGAGCTGGTCGCACAGACTGGCGGCAAGTTCAAGGTAACGCTGAAAGGCGCTGCCATGGAAAGCTGGGAGTATTACAGCGCCGACGGCAAGCTGCGTCAAAAAGGTCTGATCAAGTCCGACGGGTCGCTCGAGATCACCCAACTCGACGACTACGGCAAGCCCAAGCTTCGCCAGACATGGCAGCTGAATGGGCAGGACTGGAGCCAGCGCTTTTACAGCTTGCAGAAGGTCGAAGACTTCGACTGGAACGGTAACGTTAGCTCTGCGACCGAGCTTCATTCCGACGGACGAACTCCGAAGGCGAAGCATCAGTATTGGAGCGGGCGCCATTCTTACACCGAATTCTTCGATGCTCAAGGCTACCGGACTCACAGCCAGTACTACAATTCGGATGGTTCACCGAGCAGTGTCTACCAGCAGAGCCGCGAGTACCGCAGCAAAGGTGATGTTGCGGCGGCGTCACTGGAAGAACCGAAGGACAACGGCAAGTCTCTCTACCGCCTGCAGGGCAATCCGTTCGCGGCGCAGCCCAGCAAGCAGCATGAAGTTTCTCCCCTGATTCATAAGTAAACACTCTGGAGTTTGGCAGGGTTATCGCCCCTCAACACTTGCTAATCAGCATGGAGCTTGAAGGGTCGACCCTGGCAACTCCACAGTCTAATTGGAGCCTGAAATGAAAACCAACAACAGTGCAGGCCGGAATTGGCTTGCTGTCTTGCTCGCGCTTGCCCTTCCGCTGGTCCTCACCGGTTGCAACGGTGAAGACAAGGAAGAGAAGAAGGCGCCGGCGCAAACGACTGCTCCTGCTCCTGCTGCGAAGGAAGTGCGAAAAGAGAAGACCGAGCTGATGCCCGAGAGCTCAGGCGAGTTCTCTCGCAAGCACGTCACTGACGAGTTCGGTCGCGAGATCGAGCTGCATATTCACTTCCGCAATGGCGACACCGGCGTCAAGTTCTTCTACCAGACGGGCAAGCTCAAGGAGGAAACTCTGACGAGCAAGAGCGGGCTGGTGAAGCAACATCGCCAATTTGCTCGCGACGGCAAGACGCTCATCGCCGGCAAGGAGAGCCGCAACGACGGAACAGCAAAGTGGGAACTGGTGACCAATCCTGATGGGAGCACCAGCAAGACCACGTTCTGGTACGATGGCACTCGTGTCTTCGCGGTCGAGAAGACCCTGAAGGACGGTACTCTCGAGCAGAGCTTCTTCCGCAAGGACGGCACTTTGTGGGTCAAGAAGACCGGCAAGGACGCCGAGAATATGGTCAGCGAGAACTACGACAAGGGCGGCGTTCTGCTGTCGAAGTCGAAGAAGCTTGCGGACGGCCGTTACGAAGTCACCAAAATCGAGAATGGCAAAGCGATTGCTCGCCAGCTCTGGAAGAAGGATACCTATGGCGGCTACGGCTACTATGGTGGTGGCTACAACGGCGGTTATTCGAGCTGGACCTTGGTCAGTGTGGATGAACTGGCTGCCGACGAGCAGACTGTCGTTCGCACGATCGTCATGAACTCAAGCGGGTATTCCGTTCAAGAAGTTCGTGTCGCCACTGCTGATGGTGGCAAGGTCGTGAAGACCCTCCGCTATGACGGTTCCGTCGAGAGCGAAGAGGTCTTCGACAAGGACGGCAATAGCCTGTCCAAGTCTCAGCCGGCCGAGCGGAAAGAAGAAAAGGTCGACAGCAAGTTGACCGGCCGCTCAGACATTGTGGAACCGCAGCAACGCTGGCAGCAGCAGGAAGACTATCCTTACTATCGGGATCAAGCCGAGTAAGGCGTAGTTGAAGGCGCGTTGCTAGTTTGCTTTGAGACAGAGAGGAGTTGATTATTTCAGCCCCTCTCTGTTCTCTTTTTCTACTTTAAACAGCCTTTTTCTGTCGCTTTTTGACTTTTAAACGCTTGTTCGAGAGTCGTTTTGTTTTTTTAAGTGCCGTTCTGCATGCTCTGCGGAGCCCTTTTGGAAACAGGCGAAGGAATTCTTTTCCTTGGCTGTTTTTAACGCTTAAATCGCTGAGGAACTGCCTTTGCTACAAGTTAGGCGGTGGTACAATTTGCCAATGCCTAAAATTAACGTTTTGCCCGATCATATTGCCAGCCAGATTGCTGCCGGAGAGGTTGTCGAGCGACCTTCCTCAGTCGTTAAAGAACTTGTCGAGAATGCAATCGATGCTGGTGCCAGCCAGATAGAAATAGCTGTCGGAGCTGATTGTCGCGACATCCGTGTCGCCGATGATGGATGTGGTATGAGTCCGGACGATGCTGTTCTAGCCTTTCAGCGCCATGCAACATCAAAGCTGCTCACTGCCGAAGATCTGTCAAATTTGAGAACTCTTGGTTTCAGGGGGGAGGCGCTTCCCAGCATCGCTTCTGTTTCTCATATGAGTTGTTCGACTCGCAATGCTGAGTCGGCAACCGGAACTAAAGTTACTGTTGAAGACGCCAATATTCGGACCCACGAGACAGGCTGTTCGATAGGCACCGTCATTGAAATTTGTGATCTCTTTTATAACGTACCTGCCCGGTTGAAGTTTCTGAAGAAGGGGTCTACTGAATTTGCACACATTCATGAAATGGTGCAGTCGCTTGCCCTTGCTTATCCCAAGATTGTTTTTCAACTCTTGAATCAGGGCGAAGTTGTTTTGAAGACGTCAGGATCTGGGAAGCTGGCAGAGGTTCTTCAAGAGCTAGGGATAGTATCGCCGCGTGATGAACTTATTCCTGTCACGAGCGTAGATATGCGCTTTGGTCTTGCTGTGTTTGGCTATGTCGGTCGTCCACCGCTCTGCCGTGGTGATCGCAAAAACATAATTACGATCGTCAACAATCGACCAGTTCGTTGCCATCTTTCATTCAAAGCTTTGGATTACGCATTTGCCGATCTAATCCCGAAAGGCAAACATCCGGTTGGAGTGATAACAGTCACGCTTGACCCTCATCAGATCGATGTGAATGTGCATCCGACCAAAAAGGAAATTAGATACAGTAATTCCAGCGAAGTTTACTTGGCCATTCAAAAGGCTTTAATTGAAGCGACGCGTCGCTTGCCTGGTACAGAATCCGTGCCGGCGCCATCAGCGCCAAGCAAAGACAATTCCAGCACCACGCAAAGTACGGACGTGGCTCCAGAAGAGGAGTCGGCAGCCGAGCCAAGCGAGAGTGCATTGACGCCTGCGATGACCATAGTTCCAGCTGCAGCAAGTAGCATGTCTGTACCCTCCGCTCTCCAGGGTGGTGTCGGAGCTGCTACTATCAGTGGTGACACGGTTTACGACGGTGCCCCGGGTACACCAGTTGTGCGCGAGTCGCGCGAAATAGCGGTTGGTGGTCGTACTTATCAGCGAATTCAACAACTGGGATTCAGAGAGCGATTAGCAACTAGTGCGCCAAGCAGAATCAGCAATACAGGTCCGGTGCCGGTGGCAACACCGAAACAACCAGCACAATTGCCTCTGGGATGGCGCTTTCTAGCGTACATCTACAACACGTACATGTTGTTTGAAACACCAGATGGACTGAAGGTGATTGAGCAACACATAGCTCACGAGCGCTTGATTTACGAACGAATTTTGGCTCAGCAGGAAATTCCAGGACAAATTAGTCCCAATGTGCAGAGACTTGTGATCTCTTCACCGATTACTTTGACTCCTGAGCAAAGGGCTGCGCTGGCAGAGCATTTGGATGAACTGAAAGCACTCGGCTTTGATTTTGATTTCCAGCCGAATTTCATCAGTTGCACGCAGTTGCCTTTAGAGCTTGCAACTCGTGACTATGTGGGAACGATCCAGCAGATCATTGAACAGCTTTTGACTTGTGAGAATGCATCTTTTTCCAAAGAAGCAACAAAGTCACTTGCTTGCCAGGCCGCGATCAAAAACGGAATGGCGTTGAGTGAGTCGGAGATAGTTGATCTTGTTGTCGAATGGTTGGGCTGTCCGAGAAATGACACTTGTCCGCATGGCAGACCTGTTTCGCTCACGTACTCCAAAGACAAATTGTTCGAGCTCTTTCACCCTAAGTAACGCGAGCTAGTCTCACTTGCTTTCTGCATAATTTGTGGGGGAGCTCACTCTTGTTCATAATGAACTAGTCTCAACAAGATTAGTTCGGAAATCTGAATTTGGACGAACACTCGGTTCACCTTCAAGATCACTCATTTCTGGATTCGGATCTCTTAGCGCAGCGCACGCTCTGGCGATTGTGCGAGCTTTGCCATTTCAGTTTGCATGATTGTCTAGTGACAGCGAGAAGAAGTAGTCTTTAAGCCTCGCGCAGCTATTGCTTCTTGAAATCTGTGCATCCTCGGTGGAATCAGTGTTTTGAGGCTCGTCATCGCTGGTTTTTGAGGATTTGATTTGCTGTGATCGATTTCCAGCACTCCCGGCCGTGTTTTCGCGAGAACTCTCGCGAGTCTAAATCACTCTAAGATCCATTGAAAACTATCTAGATCTATCACTAGTCTGGGGTGAACCTTGTTACCCCATACCCACTATCCCGCCTGCCCGTAGAAAACCCCCACATACGACTCTGACCGCATTACGGTTACCGGAACTTGTTCTGCAAGTTCTGTGTGGAGGTTCTTATCGGGCAGGCAACTAAAGAACGGTTCCTGTGGCAAGCCGTTCTGTTTCTGCCTTCCCCCTTTCCTCTAACCAAAAAAATAATAGGAAGCCACCTATGACCAAGATTTCTGAAGTCGATGTGGCCTCTCTGCTCGGTCCCACGCCAATTTCGCGTGTGACTGATGCCGAGATCTGGTCACTGCTTCTTTCACCACAAGTCAAGGCCCTGTTGGGGCCAATCGAATCCATCGTCGAGCCCCGTTTGCTCGAAACCACCACGCCGCTCTTCCCGGGCGACGAAGTGAGCAATTTGAACAACAATTTGCTCTATGGTGGCAAGACCGGATTCGTCCGTTTCCCGTATGTCGTCACGATTTACAAGACGACGCACGGGGCCCTCGTCATCAAGCGCGATCCGACCAAGTTCAAGGTTTCTGGTTGGATCGGCGACATCGAGAAGGGAAAAGCCGAGTTGTTCTACGTGGTCGCTCTGCGCGATCGTCGCTATGACGGCACGCTTCGCGCCAACGACTGCGCGATGCTGGGCTTCCCCTACGATGATCCGGCGTACAACCTGCCGCTTCCGCACAACCTGAACAGCGTCGAGATCTCTCTCTACGCCTACATGCCGGGCTCGCGCATCTCGCATGCGTCCGGCGATGCGGATCTGGAAGCGTTCGTCGCCAATCCGTTTACCTTCCAGGACCGCCCCGAGCAGTTCCGGAAGCTCTTCGATCAGGCTTGGAAGACCCAGCGCGGTCCCGGCCAGATCGCGGCATCCATTCCGGATGTCGCGCGCTTCGTTGCGCCCAACTTCGAAACCGTCGCCATCAACCGGGGCTACGATGTCATCGAGGACGCTGCCAGCCATTATCACGTGGCGATGTATGCGTTCGCGATGGGCTATCGCTGCACTTACGCAAGCGACGCGTTTGAGCTCGCGGCTCTGAAGGCGGGTATCGAGGCGCTCAAGAAGTCCGGGGTTAAGTTGACGCGTCCCCAAGAGTCGTGGGTGGCCGTCGCTCAGTCCTTGCCTGCCGAGCTGATCCCGCAGGGGCTCAATCTCGGTGGTCCCAAGTGGATCCAGGACAACATTTCGCAGAAGAACCTCTGGTTCAACAAGCCGTTGAATCAGAAGGCGAAAGACCTGCTGCCGCGTCCCATCTAGTGGGATGGCGAGGGCGGAGTGCATTAGCATTCCGATTCTCGTCTGCGCACAGGTAAGTTCTACAGGTTCGTCGCTCCAGTATCTGGTTCCGTCTCGGCTCTTCCGCAGATGATACGCTCAAGGCGTTGATTCCGCGCAAGATTCGAGCACGGTGGCCGCTTACTGACCGCAACAGTGCCGGTGCCGAGGGGTGTTAGCCCAGCGATAACCAAGCGTGTTAATAGCGGAGGAGTTGAGAGGGGCATCAGCCCAGCGAAACTCCGGAGCGTCTAAATAGTGGGGCTCAGAAATTGGCGCCGGCCCGCGGAGAAATCTGCGCAGCCGGCGCCTTTTCTTTTGTCACTTTTCCAAAAAACACTTTTGTTAAACCAAGACAATTGGGTTCAGTCCGAACGGCAGTGGGACACAGCTTTGTTGTTCTCAGATGTCGCCCTTCTGCTGACCCTACTGTCTCGCTACATCGGCTTTGCCGAGCTAGGAGACATCTATGCTCAAAACCAAAAACGATGCAGTTGAGATGTTAGGGATAACACCTCTAACCCGGACGGCGCTGCAGGATCGTTTCATCTTCAGTCGCCTTCTCAGCCCGACTGTCAAAGCGATGCTTGGCCGCATCACGAGCGTGTCGAAAGCGCAAGTGCTCGATACGATCGCGGGACATTTTCCCGGCGATGAGGCCAATAATCTCAATGACCACAAGCTCTATGGCGGTCAAACAGGGTATGTCCGGTACCCATACATCTCGCAGCTCTTTCGCACCGCCAATGGTGCGCTGGTGCTCAAGCGGGATGCCAGCAAATTGAAACTCAGCGCGTGGCTGGGTGATGTCGATAAGGGCAAGGCCGAGCTCATTCACATGGCAGCGTTGCGTGACCGTATTCATGACGGCACGATGCGCGCCAATGACTGTGCGCTGCTGGACTTTCCTTACGACGATCCCGTCCACCACCGGCGCATTCATCCGACTGCCCGGTCGCTCGAGATGTCAATTTACAGCTATTCTCCGGGCTCGCGTCTTCTGGATGCCATCGGCGATCCGGAATACGACGAGTTCGTAGCGAAGCCCTTCAAGTTTGTCGGCGACGCTGACCTGTTCCTGAAGTACTTCTGGCAAGTCTGGAAGAGCAACAGGTCGCCGGGTCAGAACGCCACTTCGATCAAAGACGTGTCCAAAATGATTTTGCCTGGCTTTGAAGCCATTGCAGAGCGTTGCGGATACGATTTTCTCGAATCGGCCCCGAGCCACTACCACGTGGCGATGTGGGTCGTTGGAGCCGGCTACCGCTACAGCTATCAGCACGATGCTCAGACCATGGCGGAGTTCGCTGCCCGCCTCAAGGATCTTCGCAACACCGATGGTTCACCGTTGACGCGCTCCCAGCAGTCCTGGGTTTGCGTTCTGCAGAACCTGAAGCAGCGCGATGCAATCCCCAAGCACCTGGATCTGGGAGGTGTCACCTGGCCGCAGGACAACATCGGGCCGGAGACGCTGTGGGTTCACAAGCCTATTAGTGCGCTTGCCCATGAGCTTGCCAAATCGACGCTGGGGATCGATATCCCGGCGCAAACGCGCAAGCAAGCCTGAAGCAGCTCGAGGAGTGGATGCGGCGCGTGGCGTTTGCCCAGCCAAGCTCCTCGGGTTGCTGAAGGTTCGATGAAATCGAAGCGGTTTTCGATTCTTCGATAGTTCCAAAAGAATAAGGGAAACAGAAAAGTCGCCTCTGATGCGGCTTTCCTCGTTTTCTCAGGAGGTTTATATGAAAGCGCATACCGATCGGATCTCCGATCCTGAGCGGTCTCCGGCGCTCTACAATCTCGTCGTCTCCAGTGGTGGATCGCGAGCGATTCTGGCTGGTGCAGGCACTATCATTGCTTGTCACCTGGCTGGTATCACGCGATTCCGTACCGTGGGCGGCGTTAGCGGTGGTTCTATTCCCACTGCGTTGCTCGCTTCAGGCATTGCCGCACCCAAGCTGCTCCGTCACGCCATGGCTGTTGATTTCAGCGAACTGGTTGACTGGGAGGCTGGGATTTGCGGCAGCATCATTGCGTTCCTGAAGAAGGACTTTTATGAGCAAGTCCGGAATCGCCCGGTCAACGGCATTCTCAACACTGAGAAGCTGGGGGCCTTCGTTGAAAGTTTCTCTCCTGCCTGGCCGGAAAATTTCTGGACCATGGCGGCTGCAGGTAACTCGCAGATCGTCTTCACCAAAGACGGTGTCTTTGAGTTCACGGCAGACGGCAAGCGCATCACGCTTTCCGACAAGCCGGCTCCTCTTGGACTGGCCATTCGTGCGACTTGCACCATCCCCGGTATCATCTCGGCTGTGCAGTATGGAGACCGCTATCTCTTCGATGGCGCCCTTACTCGCGACGGGATTTGTCCGGTTGGTGTCAAGATTCGTCACTTCGGCTTCACGCAAGGCAACACCATTGCTTGCTGTGTCGGCGAAGAATTCATGAATGGCATTGCTGGTTACCTGCGCCGTCTGTGGCGTTCACTCTTCGGTGGTGATTCGACTCCTGAATGGGGGCCGGAGACCAGGGGAGTGATTGAGGTGCATCCGCATTTCAACCACATCAACGCTCTCAGCTTCAACTTGTCCGAAGACGACAAGTGGCTGGCAGTGGTGCTTTCCTTCCGGGAGGCAGTAATTCACCTTGCCGAAAGAGGTGTCCTCACGGGTGAAGCTCGCAAGAAGGCGTTTGCCATGCTTGCCGAGCTTCGCGTCGCTCGAAAAATGAAGCCGGCGTCGAAGGATAAGCCGCAGTTGCTTGCTCGGGAGGCCGCAAGGGTTTTCGAGCAGCACGGGCTGTATTAGCCGAGGGGTGGAGAGGGGCTCTAGAGCCCAGCTAAACCCCGGAGCTAGTTGTTTGAAACGACCGCTGGTGTTCAGCGCCGGATGCGATGCGAGCTGCTGCCATTGTCGGTGGTGGCTCGCACGCGTCGGCGTTCTCTGGGTCGGATCTAGTTGCGTTGTGTGAGCGTAAGGAAAGCCTGACGGTCAGGCTGGCTGAACGCTCGCGAAGTACAAATCGGGCGCAGGAAACTGTGTCCCCAAGAAAAAGAAGGACAGAAATCATGTCAAAGAAAACTGATCCCAAGAACAACAACCTCGCCGAAGACGTTCTCCGCGACGCGGGCAAGAGCGAAGACGAGGTGAAGCGTACCGGTGAAATCGACCGCGCGGACAACGAGACCGACGAGCTCTATGGCGAGCGCGGCCGCACCAGTGGCAGCCCCGTCCATCGTGTCGTCTGGCGCCGTGCCGGTCTCCAGCACTTCAAGGCCAATCAGCTGGAGGTCGACCCGACCATCGAGAAGGTGGTTGCCGATTCGATCGCGGTGCTGCGGCGAAACCAGGCGGACGGCTCCGGCTACGACAGCCGTGGCAAGGTCTCTGCCAAGACGATCGCCGAACTCGGCAAAGCCGGGTACTGGGGCATGAAGGTTGACCCCAAGTATGGCGGCAAGGGTGCCAAGGCTCAGCGCTTCATGCGCATGATCACCGAGGTGGCCGCCGCGGGCTTCCCGACCGAGGCCGGACTGGCTTCGATCCACGGATGCATCGGTGCGGTCGATCCGCTCAGTGCGTTCGGCACGGAAGAGCAGAAGGCGAAGTTCTTGCCTTTGCTGGCCTCCGGTGAGTTCATTTCGGCCTTCGCACTCACCGAAAAGGGTGCTGGATCCGACATGACTCAGCTGAAGACGGTCGCGCGTCGGGTTGGTGACAAGTACCTGATCACCGGCGAGAAGCTCTTCATCTCGAACGCTATTCCTGGCCGGATCATCGGTCTGGTGACGCGGGTCGAGGGTGAGGATAAGCCGGCGGTCTTCATCGTCGAGTTGCCGAAGGAGGAAAGCGAGAGCTTCCAGGTCGTCAACTACGGCATCCACGCGCTGCGCCACACGCACAACAACGGTCTGAAGTTCAAGGACTTCGAGGTCCCGGCTTTCAACCGTCTGAATGCGCCTGGTGGCAATGGGCTCGTGATCGCGTATCACGGACTCAACTACGGTCGTGTGGCGCTCAACGCCAATGCGGCTGGTGTCATGCGCCTGCTGCTGCGGAGCATCGCTCCCAATTCCTGGGGCAAGTACCGCAAGACCTATGGGCAGCCGATCGAAACCCGCTCCCTGGTCAAGCGTCGCATGGCTCGTCTGGCTGCGCTGATCGTCGGCGCCGATGCACTGCGTGAGTGGTGCTCGAGCAAGCTGGACGAAGGCTATCGTGGTGAACTCGAGTGCATCATCGCCAAGATCTTCGGGTCGCAAGCCCAGAAGGAAGCGGCGCTGGACATCGCGATGGTCACTCACGGTGGTCGCTCCTTCCTGGAAGGGCACGTCGTCGGTGACAACATCCACGACTACCTGGCTCCGCTGATCTACGAAGGGGAAGGCGAAATGCTCGCCATGAAGTTCTTCCTCTCGCTGGCAAGCGACCATGGTCAGAACTACATGCTGCCGCTCGGCAATGGCATGAAGGACCTGACCAAGGGTAACGTGCTGTCTGGGCTCTGGCAGCTGATGCGTCATGGTGTGCCGTTCGCGTTGTGGAACGCCGGCGCCTTCCTGAAGCGCTTCACGTCCGGTCAGAGCGTCAGCGGTATGGATCGCCGTCTGGCCAAGCATGTGAACTTCGCGCTCACGCAGGCGTCGAAGCTGGCCCTGGAAATCTCGACCAACATGGTCAAGCACCAGGTCAAGCTCGGCGACCGGCAACCGCGCATCGTGCACATGAGCACCCGCGTGCAGAACACGATCACCATGTTGGTGACGGCGATGTACGCGCACCAGTTGGGTGACAAGGCCAGCATTCTGGCTGCGGACATCCTCTGTCAGGATCTGCGCCGGGGTCTCACCGGTGAGCAGCCCAGCGATGCCTACTTCGCCGCTTGCGACAAGCTGGCGGATCTGGTCAGCCAGGGCGAGTTCAAGCAGATCGAAGGCGTGTGCGAGCACGCGATCCTTCGCCAGTACGAGAATTAGTTTCACTAATTGAGGTCGACTCTGGGGGCGGCAGTCTATGATTGCCGCCCCTGGAGAGACTTACGATTGCGAACCGACTCTCTTTCCAAGAACAGGTAATTTGGTCGGATGGGGCAAGGCAGGTGCCTGGCTCATTTGGCATCTTTGAACTTAGAACGGAGGAAAAAATGATTGGCAAAGCCATCGTTTTCTTCGCATATTCGTTGGGCGCCATGCTCGCGCTCAACCTTTTGTCCACCGTCGTGGACCTGGGCGTGACCTTCCAGGGAACTTTGCTCAGCCAGGGCTTGGTGCTCGGCGGGCTTTCCTTTGGGTTCATGCTGGTCTACGCACTGGTTTCCGCTTCGATTGCCGCTGCTTTCAGCCTGCGTTCGCTTGGACGTCTGGCCGAAATCGGCATCAGCAATCTGGCGGCAATGACCATTCTCTGCGTCGCGGGAGCTTATCTCCCTGCTTACGTCACGCTCGCGGATTCGACTGGCGCCATCATCGGTGGTGCAGTCGCCGCGGGGCTCACTCTGCTCGCCGGTAGTGTGTCGCATCCGTTTGCCTGGTTTCAGACCTTGCTTCCGGTGCGCATCATCGACGAGGACTGAAACACGAAAGAAGGATCGAGGAACAAATGAAGATGGAATCAATTGCGCGCATCGCTGCTCGCATTGCGCTTGTCACGGCTCTGCTGCTGACTGGACTGACGGGCGTTACCGTCACCGGCTTCCTGTTCACCGCTGTGGCCTTTGCCGCCGCGTTCGAACTGGGATGCTGGGTGTTCGGCAGTGCTCTGGGTCTGACCTTCCACAAGCTGAACATCCGTGAGACGCCGCTCGCAAAAGGCATCGCGGTGGTCTCGCTGCCGGTCGTAACGGCTCTGGTGCTTCCGGCACTGGCTGCTGCTTGCCCGGTCCTGGTCGTCCCCAATCTGACGGCGAACCTGCTGTTCACGCTGGCGTTCTTCGCGATCAGCGCGATCACGACCTATCGCGGCAATCTCGGCTGAACGATTGATCGTTCTGAGCTAGAGCGGTAGTTTCTGGCGGTGCAAGGTGCGATTTCAAATCGCCTTTGCACCGCCTTTTCTTTTTTAAATGCCTTTTTGCATTTTAAATCCATCGAAACTCATCCATGCGCTGAATTTGCCTTTTGTCAGTTTGACTGTTGCGCGCCAATTCCAGGCACTTTTTGTATTTTAAAACAGAGAGGCACCCAATTTGGTGCCTCTCCAGTTTCAATTGTCTCGTGCGAAATCCTTATTAGCTCACGAGCAAGCAAACTCGTGCCAGATTTTGCAAGGAGCTTTCAACCATCGGTCCAAGAATTTCGCGGATAGCCGCATCATCTTCGACTTTCTTTCCTTCTTTGTGGATATTGATAGCGCCGTTCTTAACACGAGCAACCATTTCATTGAGAATCTCTTCTTTGTTCCGTTTGCCATCGCAAACATCGATCAGATGTTGAGCAACAAGATCTGCGGTTACCGCTTCGTGTACCCGGTTGGTCAGTACGTTGCTCGTCTTCACCTGATAGCGAGCTACTTCGCTTGCATGTGGGTTCTGAGAAACTTCCGTGACAAAGGGTGACGGGTTGCTGCGCAGAATGATAAATCCGCCTGCGTAAAGCGAGAGCAAGTCTGCGGCCACTGCTTGTTTTTCCCTTTCAAGAGTCTGAGCATCTTTTATCATCACTGAGGCAAGGCTGGATTGTGCGATGCTGAAGAGCTCATCAAAGGCTATTGTTCTTGGCCAAATTTGACCGAGATAGCGCAATGCGGCTTTCACAAGCGGGTTTGTTGCAGTAATAGTCATTCCGTTTGGAGCGGCGAATGTTTCACCTTGGGGTGATCTGAGATCGACATTTTCGGCTTGTGACTTGAATGGAGAAGAGACGTAGAATTGCATGATATTTGCCGGAGTCAAATTTCTATTTAGCGTTACGTCTTTCTTGCAAAGCAAAGTTTGCCGGAAATATTTATTGCGCACGAAATCGATGTATTGTTCTGTTTTGACGATTTCGTTTGAAATGCGATTGAGAGTGTCTCTCACATTTTGTGGAAACTGGCTTGTGAGCATGACGCTAAGCTCAGCTTCGGAGAGGAATTGCAAGCCGTGTGCTTGTGCTTTTTCGATAAAGTCATGGAAATAATTTGGGTAGTTCACGTCTTCAAGATGCTCGTGCAGAAGGTAATAGTCCTTCTGATTCTTGAGGATGTTGATTTCGTCTTTCAACATCAACCCATATGCTTGTCCTTCCGGAACGGCTTGTGCCAGGAAGTCCAGTAATGCTCTGCCTTGCGCAGCCTTCACGGCAGGCTCTGTGAATTGCGATGCGTGGTAGATCATTGCCTCGCGAATAATTCCGCGGAAGTGCCAGCCTGGATAAGTGTTATAGCTGATGTAGGCGACACCTTGATCTGTTAAGTTCTCACCGCAAATGCGCATGATTGCGTCTTGTACTTCATGCGGTACCCAAGAGTACACGCCATGGCAGATGATGTAATCGAATTTGCCGTAATCAGCGTTGATATCGGCGATGCTCATGCACTTGAGCTCGACATTTTTAAGTCCGATACCCTTGATCATCTCTTGACCGGCAGAGACCTGTACCTGCGACAAATCAACGCCGACAAACTCGCTCTCAGGATAAATGGAGGCAATTGGAATGAGGTTTCCACCGGAAGCACAGCCAAGCTCTAAAACACGGCATTTGTTGACGGGAGTCGGATTCATGCCAAATAGCTTAGCCATTGTTGCCAATCGGTCAGGTTGCGACTGGTGGAATGGATAGCTTTCGTAAGGGACCTGGTCGTATTTTGTTGGACCGCTGATTACTGCCGACGCACCTTCCATAAAAACCCTCTTGTTTACTTGATCCGGACTAGATTTAAGAGAGATAATATATCATGCCGGGTCTTGCCCCTGGCTCCTTACAGCGGCTTGCTTCGCTATTTCTTCAGGATCTGAAATAGGATACTGCGAAGCCTTCATGAAGACCGATCAAACGTTTTCCTCTTAAGGTGGGCGACGCATGACATCGCCCCGTTAAGCGATTCTCTACTCACACACGTTTTAATCGACTTCTTTTGGTTTGTAGGTGACTGGTGCTTGCAGTGCTTTTCGGAGAGGGACTGCTGCTTGTGGATTGCCGGCAATCTTTTGGTTTATGTGAAATTTCAGTATTCCAGGCGTGATGTAAGTTTTCATGGCTCTTGAGATAGCAAGGTGCTCTTGGGGATCGGTAGCTCTGAGCAAGCTCTCAATCAATATGTTTGCGGCGCGCATGTCCCTGGTCTGAGCCAGTGTTAGCGCGGATTGCATGCGGACGGACATGTTTTCGCTCTGAAGTCCTTTTGAAGACTGTGCGAAAATATCGTCTGTGTTGATTTTCGCAATGCCTTTTTTTGCCATTTCTGCAACGCGTTGATTGTAGTGTGTTTGCAAATCTTGCAAGAACCCGATGGTACGCGGCTGCGCTTCTGTCGATAGAATCGCGGTGGCTTCTTCGGTGAGACGATCGTATTTTTCTAGTGCTCGCAAAGCAAGATTTACGCGGTCATCGGAATTGTTGCCGATGGATTCTAGTGCATGTTTCCAGGCCAGCCTTTGTGTCGGTCCGTCGGGGGCCGTGTCCAGCAGGTTGATTACTCTGTTGAGCCTGGTATTGTTATCCAGATTGTTGAGACTGAACAGGTCGCTATACCAATCGAATCTTTCCTTCGAAACTCTCTGCAAATATCTGTGTGCAGTGTCTCGGTTGTTGTTACCAGGGGAGAGTTGATCCATAAGGAATTTGATCTGATCGCTTCTATTGTGTCCTGCTGGGAGCATTTGGCTGTCATAACCAATAGAAACTGCGCGCTTTTGACTAATATTGTGGAAAGCCGCGTCGAAAGCGGCTTTAGCTAGGGCTGGGTCTGTTTCATGCTTGGAGGTTTGGCTGAGATGAGCCAGTTCTTTGTCGCCTGCATATTTTGCTAGTAGTTGCGCACTTAGAATCCCCCTGTCTTTTTTCGAAACAAGGAGGTGATAGGAGAGGTCATTTTTTGCAAGTGGCATGATTTCCTGTTGCAAATAGGCAATGCGATTTGCCAGTCCGCCTGCGACGGTGCTGCCTTCGTGAGCGCGTGCTAGTGAAAGTGTTTTGACGAGGGCCGTGCCCATCACCATGCTTCGGACCGGTGCGTTATGTGCGACTTCCAAGAATACCTTCGGGTCTGGATGTAACAATCCGCGCATGTGCTCGGCCCAGTTTTCGTCATGGTCTTTCTTTGCATATTCAGAGATGTAATATGCTTTTTTGCTTTGATAGTCGTCTTTTTCTAGATCTGCAGCTTTGGAAAAAGCGTGTTGCTCTGGTTTTGCCGCCCACATGAGCAAATGTCCCCACTCATGGCGCATATAATTGCCCAGCTCATAGCCACGATTTTGAGCGTAAAAGCTCAGAACGCCATCTTGGCTCGCTGTGGCTGCAGCTTTGAAATCAGGTTTGTAAGTCTTGCTCAGCCATGCATCCGTTGGGTTGCTGTCATCTCTGATCATCACCCGTTTGACCAGCGAGCGATCTGGAAGTTCTTCGATCAAATGCAGAAAATCAACGGCGTGCGCGCGATCCCTTAGCGGATTTAGTTTAAGTTGCTCTTTCGATTTCAACGCAAGACTGTGTTCGGCGGGATTGCTGCTATGTTCTTTTGCTGCGTACATGCGCAAACGAACAACCTCGTCTAGCTTTGCAGCATAGGATTCAGGCATGGTTACGGGCACTCCGCGAACGTTCCAGGTTCGGGAAGGCACAATCTGTGCTTCCATTCCAGTATTGTAGAAAGCATCGTAATCAGCACTGTTTGCAGCGACTTCTCGGGCGTTTCTCTTCGCTACATGCACGGAGACCTCTTCGCGAGTGTAATCGCCGAGATCTCTGAGCTTAGTGGCGAGCGACTGGTCGCCGCGATCTCGACCTCCGACAAATTTCAGGGCGTCGAATTTTGCCTGTTCTATTTGTACAATTTCATTGCTGCTAAGCCACTGAGGGCTATGACCTTCTTCAATCGTTTCAACTGCTGCGTACGCTTTGTCTTTTGGCACTGTTGCCGAACGATCAGGCGCGTTTGTTTGGTGTGAATCTTTGAGTTGCTGAAGCTGTCTGAGTGTGGCAATTGTCAGTCCCCCTGTGGCGGCACCAACAAGTCCACTCTCATTCATTAACGCAAGCGTTGTTTTCAAGTCCGCCCCTGCGGCGACTGCCTGGATGCCACCGACGGCTGCTCCTGAAAAGTAACCTGAGCCTAGCCCGGCTATACGCAAAGCGGTATTTTCGGAAACCAAACCCTTCGTATTTAGAGCGAATCCGGCTTGAGCAATGCGTGTTCCAATGAAACCCCCAGGTATTGCCACAGCTGCGCCGATGCCGCCTGATTTTAATGTCTCGACTCCTCCCTTCAAAAAATCCAGCTTGCCTTGCTGATCGAACCAGGTCTCGCTTCTGAAGCCGGACTTCACCACGCCTATTCCGAAACCGGTAGCAGCAAAGCGGGTAGTTTCAGCGGCTAAACCTTTGCCCAACTGTTTTTCTATAGCCAGGTTGAGTTTGCCTTCGCCAAACGCTGCGGCGCTAAGTTTGTTTAGCACTGCTCCTTCTGCGAAATTCTTGCCAAATCCGCCAGCTGCTTCCAAAAATCCGCTTTTCGTGTCATAGAGAATGCCGGCTCTGATTGCTCCGGCGGCTCCCCACTTTACGGGAAGCATCGCGACCGTGTCGCCAACAACTTCGGCAAGGTTATCCGAGTGCTGCCCGCGTTGAGCCCGCTCCTTTTCGCTCAAAATAACTGAGGAGCTGAACGCGTTGTGGACGCGTTCAATAAGCTGCCCGCCCAACGTCTTTGCGCTGGATTCAGGGCTTTCATTGCTTAAGAGCAGGTCCGCGTGGTCAAACGACAAGTGAAACTAGCCTGGTGGGAATGAACTCACGCTAATTTAACAGTTGTCAGGCGTGGCGGGTAGGCCGTTCAGCGTGGATACACGTAGGGTTCACAGCTGAATTAATGTTACGAGACGACTGCAACCATTGGGGCCGGAGCCACAGCTGGGGTTGCCGCTGCCATGAATCCTTTTTGCCACCAGGATACAGTTCCGCGTCTTCCGATCACAGTATTGTAGTTGTGTGCTGGATCTTCGATTGGGTAGGTGAAACCGTATGCATTTTCGGTACCGATTTCTAGTCCGGCCCCTAGTGCCACTGCTGCTGGTGCGGCAGTATCCCACGCTTTCAAGGTTGGGCGAATGTGGACGAAAACATCAGCCGTTGACTGGAGTACTTCGTGTACGTCGACACCAATACTTGTGGCGGTACAAATTTCGATTCCTGGAACAGTTTTGGACCAAAGATTTTTCGCAACGTCGTTCTTGCTAAGGAGAGCTTTGACGTTGGTTGCACTGGTGATCGGCGACATATTCAATTTTGTTGCCGGTCCACCAACTTCCCAGCACCATGAACCGCAGGCGGGTCCACCGAAGTAGAGCATGTTCATTGCAGGGAGGTAGAAGATTCCGAAGATCGGATTGTTTCCTGAGACCAGTCCCATCATGACGGACCAGTGTCCTGTTTCATTGACGTAGTACTTTGTACCGTCGATCGGGTCGATGAACCAGCGACGCTCCTGGCTGCTCATTTCTTCCCAAGGATGTTCTTCAGAGATGATGTGATCGTTCGGAAACTCCTCTTGCAGTCCGCTCATCAAAATGTCAGAGAGCTTTTTGTCGGCGCAGGTGACGAGATCTTCCGGACCTGTTTTTGTGGTGACGTCAACTTCAGCGCGCATTTCGACTGCTGTTTTGCCGGCTTTGATGACCATTTCGAGGAGATGCAAAAAAGACTTGTAGCTGAAAGGTAAAGTTGATTCGTCCAGTCCTGGAAAAGTGATGTTCATGCTACGCTCCCCTTCGTTCCGATTTGCGGCAAATGAGATATACAAACTGGTCCTATTGTGAACCCAAATATCCAAAAGTAAATTAGCTGGAACTCAGTGCCTGCAATGAAATCGCCATTTTACTGGTGGATCGATAATAAAATTTCTCTAGTGTTGTCAGGCGAATTTTCCAGCTCTGGAAATAGGCTCTTAAAGCCGTTCGGCGGTCCCTTTATTTTTTTATAGTGCGCTGCTGGTTTTGCAGAATCTGCTTACATTGGTTTACATGACAACCCCGGCTCATGCTTACCGTTTAGGAGTGAATTCAGAAAAAAGGATCCAGACGTTGTCCGGATCCTTTTTTGTTTGCAGATTCGAGTAAGCTTAGGCTTAGTGATATTGCGGTGCGGAGCCTGCGATGCTCGGCGACAGCGACATCGGTTGGTCGAGTGCAAAATTCAAACGCGTTCCGGATGGAATTTTTACGTCTTTTCCTTTGCGCCAGAGGTTGCTGCCCAGTCCGACAGCACCGCCAGTGGCGACACCGGCGATTGCCCCAGCACCAACGCTGCCCGCAACTATCGGTGCGAAGCAGATGCCCAGAAGCGTGCCCCCTGCAGTCCAGGCTGCAGTGCGCACGACACCTGAACCCACTGAGGATTTCGTGCTGCGTCCTTTGAGATTGCCTTGCTTATCTTCCTTTATGTGTTTATCCGGTTGGTTTGCAGTAACAATTGCAGAAAGCGGATATCTCGAACCGTCAGGAGTAACTGCGGTGGTCAGGCGCATGCTGAGCAATCCATTGTGTCCGGTCATACCGGCTTTGGATGCATCAGTAATTTGCCCTTCGAGAATGGTATTTGCCGGCAGGACTAAGTCTGTGCCGAGATAGACGGGTGCATATAACTTAGCATTGAACAGGTCTCCGGGTTTTGTGACCGAGCTGTCAATGGCGCTGGTCAGCACCGCATCTAGTGCAGTACCCGAGGGAACATAGGTAACTCGACCTTGCAGTTGCTGACCGTTATAGGTTTGAGCCACCGCAGGGAGTGCCATCCCCACCGCCAAAAGCACCGCGACCACCATGTTTGCGGGTGATCTCTTCATCGAACGCTCCTTAACTAGAAATGTCCTACACAGATGGAAGAATAACACAATAATTCTCAAACGGACACAATAATATCTGCAAGAAGATGACCCTGGAAAACTAGGGCTAGTAAGCTTCGACAGTCGCATGTTGTCAACAGGTGCCGCTTGTGTGGTATCGCAGATGATAGCGGCTGATATATATTGTCAGGCTACCACGAGTGGTGGCACTACAAGTGAGCAGTGAGTATGTTCGCTGGGGCGCGTACGTTTGTTCACATGAGCAGGCTCACATAAACGAGCCTTTGGTGGTCTTCAGGAGTTGTGTTAGTGACGGTGCATCCTAAAGTTTTGAGAGCTGCGCTAATTGGATATTGGGCCGGGTGGGCTTGTTTATCAGAAACTTAGTTTTTCCAAAATCCGCAGTGCTCGCCGTTATTTGTGTTTTGCCGCCGAGCGCCGGCGCACTTAGATTGCTCAGGTCTCAGGTAGAGATCTTGTCTCCTCTACGCCCGCCGTCATAGCATGCTTGTGCTTTTATCCTCACCTTCCTCAAGACACCCGCCTCACCGACAAGCCAATCACAAACAAGATTTTGTCTTTGCCGTTGTGCGGTAAGTGGAAGAACGAGGTCAACATGACCAGCAGGATCTGTCTGTCTTGCGGTCACTTTTTGGAGTAGGCGTATGAAGCTCGCTCAATCTGCTCTCTATAGCTCCATTGTCACAATCTTTGGGAGCTCTGTTTACTGCCTGTTCGGACTGGCGCAAGTCATGCTCCAGAAGGGCAGCTTCTCGCAGTTCGTCGGTGATTGGTTCGTCAGCACCATCGCGTGCTTCGCGCTGTTCACCTTCATCTTTTACGAGCTCGGCAAGATGTTCGATGAACTGAACAAGCCGCGTCGTGAGGTGATCATCGGCGACGAGCCGTCTGGCTTGGTGGCAGTCTCTGCCCCGGTCAAGATGAAGCTCGAGGTCCTCCCGGATGAGGACATGACCGTTGTGGTGGTCTACACCGCCAAGGACGGCAGCTTCAAGAATCGCGAAATCTTCTCGCAGGAAGTCGAGAAGGGCAAGCGCTACAAGTGGGAAGTCGAAATTCCCCAGGTCTCCGGCACCGCCACTGTCTATCTGGTCACTGGCGACGGCGGCTCTTGGGCAGGTGAAAAAGACTACGAGTTCTAGTCTAGTCACCTGTCGGTTTTGGAGCAGGGGTGAGCACATCGTTGTTCACCCCTGTTCCGCTTCTTTTTTGCGTAAGTATTCGGCGACCACAGGTCGCCACGAGAAGTGTCCAGGAGCAAGCAGTTACTGGCGCTTTTCGTCATTTTC
>JAIEQI010000022.1 GCA_019747875.1 Candidatus Obscuribacterales bacterium
GGACAAGCACAAGATCGCCGAAGCGTCGGTTCCTTTTATCGCCAAACCGTTTACGCAATCCGAACTAGCTACGCAGATTAAGGGCATTCTTTCCTAGTTTGTATGCTTCAATGACTTGTTAGAAAATGCGTGCAACTACAACAAGTCGAACTCGATAGTGACTATACCTATCGAGTTTGCCGATTTTCTAGCTTTTCCGCGAAGTAACAAGCGATTCAGGGGCAACAGCGCTCACTCAAGCCACCAATAATATTGCAACCGCTCACGCGCTCGCTCGAGCAGTTTCCGATCATGGTTTTGAGTTCGGCACGTAAAGTTTCGAGCTCGCGGATTCGTTCTTGGATGCCGGCCAGCCGCGCCCTGGCGATCTCGTCGGCCTTGGCGCAAGACTGGCGCGGATTGTCTCGTAGCGAGAGAAGCGCTGAGATTTCATTTATCTCGAATCCCATGCTGCGTGCATGGCGGATGAAGGCTAGGCGTTCCAACGCGGCGTGATCGAAGATGCGGCGGTCGTTGTCGGCGCGCGGGGGCGCCGGCAGCAGGCCGATGCTCTCGTAATAGCGGATAGTGGGTACTTTCACGCCGCTGTGACGGGCGGCTTCCCCGATCGAATAGCTTTTCATGGTTCCTCTTGATCCTCTAGTCATTAGAGGATGTAGGGTCCAAATCGCAATAAAAAAGAGCGAATGGGAACTGTGAGCGATCAGCTAACCGCCCGTTTCCGGGTCGAAGGTATGGACTGCGCGGCCTGCGGCGCGAAAGTCGAGGCGGCGGTACGCCGTATCGAGGGCGTGCAGGACGTGAGCATCAGTGTGACCACGGGTGCGATGAGCATCGGTCACCAGCCGCAAACGGATTTGATCGCGGTCGCGGATGCCGTGAACAGGCTTGGTTACAAGGCGAATCCCGAGCGGGCAGATCGAGAAGAACCGCACTCGCACATTAAACAAGAGTCCGGTCCATGGTGGAAAAGCAAACGTGCACTACTGACCGGTGCGTGCGGCCTCGCTCTGGTCGGTGCATACGGTATCGGCAAAGTATTTCCGGCGATCGAAAGCACGGCTTTTTTAGGTGCGCTCGGCATCGGTCTCCTCCCGATCGCAAGACGCGCCTTCAATGCTGCGCGTATCGGGATGCCGTTCTCGATCGAAGGGCTGATGACGATTGCCGCGGTCGGCGCAGTCGTGATCGGCGCGACCGAAGAAGCGGCTATGGTCGTGTTCCTCTTTTTGGTGGGCGAGATGCTAGAGGGCGTCGCGGCCTCGCGTGCACGCGCCAGCATCCAGGGTTTGAGCGATCTCATTCCCAAAACTGCCTTGCTGATCGAGAATGGTCAGACAAAAGAAGTGTCTGCATCCGAACTGAAGGTCGGTGAGAAACTCCTGGTCCGGCCAGGGGACCGTATCGCCGCAGACGGCGTGATCGTCGAAGGCGAGTCGGAAGTGAACGAAGCGCCAGTGACCGGCGAGAGTGTCCCCAAACGCAAGCGTACCGATGATGCGGTATTCGCAGGTACGATCAACGGCGAAGCCGCATTGACTATCAACGTCACGGCGGCGGCTAACGACAACACGATCGCCCGGGTCATTCGTTTGGTTGAGGAGGCACAGGAAAGCAAAGCGCCGACCGAGCGATTCATCGACCGCTTTTCGAAGTATTACACGCCTGCTGTTTTCGCTTTCGCGGCAGCGGTCGCGGCACTGCCGCCGCTCTTTGGTTTCGGTGGTTGGAGCGAGTGGATTTACAAGGGTCTGGCCGTTCTTCTGATCGGCTGCCCCTGCGCGCTTGTAATTTCGACACCTGCTGCGATCGCATCAGCGCTCTCCGCCGGTGCGCGTCGCGGCCTGCTTTTGAAAGGCGGAGCAGTTCTCGAACAGCTTGGAAGCCTGACCGCGATTGCGTTCGATAAGACAGGCACGCTGACCGAAGGCAAGCCGGTGGTCACGGATGTGGTTGCCGGAAGCATCGACGAACGCCGCGTTCTTTCTCTTGCGGCAGCCTTGGAGGTGGGGTCGTCGCATCCGTTGGCACTTGCGATCTTGAGCCGCGCGAAAACGGATAACGCGCCCATACCGCCGGCGTCGGACGCGAAAGCGATTTCGGGCAAAGGCGTGAGCGCGAAAGTCGGCGGCGAGACCGTGTTTCTCGGCTCTCCGCAATCGGCAGCCCAATATGTGGAACTCACGGACGAACAGAAATCCCGCATCGTTTCTCTGAACGATGAAGGCAAAACGGTTTCTGTGCTGGTAGCAAACGGCCAAGTCGCTGGCCTGATCGCGATGCGCGACGAACCGCGCGAAGATGCGAAGGCAGGCTTACAGCGCTTGGAGGGACTCGGCATCAGGACATTGATGCTAACGGGCGACAACAAACGCACGGCACATGCGATCGGCCAGACGCTGGGTATCGAACCGCGCGGCGAACTCCTGCCACAGGACAAGATGGCTATTGTCGCCGAACTTCAAAAATCAGGCGAAATAGTCGGTAAAGTTGGTGATGGCATCAACGACGCGCCTGCACTTGCTGCCGCCGATGTCGGCATTGCGATGGGGGGTGGTACGGATGTGGCGCTCGAGACCGCAGACGCCGCCGTGCTTCATGGCCGGGTGGCCGACGTCGCCAACATGGTCGATCTTTCGAGACGCACCATGAGCAATATCCGCCAGAACATCGCGATCGCGCTGGGCCTGAAGGCTGTGTTTCTCGCAACCACCGTGATGGGGATCACGGGCCTGTGGCCTGCGATATTGGCCGACACGGGCGCGACGGTGTTGGTGACGGCGAACGCAATGCGGCTGCTGCAGACGCCAGCACCAAGATAGAAGACGGCTCGCAGCGGCTGAAAGGCACAGGTCGATGAAGCACGGTGCGGGGTGTTTGCTACGACTGCTTCCTCGCACGTAACGAGTACATAATCACCAAATCAGATCGGCGCTCAAGCATACGTGAGTTGAAGTTCCACCATCTGTGAGAAATAATACCCCGCGAAGGAGTGTTTAAGTTCTGGTATGAAGGCGACATCATGCATGATTGGACCGCGTTGTTGGAGCGGCTTTTCGCACCCAATCGACAAGAGGCGACGTTTATGACTTCGCTCAACCAACCCGTCGCCATGATGAGGCATTCATGATCAAAATCACACGCCGCCGTATGCTCGCTGTCGCAGCCGGGGCTCTCACTTTGCCTATGGCAGGTCAGGCAAAACAAACGCCGATCATTGTATATCGCGATCCGGGCTGCGCCTGCTGCATGGGCTGGGTACGCCACCTACAGGCTGCAGGTTTCGTCGCAGATGTTCGAGCGGCGAAGGACTTGAATCAGGTGAAGCAGCGGCTTGGCGTTCCGGATGATCTTGCTGCTTGTCATACGGCCGAGCTTGCCGGTTACGTCATTGAAGGTCATGTTCCGGCTCAGGCATTACTGCGGCTTCTCGCAGAACTGCCAAGGGCGATAGGATTGGCTGTCCCAGGAATGCCGATCGGCTCTCCCGGTATGGAGGGGGCCGATCTAGAAGCATATGACGTGGTACTTTTCGGGAAAGAGGGCCGCCGCCAGTATATGCGCTTCATCGGCGAGAAAGCTATAGGCTGAATTATGAGTACTCAGCCTGCGCTCTAGAACAGGCGGGTGCGGATATCTGAGTTTCGCTCGCCTGTTATCCGCACCCGAAACCTCATGTTGCGGCTATAAACGCGCTCTTCAGTCAAACATTCCGCGCCGATCTGTGCGGAACATCGAATTTTATGCGCCGCGGGCGGGTCATCGGCACTCTACCAAGTTGTTTTTTGGTCCACCAAAAAAGCGACAAGGCCGTGAGGTGTCCCTTTTATGAGCGCCGAACATCTGCGCATCCTGAGTAGGTGACACCGCGCTTTCCGTGATTCGGCTCACTTTGAGCCGGTGTTGGTCATTGTGACTTGCGCTCGCCACGCCTGGTAGGACCATAAACGGCAGTAAGAACGAGAGTATAAGAAGGCGTTTCCTGATCATTGATTTTCTCCTATTCAATTCGAGGGTACGGAGTTTTGTGCTTCTCATAATGAGTTCGCAGGGAGCGGTGAGCCGGTTACAAAGTTCACGCTAGCGTGAAGGAAATCGTGTTGCAGCGCGGTCGAGGCCGTTCACCACCGTAGAAGCCGCGGCCCGAGTTTTGCACCGAAGAATGCACACAAAACGATTGTCCCGCCGTACCAGACAGCAACGAAGGGCAACGAGTCGTCGATGCAATGCAGCGCGTAGGCGGTCGCGCTCACGCCGCCCGCAAATAGACCGGCGATGGCACCTGTACGCACGAGGTCCGTCGGCGCCGTCTTGCGTAACGCCCAGATGATCACTGCGAACGGCACGATCGCGATGACGGGAATGGATATGAGGCATTCGAGCCACTGGTTTCCAACGATCAACCTGTTCCAGTGCGAGATAGGCGCTGATGAGAGGCTGATCGCAGCAAGTCCCATGATTGCGACAAACGGGAACGTAGCCAATGCGGCCGGCGCGCTCTGTTCTATACTTGGGCGTGCGAGCTTGATCAGATAGATCGACGTCGCAATAACGATTCCCAATGTGAAGATGAGCTTCGACGCGAGGAAGCTGAAGACACCCGGCTCCTTCAGATCCATCCGGACGCCAAGCGTAAAGAGCATGATGCCGACCGCGACCACCGCACCGACTGCAACGGCAGCGCTGAGCGTCCGGATCACTTGCCGGCGATAGACCGGCTCGACGTTCATACTGAGCATGGCGATCAAGTGATCGGTCTTCATGGTCTCTTCTCCAGCGCAATCAGTGCCACCAAGGCCTTCAACCCCCGATGCACGTTTACCTTCACAGCCGATTCCGACATGCCGCACCGGCTCGCCGCTTCGGCCACGCTCAGTCCGTCAAGCTTCACGTACTGTATTGTGCGCCGCATTTTCTCTGGTAGCTGCTTCAAAAGCCGGTGAAGATCGTATGCACTTTCTGCGCTGACGTAATCATCTTGCGCCAACACTTGTCCGGCGTCTTCGAGCGGAACATCGGCCATCGAGGCTCGCGTTCGGCGCAGGTGGTCGATCAGCTTATAGCGTGCGATCGCATGCACCCATGGCGTGAGCGGTTCAGCCGGATCATAAGTGTGTCGTTGGACGTGGATAGCTATCAGCGCTTCCTGCACGAGATCCTCTGCCTCTGTCGCGCTTCGCTCGATACGCGCAAGCCTTCCCTTGTAATATGCTCGCAGGCGCTGGCTCAGCCGCTGGAGCAGGGCTCGATGCGCAGTAGCGTCGCCTTCAAGGCTCGCCATCATTAGCGCTTTGAACTCAGGCTCATTCGGAGTCATGCAGCGCTTGCCTATATGTTATTCGCAAGCGGAGGCTTCTTGGTTACAGCCAAAGTGGCCGATCTTTGGACCACTCGAACGCGTTCGTTAGCAATTGCCTGGTAAGAGCCCATTAGCAGAAGGTCAGGGTCGCTGAGGGGCGGCACCAGGCGAGGCGCTTGGATAACAGCGCTCTTCACCACAGCCTAGATCGCCGGAATTACGATCAACGTGAGTAGAGTCGACGACACCATGCCACCGATCATAGGCACTGTGGTCCGCTGCATTGATGATCTGCTCCCCAACCAAGTGGTCCTTCCCGACTTATTTTTTTTACGGTGGAGATTAGGCCACTGGTGAGGAGATGCGACACGTGACGAAAATTCCATAAAGAGATCACTTATGTGTGAAGGCCGTGAACTCTTGTGCCGATGAGGGTTAATGGCCTCGAGATTTGTTTATGACAGAATGCTTAGTTTGACATATAAGGATAATATGCCTCGTCGCGGCCTATGCGTTTTGGTGGCCTTAGCCATTGCCCTGGTTGGTTATCAGCCCAGCTTGGGCATTAGCGCTACCCCATCGCAAATACTTGTCTCAAAAGACGGTGATTGCCCAAAAAAGACGGCAGCCGATTGCTGTGACGAGAGCGGTAAAGACAAGCGCCTATGCCTGTTTAATGATGCTTGCGTTATGCGTCACCACGTTAACGCGGGGCTAGAAGCTCTTAGCTTTGAGCCGATCGTGCGCCTCGCGCGCTGCGAAAGTCTTTCTGTTGTCAATCTCCGTTCCCGACATAGATCCCGGGCTGGGCCGCTTTTCCGCCCTCCTATCATTTGATCATTAGCGCGTGATGAATAAGCACGAGGCTTGCGCCTCGCGCTGAACATGCGGCGGTCTTCCGTGCGCATGAACTATCAGCAATGGAGGTTCACATGAAAACGATTTCCGCATTCCTGCGAATAATGGTGTTTGGTCTGGTCACAGTTTTCACTATTTCACATCCAGTGCGCGCGCAGAATACGCCCGCATTCGAAGCAGTGAAAGCCGAAGTGCCTGTCGGAAAAAACGTACGTATCGAACTGAGACTTGTCGGCGTCGATCCGGCTCCTGCCGTCAGCGATATCGTAATTGAAGCATCCCGTATCGACATGGGACCGGACGGAATGGCTACGATGACGGCACCACTAAAACAGGTAATGGGGACTTCGCCTGGCGTGCTCGCTTGGCAGACTGAACTAGTTATGGCCGGACGCTGGGCGTTCTCGATTAAGGCGCGGGTGAAGGGTCACAGCGAACCTGTAACGTCCACAGTGATATTCACGGCGGTAGAAAAAAAGTCGGAGGAGACGCCGAAGCCGGAAGGCAAGCGCAAGATCGTGTACTACCGCAATCCGATGGGATTGCCAGATATATCGCCTGTACCGAAAAAAGATTCGATGAATATGGACTACATTGCCGTCTACGACGATGAGACAAGCGGTCCTAAAGGAAGCGTACGCTTGTCACCAGAAAAAGTGCAGCGTGCAGGCGTTCGCACTCAGCCTGCGAAAATGCAGACTATCAGTCGATCCATAAGCGCGCCTGGCACCATCGTGGCCGATGAAACAAAGCTGGGAGTCTTCACCGCCAAGTTCAATGGCTTTGTCGAGGAGCTGTATGTACCTTCCGTCGGCGAGCCTGTTCAGCGCGGTCAAAAGCTGATGAGGGTTTGGATCGAATCGTCAGACATTCTTCAAAAGCAAGCTGACTTTACTTCTACGTTAGGAAACGTCACCCGATCGTCAATTGGCTACGAAGGTGCAGAACGCAATCTGCGCTTTTTCGGGTTCACAGATGAAGCCATCGAAGAAATCAAAAGGGCGGGCCGCCCGCTGCGCTCATTAACCTTTACCGTCCCGCACGACGGGATCGTGCTGGAAAAGCCAGCTCTCGTCGGTATGCGCTTCTCATCTGGAGATACGCTGTTCCGAACCGCCGACCTCTCCACTGTATGGGTCATCGCTCAGGTGCCGGAGTCCGATATCGCATTCATAAGTGAAGGTCAGAATGCGACGATAACGCTCAAAGCATTTCCTCATCTACCGCGTAAAGGTAAGGTCGCTCGTATCTACCCCGAGCTTAATCCTGCTACCCGCACTGTTTCGGTACGTATTGTCTTAGATAACAGCGAAGGTAGCCTACGGCCCGGACTTTACGCGAATGTAACTTTTGACGGTGCCGTTGATGCAACGCCCGTGGTTGTCGTACCTGACTCTGCCATCATAGATTCTGGCACAAGGCGCGTCGCTTTCGTCGCTAAGGGTGAGGGATTATTCGAGCCACGTGAGGTCGAAATTGGAAAACGCGGCAATGGCATGATCGAAATTCTAAAAGGCGTCGAAGAAAACGAAGAGGTCGTCGTGCGGGGCAACTTCCTGATTGATGCAGAAAGTAATCTGAAAAGCGCGCTTGCCGGATTTGCGACCCCGGAGAAGAGCAAATGATTGCCGCTCTGATCCGTTGGTCGGCTAACAATACCGTGCTGGTAGTTCTGGCCACGATCTGCGCTGTAATCGTCGGTCTATACTCGATGACTAGAATCCCGTTGGATGCGATCCCCGATCTCTCCGACACGCAAGTGATCGTTTACACCGAATATCAGGGGCAAGCTCCACAGGTCGTCGAAGATCAGGTCACATATCCACTCGTCAGCGCCATGCTCAGCGTACCGCGTGCCCGCGTGGTTCGAGGCTTTTCTTTCTTCGGAGCTTCCTTCGTCTACGTTATCTTTGAAGATGGCACAGACATTTACTGGGCGCGGTCACGCGTATTGGAATACTTAAATGCCGCCGCCGGACGTTTGCCTACCGCGGTTACGCCAACGCTAGGACCTGACGCCAGCGGAGTAGGCTGGGTCTATCAATATGCGCTGACGTCGAAGAAGCACGATCTAGCCGAGCTGCGGTCAATGCAGGATTGGCAGTTGCGTTTTGGTCTCGCCAAGGCCGAGGGTGTAGCCGAAGTTGCAGGTGTCGGCGGCTTCGTGAAGCAATACGCCGTTATCGTCGATCCGCAGCGAATGAAAACTTTTGGGATCACACTAGATCAAGTGCGGAATGCCATCCGTGCCAGCAACATGGACACTGGCGGGCGGACTGTCGAACTGTCTGAAACAGAGTTTATGATCCGCGGACGAGGTTATCTTAAATCGTCCGCCGATCTTGAGCGTGTGATGTTAAAAACCGATGCAGGTATACCCGTCACGCTTGGCGATATCGCCCGCGTGGAGTTAGCTGCTGACGAGCGACGAGGTATTGCTGAGCTTAATGGCGAAGGCGAAGTCGCTAGCGGAATTGCTTTGCAGAGGTATGGTGCCAATGCGCTTGATGTAATTGCGAGCGTCAAACAACGTTTAGCTGTGCTAAAGGCGAGCCTGCCAGATGGAGTGGAAGTAAAGGAGGTGTACGACCGATCCGAACTCATCAAGCGTGCGATTCAGACGCTTGCCACCACCCTTGCCGAAGAAAGCGTCATCGTTGCGCTCGTCTGTTTCCTTTTTCTTCTTCATGCTCGAAGTGCATTGGTTGCCATTATCACTCTGCCTGTTGGCATTCTGCTAGCTATGGTCGCGATGCAAATGCTCGGCATCGGCTCGAACATCATGAGCCTCGGGGGCATTGCAATCGCAATCGGGGCAATGGTCGATGCCTCTATTGTGATGGTGGAAAATGCTCATAAGCGGCTCGAAAATGCGCCGCCGGGTAGCGACCGGCGCGAGGTGCTAATCTTAGCCGCACAAGAAGTGGGCCCCGCACTCTTCTTCAGTCTTTTGGTAATCACCGTTTCTTTTCTGCCGATTTTCGCACTGGAAGCGCAGGAAGGGCGCTTATTCAAACCATTAGCGTACACAAAAACTTTTTCGATGGCGGCCGCAGCATTGCTATCGGTCACGCTAGTGCCAGCGTTAATGCTCTTGTTTATCCGCGGGCGCATCATGCCAGAGGCCCGCAACCCGGTGAATCGTTTCCTCATTCGAATTTATCAGCCCATAATCCGAGGCGTTCTAAGGGTAAAAACGTTCACTATCATAGCAGCGTGCCTGATCCTTGGCCTATCGGTAGTCCCGGCTACGCGCATCGGCTCCGAATTCATGCCTAATTTGAATGAAGGCACGCTTTTTTACATGCCTACCACTTTGCCAGGAATCTCAATTACCAAAGCGGCAGAGCTCTTGCAGACCCAAAACCGCATCATCAAGAGCTTTCCCGAAGTGGAGAGTGTGTGGGGCAAGGCGGGACGCGCCAATACGGCAACGGATCCCGCGCCAACGGAGATGTTCGAAACCATCATAAACTTGAAGCCTCAGAGCCAGTGGCGCGCTGGGATGACGTTGAATAAGCTGATTGCCGAGTTGGATGCATCTTTGCAGTTCCCGGGCGTCAGCAATGCGTGGACGATGCCTATTAAGGCGCGAATCGATATGCTTTCGACCGGCATCCGCACACCAGTCGGCGTAAAGATATTCGGCAAAGATTTGGTCACGCTCGAACGGCTGGCAAAGGAAGTTGAGGCGGCCTTGCGAAAGGTACCCGGGACTGCGAGTGCCTATGCTGAGCGCGTGAACAGCGGGTACTTCCTGGAGATTGTGCCTGACCGAGACAAGATCGCTCGTTACGGGCTCTCCATGGAAGATGTGCAGAAGACCATAGCGATGGCGATCGGCGCCGAAGTTATCACCACAACAGTAGAAGCGCGCGAACGGTACGGCGTCGTTCTGCGCTATCCTCGCGATGTGCGCGGTGATCCGGATGCTATCGGCGCCCAAGTATTAGTTTCATTGCCGAATGGCGCTGCGATTCCGCTTGGCGAGGTAGCCGAAATCAAGCGTACGCAGGGGCCGACGACCATTCGCACCGAAGACGGCCAATTAGTCGTCTATGTTTATGTGGATATACGTGACCGTGATCTTGGCGGTTACGTTGCGGATGCGCGCAAGATAGTCGCCGACAATGTGAAGATGGATGCCGGCTATTACGTGACATGGAGCGGCCAGTTCGAATATTTGGAGCGCGCCACAAAGCGATTGCAAGTCGTTGTCCCTGCGACGTTGTTGCTGATCTTTCTTCTGTTATATCTAAATTTTCGCCGCATCGGAGAGACATTGATCGTGATGCTCTCGCTTCCATTCTCATTGGTCGGCGGGCTTTGGCTGATGCTTTGGATGGAATTTAACTACAGTGTAGCGTCGATCGTCGGTTTTATTGCGCTTGCGGGGGTTGCCGCGGAGACCGGCGTCATCATGTTGATTTATCTCAATCACGCATGGGACGAAGTGCGAGCCTCGGTAACGAAGGCCGGGGCTCAGCTAACGCGCGCTCATCTTGCGGATGCAATCATGAAAGGCGCAGTGGATCGCGTTCGCCCCAAAATCATGACTGTAGCTGCCATCATGGCCGGCCTCCTGCCAATTCTCTGGAGTACTGGGGTAGGCTCCGAGGTTATGCAACGTATTGCCGTCCCAATGATTGGCGGCATGGTTTCTTCTACAATTCTTACCCTTGTTGTGATCCCAGCCATCTATGGCTTGGTCAAAGGCAGAGGATTAGCAAGTTAGAATCCCCTTCGAGAGTGATTGGTTCTAAACGCATCCATCCAGCACGGCAGAGGCCTTTGCTGCCGCGCTGTTAGTACTTGACAAGTGCACGACGTTAGATCAATCGCCGTGCTTAACGCATTTCTGCTGTTTAGTGTCGTAGTGCTCTCCACTCGGGCATGATTTCGATTGTGCAAGCACCGGGGATGAAGCAGATACTACCAAAGCTGCCAGTAGAACAGTGACGAACGTGCTTTTCATATTACATACTCCATGTGCGGAACATCAAGATAACTTATCCGAATCGGGTTTTGTTCCTGTTTTTTTTTGCAAACTATAGTCTCGCCGATCGTAATCGTAGGGCATTTCCAACTACGCTTACGGAGGATAGCGCCATGGCAGCAGCTGCAATAATGGGCGAAAGCAGAATGCCGAAAACCGGATAGAGCACGCCTGCTGCTACTGGTACGCCTGCTGCATTGTAGAGGAATGCGAAGAACAGGTTCTGGCGTATGTTCTTCATTGTCGCTTTGGATAAACTGCGGGCCCTAGCAATTCCCACTAGGTCACCCTTTAAGAGGGTTACGCCTGCGCTCTCGATAGCGACGTCTGTTCCGGTTCCCATCGCAATACCAACATCGGCTGCAGCAAGGGCGGGTGCATCATTTACCCCGTCGCCCGCCATTGCGACGATCCTTCCATCCGAACGAAGCTGGGCTATGACCTGGCTTTTTTGATCTGGTAATACTTCGGCCTTCACCTCCGAGATACCAAGCCGGTCCGCGACTGCTTTTGCAGTCGTGAGATTATCTCCTGTAAGCATTACGATCCGAATGTCCTCCGCCTTGAGAGTAGCGAGGGCTTCTTGCGTTGTCGCTTTGATCGGGTCCTCAATCGCGAGAACCCCAGCAACAGTGTTATCGACAGCGATATAGATAACAGTTGCTCCCAATTTCCTCGCCTCGTCGGCCTTGGCGGCGAGTCCTGCTGTCGATACGCCGAGTTCATTTAGAAAGTTGGAGTTACCGAGCGCAACTCTTTTTCCGTCGACGGTAGCTACAACGCCTTTGCCAGTGGGTGAATCGAAATCTGTGACTTCCGATAGCTTCAATCCTCTCTCGTTCGCAGCATTTACGACTGAAACCGCCAGAGGATGCTCGCTCGCTCTTTCGACGCTAGCCGCCAGTCGGAGCAATTCATTTTCTTCGATTTTGATAGCAAACATTTTTGTTAATCGTGGCTTGCCTTCAGTAAGAGTGCCGGTCTTATCGACAACAATTGTGTCTACATTTTCTAGCCGCTCCAACGCGGCGGCGTTTTTAACCAGGACACCCATCTGGGCTCCACGACCTACGCCAACCATAATCGACATCGGCGTCGCCAGCCCAAGAGCGCATGGACATGCAATGATAAGAACTGTAACTGCGGCTACTAAGCCGTATCCGAACCGCGGTTCCGGTCCGAAAATTGCCCACGCAGCGAACGCCAAAACCGCAATTGCAATCACAAGGGGTACGAACCAGCCGGAAACGCGGTCAGCGAGCCTTTGAATAGGTGCCGCGGAACGCTGAGCTGCCGCTACCATTTGGACGATTTGCGACAGCATCGTATCGCGTCCAACTTTGTCCGCCTGCATTACGAGCGCGCCAGTTTGATTGATAGTCCCGGCAATTAGCCGATCTCCCGGTTTCTTTGCCACAGGCATAGATTCGCCAGTTACCATCGATTCATCGATAGACGACTTTCCTTCCAAGGCTATCCCATCGACAGGCACTTTTTCACCTGGCCGTACCCGCAATCGCTCTCCGATTGTAATGCTGTCAACAGCAATGTCTTCCTCCGCGCCGTCTTCTCTAATTCTGCGTGCGTGCTTTGGCGCAAGATCGAGCAAGGCACGAATGGCGCCGGAAGTTTGCTCGCGGGCGCGCAGTTCTAAAACCTGTCCGAGCAGAACAAGGACTGTGATAACCGCTGCGGCTTCGAAGTAGACGGAGACGTTACCATGTTGATCGCGGAACGCGGCTGGAAATATTTGCGGCGCCAAAACAGCAACTACACTGTAGAGCCATGCAACGCCTACCCCAATAGCGATGAGCGTGAACATATTCAAATTGCCGGATATGACGGACTTCCATCCGCGTTCGAAAAATGGATATCCCGCCCAAAGAACGACTGGCGTTGCTAAAGCAAATTGAAGCGGGTTCGACCAATTTGCAGGTACGAAACTTATTCCCGTGACATGCGGGATCATCTCAAGGAACAGGATCGGAGTCGTCAAGACTAGCGCGATCCAAAAGCGCCGATTCATGTAAGCCAGTTCAGGGTTCGTAGGTGTGTCAGCAGACACAAGTTCTGGCTCTAGTGCCATGCCGCAAATAGGGCACGAACCAGGGCCCACCTGTCGAATTTCCGGGTGCATTGGGCAGGTATAAATTGTGCCCGCCGGCACTTCCTTTGGTGCAGGCTTATCCGCCAAATACGTGGAAGGGCTTTTTACAAACTTGTCTCGGCAACCGGCAGAGCAAAAATAGTAAGTGTGTTGGTTGTGAACCGCTTTGTGCTTTGTTGTATGCGGATCCACTGACATGCCACATACAGGGTCCGTTGCCATGCCGTTCTGCGGACTTTGAGCATTCTGGGCATTGTGGCTGCAGCAGGAGTGATGATCATGAGAGTGCTTGCTGGTAGACATCTTTGTGGCCCTTGCAACTGATACCCTATGGGGGTATATAAAGCATATGAATGATAAAGTTAAGGCTGCAATTAGAAAAAGGTTCAACAGAATCGAAGGCCAAGTTCGTGGTTTAGCTACGATGGTCGCCGACGACCGCTACTGCATTGATATCGTAACGCAAATTTCAGCGGTGCAAGCGGCGTTGCAGCGAGCAGAAGAGGAGTTATTGCGCGAACATGTGAGCCACTGTGTCGAGGGTGCGATCAAGAGCGGCAATAAGGGCGAGCAACGCAAAAAAATTACGGAACTGATGCAGGTGCTTTCGCGCTCGAAAGTTTGAATTTACTACGCGGTGGCGACTACATGTTGAAAGGTTGCGCGACGGCAGTTACTGCGCGGCAAGTTGCCGTTTCTCGGCGGTAATTCTTAAGCGCCAGCTTAAAACATAGCGTCCGACCCAGCCGGCAAGCAGGGAAAGAATAAAAACAGTACCGAACTGCCAAATCAGAACAACCAGTCCTGTATCTTCGGGATGAAAAAGGCGCAGACCAAAATCGCCTATCCCTGCAGCAGCCAAACCAGCGAAAGCGGTTGATAGTGTCGGAGTCAATGGCGCGCCGCGTTTAAGCATCAGCGCAATCGCAAATCCTGGAATCGCGCCTACGATCACAATTCCGGGTATGCAGAACCAATCAGCGTGAAAAGGGGTGCCATGAACTCCATAATGCGAGAAATCGAGCAGGCAACCGACGCCTAGTGTTCCCAGCCAAGCCGAAAGAGGCAAAGCAGGAAGTAAAAGATATTTCCTGTTATAGCCAGGAATAGTGGAAGCGAACGCTGCAACCGCTGCAGTAATGCCTGTTGCCAATGCAGCGAACTGTTCAATCAAAAACCTGCTGTTTCCCAGCTTCTCGAGAATATCCTCGCGAGGAGATATGATCAGCACAACAAAAAGAACATAGGGAACAGATATAGCGAGCCAAATTGCAGTTCTTGCCCATGGATTTGATAATGGGCGAGTTGGTTTCGAGTTGCTTGCTAATTTCTGAATAAGAGAATTCGTATCCACGGGCTATTCCTTGCTGCCAAGCGATCTTCGCAATGCGGCTATTCCTCGATGCACCGAAACCTTCAGAGAGGAGATACTGGTTCCCGTCTGAGACGAAGCCTCCTTGAGGGTCATTTCCTTCAGTTTTAGCATTTTAATTGCCTCGCGCTGTCCTCGCGGCAGTTGTTCTATCGCCTGCTTCAATTGATCCGGGTCGCGATAGAGAATCTTCTCAATATTCGCCGACTCGTCGGCAAAGGTTACAGGTAACTCATCGACAAGTATTTCGTTGCGGCTGCCGCGAGCATAACGGCGAGCGCCATCTGCCAGCCGGTTTCGAACGATTGCGAGCAGCCATGGGAAGAACGGTCTTTGAGGGTCATACGTCGCCCTTACGGAATGTAAGGATAGAAGCACGTCCTGAACCAAATCTTCGATGTCTTGAACGTTCTGGAAAGCGCGTTTGCGCTGAATAATTCTCCTAATTCTAGGCGTTATTTCAGATAATAATCGGGAATAGGCGTGCCCATCGCCCGCCTGCGCGGCCTTCATCATCGCACTAAATCGATTGTTTTGATCTTGCACCGAAGTGGTCATGGATGCGCTACAGCACGAACGAATACCCAACCGCAAGGCTTACATTCGTACACTGTAACCTTTTTCAAGGACGAAACGAACCTATCTTCAAGCGAGAAAATTCTCTCGCTCTAAAATGGAGACGATCAATGTTTACCAGAACATTGGCGACGCTTTCTGTCGCTACCGTGATTGCTGTTAGTGGTGCGAGCATTTTTGCGACGGCTGCCAACGCGCACCAGCGGCCTGCCAATCAAACCGTTCACTCGGAAGAGGTTTGGGTGGGTAACGAATTCGCTGGTCGCGATACCGATCCGAATGTGCGCCTTGAACTTCGTCGTACCTACGGAAACATCGGCGGCTGAAACCTGAAAAAGTAGAGAATGTGGAGCCGGGCATTTGTCCGGCTCCATCTCGTCTGCCAGAACTGGCACCTATATGGTATGTTCTTGGCCGCGATCTTTATCAGGCGATTAGCCATGGCAGTTAAATCAATTGAAATGAACCGGCGGCATCTGATTTTGGGAGCAGGCGGCTTGCTGTCTTCGCTCTATTTTTCAGGTACGGCCTCGTCCGAATCTGGGAAAGTAGTCAAACTTTCCGCTTCAGAAACAAAAGTAGACTTGGTCCGCCCAGGTACTCCAACGGATGTATGGGCCTTCAATAATGCCGTACCTGGCCCGGAAATCCGAGTGCGGCGCGGTGACCGGCTTCGCGTTCGTGTGAAGAACGAGCTGCGCGAGGAAACGACTGTCCATTGGCATGGAATCCGGTTGCCGAATAACATGGACGGCGTTCCGCATCTTACGCAACCGCCGATCAAATCCGGAGAAGAGTTCGAGTACAGTTTCGTTTGTCCTGACGCCGGGACATACTGGTATCACCCCCACCAACGAAGCTTCGAGCAGGTGGGGAGAGGTCTTTATGGCCCGCTTATCGTCGAAGATTACGAGCCGCTAGATGTTGATAGGGAAATTACGTGGGTGCTCGGCGACTGGCGGCTACGGAACGACGCTTCGATCTCTAACGATTTTGGTCATCTGCATGACATCACGCATGCAGGAAGGATCGGAAATACTGTAACAGTGAATGGCCAGGTAGTTGAAAACGTCGCCGTTAAAACGGGTGAACGCGTTCGTCTGAGGATGATCAATGCTGCGACGGCGCGGATTTTTGGTCTCGATTTCGAGAATCACTCGCCTTTGATCATCGCTTATGACGGTCATTCGGTTGAGCCTCATAGTCCTGATAACGAGCTCGTTGTTCTCGCGCCCGGGACGCGGGTCGATGTTTTACTGGATTTCAACGGCGAAGCAGGAAATAAGTATCGGGTTGTTGATCGCTATTATCGTGGCCGGGACTACCGGTTACTCGACTTTGCCTACGGTACTAAGCGATCAGAAAAGGCTCGCTCGGGATCTCCTCGGCTTTCCCCAAATCAACTGCCCGAGCCCAACCAAGCGTCGGCTGTCCGGCATGAAATTGTTCTCGACGGAGGCATGATGAGTGGCATGCAATCAGCAATCGTCGATGACGAGGAGCTCGATTTGCGCGCCCTTATCCGCAAAAGGTTGTTCTGGGCCATCAACGGTGTCGCCGCGACGAGCCACGTTCACAAGCCGATGGCCACCCTGAAGCTCGGTCAAAGCTGTGTTTTGAAGGTAGTGAACAAGTCGGGCTGGCCGCATCCCATGCATCTGCACGGACACGCATTCCGGTTGCTCTCTCGCAACGGAAAGCCGGCAAAGTACCGGGAGTGGCTCGATACAGTCTTGATAGCGGCGCGTGAGGAGGTCGAGATAGCTTTCGTCGCTGACAATCCTGGCGACTGGATGTTTCACTGTCACGTTCTTGAGCACGACGTAGGTGGCATGAAGGGTGTTATTCGTGTTGCTTAAGCTTTTACAGAGCATTCGGACTACCACTATTACGCCATCATGCGACCGACGTTTCGAGGTCACCTTCTGGTGATTCCCCATTCACCACGACCAATCACGGAGTTCCGCGGGTTGACCGATCTGATGAGTGTCTATGAGCCTGTGACTCCACAACAATTTGTTGGTATGGAACCTCGATATGCTTGTATCGTGGGTTGCAGCAAGCAACCGCGGAACCTATAGTTCAATCATGTTTCGTTGGGTCAACCATAGCTTGCGGGTTCGAGGCGCCATTTGGTTGGTGGCGATCTACGCATTCTGTGTGGTTGCGCCATCCGCAGCTCTGGCTGTCACAAATGATGCTTTGTCGCCCCATTGCATCTCAAAAGATAGTTCAGATGATCATTCGATGCATGCCGATTCCGGCGCGATGAACGAAGTTGCGAATGCTGCCGACGAACAGATCGAAATGCCCTTTGGTGTTCAACACAACGGCAAGCAAAGCAAATCGAAGATTTGCTGCGGAATGCTTTGCTTTTCGGCAATGGCTTCCGAAACCGCAACTCTTTTTCCTCGCCTCCTCGTATCCAGTTCGATCTCTCTGTCGCTGGATCGATATCTCGTAGGCGTCGAAGGCAACCTCCTGAATCGGCCACCTATCGCACTCTAATTTTGTTGATGTGCCCAGCGGGCTGCAGCTTGTAGGTAGTTCAATTCGATTGAGAGGACGATATGTTCGCGCAAAGTGCGCGCTTGTTGGCATCGGTGTTTGCCGTGAGCGCAAAGAGTCGCATACCCATTTTGGCTGCCGCTATCGCGCTGGCGGTTTCGGCATGCACTTCACCCCTTCCCTCTAATTATGTTCGTTCAGCGGACCCGTCTGCGGCGACCCCTGCGGTTGTCAATAGTTCGGTAGTACGCGGCTACATAAGCCAGCGGCCCGTCGAGCCGGGGTCATGGCTTGAGCAAAATCAAAACGTCGCTCCCAGGCAGAAGCGGTGAGCGCGATGGGCATTTTTATAAATTTGCGGCACGCCAATTTGCTCGCAGGAAAAACCGTGAGACTTGCTGCTATGCTAGGAGTGACACTCCTAGCGGGCTGCAAGGCCATCACGCCTGATGGGGGTGTCAATGAGGTCGCAGAACTCACTTCTGTGGCAGTTCGCCAGGACCTCGTAATTCGGGACGAAGATAGTGCCGACATAATCGAAGCCCGACTTAAAACGCTATTGTTGCGACCGCTGAGTGCAGATGCCGCAGTTCAGGTCGCGCTGCTTCGAAATGCCGGGCTGCAGGCAGCATTTAACGAGTTGGGCATCGCGCAGACGGCGATGGTGTCGGCGAGTTTGCCGCCGTCACCAACTATCTCCGTGGCCCGGTTGTCAAGTGTAGTTGAACTCCAAGTCGAGCGCCAGATCGTTGCAAATGTGATTGCTCTTGCCACGCTTCCTGCACGAGCAGAGATCGCCGCGGATCGATTCAAACAAGCAAAACTTAAGACCGCGGAGAAGGTGTTTTCGTTAGCTGCCGATGTTCGGCGCGCTTACTATCAGGCAGTGGCTAGCCAGCAGACGGTGGCTTTTCTAGAAGAGGCGCAATCTGCTGCCCAGTCGGCAAGTGAGCTAATGCGTAGACTCGGCACGACTGGTGCCGTCAACAAGTTGGACCAAGCTCGCGATCAGGTTTTCTACGCAGAGATCACGGGTCAGCTTGCTGCTGCACGTTTAACGGCATCTTCAGATCGAGAAAAGCTTACTCGCCTCCTGGGCCTCTGGGGGTCAGAAGTAAAGTATCGGTTGGTCAGTGCGCTTCCGCAGCTGCCCCCCTCAGCAAAAGCTGCACCTTACATCGAACGAGATGCAATTCTGCACCGCGTGGATCTTCAGTCTCTCCGCATCGATCTCGATGTTTTAGCTAAGACCTATGAGCTAACCAACGCGACTCGGTTCGTATCAATTTTTGATCTGAGCGGAATGCGTAACACAACTCGAGAGGCTAATGGTTTCCGCTACCGGACCACAGCTGTTCAGATCGATGTTCAAATTCCGATTTTCGACCTCGGTGAGACCAAGGTGCGCGAAGCGGCACTAACGTACCGTGAGGCTCTTAATCGCCTTCAAGAAAAAGCAGTCAATGTTCGGTCCGAGGCGAGAGAAGCATACCGCGCATATCAAGCTTCCTACGATCTGGCGAAACACTATCAGCGAGAAATAGTGCCGTTGCGCAAAGTGATATCTGACGAAATGCTGCTTCGTTACAACGCGATGCAAATCGATGTTTTTCAACTTCTGACCGAAGCCCGGCAGCGTATCGCAGCTAATGTTTCAGCAATCGAAGCGCAGCGAAATTTCTGGCTTTCGAGCGTCAATCTATTTTCTGCAGTTGTGGGCGGCAGCAGTGGTTCTGCGATCGCCAAAACGTCTGCGGCGCCAGCTGGCAATGACTAGGAACGGAGTAGAGAATGCTAAATCGACGAAACTTTATTGGCACAGCTGCAGTATTGGCTGGTGCCACACTAATAAGCGGGCGAAGCCAAGCTGCGAGCATCCCGGAAGCGCAAACAATGGCTAGCCCAAACATGCAACCGCCGCTTTTCCCGAAGGAAGGCCGCGAATATCAGCCTGTTGTTACGCTTAATGGCTGGACGTTGCCTTGGAGAATGAACGGGGGTTGGAAGGAATTCCATCTCGTCGCTGAGCCCGTCATTCGAGAGTTTGCGAAGGGAATGAAAGCTCATTTGTGGGGTTACAACGGCCAGTCGCCCGGTCCGACAATCGAGTGCGTCGAAGGCGACAAGGTCCGCATCTTTGTGACCAACAGACTCCCTGAACACACGACCATTCACTGGCACGGCATTTTGCTCCCTAACGGGATGGACGGAGTCGGAGGATTGAATCAACCGCAAATCCCGTCAGGCAAAACATTTGTCTATGAATTCGTCATGAAGAAGAGCGGGACGTTTATGTACCACCCGCACGCGGACGAAATGGTGCAAATGGCCATGGGCATGATGGGTTTCTTCGTGGTCCATCCGAAGGAGCCCAATTTATATCGCGTTGATAGAGACTTCGTCTTCCTACTCAATTCTTATGACATTGATCCCGGAGCCTATGTGCCGAAGGTCATGACAATGCTCGACTTTAATCTTTGGACCTTCAACAGCCGCGTGTTTCCTGGAATCGACCCTATCGTTGTCAGACGCGGAGATCGCGTACGCATTCGCGTTGGCAATTTATCGATGACGAATCACCCAATCCACATGCATGGCTATGATTTCGCGGTTACATGCACGGACGGCGGTTGGGTTCCGGAATCCGCGCGTTGGCCGGAGACCACAATCGATGTGCCCGTCGGTGCGATGCGCGCCTTCGAATTCGTCGCGACCGAGCCAGGAGACTGGGCGATCCATTGCCATAAAGCGCATCACACGATGAACGCTATGGGACACGAGGTGAAAACCTTCATCGGCGTCAATCAGCGCGATTTGGTCAAGAGGATCACGAAACAGATCCCCGATTATATGGCGATGGGTAGCGCCGGCATGGCGGAAATGGGGGAGATGGAAATGCCTATGCCAGACAACACGCTGCCGATGATGACCGGTACCGGGCCGTTCGGTTCGCTTGAAATGGGAGGGATGTTTACCGTCGTGAAGGTTCGCGATGGTTTAGCGCGAAACGATTACGGCGATCCGGGCTGGTACCAACATCCAGCAGGCACCGTTTCGTATGAATACAAGGGTGAAGTGAAAACTGCACCCCCGCAATCTCCGGAGAAAAAATCAGATACTCCTGCAATTGAACTGAATGTGAAGAAACCGAAAGGCCATACAGGCAATCATTAAGAGGAAGGGTGAGATGAAAACTAGAAACACGCTGCTGAAGAGCATCGGGCTGCTCTTAATTACGGGTGCCATTGCTTGGGCCGGTCCTGGCCAAAAAGGTCATTCGCATAGTCACCATGGTGAGACCGAGTACGGCGAACCCGGAGACAAGTCAAAACCCTCGCGAACGATAGTCGTTCAAATGCAGGAATCGGGAACGAAGATGATTTTCATCCCGGACGTATTCACAATCCGAAAGGGCGAGCAGATCAAATTCGTCCTCCGGAACGTCGGCGCAATCGAGCACGAGTTCGTCTTGGGAACGAAAGACGAAATTGAAGCTCATGCTGAGCAGATGAGGAAAAACCCTGACATGGAGCACGATGATCCGCAGTCGAAGCGGCTCAAAGCAAAGGAGAACGGAGAAATCTACTGGAAATTCACGAAAGCTGGGGAATTTGAGTTTGCGTGCCTAATCCCGGGCCATCGTGAGCAGGGTATGCACGGCAAAATCTTCGTCAAGTAACTCACGACAAAGTATAGGAGCAGAAAATGTTGAAGAAAGTCATCACTAACCTACTCGTCGCAGTCGCTCTTACGATCTCGGCTACGATCGCTTCGTTTGCGCAATCAAACGAAGTGAATGGAGAAGTCATGAAGATCGATAAGGAACAGGGAAAAGTTACGCTGCGTCATGGCCCAATCAAAAACCTCGATATGGATCAAATGACGATGGTCCTACGGGTTCAAGAGACAAAGATGCTGGATGGGCTAGCAGTCGGAGACAAAGTCATGTTCGAGGCTGATCGGGTCAACGGGCAGATTACGATCACGAAAATGAGACGCGAAAAGAAGTAACAAGACGCGCGGGGCGCCAGCTTGCGCCCCGCGCGTTACGTGCTGGGCACCTTTGCGGACATGACAAATATTCGAGCCAAAGTGCTTGCTGACGCTACCGAGCCGGGTCAAAATTCGTTCAATCTCGTTCGATTGATCGCTGCTATACTCGTTATCGTCTCTCATTCGTTCTTAATTCCGTACGGAATTGGCTCGAAAGAACCGCTCTATAATCTAACTTCACTCACTCTAGGGCAGCATGCAGTTCACATATTCTTTGTAATCTCCGGACTTACGCTTTGTCGCAGCGTTGTGATGGATAAGAACATGGCGCGCTACGCCCGCGCTCGTTTCCTCCGCATTGTGCCTGCACTCGTTGGCTTCGGGCTGTTCTTTTCATTCATTATGGGCCCGGTTGTAACGGGCGCAACTCTAAGCCGCTATTTCAGCGATCTCAACACTTGGCTTTACCCGTTTTCAGTGCCGGTCAACTTCCAGCAAGCGGCTACACCCCCCTCGGTGTTTCAAAATATTCCGATCAGCGGCGCGGTCAATAATCCGCTTTGGACGATAAAATATGAAGTGTTCGCTTATTTGTGCCTCGGTATTTTTGCGTCCTTCGGCTTTTTGAGGAAGAACCGATTCAGCGTCGCAGCCTTGGCTCTTGCCGGTATACTGACAGTTAGCTTGCAGCCTTATCAGAGCGAGAGCGGGCTTGGAGCACTCTTTCAAGCAGCAAAATTTTCGTTCTGCTTTCTGCTGGGAGTGGTCGCGTATCTATATCGAACGCGTGTGCCGACTCACATTATCTGGCTGTCGATCACAGCCTTACTGATTGTAATCGCGCGCCAATCCCATATTTCATTGCTCGCGTACATCCTACTGGATGCGCACATCGCGATAGTAGTTGGCTCAACCAATTTCGGGCTTCTGACGCAATGGACGCGCGAAAATGATATTTCCTATGGAACGTACATTTACGGGTGGCCGGTACAGCAGTTCGTAGTGACCGCTTTTCCCATGCTCGGAGTTTTAGCATTTGGAGCGGTTTCACTGATCGCAGCAATGCTCTTGGGCTATCTGTCGTGGCGGTTGATCGAGCAACCGGCTTTGAGGCTGAAACACCAAAATGGTATTGCACGAGAAAAACAGCAAGCTTGAATGGGAGGGGTGGCTGAGAGGCTGAAGGCAACTTGCCGAAATGGCAGGTATGAGGATTACCGCATCGAAGGTTAGAATCCTTCCCCCTCCGCCATTTCGAGTGTTGGGGAAACTTATCCCGCTTCCGTATGTTTATGTTGGTTGATCCCAAGGAGGGTGCCGTATCGGGAGTGGTTGGAATTGAAAGTGGCGTAGTCTCCGGGGTTATCAACCTCGCAACATCCGGCGTT
>JAIEQI010000076.1 GCA_019747875.1 Candidatus Obscuribacterales bacterium
ACGAAAAGCGCCAGTAACTGCTTGCTCCTGGACACTTCTCGTGGCGACCTGTGGTCGCCGAATACTTACACTCCGCCTGCTAAAACAAGAGATCTTGTCCCTGAGCCGGACTTAGCGTTAGAATCCACGCCGTCAAACTTAAAGAGCAAACGCCCATGCAGACTCATTCCGTTTTCAATCAGGCATCACCCTTGAGTGATTACGACCTTTTCGCTTCCGACCTGGCCCTCCAAGAATCCTTGAAGCACTATGATGCCGCTTGGGCAATTGAGCACGTCTCCCGCTTCGGCAGATACGCCGGCAGTGCAGAAGCAATTGAATGGGCCGCCCAGGCAAACGACAATCCGCCCGTCTTGAGTACGCACGATCGCTTCGGCAACAGAATCGACGCCGTCTCCTTTCATCCTGCCTACCACCAACTAATGGCCAAATCGGTTGAATTTGGCGTGCATGCACTTCCCTGGCAAGACGAGAAAGCTGGAGCGCATGTCGCAAGAGCCGCCCTTCTTTATATGGACTTTCAAAATGAAGCCGGCCATTGCTGCCCAATCTCAATGACTTACTCAGTTGTGCCTTCCTTACGCAAACAAGCGGATCTCTCCGCCATATGGGAGCCACTTATCAAATCATCAAGCTACGATAGCCGCTTTCTTCCATATAACCAAAAAGCAGGCGTCACCATAGGCATGGGCATGACAGAGAAACAAGGCGGTTCCGATGTTAGAGCCAACACAACAAAAGCGCTACCTGTTTCGATCGGCGGACCCGGCAAAGAGTACAAACTCACAGGTCACAAGTGGTTTTGTTCAGCTCCGATGAGCGATGCTTTTTTGATTTTGGCCCAAACCGAAAAAGGTGTCACATGCTTCCTCGTGCCACGCTTTCTGCCCGACGGCAGCAAGAACACCATCCTGATTCAGCGCCTGAAAGACAAACTCGGCAACAAATCCAACGCATCGAGTGAAATCGAACTGGCAGACACGATCGGCTTTATGGTGGGTGAGGAGGGTCGCGGAGTTCCGACAATTATTGAAATGGTCAATCACACAAGGCTGGATTGCATCGCGGGATCAACAGCGCTGATGAGGCAAGCCACGCTACAAGCCATTCATCATTGCAGCAAGCGCAGTGCTTTCGGAAAGATTCTGACCGAGCAACCTTTGATGATAAACGTGCTAGCAGATCTATCGTTGGAAACAGAAGCAGCAGTCCGTCTGTTGATGAGAGTTGCCAGCGCTTACGACCGCCAGAATGATGAACAAGAAAGGGCATTCAAACGGATTGGCAGCGCCGTCGCTAAGTACTGGATATGCAAGCGAACTCCGGCAACGGTGGCAGAGGGGCTTGAATGCCTGGGCGGCAATGGCTATGTCGAATCCGGCCCCATGCCCAGACTCTTCAGAGAAAGTCCTTTGCTCGGAATCTGGGAAGGATCAGGCAATGTGATATGCCTCGATGTGCTTCGCGCAATTGCCAAGGAACCTGAAACACTCGATGCCTTCCTCGTGGAGCTAGAAAAGAACAAGGGAATGCACTCTGCCCTGGATCGCAGCGTCACCGATATTAAGTCAGAAGTCCAATCTTTCAAATCGGTGTTCGCCTCTAAGCCATCGAGCGAGCAAATGGAGGCTTGCGAGCTGAAAGCAAGACGCCTTGTGGAGAACATGGCGGTTGCTTTGCAGTGCGCATTGATGATCCGCCATGCTGACGCCGATTCGGCGGAACTCTTTCTGAATTCCAGATTAGTAAGCCGCGGACAAGCATTCGGAACACTTGAGGGCGAGGGCGGGATGGCAAAAATGCGCTCTGTCATCGATCGTACCTATTCTTTCTAGGGAACAGTTTGATTGTATGGCGTGGCCTTGTCACCTATTTGGCTAATTCAGGCACAGGACTGGTGCAAACCGCAGTTCAGTTAAGGCTGCAGTCACATCACCGTCATCTTGCTTCAGAAGAATGAAACATGACCAGTAGTCTCACCATTCATCTTCATGGAGAAGACATAAGAGGAATGTTCCCCCAAACCATCATTAACGACAGCTCAGGAACCGCTTCAGATGAGCGTTCTATCACTTTTCAAAAAACTGTGCTGCTCGCGCAAAGCTGGCGAAGCCAGTGGCTTCCGAAATCTTCGGGAAATGAATGACGCGAATAGCCGTCGTGAAAACGCGTAAACTTAGTTCACAAGAGGTGCTGCGAGAACCGCGCTAATATTCTTGACTTCCGTTTCTACTTAGATGCTTATAAGCATATCTAGTTATATATCTGGCCAGTATCAGATCCCCTCTTGCCATCCTCAACAATTTCCTAATGTTTGAGAGGGTTTCCAGACTTTCACCGCGCCGGTAGGGCCTAGCGCAGGCGTGAGTGTTACAGGGAACATGAGCGTTTGCTTCTTTGGAGAAATGGCCCGCCCGTCTTTATATTGTGATTATCATTTGCCATTAACCACAGACACGTCGCACCAAGCCCACACAACAACTTTCAGATATTTTCTTTCAGCAAACAGTTCGCTTTCGAGCGGCTGGGTCAAAACACTGCTGAAAGCGGCTGAAAGAAAATAGTCTGAAAGGTGACGTTTCAAGAGAAAGGTCGGTGCTGAATAAGCGCTGGGCAACTGCTTAGAGATAAGCGCTAGCTAGTCGGGCCTGTGGGCAGACAGCTCGCGCTATCCGTTCATTACTTCTGCGGGCAACTCGCACGCAGACGACAACTGTCCCTGAAATCGGGAGACTGAAATGACAATCTTCAACATCCTGGAGATGCTGGGATTGGGGGCTGTCGTGAACCCGGCGTTCACCCTGATGGGTGTTCCCGTGCTCAAGACGACCTTCCTTTACTGGTACGTTGGTCTTGCTGTTGCTTTGCTGCTGACGCCGGCTCTTGTCTGGCTTCGCCGCTACAGCCAGCCGACCATCGCCAACCCCAGCCTGCCCGCGCAGAAAAACCTGCGCGCCTTCCCGGTGATCGGCTTCTTGCCGACACTGCTTTTCGCATGCTTCATGGTGACCATGGCCGCGACGGTGTCGCGTCCGGTTGTCCAGGAAGTCCATGAAACCCGTGTTGTCGATACTCGCGACGTGCTCGTCGAGGTCGATAACTCCGGCTCGATGGACGGCAAGGACGTCGGCAAAGGCCCTGAGGGCTGGCCGGCGGACAAGCCTTATAGCCGTCTTGACGCCGCCCGCGACGCGCTGAAGTACTTCATTCCGAAGCGCAAGGGCGACCGAGTCGGCATCGGCATCTTCAACGACCGTGCTTACATGCACTGGCCGATGACGGATGACCTGTCGGTAATCGAAACCAAGGTGGACCTGATCAACAAGTTCACCGCTGGTGGCACCAACTTCCAAGGCCCGACCGAAAGCGACAAAAACGTCGGTCCCATCCAGGCGGCACTCAACCACTGGAAGGACATCGGCCAGGCCAAGACGAAGGTGCTCATCCTCGTCACCGACGGTGAAGCGCCTATCTCCGACGAGCGAGCGGAAGAAATCATCCGCGACTACAAGGCCATGAACGCCAAGATCTACGTGCTCGGTATCGGTCCCGACTGGACCAAGGATCCGAACGCGTCTGGTCTGCAGCCCATCAAGAAGTTGGTGGCGGCGCTCGGTGGCAAGACGTTCGCGGCGGCTGATCTGGACCAGGTCCAGGCGGCCATCGACGAAATCAACTCGCTCGAGAAGTCCAAGGTCGAGATTCAGAAGAATACGACCTACCGTGATGTCTACCCGCCCTTCGCGGCGCTGGCAGCCATCCTGCTGGTTCTCTTCCTGGGCTCGGTCGCGGTCACCCGCGAGCAGATCGCCTAAAACCAAGGAGCTTACGCCATGAATCTGATCAAGAGCTGGCGCGCCCTCGCGCTCACGCTCCTTTTCTTCGCCGGCATGGGCCTCTTCTACGGGTCTGCTACGCTCAAGAGCTGGGTCAATCCCCAGTACGCGGCGTACAACGTGGGAGTCACCGCGCTGAACGAAGGAAAGGTCGATGAGGCGATGGTCGCCTTCGACAAGTCGCTGGACCTCTACAAGTCCGGCGCGTACCGGAGCAAACTGGATAGCATCCTCTATCCGGGCCGGTCCAACGAGATCGCCGCGCTTGCGCTGAGCAAGAAGGCGATTCTCTACATCATCAAGCAGAAGCCCGACCTGGCCATTACCGCTTTCAAGGACAGCATCGCGCTGAATCCGGGCGGCAGTGACAACGAGCTTCTGACGCGCATCATGAACGGCGAGGACTTGTCCGCCGCCGACGTGAAGCGCCTGTCCGGACAGTCCTGGGTCGTGAAGCACAACCTCGAGCTCATGTTCAAGAAGAATCCTTCGCAACAGCAGAAGGAGGGCAAGGGGAAGGGCAAGGGCAAGGGACAGGGTCAACCGAAAGACGGTGAAGGCAACGAGCCCGCACAGGGCACGAAGCCTGGCCCCGGATCCGGCAAGAGTAACCCGAACGCCATCTAAGGCAGGAGGTTAGCCAATGGTTACCATCTTTGGCTTGGGGTTCACACACCCCGAGTACTTCTGGCTGCTCAGCCTCCTGCCTCTGGCACTGCTCATCCTCGCGGGTGGGTGGTACGCTCGGAGAGAGGCTGAGAAAGCCTATGGCGACGACGAGCACATGTATAAGTACGGCCCGAAACCGCGCCGCTGGGTGGACAATGTCCAATCCATCGGCTGGTGCGTGGTCGTGCTCGGCATCGTGCTGACAGCCGCCGGTCCTACCAGCAACAACACCCCTGTGCGCGTGCCGGAAGGCACCGTCCAGGCCATCCCTGTGGTGGACGTGTCGAAGTCGACCGGGGCGGAGGACTATCGGGAAGCGATGCCGGCTGACGCTGGCGAGCGCCCTGATATCAACTCGCCCTGGGGTCGGCGCATCGACATGGCCAAGTACCAGATCTACAAGATCATGAAGGCGATCGAGGGCAACCAGCTCGGTCTCGTCACTTACACCGAAGAGGGCTTTGCCCAGGGTGAGCTGACGACCGACTTCTTCGCTCTGCGCTTCGTGCTTGAGAAATGGGTCGATGTCGGTTCGGCGCCCGGAAACGGCTCGAACTTCGCGAAGGGTCTCGAAGAGGCCATTGCTATGTTCGACCGCAAGAAGGTCGACGGCAAGCAGAAGGTCATCATCCTTATCTCCGACGGCGGCTTCACCAACGACAAGGGTGAAGAAATCCGCGCCTCTGGGGACGAGCGCCTTGCCAAGGCACTCGAGGAGATGCGCAAGCGCGACATCAAGCTTGTCATCATCGGCGTCGGGATCCCCGGCAAGAATGCCATCCCCGTTTACGAGGGCGGCAAACTGCAGGGGTACATGAAGGACGAAAAGAGTGGTGAACCGATCACCACCTCCTTCGACGCGGACAACCTCCGCGACCTGGCTGCTGCAACTGGTGCCAAGTTCCACCACATCGAACTGGACAGCGCTTCCCAGACGGTTCCGATCGACTGGGCAAATGAGCTGGGTGGTTCGCGAATCGAGATGAAGCAGACCGAGCTGTTCCTGTACTTCGCAGGCGGCACGCTCGCGCTCGGCACTCTTCTCGTGTTGCTCTCACTCGCGCGCCGCGTGCGGTCCCGGAAATAATCCGGCCGCACGGGGAGCGCCGTTTGTGTAAGCGTCGCTCCCGCGCGCTTGTTTCTCATCCAACTTTCTCAGAATGGAAACAATGGAGACATCCATGAATACCACGATGAACCCCATCGATCGCGTTCTCACCCAGGTCCGCAAGGTCGTTCTCGGCTACGAGTCGATGACGGAGCTGGTGGCTTACGCGATGATCGCCGACGGTCACGCCATGCTCACCGGTGTTCCCGGTTTGGCCAAGTCCGTCACCGCCAACGCCTTCCGCCGCGCCATCCGGGGCTCGACCTCGAGCCGCTTCCAGATGACGCCGAACACCATGCCGTCGGACATCGTCGGCTCGGAGGTCTTGAACCGCAAGACCAACGAGTTCGAGGTTCGCCTCGGCAAGATCTTCGCCAACACCGTCCTCGCGGACGAAATCAACCGCACCAGCCCCCGCACTCAGGCGGCGCTGCTGGAAGCGATGGCGGAGAAGAGCACCTCGATCGCCGGCACGACCTACCCGATGCCGGAGCTGTTCTGCGTGCTCGCTACTCGCAACCCGCTCGAGCAGGAGGGTACCTACCCGCTGCCCGAGGCTCAGCTCGACCGCTTCCTGTTCGAGATGAACATGCCCTACGCCCCGCGTGAGGCAGAGAAGCAGATGCTGCGCCAGCAGAACATTCTGCGCGGCAAGGACCCCTACGCTCCGATCGACCCCAACCAGTCGCTCTCCGTCGAGGAGATGCTGGAGGTTCGCCGGCTCGTGCGGGACATCCACGTGTCCGACGCGGCGCTGGAGTACATCCTCACCCTGGTGCGCACCACGCGCCCGGACGAGAAGGAGTTCAAGGACTTCCTGACGGCGAACCAGAACGATGCCAACGTGCAGAAGTTCGGTCAGTCGATGGAAGTCGGTGGTTCGCCCCGCGCCGAGCAGGCTCTGCTTGCGGCGTCGCAGGTGCGCGCCTTCCACATGGGCCGCGACTTCGTGCTGCCCGAAGACCTCCTCTACGTGCTCTTCCCGGTGCTCGGTCACCGCATCATCTTCAACCGTCGGGCGAAGATGGACAAGAAGTACAAGGCCGTCGACGCGATCACCACGCTCGGCGCCAAGGTCGAGTTCCACAAGAACCTGAAGGACTACGAGCCGAAGCGCTCGTAACCCCACGGAAGCAAGCTCAAAACTTGCCCGGGGCGCGTCACCACATTCGGTGGCGCGCCCGAAGCTCGGGGCTTCTGATGGTTCTTAGGCGGCAGGCTCGTAGCTTGCCGCTTTGTTTTTCAGCAGAAGCCCTTCAAAGGGCGCAGTTCGAAAGGACTTATCCTATGAAAGAAACAACCGAACTCGAGATCGCACAGATCCTCGAGCGAGTGGCTTTCTGCGCCATTCCCATCAACTGGAAGTCGGACAATCCGCTTCCTGGTGTTGGCGAGCGCAAGAGCAACTTCAACGGGCCGGGCTACGACTTCCGTGAAATCGACCTCTTCCAGGACGGCGATGACGTCAGGCACATCAACTGGGCGGTTACCGCTCGTGCCTCCGACGAAAACGAAATGTGGAAGACGGTTCATCAGGAAGAGAAAGAAGTGAAGAGTTACGTCCTGGTCAAGGTCGGACACTCGATGGACTTCGGCACCACCCGTACCACGAAGCGAATGCTCGCTGCCGAGATGACGGCGTCGATCCTCTTTGCACTCGATAAGACCCGCGACAAGGCTGGTCTGATCGTCTACACGCGCGACACCCCGATTGCCGACGTCCCCGTCAGCTCGGCGTCGAACGTGCTCTATCCGGGACTCACGGAAATCCTGGAGGCCGACCCCTACAACCTGCCGGCGTTCGCGTCGGAAGGCGATGGGCTGGCCAAGGCGCTGTCCGGCTTGCCGGTCAGCCGCTCGCTGGTCTTCATCGTCTCCGACTTCCTGGACATGTCCAAGAAGGACTGGGACGAACTCCACGAGATGGCTCTCTACCACGACGTCATCTGCATCTACGTGCAGGACCGCCGTGAGATCGAGCTGCCGAAGCCGTCCGGCATCTTCCAGACGATCGGCTGGTTCTACAACCTGTCCGATTACCGCGGCGCAAGCCAGTGGATCTGGAACAGCCGCAGCACCCGCGCCCAGTTCACTGCCAACTTCCGGCAGCACGAAGCGCAGGTCCTGGCGTCGCTCTCAGAGCGCATGTGCGAGTCGCTGACTGTCGTGACCGATGAGGGCGACGCGGCGATTCCCAGGATTCTCAACCTCTTCTCCTCACACATGTGAGAAAGGTGGCTAACATGAAGAAACTGATTCATACAGTGGCAGCCGCCCTTCTGGCTGTCGGGCTCTGCTTCGGCAGCATGCCCGCACACGCTCAGGAAGAGGACGGCTTCCCCTTCCCGCCGCAGGCTCCTGCAGCGGACCCGGTGCCGGTCAACCCCGCCGTCAAGTCCGTCGAATCCGGACGCGTGATGGTGGTGGTCGGCTCCGAACGTCACTATGGCTACCACATCGGCGAAGTGATGCCGGTGACGGTGGTCATCTCGGTCGACCCGGGAATCAAGCTCAACTTCGAATCGTTGAAGCGCAAGATTCTCAACGTCAATGGCTCGGACTTCGAAGTCATCGGCTCGCCGGTGATTGGCACGCCCGAGCAGCGCAACGGCAAGGACGTCTACACGATCAACCTGCTGATGCGCAGCTGGGTCATTCAGAAGGACCTGGTGCTCAACGTCGACTTCCACTACGCAACCGACATGCTGCCGGACGGCAAGACGCCGAACTGGAAGCCTGTCACGACGCCGGACTTCGTGGTCACCACCTCGAATACGGTCTCGAACTCCGAGAAGGATCTGCTGCCGGGTGACATGAGCGAGAAGCTCAGCCCGAAGCCGTTCCTCGTCCGTCCGTTCAAGCTCGCGGATCTCGTGCCTGCTCTCAAGGACCACGACGTGACGCGCAAGATCGCCAACGCCGACATCGTCCCCCTGGACGTGGCGGCCGTTGCGCTGATGTTGCCGTTGCCGCTCTGGCTCCTGCTGCTCTTCGTGAACCGGGTGCGCCCGGGTCGCAAGCTCAGCCCCGCCGAAGCCGCCTGGGTCGTGTTCGACCGGGTGATGGCCGAAGCGAAGGAGAAGGGCGACCTCAGCTACGACAACCTGAACGACATCGCGTCTGCGCTGCGTGCGTACTTGGGCATCGCCCAGGTGCCGACCAGCCAGGCTGCAGTCGCTCTCGACTCGTTCTTCAGCGAGTACGAGAACAAGGCGGAGATGCTGACGGTCGCCGTCAGTGCCCTGTCGAAGCTGGACCGCGCGCTGTTCAGCAAATCGGAGCTCACGGGCGCCGAGAAGCTGCTGCTGCTCAAGGAAGTCGAGCGGCTGTGCCCGCGCCCCTGAGGCGCAGGACTCTCCCGAGGTAAAGGAGGCAGAGCACAGTGCTCTGCCTCCTTCCTCTATGGACCAAAAACCGGAGGGGCTAACAAGCCTCTCTAAGAAGTGGAGTCATCAAAATGAAACTCTTCAAGAACCTTCTGGCTGGCGCTCTGATTGCGCTCAGCACGCTGGCGTTCGCGCCTGCTGTTTCTGCTCAGACTGCCCCGGCACCGGCCGTGGTGCAGACCACCCCCGCCAAGTTCGACGGCTACAAGCTCTACAAGGAAGCCTTCGAAGCCTGGCGCGACATGCACATCAAGCTCGATACGCCCGAGGCGGTCGAGAAGTGGGCGAAGGAGTGGGAGCACAAGTTCGACAAGACCGGCGATCTCGACAGCGAGGAAGGCACCGACAAGGCCCTTCTGAAGATGGCGCAGTCGTTCGGTCAGCGCTTCGACTACTCGTTCGACAAGAAGGCCACCTCGGCCGAGGCAGACCAGGTTCGCTCGACGCTCTTCGGCATCGGCGCCACCCTGTCGCTGACCAAGCAGGCGGAAATCGTCAAGTCGCAGGCCTTCCAGGACATCAAGAAGATGCCCAAGGACCAGCAGCTTGCCGAAATCCAGAAGCAGCTGGCTATCTCTGCGGAGAACCAGCTCAAGATCGAGGAAGCCATCGAAGGCAGCCCGGCCGAGAAGGCTGGTCTGAAGTCGGGCGACATCATCCTCAAGGTCGATGGTGAAGACCTGGTCGGCAAGTCGCAGACCGAGGCGATCACCAAGATCAAGGGCGACATCAACACCACCGTCAAGCTCACCATCCTACGCGATGGCAAGGAGCAGGTGGTGCCGGTGACGCGCGCCGAGGTGAAGGTCCCTGTCGTCAAGTTCAAGAGCGACAAGGAAATCGGCATCCCCGGCGTCAGCTACTTCCGCCTCAATGACTTCATGTCGAAGAACGCCGTGCCGGAATTCCACGCTGCCCTCAAGAAGGCGGCTGCTGGCAAGGCGGTGATCATCGACCTGCGTGGCAACCCGGGCGGCGTCCTGCCGTACGTGCTGACCATGAGCGGGATGATCCTCGAAGACGGTCCGCTGCTGATCACGAAGTCTCGTGTCGGCGACCGCATCGTCGAGAGCGAAATCTCGCTGAACAAGAACTTCGTGCTGCGCACGGAGCCGTCCGAGCAGGATCCCTCCCAGATCGAAGTTTCGACCGGTCCCCGGCCGAAGCTGGTGATCCCGACCGACATGCCCGTCATCGTCCTGGTTGACGAAGGCTCGGCATCGGCGTCGGAGATTCTGTCCGGTGCTCTGCAGCACAACAAGCGTGCGGTCGTCGTCGGCATGCCGACGCACGGCAAGGGTGTCGGTCAGACCGTCATCCAGCTGTCCTTCGGGCGCAGCCTGCACGTGACGAGCTTCGAGTTCATCCCCGGCCGTACTCCCAACGACTGGACCGGTGTCATTCCGGACCACATCGTCGAGCGCGGCAGCGACGCCAAGGTCGACCTCCAGCTGGAGAAGGCCAAGGAGCTCATCGGCCCGATGATCAAGACGGCCGAGGAGATGAAGGTCAAGCGTGACGAGAACCGCAAGAAGCACGAAGACGAGTTCAAGAAAGAGCTCGAGCGGCGTGCCAACGGCGGTTCGAACGAGGAGCTCGAGTAAGGCTCCGGTTTGTTCCCAGACCTCAGGAGGGGGCGTGCACCACATCCGGTGCCGCCTCCTCCTTGAATGGAAAGGAGAATTTTTCCATGATCACACGGTACATCCTGGCTCTGGTGCTGGGATTCTGTGTGGCGACCGGTCCGGTGCTGGCGCAAGTCAGTCAGCCGGAAAGCTTGACGCCGCCGACCGCGGCTCAGGCTACTGGTGCCAAGCAGAAGTCCCCGGCGGCGCCCAAGCGCGGCGTCATGATGGATGGCGAAGACGAAATCGTCATCATCCCAGGCCCTAAGATCGGCGGCTCCAGCAAGCCGGTCATCACTCCAGAGATCCTGGAGGCCCTCTACGGCGCAGTCTGGCAGAAGGTCGGCAAGGAGTACACCGACCGGCAGAAACTGCAGGACTGGGGCAAGTGGCAGCACAAGTTCAAGGGCAAGCTCAAGACGCCCGAGGACCTCGATGCAGCCATCAAGGAGATGGTCGGCAGTCTCGAAGACCGCTGGACCACCTACACCAGCCCGGCCGACATCGCCGACGCTCGCCAGAACTTCAAGGACGGCAAGATGCCGATCGGCATGCTGCTTCGTCCCCACAAGGACAACAAGTGGCATATCGACGGGATGATGTACAACTCGCCGGCGCAGAAGTCAACGCTGCGCGAGGGCGACGTCATCACGAAGATCAACGGCAAGGACATCACCACGATGACTGCCGCTGAGGTGTCGAAGGAGCTGATGGGTAAGGAAGGCGAGAAGGTGAGCGTCGTTGCCGTTTACGACAACGCCGAACACACCGTCGAGCTGACCTTCGCCAAACCCGGCCCCAACGGCGTCGAAATCGGCATGCTGCCCGGCAACATCGCCTACGCTCGCCTCCCCACCTTCGTGAAGGAGGAGATCGTCCAGCAGTTCATTCAAAACCTCGGCATGCTCTACCTGCAGGCCGGCGGCGAAGTGAACGGGCTCATCTTCGACCTTCGCTACAACAGCGGCGGTCTGGTGACGATGGCGTTGCAAGTCTCGGGGATGTTCCTCGAGAAGGGCACGATCGTCCGCACCACGACTCGCGAAGACCGCATGGTCAACAACAACGAGTATGTGGTGGAAGGCATCCCGCCTCACCTGCTGGCGAACATGCCGGTGCCGGTTGCTGCATTCCAGCTGTGGATGCAGACGGTACCGCTGGTGGTGCTGAGCAACGGCTCGACCGCCTCGGCTTCCGAAATCACGATTGGCGCGCTCAAGGACAACAACCGCGCGTTCATCATCGGTGCCAAGACCTTCGGTAAGGCCGTCGGCTACACCAACACGCCGATGCCGAACGGTGGCGTCATTCAGGTGACGAACCTGAAGTACCTGACGCCGAACGGCACCTACATCGCCGACACGGGCATCGAGCCCAATAAGGCGGTGGAGCTCACGCGCGGCAACGCGGTCAACACGGAGGACGATGAGCAGCTTCTGGCTGGTCACGCGCATCTCCTGGAGATCGTGAAGAAGCGCGCAGAGCAGATGGCTGACGCCAGTGCTGCCGCCACCAAGCCGCAGGCTCCTGCGGCAGCGGCTGAGAAGCCCTTCGTGCTGCATGGCCTGCATGTCGCGGGCGCTGTGCTCGGCGGGCTGATCACACTGCTGCTCGGCGCATTCGCGTTCAGCTCTCTCCGCGGTCGCATCTTCAAGCGTCGCGGCTAGTACCAACCGCGTCCTCGCGGTTTGCGTAGCGCGGAGCGCTCCTCCTCTCTAGTGAGGGGCGCTCCGCCACAATTTTTCAAGTTCAACTAACACGCGGAGGAGGTGAGAGGGGCGATCGCCCTGCGAACCTCCGGAGCGTCAACGAAAGGATCACCACGTATGGTGCTCTTTTGGCGGCTCGCTCTTTTCCTATAGGGAGCGTGGGCTGGCTAAGGCCGGAGCATGGTGCTCCGCGTAAGGCAGCTTCGGCTCGCCTTAATCCTTCCAGCTCGCGCTTCCCTTTTAGGAGGGAATGTGAGCTACAAGCACGATGCTGGTCGCGGCAGCAGCAACCGCGAAATCGTCCTCGTCGACCTCAACGACGTCTATGTGCCCGAGCGCACCATTGAGCGCATCATGCGCAAGGACCGTCATCAGATCGAGCGCATGCGCTCCGATTATGAGGACGGCCGCATCATGGTCCGCGTCGTGCTCCGCCCCCGCTGCGGCGGCGGTTACAACGTCGAAGACGGTCGCCATCGCGTCATCGCGGCTAAGCTCGCCGAAGACAGCCACATCGAGGCTGTTATCATCGGCGACTAAGCGATGAGCAAGTGGAACGTGTTCCTTTCACGCCCACTTAAAATATAAGCGCTCTGGAGTTTCGTTGGGCTATCGCCCCTCTCAACTCCTCCGCTTACTCGCAGTTGTTGATCGCAATCTGCTGGAAAGAAACATCGGACAGGCTCTGATATACGGCAAAGAAACGCTCACAAAGTTGATTCAGCTTTGCTGACTCACTTTGATTCAGAACGCGAACGATTCATTCGTTTGCAGCGACGGAAGACCTTGTTCTTCCGCGCCTTAACACTGAGCATTATGCGTGTTTGCGGCCGCATGCAATCCCTGGGCAACCAGCGATTCAGCGTCCTGAACTCGCCCGCCGAGCCAGTCTTGTTCGCCCGCGCAATCCCGCCGGGTGGACAGTTTCTTCTCCAAACCATCATCGACCAAAAGGAGGTCATTATGGCACGCAGCGATCAATACATCGGTCTCAACGATTGGGCCCGCCGCCACGTCACCGGCAAGCAAAAGGTGCGCGAAGTCGGAGTCCGGATTCACGCCAACGGGAAGAAGGTCAACTTCAACCGCTGGCGCCGGGTGCCGAACGCGCGCAAGGAGCATGTCGGAGTCATTCATGGCGCGTGGATCCCGGTGGTCGCACCGCTTCATCGGTACACCATGCCTGACGGCAGGGTGTTCGTGGAGTATGTGCAGGCTGAACCGTGGTGCAGCGGACCGTGCTACTTCATCGCATTGAAGGACAAGCACGGCAACCCGGTGCCCGAGTCGCTCTGGACCGACGAGGAGATGTGCTAACGCACGGCAGGATTGAAACAGGCGCTTAGGTGCTTGCCAAAATCCTGCAGAAAAGCGGACGGATTGCAGGGTCCACCCCTCTTCCGTCCGCTTTTCGTCTTTTAAATGGCTTTTTGACTTTTAAACCGATGTTTTTCGATCGCCACAGCGCTTTTTGACTTTTAAAACCATTTTCTGAAGTAAACAAGTCAATTGACCGCCTCTGGAGAGCCAGATAAAAACTGCTTTCACCCTGAATAATTCAATTCCGTATGTGGTACGGAAGTAATACTTACTACCGTGACCATTTACTATTCACATTCGGAGTCGCTAATGTCAGAAAGCATCACTAATGGCGTTGCTTTAGCGCTTTTTCTTTATTTCATAACAGCACAGGCAGCCTCCGCCTATGTCGATCCCAGCACAGGCAGCTATTTTGTCCAGATACTGGTTGCCGGGCTTGTGACCATTGGCTTCACTTTCAAAACCGCCTGGCGCCATCTGAAAGCAGCATGTTGCAAAGGAAAAGTCTGCGGAGAGCCCCAACAAACAGAAGAAGCCGCTAATTCATTACCGCAACATGTAGCAAACGAGCAACAAAGCCCAGACGCGGGTTGAGATGGCAGAGTCGAAAATCAAAAGAAACGAAGCAAGCGCAAACCGAATACCGGCATCATATCGCGATCCGAGCGGTTACGTTTACAAAGAGAATGGGCGAATTCTCAGGCGTCTTGAACACTCCTACAAGGAGCACTATCAGCGCCTTATCGACTCTGGTTTGTATGAGAAGCTGACCGCGAAAGGACTGCTGATCAAACACACCGAACTTGAAATGAGCACGCAGGAGCTAAACGGTGCATTCAAGGTGATCCAGCCTGAGCTCGTGCCATTTCTCTCCCATCCGCTTGAATGGTCATTCTCCCAACTGCAAGATGCAGCAATCTCAACATTGGAGATTGCCATGACGTCTCTTGAGCACAACATGATCCTGAAGGATGCCTCAGCCTATAACATCCAGTTCCACAACGGCAAAGCAACATTGATTGATACCCTATCCTTTGAGAACTACGTCGAAGGACATCCATGGATTGCATATCGCCAGTTCTGTGAACATTTCTTGGCAGCACTGGCGATTCAAAGCCTTACGGATTTCCGATTGAACAGCCTGCTCCAGCATTACATTGACGGTATTCCACTTGATCTTGCAGTGCGCTTATTGCCAATGTCTGCAAAGCTAAAACCGGCGTTGTTGATGCATCTTTATATGCATGCCGATGCCCAAAAAAGATTTGAGGGAAAGTCAACGAAAAAAAGCGCTGCAAACATGTCCAAACTGTCCTTAACAGCGTTGCTAGACAGCTTGCTTAGTTGTGTCAGCAGCTTGAAACTAAACGATAAGAACTCTGAGTGGATAGACTATTACAATGACACCAATTACACTGATGAAAGCCTGAAAGCAAAACAACAGATCGTCAGCAATTTGCTACGCCAGCTTGCTCCAAACACTGTCTGGGACTGCGGCGCCAATACAGGAACCTTCAGCAGAGTGGCGGCAGACATCGCACCGCTGGTGATATCAACAGACATGGACAACTTGTGCGTTAATCGCAACTATCTAAATTGCAAGAGAGACAAGATCAAGAACATTATCCCGCTTGTGCTGGACTTAACGGTTCCAAGCCCCGCCATTGGCTGGAACAATCAGGAGCGTCAATCATTCCTCGAGCGCACGCATGTTGATGTCGTGCTGGCACTTGCCCTCATTCACCATTTAGCAATCTCGAAAAACATTCGCTTAGCCATGATCGCTGAATGCTTCGCAAAGCTGGGTAAGCACCTGATCATCGAGTTCGTGCCGAAGGACGACTCGCAAGTCCAGCGCTTACTTGCAAGCAGAGAAGATATATTTGACTCCTATAACAAGGAAAGTTTTATCCAAGAATTTTCGCTGTACTACGAACTGAAAGAAGAGCTGCCGATCCCCAACACCAACCGCACTATTTTCCTCTTCCGCGTTCGGGAAAACTAACCATATCATTGACTTTTTTCGGATTGAAGCCATCTTCAAAAGGAACGGCAATATAAACATCGTCTGGCAAGAGGGGAAGCTTGGCATCAAAGTAATGATCAAGGATCCAACGAAAGTTATTCACAGGCGAAATCCCGTTTGGTGGAACAGCAGTAACTGGCGGGCACAAGTGAAATGCACTCAGAATCCTCATCCGCTCGTTAATGTAAGAGCGTTCCAAAACATCAGGTTGAGTCGCAGTCCCATGATCACTTTGAATAATGATGATCGGATTGTACTTCGTAGTATCGGAAAGCAATGTGTCCAAAAGCTCTATGAGCCGCCGGTCGCTGAACTTGACCTGAGCCAAATACTCATCGCGGGGTGGACAACCTTCATAACTAATCATCTCAGGCGGCAGGTAACGCGCATTTCCTTGCTCATCCATAAAATATGGAGGATGGGCAAGCAGAGTATGGAAGAGAACAAATTTGGGTCCTGGAATAGCTTTGATAAGTTCCCTGTCGTTAACTGAACGAAGACGGGCATCTCGATAGATATTTCCCATGAGATGGAAAGACTTTTCGAATGCTCCCAGCAGGGTCATTTGCATAAGAGTTACATTGAAGTTGTTTGAAATCCCATTTGAAACATTCACATCGGCATATGGATTGAAATTAGTCGGCTCCCAGCTTGAGCTGACATTCACAAACTTGTAACCAATACTCTTCAGCAAACTAGCAAGTTCGTTTCGCTGGAGTAATTGATATAAGACGCCTCTGTTTTTGATGTCCAGCATCAGACGCATATTCAAACTAGACGTCACTGAAAGTTCGGTGCGATCATGGTTACTTACCGCTCGATCAAGAACGGTGAAACCTTTGCTGTACAAATATCTCACCAGCTCGCTCTCGTACTGGAAGAGTTCCTTTAGTGTGTGCGGATTCGGAAATGAATCAACCACAATGTAATAGATATCTGGTCTTCCATTTGCTGTGCTGAGTTTGACATCTTTAAATTCGGAGCGAATTTTTTTAATTGACTCAGCTGTAGCTTGCTCAAGCTCGTTCTCCTTCAACAAAGCCGGAATTACAGCTGACAGAACCAATGCCCAGGACAATACATTCAAAAAATCAGTAATCTTTGCAAGCGGCAATTTCTTGGAAAATTTCAAGAATCCAGCACTAAACTGGCACCACAAGAGTATGTAGATAACGGCAATAACTGTGAAATCAAGCCCTTTTGCCCAGGGTAGATGCACCACCGCAAACAAGAAGGGAAACCAAAAATAAAAGACTCCAACGAGCAAAGTACTAGCAAGACCAGCTCTGTTTGTATCTTTCCGAAAGCAAAGCCAAAAAAATAGGAAACTAAGGAGCGAGAATATTATTAAGACAGCAAAGATCTCCAAGAATTGAGACAGCATAAAGCTTCCAACGCAAGTCTCCCAATACTTGCTTACGGGCAAAATGGCAAATGCTGCCGGATGCAGCACCAGTTGAAACTTCTTTTTCGAGGCTGATAATTCTTCTGTCACGACCGAAGCAACTGTCTCAGAACCCGCTAATCATATACCTGAATGCAGGCCAAGATACAGTTTTCGACCTCAAAAAACAATTAGAACTGAGAGCGGTCTCACTGCTGCGTTCTTAGCTCTCAAGAGGCTAGCTATTCAAAATCGGAGCCAGTGGAGTGAAAGAAACCGAACAGCTATGCCAGCAGCAACAAAAGACGAAAGCACCAGATGCGATACCACACCATCCATCTTTTTGTATTTTAAAACACAAAAAGCATTTTAAAATGCAAAAAGTCAAACAGCACATCTCAAAATGGTCAGAAAAAGGCCTAAAAATATCAAAAAAAGGTCAGAAATAAGAAAAATCCGGAGGGAGAGTAGCGGCTCTAAGACCGCTTCTCTCCCTCTCCAAGTGTTCGAATTTCTGATTAGGGCTGGCTGGCGATCACTGATTCTTCGAGCGCCTTCCAAACCTTCAGGTTGTATGTCTCGAAGCGGCTGCCATAAGTGAAGCGCCGGTCCAAGGTAAAGACCTCACTGCTGTTCTGATCTTCGACAACGCTCACGACTTGATCGTTGGCGTCACGCACGACGGTCTTGTACACGCGCAGGCTATCAGCCGGCAAGTGCATGTCGTACTTGAGTTCGCGATACACCGTGCTGCCGTCGGCCCTGTAACTCAGAACACGAAGAGGCATGACGTTCTCAGCCGAAAGCTCCACCACCTGCTCGACCTTGCGTCCGTCTTTCGACATCAGCTCGGCCTTGTCGATGGTCATGCTCTCACCACAGCCGCCCATATCGCAGTATTGGTGATTCTTCCAGAGCTGGCGCCCTTCGAGAGTGCCGTCATTGCGATAGACGAGCATCTCGATGCTCTCCTTGCCCTTCTCGTCCTTGCTGGTCAACCGCTCGCGGAAGACCTTGCCGTCGGGGAAGAACTCGAGCTGGCGCGTGATGTAGCGCGTCGCCAGATCGGTCTCAGTCTGCAGCAGCATAACGCCACCCAAGTCGTGCTCAACAGTTACGCGCTTGCCGGCCTTGCGGTCGACAACCGTGCTACCGAAGAGCTTGCCGTCGGCCCAGAACACGGACGTGACGGACTTGTCGCCGGTGGTTTCGGTACGCCACTTCGTGCTGCCATCGACGCGCAGTTCGAAGCCGGAAATGACGGTTTTGCCGTCATCGCCATAACTGACGTTCTTGGTCTCGAGACCATCAGAACGCGTCACCGACTCCGACTCGAGAGCACGGCTAGCTCGGTATACGAACTTGATGCGCGTGCCGTCCTTGACGAAGACGTCGATTGTGTGACGCCCTGTTTCGTCGCGCACGTGTTCGCGCTTCAGTTCGTTCGGCTTGTTGGGATCCATCTCGATCCACTTCGCCGCAACCACCGGCTGATACGAAACCAGCGTATCAGGAGCGGTCGCAGTAAAAAACAGCGCTGCTGTCAGCGATATGCCGAAGAGCGCAATCGCAAGAAGAACTCGCTTCATAGCGTATCCTTTCATCAAGATAGAAGGCGACGCGGGCTGACGCCCGCGCCGAACTTATGGTTGGCTGAACCTGACTGCGGTCTCCAGAGCCTTCCAGTCCGTCAGCAAATTCGTGGTGAATTTGCTGCCGGCAAGAAAGCGCTGGTGCAGTCGGAACACTTCGCCGTTGGGAGTCTCGATAGAACGCCACTCCTTACCGGTTACATCGAACTCCTTGACCTGGTAGACCCGATGCTCGAACTCACCCAGCGCCTTGTCAGACGTGAGCAATCGTGCAGTCTTACTACCATCGACGTTGAAGTCAGTCACTTTCGAAGGCTTGCCAGAAGTCTCCGAAATATCGACAACGCGCTCGATGCGCAGTCCGTCCGCGGAGAAAAGCTCAACCCGCTTGAAGGTCAAGATGTCGACGCATCCAGCATTGGGATCGATAACGCCGTTTGCGTCGGGGAAGCCGCCGGACGGGTCGCACTCGCGCACATATTCCCAGACCTGACGCCCTTCGATTGTGGAATCGGGGCGATAGACGATGAGATTGACGATATCGCGACCCTTCTCGTCCTTGTTCGTGACACGCTCACGGAAGATCTTGCCATCAGCGTGAAACTCCACCTGCCGGTGAATGATGCGTTGTCCACGACTCTGCGTCAGCAGCACTGGCGTGCCGTGCATGTCGTGTTCGATGATGTCCCAGGTCGAGCTTTTGCGGTTGTGCGAGGTCGTGCCGTAAACGGTTTGACCATCAGCCCAGTAGACGGTGGTGAAAGATACGTGATCAGTCACCACGTCAGTTTTCCAGGCAAGAGTGCCATCGACACGAAGCTCGAAACCAGAGACGACATCCTTGCCGTTCTCGGCATACGCAGCCGACTTAATCGTCAGCCCGTCCGAACGCACAATCAGCTCACTTTCCAGCGCTCCGGTAGAGCGGTAGACCAGCTTGCCGGTGTTGTCGTTCATGTAGAAGATGTCGATCGTATGGCGGCCGAATTCATCGCGGTCATGTTGACGACGCAACTCATCGGGCCTGTTCGGGTTGGTCTCAACCCAACGCTTGGCGATCTGTGGCTGATACGAAGAAACCTTGTCGACGGATGGAGCCGTCAACATTGCGATGAGCAGCGCCGTGAAAACGATGCCGCCCAGCGTAGCAAGAGCAAACAGGATTCGCTTCATTGCAGTCCTCTTTCAGTTAGAGAAAGCACGTTGGCAAAGTCGATCACTTCCCTTTCCATGTCAGGGACCTTGCTGAAACAGCCGAAGCTGTTTGAGGAAGGGTCTGCATGGAGGTTGGGTAGATAGTTTGAGATGCGTACCGCAAGGAAGTGATGGACGTAGGTTTGTTTAAAACTAGATCTCCAAGAGACCTGATCAGCAACAGATCTTTTTCATTGAGGCACCCGGTAACAGATCTTCACAAAGCGCGAAAACCACCTTCCCGCATCTCTTTTCGGACAATCTCCCTGTTCGGAAGCGATCCTGAACCCGTGCAAGTCAGCTATTGAATCTCACGTTATCCAAGTGGGGCAAATACGCTGGATGACCGTCATGCCATCATCCAGGGCGAGATCTTAAAGAGTGCCTGTTTACTCGAAGTTTTTGGATCCCAGATCTCAAAAAGCGGCTTGGTTCCTTCGAAGTTTCGGATCCCAGATCTCAAAAAGCGCTTTGGTTCACTCGAAGTTTTCGGATCCCAGATCTCAAAAAGCGCCTGGGTTCACTGAAACTTTTGGATCCCAGATCTCAAAAAGCGAATTGGTTCACTCGAAGTTTGGGTCCAAGATCTCAAAAAGCGGCTTGGTTCCTTCGAAGTTTGGGTCCAAGATCTCTAGGTTGACTGGAAGTTTTGGATCCCAGATCTCAAAAAGCGGTCGGAAGGGAGGATCAGCTTTGCCAATCCTCCCTTCCGTCCAGCTCACAAGACCTTACTTGGTCTCTTCCTCAGCATGCACCTTGAGCACATGCGGGTTCTGAATGAGGCGCTCCAGGAGAGCCTCATATTCCACCACCGTCAGCTCCGGCTGCAAGCAGACTTCGACCATGTCACCCTTGCGCTCGAATCCGAGCAGCAAGCAATGCGCGCCGAAGAGTTGCCGGATCTCGGCTTCCTTCTCGAGGGGGCACTGCACCGTAATCGGATTGCAGCGCTCGTTCGACTGGAAGTAGCGGCTGGTTGTTACCAGCGCAATCACCATCAAAAGCGTCGTGAAGACGGCCAGCGAGAAGTAACCGAAACCGCAAGCCATACCAATCCCGACAGTGAGCAGGATGGTAGCCGCAGTCGTCACACCGTGCGTCGCGATTCCGCGCTTCAGAATCACACCGGCGCCGATGAAACCAACGCTTGCCAGCAACTGGGCGGCAATACGCGTCGGGTCACCAAGACCGGCTTGCTCTGTTGCGATCATGCCCAGGCAGGAGATTAGCGCAGATGCGCCAGAGATCACCATCAGGGTGCGGATGCCGGCGTTCTTGTGCTTGCTGCGGCGTTCAAGGCCGAGCAGAGCTCCGAGAATCATGGCAGCGATCACGTTGGGGAGGAATTTAAGAAACTGCTGATTGGTCAGCGTGTGGTAGAAGGCTTCGAGCGTAGACCAGATGTCCACGGGAGAGCCCAGCCATTGAAAATCCAGCATGGGATTATCTCCTGAGTTAACGTTCAAAGTTTCAATCCGAAATCGAGCAGACTAACCCTGACCGCTCAACGACTACCTACATCCCACACGCGAAGGCGAGGAAATCGATAAGTTCAGTTGCGGAAAAAAAACTATGCGGGCTTGCTTTGGAAATTCGGGGAGAAACAGGAAATGCGTCATCGAGCCTATAAACTAACCATGTGCCAAGGAAAGATTTTCGCAGCACGCACGCCTAAAGTTTTTCTCCAGAATTCAAGCCCTGCCAAAGCTTCCAGACCGCAAACCGCGATTTTTCGACACACGCGATAATACGGCCCAAATGAGCCGAGCAAAATCTCATGGGAGTATATACTTCGCGAGGTTATGCTAATACAGAAGAGCTGCCTTAATCGAGCCAGCCGCCTTTGAACCCCGCACGTTTTAGTCCACGCCGGATGACTGAGTCGCCCGACATTACCCACCACGGAAAACCGGAACGAAAGTTCTCGATCATGATCACGATAGGCCCCTGATCAATCGCCAATCTTTCCGGGTCAACCCAGCCAGATGGCTTGGAAGGATCAAAGGTCGGATTGAAGGCGTCGGCGAAACCATGCATCGAAAATATTTCGGGTCGCTTTTCCAACCAATGGCGCATGGTCTTGAGAGACGCTTCCGGCAAATAAGGCAACGCACTGGCGGCTGCGGTCGGTGCAATGGTACCGTCATCAAATCCAGCCGGACAGCCCCGTTCACTGTAACCACGAAACTCAATTTCCTTGCCGTTCCAGGATTTCTTGAAGTCACCAGGTCCATCGCATGCTGTCAGACCCCAATCAAGTGCACTGTAATCCTTGAATCCCTTCGGGTTTTCAATCGCGTATTGATATTGGGCCTTCGTTGCTCGAACGCTATTTTGAAAGTAATCAATTCCGATCCGGCGGTTGATATCGTCTTTGATACCACGAAAGTCTACAAAACAGTGAGGGTATTGGTAGCAAAACAAGGGCGTACCAGGCATAGCAATATAGTGCTGCTTGTAATAGGTCGCCTCCTGATTATCCTTGAACAAGGCTGCCCAAGACTCCGGCGGCAAAGGATGGGTATCAGATCCAATCGCCAGCAAATAGAGCAGAAGCGCTTCGCTGTAACCATGGTAGTCGTGTTTAATCAATCCAGACTCGGGAGACCAGCCGTGCCCAATTAGCTTGCTGTCCCTCATAAGCCAATGCCAATCAACTCGATCGTAAAGAGTGTCAGCAAGCTTGCGAATCTCAGCCTCCGACGAAGTATCACGAAGGTAGTAATTCCGGGCGAAGCGCACTCCCGCCATTAATAAAGCGGTGTCTAAGGAAGACAATTCGCTGTTCCACCATTTAGGTGAAACCGCACGAACACCTGTGTCAGGATCCAAGAAATGATAAAAGAAGCCACGATAACCATTTGCGCCACTAGCCGCTTCTGACTGCGGCACTGTTGAAAGAATGCGAAGGACTTTGAGTGTGTACTCAACTGCGTCTGCTCGCGAAATCCATTGACGCTTAACAGCAATTGGATAAGCGGCAAGTGCGAAACCGACCCCAGCTATAGTTGCAGGTGATTTGCGAGTGCGATCGTGAATCAGCCCCGTATCCTTGTTCTGGTAATCAAGAAAATACTGAAAGTGTGCGCGCTGCACACGCTCAAGCATAAGCTCATCTTTTGAACTTAGAACATGTTCGTCCTTTTTCTGCTCTTTTTCACTATAGGCTTGATATTTCACTTTATAGGCTCCGAAGGTTCTCTGGGCTAACGCCCCTCTCACCTTCTCCGCTTTGTTCAACGCAATTGTTGACGCATTGTTGTAGACAGCATGGGCTAACGATTTTAACACCTTGACCGTCAGCTTTATCTCCTACGCCGGGCTCCATACTGCAGGATTCAGGATTCGGCACTGGGACTTATTTTCCAGGTGCATAGGCGGACGGGACGTCCGCGCTTCCATGAAGCGCCCTTCACTGTCAATAGCTAAATTCGTTAATTCTTGAAACCC
>JAIEQI010000114.1 GCA_019747875.1 Candidatus Obscuribacterales bacterium
TGAAGAATATGGGGATTTGCTGAGTCAGGTAAAGACTTTGCTACACTTCAGCACATAACCGCTGACAACACATAAAAAGAGTTGATCGACACGTTCTTGTTCGATTTCCTCATTCTGTTTTTGCCGGCGACCATTACAGATGATCTGGATTGTTCTTATCGGGCCGAGCTAGATAGAGAATTACCAGCGGCACTTGGTCCGGGTCGCGCACGGCGTGCCGATCTCGTCTATAGGATCAGGAATAATCGAAATGATCAATTTATCGTTCACATCGAAATAGAGTCCAGCTGCGATCCCGGTTTTTCCAAAAGGATGTTGTACTACTATGTGATGTTAGGAGAGAAATTCAATCTACCTATCATTCCAATCGCGATACTTTCCTTTCGCAGCCCGCAAAGAAGGCTTGATCCTCATTTACATTTTGGTATCGATGAACTCAACTTTATGCACTTCAACTATGTGGCGATTCAGCTAAACCAATACTACTGGCGGGACTATCTTCATAGCGAGAATCCGGTTGCTGTTGCGATGATGTCTGTAATGAAATATTCCGAAGCCGAGCTTTCTGAGGTAAGATTAGAGAGTCTGAAAAGATTGCGGCTCCTAAAGCTACCAGCTGTTAGCACGTCCGTTGCATATCAATTCATTGATGCTTATACTCCGCTAACAACTCCATCTCAGAAGAAAGAATTTACCGAGAAGCTGGCCCAAATCGATCCATCGTTAAGGGAGGGAATTATGACCTACATAACAAGCTGGCAGCGAGAGGGCATAGAGATTGGTCGCGTTGAGGGCAAAGCTGAGGGTCGCGTTGAGGGCAAAGCTGAGGGACGGGTTGAGGGGATGCTCGAACACGCTCAGCAAACCGCGATTCGTCTCATAGCCAAGCGATTCGGAGCAATAGATAGCGAGCTTACAGAAAAAATAATTGCGTTGCCTCTATCGAGGCTCGATTTATTGCCTGAAGCTATTTTTGATTTCAACTCGTTTGAAGAACTTCTCGCCTGGATAAAGGAATCTCCGACTGACGAATAATCCATGTAGCCTAATGTCTTGGCAACAAAAAGTATCTGTGCCGATTTGTGCCGTGTGGGCTTCAAATAGGTGAAAAGTCCGTTTTTCGTGGAAAATGTTAGATTAGGCTATAGGTTTCTTCGAAAGGGATTAATGGGATGAGGAGCTGGCGTTCGCTGTTGCCGGTCGTTTTGATTAGCGCATTGTTTACTTTGAGCACTGCGGTTCGAGCCGAAGACCCCTACGAGACCAATCTGAAGAATCGCGCAATGGATTTCTTTCGCCAGGGTCTTCAGTGCGAGAAGGCTGGTGATATGAATCGCGCGCTCGATTTCTACCACAAGTCGATTAGCACTTATCCCAACTTCAAAGAAGTCCACTACAAAGCCGCTCAAACGGCAGCCACTCTGGGCAACAATGACGAAGCCATGATGGAATTTCGGCAAGCATTGAACATCGACAACAACTTCGTCGAATGCCGCAACGATTATGGTCTATATCTGCAGCGAAACAAGAACGACACGGAAGCTGCCATGAAAGAGTGGAAGAAGTGCATACAGATAAAGGAAAAGTATCCGTTTCCGTATTTCAATCTCGGACTTGTCATGCACGAGCGCGGCGATCTTGATGCTGCAATCGGTTACTTCGAATCGGTAACCAGGCTCAAGCCTGAGTTCGCGCCTGCGCACAGAGAACTTGGCTTGTGCATCTTCGAGCGGGCGCAGGGTGGCGACCTGGAGACTGCCGTCAAAGCCTTAGAAAACAGCGCTCGTCTGGCACCCGACAACCCAATGGTTCACTATCATTTGGGATTCATCTATGCGACCAAAGGCGATCTCGATGCAGGCGAGGCCGAGTTGCGAAAGGCTTTGATGTGCGATCCGCGTCTTGCTGCAGCTCATTGGGAGCTTGCTCGATTGCGTTATTTGCGTGGTGATATGGATCGATGCATGACTGAGATTGCCGAAGCATCCAAAATCAATCCGACTTATACGACAGATCGGAAATATCCGCCTGTTAAGGCTGTTGCACTGAAAACATTGAATGTCCAATGTATCGAGTACAAAGGCAAGCTTGCTCAAGCCATCGAAGGTTATTATGAGTTAGCGCGCCTGCGTGGTTCGCAGGATTTGTACGCCAAGCATATTGAGGATCTGCAGAAAAAAATCAAATTGATCCAGAAGGTTCGCAAGAAGACTCCATTGACCTACGATCCGGAAGAAATCGATGCCCTGGTCGCTAAAGGTATCGAGCTTGTCGAAGACGGCGATCTCGATGGAGCAAAAGCAAGCTTTGAACGTGCGCTTGAACTCAATCCCAATAGTGTCGAAGCGTGCATGAATCTGGCTGGTGTCCAGGAAGCCCAGGGCGATCTCAATGCAGCGGTAGCGAGCAACCAAAAGGCAATTGCTGCCAATCCGGAATTTGACGGTGCTTATTACAACCTGGGGTATTTGCTTGAAAAGATGAATCTGCCGACCGACGCAGGCGTTCAATACGATAAGTTCCGCCAAATCGCGGGGAAGTATCCATACGATCCCCGGCACGTAGTCGAGCTCCAGCAAGAGATGATTCGCCGCCAAAAAATAGAGGAAAACAACAAAACGCGCGGATATTAGGCAAGCTCGTTCTGGACTGCTATACTTTTGCTGTCCACTAGCTAGCTATGAGTATACGAGAGGATATATGAGCAAAGCCGTTTCTACTTTGACCTTTCAAAAATACAAAAGCGAGGGACGCAAAATCGCAGCGCTGACTGCTTACGATTATTCGACTGCGAAGATTCTCGACCGCGCTGGTATCGACCTCATCCTGGTCGGAGATAGTTTGGCGATGGTGGCGCTCGGTCACCAAACCACTCACGCCGTGACGATGGACGAGATGATTCACCACACGCGGGCGGTCTGCCGCGGTGTTCAGACGGCTTTTGTGGTGGCGGATTTGCCCTTTATGAGCTACCAGGTGGATGTAATTCAAGCAATCACAAACGCCGGTCGGTTTATCAAGGAAGCGCATGCTCATGCAGTTAAATTGGAAGGCGCTACACGACTCAACCTGGAAGTAATCGAGCGGCTTGTTTCCATGGGTATTCCGGTTTGCGGACATTTGGGCTTCACTCCTCAATCAATTCACGCATTAGGTGGAAATCGCGTTCAAGGACGCAGTGCCGAAGATGCGTATAAGCTTATCGAGGATGCTCTGGCTGTGGAGCAGGCCGGTTGTTTTGCTGTCGTGCTGGAGATGGTACCGGCTGCGGTGGCGTCGATTATCTCTCATAAATTGCGCATCCCAACAATTGGTATCGGTGCCGGTGCTGGATGTGATGGGCAGATCCTCGTTACAGATGACCTGCTCGGGAAGTACACGGACTTTCAACCGCGCTTTGTTCGGCGTTATGCAGATCTCGCTCAAATCTGCCAGGGGGCTATTGAGCATTACACGGATGATGTGAGGAAAGGTAGTTTTCCGAACGAATCGGAATCATTCACCTTCGGCGATGAAGAAGAAGACAAACTGCGCCGTATGCTTGCTAAACAAGGGAAGTCAGCCAGCGAAGTAAGCTGCTAAGCAGATGCTTTGCCGGCAACCTGAGATTGACGTCTGGAGTGTGTCGACCCAGCTAGCTTAGCGTCGCTTCAGATGAATTGAAAGAACATCTGGTAGCATCTTTGTTGAACACATCGAGGTTGGAAGTATGGATAACAAGTTCAGCGCAGGTATTGTCTGCTGTGTTTTTATGATGGTATCGCCGGCAGTGCTGGCTGATGAAAGAAGCGACGAGAAGGCTGTTGAGAAATCCATTGAGAAGAATGCGGTTGAAACAACGAAGGCGCCATTCACCAAGGTTGTAAAAGACGATAAAGGTGACCAGGAAGTAAAAGCCCCCTTCACCAAAGTGATCAAGAACGCTGATGGTAGTGAAACAGTAAAAGCGCCATTTACCAAAGTGAAGAATGACGGACATAACAATGAGACAGTGAAAGCACCGTTCACCTCCGTCAAAAAAGAAGCAAACGGTAATGAGACAGTTAAAGCGCCATTCACGAAGGTGCAGAAGGACGGATTAGGAAATGAAACCGTTAAGGCACCATTCGTGAAAGTTCAGGAAAGCGCAAATGGCGACAGAGTGGTTAAAGCGCCCTTTGTCAAAGTAGAACATGTGGGCGGCAAAGTCCACATCAAGGCTCCCTTCGTCAACAAATGGATGACTGAAGAAGAGTATCAAGCAAAGCACGGCAAGAAAGACAGCGACAAAGGCGACAACAAAGACAATAACGACAAAGACGACTGAGCCATGGATTTGGAAGAGGCGGCGACGCCGAATTGTTGATCAAATCAGCCAGGGTGTGTTTTTCATACCAACATACCCTTGTTAAATGCCCAAAGATCCCGGGTGTAGCTCCGGAAAGCTGTGTAGCCGATCAAGATGCTAAAGATGCTAGCAGGTGCCGCAGGCGTGGCTGCTGCAGGAGCCGCAGCCGCTCTTTCTCGGTGCTGGAGCGCCGCTGCTCATTCCCTGTCCGACATCTGGTGTGCTGCCGCCTGAGATGATGAAGGCGTTCCAAATGCGGTTGAGGTTATCGCTTCCGCAGCTGGTACAAATTGGTGTGCTTTCGTCGCTCATCGAACGCTCAAGTGTTACCTGGCTTTCGCAGCCTTTGCATCGATAATCATAACTAGGCATTTAGGACTCCCCTTCGTTTTCCCTTTTTGATTTTATTTGCCCGCTGGCACCGGTTCGGATACAGCTGGCGCGCTTGTCGTTTTCGTTTCTAGCGTTCCAGCACCCTTGTCGGCTCCGCTCTTATCGGCTCCCTTTGTGCCGGTATCGCTCTTGTTGGTTCCGCTCTTGTCGCTTGCTCCTTGCTGATCTGTGGCGCCGCCGACGGAACCGGGACTCGTTTCGCTGGAAGTTGCTGTCGTTGTCGAACTTGATTCATTTCCGGCTGGTGCCGTCGAATTCTTATCCGATTTATCCGGAGCGTTCTTTCCATCGTCCGGCGGCTTTTGCTGCTGAACGTTTTGTCCCTTCTTAGATTTTAGCTTAAAATCGAGCTCGCCTGTAAACAGGACACGAATGTCGTTAACCATGATTATTGCCATTAGGGTTAACAGGCTGATGAATCCCCACTTCACGAGCTCGCCCTGCGTGCGCTCTTCCATTGGTTTGCCACGGATAGCTTCAAGCAATTGGAAGAACAAGTGTCCACCGTCGAGCGCTGGAATCGGCAATAGATTGACTATTGCCAGGTCCATACTTATCAATGCCGTGAACGTGAAAAGCTTGGTCCAGTCACTTTCGGCGAGGTCCGCACCCCACTTGATCACAACAAGAACACCATGCAGGTCGCCAATTCCAGCTTGTGGAGCAGCCCCTGGCACCTTCGGTTCCATCCAGCCAAAGGCGATGTTGTGCATCATTCGCCCGAGCGTGGAGAGCATCTGCGATGTCAGATCCCACAACTCAGTAAATGCTTTTCCGCAAAGGTCAAGCGGCGAGCCATCCACTTTCGCGACCGGGCGATAGAGCATCATTCCGACCTTGCCTTCCGGCGTCGTCTTCAAAGTGATGTCAACCTTGCTTGCTTTTTGTTCGCCTTCTGCTGTTGCGCGTAGCGCCTCTGGTTCACGCAGAATATGCAGGGTTACCTCTGTGCCTTTGTGTTTGGAAAGATAATCAATTACTTGCTCGGATGTCTTCACGGGCAGTGAATCGATTGATGCGATGCGGTCACCGGCAAGCACCCCTGCCTCACGCGCAACGGGGATGTTCTCTGCCAGCCCTTGTACATAAACTTTGTCGACCTGTACGCCTAACATCATCACCATCGCAAGCATGACGAAGTAAGCGAAGATCATGTTCATCGCTACGCCCGCGAAAGCTACTAGCGCTCTTTGCCAGATCGGAAATTTTCGGAATGGTTTTAACTGAACGCCATAAGCGTCATGCGCCATGCTTGATTCATCGCCCAGCTCGGGGATTGCGACATAGCCGCCCAGCAGGCAGGCATGCACTTTGAACTGCGTGCCCCATTTCTCGCCTAGTGTCCACGATGGACCGAACGGGAGGCCGAACCCGAAAACCGGTGTCTGAAATCCGAAGAATCGCGCGACTGCGAAGTGTCCAAATTCGTGGACTATGATGAGAATACTGAGGATGCCTAGCATCAACAGAATCGAAAATATGTTCGGCACCGGACTTTACTCCTGACGGCCACTGATGGGGCGTTCTGTACTTTGGGCGATGGGGATGGGCTGAATAGCTACATCCCTATAGTAATACGATAATATTTGCGCTGCATTATAACCTTGCTCGGATAAATACTTAGCGCCCCATTGGGACATGCCAAGACCATGGCCGAATCCGCGTCCAGCCAGTAAATAGGCGTTGGCCGCTTGTCCTATATTAAATACACTGCTCGGTGCGGAGAAGAGCTTGCGTAGTTCTTCGCCTGAGACGATTAAGGTTTGCAAAGTTCCTGCAATCAAAGCATTTTGCAATCGCTGTGAAGCTGTTCTTGCCAACGGAAAGATGCCAAGGACGGCGCCAACATCTTTTCCTTGCTTGCGCAGCGCTTCTTCGATGTTGGCAACTTGTATCTCCCGGTTCCAAGCAAAGTGTGGTGACTGATCGTCAAAATCAGGCACAGAGCGCAAGTAGGGAACACCCTTCTTCCAGACGTGCTCCGCGATCTCGGTATGCCCACCGCCGGAGCTGTGGAAGAAGGCGCAAACGGTTTTGCCCTCGTGAGTTAGCACCAAGCCTTTTGTCTCGGCAACGGCGCGATTGCTGTTTTCTGTCTCTGTTTGAACGCCAAGATAGACCTGATCCTCAGTGTTCGCCTTGACGTCATATCCTTCGTTTTGGTGCTTTCCGAGATTGGCGATTGCGTATGATCGCGCCGCGATTGTCTGCGCCTTCAATCCCTCAAGATTCCAGCTGGCAGGCATTTCCGAAGGCACTACCGATAGCAAGTAATCTTCGAGTTCTACCTGATTGAGCACCAGAAATCCGGGCTTGTCATCATTTCGTGAGCGAATTACGAGATCGCCGCGATATGGCTTGCCCTGAACGCTTATCACGCCATTGGGTCCTGGCGGCTTGATCAAAAATCCAGGCTGCACCACTCGTGGTGTCTTCGCTTTTGCCATTTGCGCAGCGCCGGAATTCGGCGTAAAGCTAACTGGGCGGTAATCACCCTTCGAGGCTTCATCACCGTGGGAAACCTTCAATGGAAGAATGAAGCGAGGAGTCGCTGAATCTCTTGTTTGCGGAGCTGAGGCGAATTGTCCTGGTCTAACATATGAGGCCGAGTTGCTGCTTGCTCTTCCGGCGATGATTAGTTTTCCGGAGGAAACGCTACCGCAATTGCCTGAAAAGCAAAGTTGCGGATTCTGTGCGCTTCCGGCAGTGGAAACGTTCCACCGACTTTGCGGAGGCAGGACCGCAAGTACTTTGTTCGTCTGTTCGTCTATAAGCTCCGCGCCATCTGGAGCCACAATCTCAGATTGCTCGAATGCTGATAGCAGAACACGCAAGATGATCGGATCGCTTGCAGATTCGTATTTTGACACAAGCGAGGGGCACTTCTGGGCTAGCTGCTGCTGTGATTGCTGCTGGAGTTGCGGTGCTGGTTGTTGTCGAAGTTGATCGGTCGGCTGAATACGCTCAAGTGCGGATGCTTTCGGTGCTGCCACTGCCAATAGTATCAGACATAGAAGTAGATTCGTCCATCCAGCTCCGCTACCAGCCAGCGTGCTTTTATATTTGTCTAGCTTAGCTTTGTCGGTCTTTAGCTTAGTACCTTCAAGTCTTGAAGCTAAGCCCCACGCTCCGAAGTCCTTATGTACAGCAGGAGATTTGCTCTCAGCAGCTTTAGAAGCCTGAGCAATTTCTTCCTCCGTCTGAATATATGCATATACAGCAGCGAGTGCTGCCGCTATATGATCATCGTTTTCTGCGGTCTGGGCGGATTTGTCTTGCATAGGACGGATTATAGCTTTTCAGCCGTATTTGAAAAGCTAGCAAATGCATTGTTTCAAACAGAATCTTCTCATGCGAATTCCATGTCGCCGATACGCCTGTTGTTTCTATTGGAAAATAAGCATCTCGGGCGCTTGACAAGACCAGGCGGTTCGGTAGCTTTAATCCACCTAAGATACAGTTCCGGTACGGCGCTTTTATTTGCCATACAATAATTTTCCCACCCCTTAGTGACTGAGTATGGCTATATACGAGCAGTTGGAACCCGTGACTAGTAAGAGTCAGGTTCATCAGACAGTTTCCGAAGAATCCGGAAGAAAAAGATCCACCCATCACCAGGCCAGGAACACCAAAACAAGCGCATTCTGGCCACGATTTTCAGAAAAGCTGTTATGCGCGATGGACCTGGCTGGCGTTTTTGCCAGCAGTCTCTGTATGGTGCATTGTCTGGTTTTTCCCATAGTTTTGGCTTTGCTTCCGGTTGTCGCTCAGCCCTTGATGGAGCACGACGTGTTGCATGTCGGACTGGCTGGATTCGTACTGTTCTTTTGCGTCTCAGCATATCTGCCAGGCTATCTAAGGCATGGAGATCGCCGCCTGCTCTATGTCGGCGCCGCGGGCTTGAGCCTGGTGTTCTTTGCCACATTCCAAGCTCGATATTGGGGAGAGATAGCTGAAGTGGCGATTCTCACAGTTGGAAACTTGTTAATAGTGTTCGGTCACCTGCTGAACAGGTACCTCTTGAGGCATCAAGATTGCCGCCACTAGACTGATTCGCTCTCGTATGGAGCGCGGACGTCTCGTCCGCCCATAAGTATGGGCAGCGGACGTCCCGTCCGCGTTTGCGACAAAGCTGAAGAAGAGCGAATCGCTCTCAGAGATCGAAGCCGGCAAGATGCCGGCGCTCCCGGGATCGAACCGAACTCCCAAAAGAGTAAATCTGTCCCAAGGGCCGCGGCCCATACTTATGGGCGGACGCGCTCCATACGACTCCGAACTGAATAATAGAGACGTTTTTACTTGTTCTTTTCAGGCATCTTTTCTGAATCATTCCAGGACTGCTTCAGTTTGGCCTGGATGGCTGTGGATGCCTCATTTGAAAGGTCGAATGACTTGCTCGAACGATTAAACCAACCTGATGGCTGCTCTTTAACTACAGATTCGCGTTCCAATGTTGCGCCGTGGTTCATAGCGTCAAATCTCCGTGAGCCAGGTTGTTGTGAATGAAGTTCGTCACTGAAATCTGCTGTTTCAGCTGGTGCTGCACCTTTGTTCGGGTTGTCAGCAGCATCAAACGGTCCGCCCATAGTTAAGTCCTTTGGTTCCGGTTGTAATGAAGACCTTAAGCATAATTCCCAGTTTGAGCATCACTTCCTCGTTTTACCTGCAATAATTTATCTGGGGGTACGGACATGTCGAATACAGAAGCCGTCGGGCGAGAAAATTTTGTAGTCATTCCTGAATCAGCGCAGCCTGTCTCGCGCGAGGAGGGCTCCTACAGGTTGGCTTATCTCACAGCCATCATTTCAATGCTGGCTGCGGACGCACTGCGAGACACTTTGGGCCAATGCCGAGCTGGAAAGTTTGGTGAAAAGTTGCGAGCGAAGGCGGCCGAGCCGATTCCTTATGATGCATTTGCCGACGCAATCAAGCATCTGACTTGCATGACTTTCTACCTTATGTCATATGAGCAGGGCGAAGAGAGCCCCGATTGGCTGGCTGATTTCCTGGCTTCATGTGTAAGAGCTATGGACCAAATTGTGGAAGGAACGCCGGTCGAACACATCATGGCGCAGTATTCGCATGTCTCAGGGCACGAAGTTTATCTGGTAACGCCAACTACTTTGATGAAACAGCTCAATTTTGCGGACCTTTCAGATATAGCTGGGCAGCCACTTTCCGAGTTCTTGATCACTTCGGCGGTTTTCCGTTCCCAGATATTGAATTTCGGTCTTACGCAAACTCGCGAGCACATCGAAAAACGTTGGCGCGAGATGATGGCGCAGAACGACATGGTTTTGGAATAGTGTCGTAATTCGAATCTCATGCTTGTATCGAATTCTGTTGGACGGCAGAGGAGTCCAGCAACGTGATCCGGTGCCATCTGGATTTTTAGGGCTACGGAAAAGGAATCCAGGAACCATGTTCCGTGCGACCTGTTTTTGTAAGGGGCAACGGAAAAGTAGGGGCGCCGCCATAAAAAAAGAGCACCGCGATTGGTGCTCCTTTTGATTGAGATTCGAATATCGAGCTTCTTAACCTCTGAGGGCTTCGGCTCCCGCTACCACTTCCAGCAATTCTTGGGTGATGCTGGCTTGACGTGCTCGGTTGTAGATCAGCGTTAGTCCCTGGATCAACTCTTGAGCATTCGTAGAAGCGTTTGACATGGCGTTCATTCTGGCTGCCAGCTCTGAGGCCGAGGCGTCGAGCAAGCATTGGAAAACTACGTTTTCAACGTATTTCGGAACCAGTTCCAATTCCAGCACAGCCGGTATTGAAGGTTCGAACAATGTGATCGGTGACAAACCGTCGTCTGCTGACGGAGGCGGCATTTCAACTGGCAAGAACTTTGTAAAAGTCACTTGCGAGCGCAGCATATTGATGAAGTGAGTGCTTATGATTTCGACTGCATCAATATCGCCGTTCATGAATGCGTCAGCAGTTTTCTCCGCGATGAGTTTTGCTTCTTGAACGCTTGGCACTGCCGGTAGCAATGTGAAGGGATTCATCAGCTTATCAACTTTGATCGAGCGGAAGAAAGTTGCGGCTTTCAATCCAACAAGAATCAACTTGACCTTCTTGCCTTCTTTCTCGAGTTCACGAATGCGCTCAACGGATGCGCGCAGAATGCTGCTGTTATATGAGCCGCATAATCCGCGGTCCGACGTGATAATCAACAATCCTATTGTTTTGACTTCGCGCTTTCTTAAAAGCGGAATTTCGTTCAAATCAATATCTGCGACTTCACGGACTATCTCACGCAACATCGAGATGATGCGCTGTGTGTAAGGGCGGGCTGACAAGGCTCTTGCCTGCGCGCGTCTTACTTTTGCAGCTGCCACCATTTTCATGGCGCGTGTGATCTTCTGCGTTGACTGAACGCTCTTTATGCGTCTTCTGATTGCTTTCAGATTTGCCATTTCAAGATCGTCCTTTTATTACTTGGCGAAGAAGTTCTTCTTGAAGGTGTTCAACGCTTCATAGAGTGCGTTTTCTTCAGCTTCGTTCGGCTTGTTGCCGGCATTGAGCTTGGTTTCAATTTCCTTGGCATTGGCGCCGAGGTACTTGACCCATTCGCCTTTGAAGCGGCTGATTTCTTTGGAATCGATATCATCGAGAACGCCGCGGTTTGCTGCGTAGATCAATGACACTTGCTGCGCCAAAGAGAGCGGCTGGTATTGTGGCTGTTTGAGAACTTCGATTAGCTTTTGACCGCGGCGGATTTGGTCTTGCGTTGCTTTGTCGAGGTCAGATGCGAACTGAACGAATGCTTCCAGCTCTCTGAACTGGGCAAGGTCGAGTCGGAGCTTACCGGCAACCATCTTCATCGCTTTGGTTTGAGCAGCACCACCTACGCGGCTTACCGAGATACCGGCGTTGATAGCTGGTCTGATACCGGCGTAGAACAAGTCTGTTTCAAGGAAGATTTGTCCGTCTGTGATTGAAATTACGTTTGTTGGGATGTATGCAGATACGTCACCAGCTTGTGTTTCGATAATCGGCAGAGCTGTCAGTGAGCCGGCTCCTTCCTTGTCTGAAAGTTTGGCGGCACGCTCAAGCAAGCGGCTATGCAGATAGAACACGTCTCCAGGATACGCTTCTCGACCTGGTGGGCGGCGGAGCAAGAGTGACATGGCGCGGTAGGCTGCTGCGTGCTTGGACAAGTCATCATAAACGTTCAGCGCGTGCTGACCTTTATGCATGAAGTATTCGCCGATCGCTGCGCCGGAGAATGGTGCGAGGAACTGCAGCGCCGGTGCGGCTGTTGCAGCAGCAGAGACGATTACTGAGTATTCCATCGCGCCGTTTTCTTCGAGAACCTTTTGAATACGAGCAACGGTTGATTCTTTCTGACCGATTGCTACGTACACACAGATCGGGCGGTTCGGCTGCGTCTTCTGGTTGATGATCGCGTCGATGGCGACTGCTGTTTTTCCAGTTTGACGGTCACCGATGATTAGCTCACGCTGTCCGCGTCCGATTGGGATCATCCCGTCGATAGCGGCGATACCGGTCATCAATGGTTCGCAAACAGATTGACGAGCGATGATACCAGGAGCTTTCTTTTCGATCGGTACGTAGTTACTGCAAGTAATCGGTCCCTTGCCGTCGATTGGCTGACCTAGCGGATCGATAACGCGACCGAGAAGTTCTTCACCGACCGGGATGGAGGCGATACGTCCGGTCGTCTTCACTGTCATACCTTCAGTGATCGTTCTTCCGGAACCAAGAATTACAACCCCGACGTTATCTTCTTCGAGGTTGAGCACCATGCCCATAGTGTGCTCGGCATCGTCGAATTCAACAAGTTCACCAGCCATGGCTTTTTCCAAGCCGTATATGCGGGAAATTCCGTCGCCGACCTGCAACACACTGCCGACGTTGGTAACTGTCAGGCTTGCCTCATATTTTTGCAGTTGCTGTTTCAGAACTGAGGTAATGTCTTCCGGTTTGATTGGCATGATTTTCTAATCCTATTTACTTACTTTGTTGAATTCTTTTTTGAATTTGAACCCGTATCAGACTGAGAGCAATGATTTCTCGATGCTCTGCAAACGACCTTTGAGGCTGCCATCAATGACTTGATCGCCTATTTTGAGAACGTAGCCACCGATTAGTGACTTGTCGATGTGGAGAGAAAGCTCGACTGTTTTGTTCAGTTTCTTCTCGAGCTTTTGCTTGATGCTTTCTGACTCTTGCTCGGAGATTTGCTCTGCACAAACAAGTTGCGCGGTGACACGGTTGTGTCTGGCGCGCAGCAGCTCATAAAACTCTTCCAAAATCGTTGGCAGTAATTCGATTTTTCTTCTCTCAACAAGAAGCTCCAGCATGCGAGCTGAAAGCTTGTCCAGGTCTTTCCCCATCTCTTTCAGCAATTGCAATCTTTGCGGCGCCGAAATCGCAGGATGCTTAAAAAGCACCAGGAGTTCCGGATTGCCTTTGAATGCCTTTGCAACGGCATCTAGGTTTCCGTAAATGTTGCGCAGATCGCCGGACGCATCTGCCAGTTGCAAAAGAGCGTTTGCATATTGGACAGCGATTGTTTTTTCTTCGGTCTTCATGATTTGGCTCCATTTGTACCGTTGCTGCCATTGCTGTCGGACTTGCTGGTACTGCTGTGCTCAAGTTGCTCGATGAATTGGTTGAGCAATCTCGACTTAGCACTGCCAGTGATGGCGCCGGGCAATGAAGCTTCTGCCAATCTCACTGCCACGGTTGCAGCACGGCTGCGCATTTCGGTGATAGCCATCCGCTTTTCAGCTTCGATTTGCTCATCGATGCGCTTGATCAGGGCTGCCGATTCCGTTTCTGTTTGTTTCTTGATATCGGCAGCCATGTCGGCTGCAACCTTCTTTGCTTCGTCAAGTATTTTTGCTGCTTCAGCTTCGGCGTTTTGAATGCGAGCCTCTTGTTCCTTTTGGAACTGCTCGCCTTCAAGTCTTGCCTGTTCCGCTTCACGCATCGCTGCATCAATCTTCTCTTTGCGTGCGGCGAAGATTGGCGGTGTCAATCTCATCCACATATAGATAAGGATGACGACAAGCAACAACCAGTTGATCAGATTATTGGAAAAAAGCTCATTCATTAGGATCTTCCCTCCAAGTTCTGGCGAACCTTGTTGGCGTCAAGGTGCACCGCAACTTGCTCACCCAGGATCTTTTGCGTGATGGCTTCCACCAACTCGCTTTCCTGAGCGACCAAGTCGTCGATCAATGATTCGCGCTCAGCGGCAATGCTTGCTTTGGCACCCTCAAGCTTCGTGCTTCCTTCTTTATGGATTTGCGAAAGCTTGTCGTGTTTTTCTTTGTTAGCTGTTGCCACGGTTGAAGTGATTAATGCATGAGCTTCACTGCGAATTTGCTTCACATGAGACTCATAATTACCCACCTTACCTGCAGCTTCGAGTCGAGCTTGTTTAGCCGCTTCCAGGTTCTTCTGGATTAGGTCATTACGCTCATCAATAATGCGACCAACCGGCTTCAACATGATTTCGTTGAGCAAAATCATGAATAGAAGGAAGCTGGCGACAAATATTACTAGGGTGCCGTTTATTGCAAACATGGCTTAAGCGATGTACCTCACGATTGGTGCATTGCCGGTTGCTGGAGCTGCGTGCTCAGCTGGAGCGGCAGTGCCGAAGTTGTAGAGCTGAATTGCGATAACGAAAGCCAGAAGACCGAGAGCTTCCATAAGGGCTGCGATGATGATTGCGTTAACGAGCAATTTTGTAGCCATTTCTGGTTGGCGAGCCATGCCTTCCAGTGCTCTTGATCCAGCGATACCGATTCCAACACCTGGTCCGATAACGCCAACTGCGGCGATGCCGGATCCTACTAAGGATGCTGCTTTAATGATAGTAACTGGATCCATTGTTCCTGCGCCCTGTGCGATTAATGTGTGGTCCACCTTCGTACTCCTTCAACGATGAACTGCTGTTTTCGAATCTCAGCTTTTGGCTGAGTGTGCAGCAATGCTGCTGGTCAGCTTCGATTGTATCGAGGACTTGACTGGCGATTTGCTGCGATAACTAAAGATAAACATGAGGCCTAAATTAGTGATGTGAAACTGTTAGTCCGATGTAAATACTGGTGAGAAGCGCAAACACGAATGCTTGCAAAATCCCGATGAACATTTCAAAAGCCATAACGCCTGTCGGCAAGAGCACCGGCACCATCAAGATGGCGGCGCCTCTCATCAATTCGTCGGCTGTGATAACCATCATCAAACGCAGCGCCAGTGTCGCTGGGCGGATGATCATGTCGAGCCATTCAATTGGGTTGAGATAAAGCTTGAGATACTTCGGTCCGTGAGCCCAGAATCCTGAACCCAGATAGACAAGAAGCGCGATCAACGCAAGACCGAAAGTCACGTTGAAATCGGTTGTCGGTGAGCAAACTTCGAAGTGCTCTCCATTGACGTGCGGCCATCCGGCTTGCTTTTCGAAATACAACCAGGGGCCGATTCCGATGAAGTTGCCGAAAAGAACAAAGAGAAATACGGCTGCTATTAAAGGAAAAAAGGGCTTGTAATGGTGCCCCATTTGCCCTTTGCAAAGATCTAGAATGAATGTATATATGCCTTCGATAACTGCTTGACCAGCGTGTCCTGGTCCTTTCGACGTCATCGTCGGCACTATAACTGCCGCCCCAGCCAAAATAAGACCCATACAAGACCAGCTCAAAATCAGAGTGTCTATGTGTATATCGCCTACAGTGCCAAGTTGCGGTATTCCCAGGAAGTAGCTGTTGGTTACTGCTGGGTCGTGAACAAAGTAACTGAGAGGAAGATTCTTTCCGAGCATTTGTGCGCGCGCCTTAATAGTGAATCCAGAGGATCTGCTTTTAAGCTCTGGATGATATCAGGAACTACGACTCCGCTGGCTTCCGGCAATACCTTCTTAAAGATCTATGTGTAAGAGATGTTTACAGAACGGAAGATTCAATTTTGCTCATCGGTGAATCCTTCGTGTGGGAGGCGATATCGGGAGGATTCCTTCGCTTTTGGTTGATCTTCTGGTTTGTTTTGCTTCTGAATCGTGTCGGCTTGAAAAGTGCTTTCTTTCGGTGACTTCTCTGCTTGAGTACCTACTGCCCAATCGTCATCTTTATCCCAATCATCTGCTGATCGCCCGGAAAGACCTTGCTTGCTGGCGCCGTCGGAATTTTTCAAAGCTGAGTTTTTGTCGGATTTGCCCAGTTCTTGCGCTTTCATGACCATTCTTGCCAGTCCGACACCGCCACCCAAAAGCGACAAACCGACTGATAACCAGGGAGCGCAGTGCAGCTTCTGGTCAAGCCAAGCGCCGCCATAGACTCCGATTGCCACTAAGACCGCGGCGCCCAAAACGGCGTCACTCACCGTGAATAGCGCCTTTTTCAGGTCACCGTCGTCGTTCTTCTGATTAGCGTCCACGACGTATCTCCTTTTGGCAGCTCGGCACTAGGCTTGCTACATTCTATTTAATCTCTATTTGTGTTTTTGACCAGGGCTTCCAAAGTCAAGAAGGCTGGGAAATCCAAAAAACTGGGCATAAGATTAAGTGGCTTTTTGATAAACTATTTAATCATCTCAGTTCGCCAGAATACTGAGCAAGTTACAGGGAAGGAGTTCCGCACCATGTTCAATCGTTTTGCCTCACTAGTAAAGGCGTTCTTTAACAGCCTCCTGGGCAAAATGGAAGATCCAGAAATGATGCTGGAGCAAACCTACCAGGAGCTGCAAGCCAATCTCATTCAAGTCCGTCAAGCTGTTGCCCAAGCGATAGCCACGGAGAAGCAGCTTGAGCAGCAGCTTCAGAAGAACAAGGATCAGGCTCAAACCTGGCAAAACAGAGCCCAGATGGCTGTGCAACAGGGAAATGACGATCTGGCACGGCAAGCTCTGCAAAGAAAACAGCAATTCGCGCAAGCGGCAGCTGATCTTGAGACTCAGCTCAAGGCACAAAAAGAAGCGACCAGCACATTGCGCCAGCGTCTGACAGAGCTGGAGGGCGAAGTTCAAAAGGCTTACACGAAGAAGCAAGTGCTCATTGCGCGTGACAAAGCGGCGCAAGCTACGAGCAAAGCAAACGAAATCCTTTCGAAGTCCACCGCCGATGGCGCTATGTCAGTAATCGACAAGATGGAACAGAAAGTACTCGAGCGCGAATCCAAGGCCGCAGCGCTTGCTGAGCTGGGAAGCGATCAACTCGACAAGAAGTTCAAGAGCTTCGAAGGTCAAGTTGATATCGAAGCTGAATTGATGGCACTCAAAGGCGGAGCTGGTGGCGGACAAAAATTGATCACCAAAAACGAAACCAAAGAACCGGTTTTGGTCGAAGCCAACGATACAGTCGACATCGAAGACGTTCGCGAAGCCGAAGAAAAGTAATCGAACTGAAAATTTCGGTGTAGCGCGTATCTCAGTAAAGAGCGCGTATCTCAGTATAGTGCGCGTATCTCAGTAAAGAGCGCGTGTAGCAGTCGTAGTGCGCGGACCGTCATAGTATGGAGCGCGGACGTCCCGTCCGCCCATAGTATGGGGAGCGGACATCCTGTCCGCTCTCTGTCTTAATGTAAGGTGCTCGACATCAACGCATTTGCTACGAACGCGATCTTAGCGGCTTATTGATAGGCTCTCCCAGTGTGTATAATTTGTGGCTCAAGTCACGTTCTCCAAGAGGTTTATTCCAATGCCTGAAGATAAGCACGAGCAACTGGCGAATCTAAGGCGGGCTCTTGTGGAGGCAATGGCTACGCAAAAGTTGCTTGCGCAGAAGCTGGAAAAACATCGAGCCGATCTTGCCCTTTGGGAAAAGCGGCTAGCAGAGCATTCTGACGACGATCAAATAAAAAAGGAAGCGGAGAAGCGAATACCGCAATTGAAGCGCACAATGGCTGAAATTGAAGCGGATATGATGGCTCAAAAAGATTCCGAGGCGCAGCTGAAAGCTACAATCTTTCGTTTAGAGAATAAGGTCGTCAGCCCGGATTATCCGAATGTCTCCGATCTGGTGAACACCCGCGACACTATCGGGCGGATGGAAAAGAAGATCATGACCAGCGAGGCGATGGCCGAATTTTCAGAAGATAAGGACCGGGAAACAGCTGCTGCCGCAGAAGCCGCTGTGATAGACGACGAGCTTGCCGCGCTCAAAGCAAAGATGAAAGAGAAGAAGAACAACTGATTCAGAACGCGAACCAAGCATCGAAGCTCGAAGCCGGCAGGATGCCGGCGCTCCCGGAACCGAACCAAATCAGACGAGCGGATCGCTTTCGAAGCTCGAAGCCGGCAGGATGCCGGCGCTCCCGGGATCGAACCAAATCAGACGAGCGGATCGCTTTCGAAGCTCGAAGCTGGCAGGATGCCGGCGCTCCCGGAATCGAACCAAATCAGACGAGCGGATCGCTTTCGAAGCTCGAAGCCGGCAGGATGCCGGCGCTCCCGGAATCGTCATACGTCCTTCTATCTCACTGCTGTTACCGGGCCGCTCCAATGCTCTGAAGCATGCGCGATTTCTCTTCGTAGTATTGCCGGAAGCGTCCTTCAAGAATGGCTTGCCTACAGGCTAGCGTCTCCTGGTGCAGATAATAGATATTGTGCATTGCAAGCAAAATGCAACCCAACATTTCCTTCGAATGGGTCAGATGGTGCAAGTATGCGCGGGTATGTGTTTTGCACGTCATGCATCCGCAGGTCGCTTCCAGCGGACCGAAATCTTCTCTAAATCGGGCATTCTTCAGCGAAATTCTTCCTTCCGAGGAGAATGCGGCGCCGTGCCTTCCGAGCCTTGTTGGAAGAACGCAGTCAAACATATCGATGCCAGAATGAACAGCAAACAGAACGTCCCACGGCGTGCCCACACCCATCAGATAACGCGGTTTATTGCGCGGCAATAATGGTGCGCTGAACCTCACTATTTTTTCGATCATGCCTCGCTCTTCGCCGACCGCTACGCCGCCGATAGCGTAGCCAGGCAGGTCCATACTCGTTACGACTCGCGCTGACTCTTCTCTTAGATCCTCATAAATGCTGCCCTGGACGATTCCGAAAAGTGCTTGATCCGATTTCCGCGCATGCGCATTGATGCAAACTTCCAGCCAGCGATGAGTCCTTTCCATCGCAGCTTTTGCTTCCTCGTGTGTTGCAGGATTCTTCACGCATTCGTCAAATGCCATGATAATGTCTGCACCCAGGGAATTCTGGATTTCCATCGACTTTTCTGGACCGATGAAGTGGGTTCTGCCTGTTACGTGGTCTTTGAAGGACACTCCCTCTTCGGTAATCTTTCTGAGTTCTTCAAGACTGAAAACTTGAAAGCCTCCGGAATCTGTCAGTATCGGCTTCTTCCAGGATGAGAATCCGTGCAGGCCACCGGCGCGTTCGACCAGCTTATGACCTGGCCGCAGGTAAAGATGGTAGGAATTAGCCAGTACGATCTGGCTCCCGACTGATTCAACGTGATCCCAACTAACGGACTTTACAGTCGCATTAGTCCCCACAGGCATGAACACTGGCGTTTGAACAGTCCCATGCGGAGTAGTGAAATAGCCGGCTCGGGCACCCGACCAGGAGCATTCTGCTTCTAATGTGAAGTGAAGAGCCTCTGACACTTACAATCCCCCATATTTTATCTTCCAACTTGTCTGAATAAACTTACAATAGTGAAAGATAGTCCGTAGGGGATTCATTATGATGTCGAAATTTGCCTTTACAACTTTTTGCTGGTTGTGCGTTTTCCAAACCGCACTGGCTTGTATTTTGGCGAGCCAATTCAATTACATTTAAGCATCAAGTCTAAGGCGCATGCGGTTTAAGGGGGGCGGCATGTCAAAATCGACGGGCGCATCTAGGTTGCTTCGAGGAGCAATGGCTTTTTGTTTGCTCGCCACGTATCTCTTGCCTGTGCAGGCAGCTGATCCAACCTTTCAGCAAGCGATGAGTGATTTTCAGGCGAGAAGATTCGGACCGGCGCTTGCTGGTTTTCAGAAGGTTGCCGCAACCAATCGTTCCGATATCCTGTCTCACTATTACATGGCGCTTTGTTATCAAAGCACCAATCAGTTAGCACTTGCTGCAAGAGAGTACCAATGGGTTGCGACGTATTCGAAAGATCCGGCGCTCAAAGGTAAGGCACAAGCTGGCGCGGCGCAGCTCAGCAAGTATGCGGGTGGAAGTTCTTCCACCACAACGTCTTCGTCAAAGAGTTCCGGACCGTTCCTCGGTATGACTGCAGAAGGTATTCCGTTGCAGAAAAAATCTGAGTTTTCTAGCGGACGATTGAGAGTGACCGAGTTCTACACGCAATGGTGCCAGGTGTGCAAAGCGTTCGATCCCTCATTCAGGCAGACCCAACAGAATTACTCAAGCAAATGTGATTTCCAACGTCTCGATGCGGAAGATCCAAGCAACAGGAATCTTGTGGAAAAGTATCACGTCAAAAACTTCCCAACAACGGTGATGGCTGATTCGTCAGGTAAGCCGGTGAACATCTTCGTCGGGGCGACGAACGCTAACGGGTTGGGAACCATGATTGATCAGGCAATGATACGCTTGCCTCATTAGCGCGCTGACGCACATTTTTGCGCGTACAGTCAGCGCTTGGATCTTCAAACGATTTACGCTCGCCTGCTCATGCTAAATTTGCTTCGATCGGGGAGCGCCGGCATCTTATCTTGTCGGCTTCGATCTCTGAGAGCGATTTCGCTCTTTGGCTTTGTCGCAGTTAAACGCGGACGGGACGTCCGCTACCCATACTTATGGGCGGACGAGACGTCCGCGCTCCATACATAGGACAGATTCGCTCTTTTTGAAGTTCGGTTCGATCCCGGGAGCGCCGGCATCTTGCCGGCTTCGATCTTTCAGCAACTAAGCTTGCATCAATCGGAGCGGAATCACTAACACGCTTAGCGCGTCAGCCCATCAAATATTTTGCCAGCTCTTGATCAATCGGGAAGCCGCTGCGCGTTTGGAATCCTATAAACATCGGGGATGGATTCGCTTCCAGCATCACGAACTCACCGGTTGCGCTGCGCTTCAAATCTATGCCGGTGAATTTCATCGAACAAACCTCGGCGGCTTTAATGCACATTTGAGCTACTGCATCAGGCAAGTCTATAACATTGATGGCTTGCTCGTGCCCGCGATAATCGAGCGCTTCTGTTTCTATTTCAAGCGCGCAGAGCACGCGTCCGTCGAGAACAAATACCCTGATGTCGTCCCCCGCGTGCAGCTTCTGGAAAAGAACAGGCGCGGACGAAAGCAATGACAGCCGCTCCGGCACCATGTCTTCGTCCTTGAGTAAGTTGCAGGAAGCGCCACCGGCAACAGGCTTATAGATGACTTCTTTTACCTGTGCTTTGAATTCTTTGAGCTCTTCGGGATTGTTTGTGACGAGCGTCTCGGGCACTACAATTCCTGCTCTTCTGAGCATAACCAGTTGATGAGGCTTCAAATGATGCAGGTGGAAACATTCAACTGGATTGACGACGCGGTTGCATTGAAAAGCAACCGCGCGCAGCCATGAGCCAAGAAGAGATTGGCGCTCTCTCTCTGCTGCATAAACACTGTACCAACTCTTCAGATGTGGCAGCTCGCCGGCGTCGATTTTGTCTTGGAGATCGTATGGTGGCTCACTGTAAAAAACGGTTCTGTTGTAAAAGGCAACGATGTCTTCCACACCCTTACCTTGATATACCGGACTCTCATTTCGCAAAGAGAAAGTGACGCGGTCGGGAAAGTTGAGCGTGTCAATAACAACGGCTTCTGCGCCGAGATTTTCCAGAACGGATTTCATGTGCATTGTGTGATGTTCACCGACACCACCTACGATGCCTACTTTCTTGCTAGCCATAGAACTCCTACACCTTGATGTGTTTTAGTTAGTTTAAGACATTTAGTTAGTTTATTGGGCTGCGCAGCCTTTTCAAGAAGTGGGCAAAACATTAAGAGACTCACGAATTACCCATGTTGATTTGGAAGGATGGAATCCACACTATATGGAGGGTGTTGAATGCAATTTTCTAAGAGGCTACTGTCGGCCACGATCGCTCTGTCCACAATGTGGCTGGGCAGTTCGGAGTCAAACATGGCGAGCGCGGCAACGGCGACAAGCGCTGATGTCGCAGCTCAAGAACACTTTTCAGAGACACTAAAGAGCTCCTTCCGAAATTGGGACGAAAATGGGGATGGTTTTCTAACTGAAGAAGAGCTTGATGAAGCATTGCAGGATCCACAAATTAAGGGCAATCAAGCGGCAGCGTTGGCTGCTGTAAGGCTTTATGCAAGAAGCAAATGGTCCAAATCAGATTTGTTCGATCAATTCAGTCTTGCCGATTTGATGCCGGTGAATTCCGAAACGGGGCAAACTACGGAAGCCGGCAAGAAATTAGTTTCCTTATACGAAAAGAGCTTGAAGAAAATCGAGAAAGCATCTCCCATGCTATTTGCAAGTGGAGTCCCACACATCGAGGAAATTAAGCAAGGCAAGACTGGGGATTGCTACTTCCTTTCGACGGCGGGAGGTATGGCTTACCACACACCACAACGAATCATAGAGATGATTCAAAAGAATGACGATGGCTCGTTTTCGGTAACCTTTCCTCGTCACAAGCCAATTTCAGTAGCCGCACCTACCGACACTGAAATAGCCTGTTATAGCGATGCAGGGGATGACGGTATGTGGATACATGTTTTGGAAAAAGCATATGCTACGTACAAGAATAAGAAAACGAAGAAGTATGCAATTGAACCGTTGGATGTCGTTACTCATGGTGGCTCCGGCGCCCGGATGATTATGTTTATGACCGGGGAGGCTTGTGTCCGCTATCCAACATCAAGTACGTCGGATGAGGATTTGCGCAAGCACTTGCAGTCTGCACTGGAACACAACAGAGTGGTGAATACAGGCACAAGCGGGCATTGCTTGACCATTCTCGGTTATGATCCGACCAGCGACATCGTTACCGTTTGGAACCCCTGGGGAACAACGACAAACTATTCGACTGTCCACAAGGACATGAAAAATGGTGTGTTTCAATTGTCGCTTGCCGAACTCAAGAAGTACTTTGTGTCGATTCTGCCGGAGCAAGATAGGCAGTGGACGGTTGCTGACTTTCAGAAGTTCGAGTAGTACATTCGCTCTTTAGCGTTCGGTACGATCCCGGGAGCGCCGACATCTTGCCGGCTTCGATTCTCTTAACACCGATTGCTCTTTGGAATAGGTTCGATCCGGGAGCGCCGGCATCTTGCCGGCTTCGATCTCTTAACACCGATTGCTCTTTGGAGTTGGTTCGATCCGGGAGCGCCGACATCTTGCCGACATCATGCCGGCTTCGATTCTCTTAACACCGATTGCTTTTTGGAGTTGGTTCGATCCGGGAGCGCCGGCATCTTGCCGGCTTCGATCACTTAGCACCGATTGCTCTTTGGAATAGGTTCGATCCGGGAGCGCCGGCATCATGCCGACTTCGATCTCTTAACACCGATTGCTCTTTGGAGTTGGTTCGATCCGAGAGCGCCGGATTCTTGAGGGCGATTCACTCTTGGCGCGCTGTTTGATGGCGAGCCGATGCACTTGCTTAAGTCTATTTCTTAGGCTTGCTTGTGCTACCTTCTTCACCATACATCTTGGTTGTTGTTATCGGTTTCTCGCATGAACCTTCCTCACCGACGGCTTTTGTTGTGCCGAACCAATCATCGGGTTTTGGGTTTGTACCTTCCTCGCCGACGGCTTTTGTTGTGCCGAACCAATCATCGGGTTTTGGGTTTGTGCCTTCCTCGCCGACGGCTTTTGTTGTGCC
>JAIEQI010000142.1 GCA_019747875.1 Candidatus Obscuribacterales bacterium
CCGGGAGCGCCGGCATCCTGCCGGCTCATAGAACTTGGTACGATCCCGGGAGCGCCGGCATCCTGCCGGCTCATAGAACTTGGTACGATCCCGGGAGCGCCGGCATCCTGCCGGCTTCTTTCTTCTACACGCGATTTGTCTTCTTGACCGACAGCCAGCGTCTCTTCGCGAGCCGGGATGTGAAAGTAAAATTCACTACCGTTCGGCTCAGCTCCTCGAACTCCGATTCTGCCTTGATGATCTTCGACGATCTGTTTGCAAATTGGTAAACCTAGGCCTGTGCCAGCGGAGCGTTTTCCGTCTGCTGCTTCAACCTGTTTGAATTTCTCGAAAATAAGTTCCCTGTGGCTTTCGGGAACTCCACGACCTTGATCAACTACCGCGATCTCAATTCCACCTTCAGAAACACGAGCCCGCAATCTAATTGTTGATCCGTCGGGTGAAAACTTGATCGCATTGGACAACAAATTAACAAGTACCTGAATGATTCTATTTGAGTCAACGAACCACTGAGCTGGACCTTCTGGATGAAGTTCATCTTGAATTTCTAGTGTTACATTCTTCTTGTCTGCAAGTGACTCAACTTCATGCATTGATTGGTTCAATAAATCAATAATGTTGCACTCATTTTTCTGAAGAACGATATCATTCGACTCAAGCTTCGTTACCTCAAGTAGATCGCTTACCAGTTTCAACAATCTCTGCAGATTCTTCTCAGCCATTTTTAGCTTGCTAAAACAATCTTTGCTGAGTTCTTCTTGCTTTGTTGTAATCAAGGTCGTCATGTTCGTGCCCATTTTGTTCAATGGGCGTTGCAAGTCTGTAGAAATCATCTCCAGAAATTTTTCTTTCATGGCTTGCGAGCGCTTTTGCTCGGTGATATCGTGAACCACGCAATAATAATTATTGTCGAGCTGTGACCAGAAAACAGACCACGACAATGTTTTTTCGCTGTCAGCCATCTTCGTTTCGATAGCGGTCTCTTGCTCGTGTTCGCGCCTTGCGTTCAACAGCTGAGTAAATCGATCCCTATCTTTAGGATCAATCATTTTTATGGCGTTTTCACCTGTTAGGCTCTCTGCTTTTTGATTCCAATTTCGCTCAGCTGCTTTGTTCACTTTCACAAAAAGCAAATGCTCATCGAGTACGCAAATTACGTCGCTGGCGTTATCAAAAAGTTCTTTTTGGCGTATGGCGGCAAGCTTCAGCTCACTATCCATTTTGTGAAACGACTTGTCCAGTTGTTGTATTTCATCGTTACCCTTAAGCGGTAGCATCATGGGTTTCCCATCCTTAAGCGCCGCCGTGTTCTTGTTTATTGTTCTCAGTCTAGCCATTATGCTGTTGCCATAAAATATGCTGAGTAGTATTGCCGCCAAAGCGTTTGCGATTAATCCGGCCGTCAATGTGTTGGAGAATTGTGAGCGCAGTTGTTCTTGTTTGCGCTGCATCAGTTTCGTTTTTTCTTCGCCGGAACGGACTAGATTTCCGAGCTTTTCCAATGCCGTTCCTTTGTTTTCCTCAAAGGCGGCCTGCATTGCGGGCAACTGTGAAATGAGATCGAAAATTCGCGCTTTGCGAACGCGAGCGAAATCGTCAGTCACTTCTAAGAGCTTGAGTAATGCCGTATCCGCATTCATGCTGCCGTCAGCAAGGTCAGGGTTTTTCTTGATCAAATCAAGAACCTCAGCCCGGTAGAACAATACTCGCTCTTTCGCTTTTAGATAAAGATTGAAGAATGCATCGTCCTGATACTGCACAGATGCGACAAGAAAAAATGGTATCTCCGATGCCGCTCCCAGCATATGCGCGTTATATCCGGCAAAAGTTCTATAAACTGACTCTTTCGCCTGATCTTGATCGGATTGATGGAGGAGGGATGCGAGGTTGACGATGAGCGCCATTTCCAGGAGAAATGGCACCCCCACGATTACTAGACCACGATGGAAAATCTTCATGAGAAGCCCCTAGCATCTGTTTAGATTATTCCACCTTTATTAAAATCGTGTCGGCTTTAGTATCTTGGCTGCGCCATTTGATTGAAAATTTCCCCCAGCCGATGGCGCTGAACGCGTATATCTCCGCCCCTTGAAATGCTTGCTAGCGCTAATTACCGGGAGGTAAAAGGGTTGAAATGAAGCTATACTTCTGATGTAAATTGAATTTGGATGCAGCACATTGCAGATAGGAATCGGCTGTTTTGTAGTATTTCTGATCATGGCCGCGCTTATGTATACGCGGCGCATATCGGCTTTGCTTGCCTTGCCGATCATGGCAATTGCGATTGCTGCAATTGGTGGTATACCAGCCTCTGAAATTTTGAAGGATGTCGTTAACGCAGGCGTGCTGAAACTTCATTCCGCGTATGCGACTACGATGATTGGGGCGATTCTAGCTGAGTTGATAAATAAGCATGGCATCGCTAAATCCATGGTGAGATTCGTTGCCGAATTCTCGGGGGACAGTCCGTTCTTGCTCGGCTTGATGATGACACTTGTTACTGCTCTATTGTTTTCATCGCTGGGTGGACTTGGGGCTGTGATCATGGTTGGGACGGTGGTATTGCCCGTGATGCTGTCACTAGGAATCGCAGCTCCTACCGCCGGCGGTTTGTTTCTTTTCGGGATTAATCTCGGCGGCATGTTCAATCTGGCGAACTGGGTTCTGTACAAGGATGTTCTCGGAGTCGAGCAGAGCAAGATTGTTTCTTTTGTAGTTCCATTCTCTGCGATCATATGTACTGTTTTGGTTGCGTTCCTCACTGTGGAGTTGCGTAAGCTTTCGAATCTCAAATTCTCATTGGCGGCGCTAGCGATTCTCGCTGTTTTTCTTTGGGCTGTCGCAAGCGGGCAGTTCTCGATCTTCAATGCTAGTGCCGCTGCGGCGGGACCAGATCCGAATTCCTTCCTTCCTGTAGTCGCAGCTCTTGCCGGACTGGCTGTTTACGCCGTTTACCGGCATGCAAAGAAAATGATCAACTTGCCGGCGCTTGCATTCTTGACTCCAGCAATCCCGTTGGTGTTGGTCCTGTTTTTCCGCTGGGATATCATCACTGCATTTCTTGTGGGCATTACATATGGTGCGCTTGTAACCTGGAGACGGGATTCGATAAACATTTTGACGCGATCAATTATCGAGGGTGCGCAGTCCGTTATACCCGCAGTTATTTTGATGATGGGCATTGGCATGCTTTTGTGCGCGGTTATGCACAAGACGATCGCTTCTGCGCTGGCACCGTTGTTTGCTGCTGCTGTTCCAACCGAGCCGCTCCCTTATATTATTGGTTTCACTTTGTTGGCGCCGCTGGCGCTTTATCGCGGACCTCTAAGTCTGTGGGGCATGGGAAGCGGATTGGTCGCACTAATGCAGAAGAGCACGCAGCTTTCCGGATCCGCAATCATGGGCATGCTGATGTCGGTCGGTCAGCTCCAGGGAGTTTGCGATCCAACCAATACGCATAACGTGTGGATTGCCACTTACCTGGGAACCGATACGCTGGTGCTTTTGAAGAAAACGATGCCTTATGTTTGGTTCGCCGTTATTGGAGGCTTGATATTAGCCGTTTGTTTGGGCTATGTAGGTGGTGCCCATGGTTAAGAATGTCAGAATCGGAATCGATGTCGGCGGCACTTTTACTCATGCTGTAGCTCTCGACGCGCTTACTTTGGAGGTCCTGGGCAAAGCAAAGGTACCGACTACGCACTCGGCCAAAGAAGGTGTAGCACGTGGCATTATTGACTCGCTAAAGTTATTGTTAGAGAAGAGTGGTATCGAACCTGAAGCTGTGACATTTATTGCTCATTCCACCACTCAAGCCACTAATGCCATTCTCGAAGGCGATGTCGCTCCTGTGGGTATCATCGCCATGGGAAGTGGTCCCAGCGCGATGCTTGCACGCGCGCATGCCAATGTTGGATCGATTGAATTGGCGAAAGGGCGGATGCTCCACACATTCTTTGAGTTCATCGATACCTCAAAAGGTCTGGATACAAAGCTGGTAAACGAAGCGCTTGATCGCTTGAAGCAACGCGGTGCTGCTGCCATTGCTGTAAGCGAAGCCTTCAGTGTTGACGATCCTGGACACGAGGAGTCCGTCATGGAGATCGCGCGCAGACGGGGTTTCGTTGCGTCCTCCGGCTCCGAGGTGAGCAAGCTTTACGGACTGAAGGTGCGGACACGCACTGCGGTGATTAACGCCGCGATGCTTCCGAAGATGATCGAGACGGCGGACATGACCGAATCAAGTGTGCGGTCTGCCGGTATTACAGCTCCGATCATGATTATGAGATCCGATGGTGGCGTTATGGACATTGATTCCATGCGTAAGCGCCCTATTTTGACTCGATTGTCTGGTCCTGCTGCCGGAGTCGCTGCGGCAATGATGTACCTGCAAATTTCAGATGGAGTCTTTCTGGAAGTTGGTGGTACCAGTACTGACATTTCCGTGATTCGCAACGGCAAAGCGCTGGTGAAGGATGCTGAGATTGGTGGGCATCGCGTTTACCTTCGCTCGCTGGATGTGAATACTCTTGGCGTTGCCGGGGGATCGATGTTGCGGCTTGAAGGCTCGCAGGTTAAGGATGTCGGACCACGTAGCGCTCATATTGCAGGTCTTTCTTACGTCGCATTTCTGTCAGAGTTCGAGAATGCAAAGATAGAATACTTAAGTCCGAAGCCGGGCGATCCAGCCGACTATTTGAAAATAAAAACCGACACGAAAGATGTGACGTTAACACCTACCTGCGCTGCTAATTTCCTGGGCTACGTGCCGGAAGGGGATTGCGCGCAGGGGAACAAGGAAATGGTGGCAAAGGGCTTTAAGGCGCTGGCAGATTCCGTTGGTGGGACGCCTGAGAAACTTGCGGAAGAAGTACTCGAAAAGGCATATCAAAAGTGCCTTCCTGCTTTGAAGAAGTTCATTGCCGAATACAAACTTGATCTGGATGCGATCACGCTCGTTGGCGGCGGGGGTGGCGCGGCGGCGATCGTTCCTTATGTGGCGAAGCGCATGGGCGTGCCGCATGCAATTGCAGAGAATGCGGATGTAGTTTCAGCAATTGGTGTAGCGCTGGCGTTAGTAAGAGAAACAGTGGAGCGCCAGATTGTTCAGCCCAAGCAGGAGGATTTGATTAAGATTCGCGAGGAGGCGTTCAATGCCGTCGCAAAAATGGGAGCTGACCCCTCTGGAATTGAGGTTCATGTCGAAGTTGATCCCCGCGCAAATATTTTGCGTGCTACTGCCTATGGTGCTACGGGATTGACTGAGAAGAAGCTCGGCAAAATCCTAAATACCGAAGAGCGCTTGCAGGCAGCCGCAGAATCACTGCGTTCGAAACCTGATGCGGTAAAGGTTCTCGCCGAGACTGAACACTACACTATCTTTGGCTCGGAAACAGTCGATAAGAAACTCTTTGGGCTATTACCATCGCGGCATCTTTCGATCCGTGCGATGGATAGCAAAGGCGTTTTACGCCTGAAGATGAAGGATGCTCGCATAGAGCAAGTTCGATGCTCGGACGTGGAGAAGGCGATTCTCGATCTCTCAGAAGCTAATGCGACTTATGGCGATGCGGGCAAGATTATTCCCGACTTTATGATCATTTCAGGACCTAAAATTATCGATTTGTCAGGGCTTCCCGATACCTGGCAGGTCCAAGCCCTTGCCCGTTCCGAATTGAATTTGGTTCCGGCGGATTCGCCTACAATTGTAGTTGCTGCAGTGCCATAGGCTCAAAATGAAGCAGGGCGAATCCGCGCACGAGAACAGCAGCAATGTCGATCCCCGCTTTCGAAAAGGGATCGAGCAGTTCAATGATCGTGAATTCTTCGAGTGCCACGAAGTTCTGGAAGCGTTGTGGAACGACCAAAGCGAGCCGGAGAAACAGCTCACTCAGGGGATTTTGCAAATTGCTGTTGGCTACTATCACTATCTTCGTGGGAATTATGAAGGGACCAGAAGGTTGTTTCGCCGGGGATTGCCACGCGTGAAGCTTTTTTGTGAAAACCCTGATTGTTGTGTGCTAATTGACCCTTTTATTGCTATTGTCGAGGACGGATTAAGAATCTTGGAAGCGAATCTGCTTGCCACCCCCAATCCTCAGGCACCTGTGCTTGGGGCACATCCACCGAATGAACCATTTGCAGAGATCCAAATTCCAAAAATGAGCTTTAGGTGACGAGTGTTGATTATCGAGGATTCAGATCTATAAGTAACCGCTCGGCCGGTTCGCTGGGCTGAGCCAAAGTGATATCATCAAATGCAGGATTGCCATCCGCCTGTTGAAAACTGTCGGGAATTTTGGCAATCTCGGAAACTGCCTACTAGGTCTGAATTTTGAGCCCTCCGCTAAGCATACTTGTCGTTGACGACGAACCTGCCAATATCGAGTCGATTACAGAGGCTTTAAAAGCTGCTGGCTATGCCATTGCATCGGCAACCGACGGATTCAAAGCGATTGCGGCTTGTAAAGTGAGAATGCCTGACTTAATTCTGCTTGATTTGCAAATGCCGTTGATGAGTGGAATCGATGTCTTTAAACGGCTGCGAGCAGATGAGAAGACTCGCGACATACCTGTCATTTTTCTGAGAAGGAAAGGTGAGCGCGCCAGCGAATTGGCCGGTGAAGATGACGAACATTGGGTGGTATCGAAACCGGTGGCAAAGGAAGAGCTGCTAAGCCGAGTAAAGACTGCTTTGCGGCAACATTCTTTGAAACGAGAGATTCGCAAAAAAGATGTGCAGCTTAGAGAGCTTTCTCTGACCGATGCGCTCACATCTTTCAGAAGTGTACGTTATTTGGCTGAATTCTTGCGTGCTGAAATAAATCAGTGCCGCCGATACAAAGTATCGTTAGCGCTCGTTTTAATTGACGTCGATGGCTACAAAGAGATTATCCGGAACTACGGGCAGTCTGGAGCGAACAATCTCATCACGCAGATTGCAGGCATGGTGAGTGCACAGAATCGCGACGCCGATATTTTGGTTCGTTTATCCGAATCAGAACTAGGACTCTTTCTCACGCATACTGATCTAAATGGTGCCGTTGAAGTCGCGGAACGTTTGCGTGAAGAAATCGCAGCTGCTACATTCGTATCACTAGATCGAACCTTCAATGCCACCACAAGTGTCGGCGTTTCCCAGTGGGTAGAGGGAATGGATGAAGACGGCAAACTCCTCATTTCTTATGCGCGCTCTGCAATTGAAGAAGCGAAGAAAGCCGGCGGCAATCTAACGCTCATCGCTGAATAGGCACACCATTTCGACGGTATAATCGACTTTTATCCACGGTTCCCATGGATTGTTGCGTTTATCATGCCGTTCTTGCTTCTGTAAATTAGTCGGTGGTTGCCGAGTTGGATACGCGTGGAGGGTCCGCACTTCGCGCAAAACGCTCCGTACAACTTGATGCCGGTCAGAGATCTTAAGGGGCTTGCCTTTCTTCTTCCTCCGCGTTAACATTCGCTGCCCTTGCCCGTTCGAAGTTCCGGCGATGGATAATTTTGTACATGCTTGGAATGACGAATAGGGTAAGTAACGTCGCTGAGATCAATCCACCGAAGACAACAGTGGCGAGAGGGCGTTGAATTTCAGCTCCGGTGCCGGTTGAGAACAGTTTCGGCAGAAGCCCCATGACCGCAACCAGTGCCGTCATAATTACCGGACGCAATCTGACACTTGCTCCTTCGATAATTGCATCGTCGAGTGTTCCTTTTTTCTCACTTTGAACTTGCGTTATGTAGCTAACTAGAATGACACCGTTTTGCACCGCCACTCCAAATAGGGCGATGAATCCGATAATAGCCGGCACCGACAGGGGCTGGGATGAGAGAAAGAGCGCCACAATGCCACCGATCATTGAGAACGGAACGTTTAACATGATCAGCCCTGCGTTCTTTATGGAATTGAACGTAAAGAACAGCAAGACGAAGATCAAAAACAGAACAATGGGGACTACAATTGCAAGCCTGATCATTGCTCTTTGTTGATTCTCAAATTGCCCGCCCCAAACGATCCAATAACCAGGTGGCAGTTCAACGTTTTTGGCTACGGCTTTCTGCGCATCCATAACAAAACTACCAAGGTCGCGACCTCGAACGTTGACCATGACCGCCGCCCGGCGCTGACCGTCTTCTCTGTTTATGAGTACTGCTCCTTTTTCAATGTCGATGTCAGCGATTGCCTTTAGAGGAACGTGTGCTCCGTCCGATGGTTCGACATGCAAGTTCTTGATCTGATAGACCGTATCACGTTTTTGCTGCGGGAACTGAAGCAGGATGCCGAATCGCTTGTTACCCTCTACCACCTCCGAAACAACCTTTCCTGCTAGCGCTGTTTGCATGTCATCGAAAACTTCCACTGAGCGAAGTCCATGCCGTGCCATCTCCTGTCTGTTCAATTTTACTTTTAGTTCCGGAAGCCCCAAAATGGGTTCGCGAGTAACGTCGGCTGCTCCTGGGACTTGATTTACGACTCGCAATACATCATTTGAGATCGACTCGAGTTTCTCAAGTTCTGTACCAAAGATCTTGATTCCTACATCAGCTTTAACACCCGTGATCAGGTCCGCAATCATATCTTCAATTGGTTGCGAAAAACTGTACATGACACCTGGTATGACTGAAACAGCTTTATCCATTCGTTCGATGAGCTGCTCTTTGCTCAACTGTCCCCATTCTTCTTTTGGTTTCAACCCGATGAACATGTCGGCAGCATCAACTCCCTCGACGTCCGAGCCCATGCCCGAGCGACCGACTCGAGTCGCCGCGATTGTTACTTCAGGAAATGTTTTTACGATTTTTTCGAAACTCGATACGACTTCTTCAGTTTTTCGGTGAGCGATACTTGCCGGCATCCGCATTCTTAGCCAGAGTGAGCCTTCATCCAAGCTTGGGATGAACTCTGTGCCCAAAAGAGGAAGCAACATCAATGAGCTAATTAGCCCTACCAAAGAGAAGACCATTAGAAATCTGCCGTGATAGAGACACCACCTAATAGATGGAACGTACATGGCTTTGATCCATTCGACTACCGGGTTGTGGCGCTCGTGAAGAGGCTTTTGGAAGACCAGGTAACACGCAACCGGAATTACCGTGAGGGAAACCACGAGTGCTCCCAAGAGTGCGTAGATAAATGTAAGAGCCAATGGCTCAAACATTTTTCCTTCCACACCTTCTAAGGTGAATAGCGGCAAATAGACTGCGACGATGATGCACATAGCAAAGCAAATTGGTCGGCCGACTTCTTGTGCGGCTTCGGTAATGGTTTTCAATCGGTCGAACTTTTCGCCGCTGGATCTTACCGCTGCCATCTTCCTATATACGTTCTCGACCATCACTACTCCGGCATCGACAACAACTCCAAAGTCAACAGCACCCAGTGTCATAAGATTTAGCGAGAGCCCGGTAAACTTCATGAGCACAAAGCTGAAGATTAGTGACAGGGGGATGATCAAGCAAACAATTAATGCCGCTGGTATGTCCATCAGAACGGCGCTTAGAACAATGATGACGAGAGCGCCACTGAAAAAGAGTATTTCCTTTACTGTTTCCGTAGTTTTATCTACCAGCTCCTTCTGGTTGTAGAAGGGCGTTAGTTTCACGTCTTCTGGAAGTGTTTTTTGAATCTCAGCCAGTTTGGCCTCTACCTTGGACACAACTTCCTTTGTATTAGCGCCTTTGCGAGTGAAGACAATTCCAATTATTGCTTCACCTTCGCCATCGATGGAGGCTGAACCGCGCCTGAACGCGGAGCCGATTTCAACTTTCGCTAAATCCCCAACCTTAATCGGAATGCTATTGAATTCTTTTATGACGATATCTTCGATGTCTCGTTTGTTCTGGACTCGACCGATTCCTCGGATTACAACTTCTTCTTCTGCTTGCTCGATGAAATTGGCCCCAGCATTCTTATTTCCGGCGGAGATTGCAGAAGCTAGCTCTCTGAGACTGATGCTGTATTTCTTCAGAGCAGGCGGATCGACAAAGACCTTGTATTGTTTAACCCAACCTCCGTAAGTGACTACATTTCCAACGCCGGGAACAGAGAGTATGCGTTTTGCGATATCCCAATCTTGCAAGGTTCGAAGATCTCTCAAATTCATCTCCGAGCTGGAGACCCTGTACATAAAGATCTGGCTGAATGTAGAAAGCACGGGCGCTAAATAAGGCGTCGGCACTTCGTCGGCAAGCTTGAGGGTGCTTAGTCGCTGCTGCACTAATTGCCTTGCCAGGTAAACATCGCAATCATCTTCAAAGATTGCAGTCACCAGGGATAATCCGAACTCAGAGCTTGAACGGACCTTCTCAATAAAGGGCAGTCCGTTGAGCGCGTATTCAATTGGCACCGTTACGAGTGATTCCACTTCTTCGGTGGCCATGCTTTCTGGTTCAGTAATTATTTGTACCTGAACGTTGCTGACGTCCGGGAAGGCATCAGTAGAGAGCGTGAATATGGAATAGGTTCCCAGCGCTATTATCGCTAGCATGAGAATTATCGTTACGGCGCGCTGTCGTAGCGAAAATGATATTAGGTTGTTGATCATAACTTACCGTCGAAAGGGCAATCGAGAACTCCGGCAAAAAGCCGTTGTACTTCTTACTCACAACTGACGAGGTTTTGGCTAGATCAGCAAACGTCTGTGTTTAAGCCATATCTTGTTCGATTCAAAGGCAAATAGTAAATTGGATCTGCAAAGCCTGATGTTAGCACTGATATCAATTGAAAATTTTGCGACGAACAGAAGCAAACAACATAGCGTAGCTGCCAGGGCTGGACCTATCAAACTCTGTTCACTAAGTTCGAGTCTGACTTGCGTTGTGCATAAGAACGGATCCATTGTGACAATGTCTTCTGGATCAATGTCATCTAGAGATAAACAGCTAAATGATTCGATGGCACCGCAAAGGGAGAAGAGTTGAGCCCACATGAATAGACCCATAAAAAGCGAAATGAAATTGCGTTTTCGCGAATGTGTCATGGTTCTCCACTTTCATTCAACATCATAGCAATTTGCGGCAGAACTGAAAGAGAGTGTTGTTGTCCAATCTTTCGGTTTATCCCACTTATGTCACCATGCTACCAAAAGATTTCTTTCAACACGCTTTCATGCGATACGCGCAAACGATAGTTTCAATACTATGTCGAGGATCCCCACATTGGATCTTAGAGGCGAAGCGCTCTCCGTATGGAGCGCGGGCATCTTGCCCGCCCATATGCAATTTCTACTATCTACGCCACAGCTTTAGGGAGACTCTACGTCTTGCGAAACTCCGAATGCATAGCTGCAACGCGCTTCGCGCTTATGGGCGGACGGGACGTCCGCGCTCCATATTAGCGGTCTAGTCTTGCTTAGAATAGAGCGTGAATCGAAAAATGGGGACGGCAAGCTCCGGTGCGTATTGTGGAACCTGTACTGTTTTTCTGAAGGAAAATGCCGTAATTCTCGATATACTATGTTCTGCATTTTTATGGAAGGTCCATGTTGAACTTGTTGCTAGCTTTGAGTTTTCTGTTCTTCGGGATTTCGCTTTGCTTACCCTGTTGTGTTCCGGTGTTTGCCGTCACCAACGAACATGAGGCAGAATCCCCAGCTGAGCCGAAGAAGAAAAAGGCGGATGGCGCGGATAAAAACTTGCCATCTACAAAGAAGGGACCCTCTGACGAGTCGGCGCCGATTGCTTCCGGAATCGATCTGGAAGAGTTGAGGCGCCTGCTATCCAGTTCCGGAGTTGTTGGTGAAATCCATGCGGCGGATCCAGATAATCGCCAGTTCGTTTTTACATATCGCGATCCTAAGGACTTTTTCAATAATGTTCAGATTGGGATGATAAGCCATCATGATTCAGTACGCGATTTTTTCAAGTCGATGAGGAGGCATGATCGCGTCAAAATCAAAGGCAACTTCATCCATCAAGGTGAAATCCTTCCAGAAAGCCCTCAGCCTCACATCGAAGTTTCATCAATCGAAATGATCAAGAAATACGAATCTCCTGTGCAAGTTCCGGATCCGAAATTCGCTAAGAGTACGATGCTGCCTCAAGACCTTGAAGGCAAGCGTGAGGCAGATTTCTTGGTCCATGCAAATGTTCGAAACGGCTCTGCTCTTGTGCTGGAATACAGAGACAATTTTGTTTTTGTGAGTGTCGGTGATCCCAAACTTGCTGCACATGTTTACCGAAATGACCGAGTTCATATCCACTTTCTCAAACAGAATTTTCCAAAGCGGCCCATGCATTTGGAGCTTGATTCCAAGGTTACGACACCGTTAGTGGTGACCGACTCAATCCATTCGCTTCACGGGAAGCGATTTACACAGGTCGGCTCACTAGTGCGTTTTCCAAAAAGTCCTCAGATAAATAGAGATATTTGGGCTGTTGAGCAGAAAGGTTCAGATGGAAACTCAAGGACTTTCACTTTGGTCAATTTCACAAAGAAAGGTGAGCAAGAAAAAATTGACGCGAAACTAAAAGGCTGGTGGGATGCTGCACCGGCTTCAGTAATTGATGGACGCAATAAATTGGTGAACACTAAAGTGCAAATTAGCGCGTCGGGAATTATGAATGTGGTTGATCCCAATCAAGCTAACGCTCAAATGAGGCTGAATGCGAAGGATTTGAAGTTAATGAATTAGCTGCTCCACCAATTGCAGAAGCTTCAATTCGACGAGAGAAGGAGCTGGACCATAAAGCATCCAGCTCCTTCAGTAGGCTATGTGGGTATAGCGTTGTCTTATTTCAATTTGATTTTGGGCAGAAAGTCTTCGATGCGTGGCTTTCTATCGATGCCACCGCTACCGCCACCGCTGCCGCCAAGCTTGTCACCGCCGCTGCTGCCCCATCCATAATCCTGAACCTGGCGACCGAACATGACACCCTGGTTGCCTCGCTGTACCGACAGAATTCCTTGCTCGTCAAAACTTACTTCGGAACCATCTCCGAGTTTAACTGTGGTGACGCCATCTTTTGTTTCAACCGATTTCACATCACCTTTAATTGAATGCGAGCCATCATCGTTGACGGAGATTTCATCACCGTTGGGTGTGATCAACGTTTCGCCATTCTCATCCCGTTTAATTACATCACCTGTTGGAAGTTCTTCGCGCTCGGGCAGCTCTTCTGCGATTTTCTTTTCGTAATCGTCGAGCTTGCCGTCCTTGTCTTTATCAAATCCTTCCTTCTCTGCGGGCAGCTTGTCCATATGCTCTTTGTTGCCGGCCTCTGCAGGCAACTTGTCCATATGCTCTTTCTTGCCGGCCTGTGCAGGCAGCTTGTCCATATGCTCTTTGTTGCCGGCCTCCGCAGGCAGTTTATCCATATTCTCTTTCTTGCTACCATCGGCTGGCAACTTTTGCATCGCTTCTTTCTTGTTGCCGCCTTCAACCGGCAACTTGTCCATCTGTTGCAGACCGCGATTACCGCCGGCGGGCAATTTGTCCATAAGTTCTGATTGAAGGCTACCCTTGTTGCTTGGTCCACCCAGGTTGTCTTGAATATCTTGGCGAAACTTATCGGCTGCGTTACTTTCAGCTTCGTGAGCCACTGACGCTGTGGACTCAACATTCTTTGTTTCCTTCTTATCTGTTTCAGTTCCATCTGCCATAGTTTAGAGCCCCCCATAGGCGTTACTAAATATCAACCCCCGACTGTGCTGGGGCGATGTTCAAGCGGGTAAAAGGTATTGCTTGAGTTGACACAATAATTACCGAAATGGCGGTAAACCGTCATGTGTCAAACTACCGACATTGATGGGGAAGTTTGGAGGCAAAAAAGCGCATTTACGTTTCTGATTACTGCCAGTGTTTGCAACTCGCTATGCAGAATAATGCAGCCAGCTCTGCAACAGGGCTAGAAGTTCTTTGCTATGCCCGAGAGAGAACAGATTTGGTAAGCAGTTTCGAAGTCATTTGTAGCGGCTGCCTTCTAATTGTTCTAATAACTGCCGATCTATTAAAGGGTTTCTGAACGGAAAGGTAAAGTACTCCCTGTCCGCTTTGACAAAGGACCTTGCTTATCACATATTTTGAATCGAGTATTCTGCCTGACTCTATCAATCGCTGCTTCAAGACAACCCCTTCGTCAGTAATCTACCTATAATACAAGAATTATCGGATTGGGACGACGGGTTGACCAGTCCTCATCATTCATTGATCACTCAATTGCCAACATCTGAAATGTGAAGAATGTTCAGAGCAGCAGATAAACCAACCTTGCAATGGCGTTATGGATTCTGTTAACTCGCAGAGAACTTGAAGCGAGGACTCCTTGATTTGCTTGATAACGTGGTCTGCCAATAGCCACAATAGCCCCAGGTCACGGCTCGAAGCTATGCGGAATGTCTCGACAAAGATTAAAAGGGCAACTGCGCTTAGCACAAGAGAGCAATGTCATACGACATATACAGGCAGGCAGCCCGTTATTTAGAAGCATCTTCTTCGACCTGCAGCAAATGTGCAGCCTCCGCCTTCATGGTGGCGTATCGGTCGTTTTGAACATCTTTGAAAATTGCATTGGCCTTTTGGAGTACTGCCAGCCGGGCTGCACTTGAGTTTAATACGCCTATTCGAGGGAGGTTATCCAAGAGTGCTGCTGCAATGCTTGCTTTAACATCGTCTGCCGATTCTTGATCCATCGTGTTTAATGCCGTGCGCAATGTGTCGTCTGCATTCTTCTCGTTACCCAGTGCTAGTTCATAACACGCAAGCTTAGCTAACGCACTGCGCTGACGGGCTGGCAATCCCGAAAGCTGGAATATTCTGGAAGCGTTTTTTAAGTGCTGGATACTTTCCGCGGCACGTGGAAAATTTGTGACCCAGTTTTTTTTCTTCTGGTCGCTAGTCCACGAAATCCAATCTGAATATTGAATCAATGCTTCACCATAAATAGAATGTGTCATATGCTCATGAGCTTTTAATGCTGGTTCCAGAAGCTCCTCCGCGATATCGAAACGTGAGGCTTCAGCTGCGCATTGTGCGGACTTGAAGGCAGACCACAGATCGTATTCTGCCTTTGACGGCTGCATTCGGAACTGATTGAAATCAAAGTAAGATCCATACTGCTTTGCTGCAACCTTAGCTTCCTCAACTCTGTCAAGTAAGAATAGGCATTCGGCCTTAAGTCGCATCAGAGCAACACAATTTGTTGTCTGGCTGCAAGTCTTTTCGGTTATCTGCAAAGCCTCATCAATCTGACTGGATTGAATTTTGGCTTGAACTACTCTGCTGGTAGCATCTATTAAAACTGCTTCGGGCAGCTCAGTTTTATTCAGAAGCTCCTGCAACTTGTTGGCAGCTTGTTGGAGCTTAGAGTTTTTGCCGCCCGCAGTAAACTCAGCTTGGTTTGGTCCGTGCGAAAGTTGAGCATTCAACAACTCTATAGCTAGCGAGTTACATTCTGGATGACCTTCCAATCGCTTCAATGCATCCGCCTCTGTTATCAATGCACTTTTATAGTCATGGGACTCGCCCTGGCTTTGGCTGATAGCCAACGCGGTCTTGCCTATTTCTGAGCGAGTTAATGGACGTTCCTTTTCGATTGTCTGCACCCAGCGAAGCACGAGATTTTGCGCTTCTGCATGTTGGTTGGATTCTCTAAGTTTGTTGAATAGCTCTAAAATATCCTGTAGTGATTTCTGACGCAATTGACGATCCGAAGTTGCCAGCTTTCGTGGACGCTTGTGAAAAGCCTGGGACGCTTGATTATTAGCAACGGTTTTGTTTGTCCGCGGCTTAGCAACGAAAACGAAGTAACTGCTTACAATAATTAGAACAGACAACAATAAAATTAGCTGCTTTCCCCGGGCACCGTGAGTGGTGTCGGACCCGGTTGAAGGTGCCTCTATCGCTGAGATCTTGTTGCTGATTAGAGCCTGAAGGTCCGCTTCTAGTTCCTTTGCGCTTTGATATCGGTCGCTGGGATCCTTGGCGATGCACTTCGCAATTATCCAGTTTACTTGAGCGGGGATGCTGAGATCAGTTACGGACAGTCTTGGCGCATCCTCATGTGCATGTTTGTAAATGACTCCCATCGGGTGGTCTGCGCTAAATGGTGGCACACCAGAGATCATTTCGTACAAAATAATTCCCAGTGAGTACAGGTCAGACCTATGATCGGGTCGATATCCGCGACACAACTCCGGACTAAGATAGGAGGTTGTCCCGATAAGTTCACCTGTCTGAGTCAAACTGTCCCAATTGGGATCACTCACCTTTGCCAGCCCGAAATCAATGATAACAACCCTGTCTCCATTGGTCAGAATGATATTTTCGGGTTTCAAATCACGATGTATCACAGATCTTTCGTGTGCATAGGACAAGGCTTCGCAAATCTGAATGGCGATGTTTGCGGCATCTCTCCATGCTAGCGTTCCTAGCTGACGAACGCGCTCTCGCAGTGAATCGCCCTCAACATATTCCATAGCAATGAAAGGAAACTTGTCCGAACTGACGCCATAGAAAAAGAATCGCGCTATCCCTCTGTGATCTAGCAAGGAGAGAATTTTGGCTTCTCGCTCAAAGCGCTGCAGGCTTGAAGCTGTATCAGCCAGCACACGGTTTAGTAGCTTCAGCGCAACAAGCCGCTCGACGCCTACTTGCCTGCATTTATAAACGTCTCCCATACCACCGGAGCCAAGTGACTGCAAGATGACAAATTTGCCATCGAACGTCTCACCGGGGCTTAGAAGAACGCTTGTGCTCATAAGTCAACACTACCACCACTGCATATCTATTCCCACAGCTAGAGTTGCGGAAACTGTTAACTCGCTGTGAACTTCAGGAGAGGACAGTGTCAGATGCCGTTTATTAGAGTGCTCTCATCAGATGCCGTCAGGGCTTGGTCAAAGCGCCTGAACGCGAAACAGTTGGAGGAGAGGGGGAACGAAATGACGGATCAAGTTGAAGAACGCAAAGAGGATAAGCGTCCAGAATACAGCGGGGAAGCTGTTCTAAGTCAAGTACGAGATCAATGGGACAGGGAAGAGATCTTCAACTACAAGCACCTGCTCCGTGAGTCTGCTCACAATTCATCTGAAGCCTCGCTTCCGAACGTTAGGGTGGTTGGAGACGACAATAAGGAAAATAGTCCTAAGGCCGACCTCAGGGAAGATGAAGGAACAGAGCCGAAGGATAAACCAACCCAGCGTAATCCCAAGCCACGACCGCAACAACATCGCCAGTGGCAGGAAATCATTCAAACCATTTTGGATGTCTTTCCTGACTTAGCTAAGTAGCACGTAGTTTCAGATCACACACAGGCATTACTAGATTTTTTTCCAGGGTTACATTTAGGAGAGGAAATATGAGCGAAAGAAACGATAACCCAAACGTTGACAATTCTGAAAGTAAATTGGGTCAGCGAAATGGAGTTGCCGAACATCTGTATTCAGAGGTGGCAACGGCAGGTACTAGTGGCAAAAACATTGATTCAACACGCACGAACGAACAGCGAATGAATCTCCCGCCCATAGAATTAGTCGCAAGCGGCATCATCGTAATTCCGGGCATGGTCTCTGAGGGAATTCAAAGAATTGTTGAACAGGCAATCGATCGCGTGCAGGAAAAGCTAGGTCTGAAAGAGGAGCAGCGCAATGATACCACTGCGGTCAGTCCTGGATTTGAGGGTGGAATCCGTGATGCCGATCAGCTCCCGAAAGACAATCCAATTACTAAGGAGTTTCTCGACCGTCTCGGTAAGGCAAAACCAACGCCGCTTCCGCGTGTAGAGGCGAAGGATCTTCAATCAGTCGAACAAGATGGACCCGTTGAATCCATTCAAAAACCTAAGCGCTAAGAACACTTCTCTTGTCCATGCCAGCCTTGGCCGAGCATGAAAAAGACCACTGAAAAGAGTGGTCTTTTTCATTGAAATGAAGCTGCCACATTTTCTTTACCAGGTATTTTTATTCTCACTTCATCGGGCACTCTTTCGGGAAAAAATTACTATGGAAAACAACAACAATTCAAGACTGGATAACGTTGATGCGAATACTGCTGACCGCACTGCTGAGAGGGCTACAGACAATCTTAGAGAGCAGGCTCTCCGGTTGTATCAGTGTCCTGGCAATGGCGGGATTGTTACAAACCCGGCGGATTGCCGTCCAATGAATGGATATCAATTGCCTAATCTGAGACTGGAAGCTTAGGCGCGATTCTGATAACAGGAAAAAAAGACCACTGTTTACAGTGGTCTTTGTATATGGGGCAACTGCATACAAACGCTTCGCAGCGCCGGGGCGTATGCCAGGGGAAAATTAATTACACAGCTTCTGCCAGCAGTCCTGCTGTGTCGCCCATTACGACTAACTCGCATTCACCAGATGCAAATTCGAATAATTCTTCGACAGAAATGTCCAGCGCTTTTGCGCAGTCTTTCAGCAGGCCCAAGGAGAACTCTATCTGGGATTGTTCAAGTTGTCTTACGAACGATGGTGGCCGACCGATCTTGCAAGCAAACTCGGAAATTGAGATTTCCAGGTAGAGTCTGCATTGTCTGATGGTTTCGCCGAGTAAAGGATATAGTTTTTTCTCTGTTGAATCCATTTCATTTGCCTCGCCGTGGAATCTAAGAGCAATACTGTCTCATAAAGCTTATCTGGGTGATCCGTATCGATAGTAGGGGATACCCCGTGATCCTTGTCTCATATAGGTTACAGTGGGACCCTCTCGGCATCGGTTGTATATAGAGTCCATATGCGAATGCCGTGAAATCAGCGTCAACGGGTACAAGGTATGAGGTAACCGTCGATTGGAAACAGATGGCTGACAAGCAAAACAATTTGCCTTCTGAAGCATCCGATCAGCCGCAGACTTCCGAGTCGCTATATGCCAAAAAAAATGAGACGACTGGGGCTGAACGGCTAGAACAGGTAAACCCTCTTGGCTCCCCTCAGCCTCTTGACGAGAGTGACCACGCATACAGTCTGAATGTACCGAACCTGACTCTTCGGTCGAAGTTAGGAACGGGCGCGCATGGCAGCGTATATGTTGCCGAGCACCATATACTAAAAAAATTCGTTGCAGTTAAGATCCTTCATTCTGAATATGGCGAAGCCAATTGGGATGCACGTTTCCAGCGAGAGGCTCAAGCCATGAGCCGGCTTAGCCATCCTAATATTGCAAGAATATTTTCCTATTCGATTTCTGCAGATGGGCGTGCGGTTCTTGTAATGGAGCTAGTCAACGGGCGTTCATTGGAAAACTCAGTAAATGAGAACGGGCGCTTTTCCGCAGCCGATGCTGTTCGATTTTTCTTGCCTGTTTTGGATGCCATGCAGTATGCGCACGATTGCGGGGTTATACATCGCGATATCAAGCCAGGCAACATTATGATTGACGCAGATGGCGAGCCCCGGGTTCTAGATTTCGGGGTGGCGAAATTAGCCACCGCAGATAGTGCAAAGCAAAGACTGACAACGACGGGGCAAATCATTGGCACACCGGCTTATATGAGCCCAGAGCAATGCAAAGGACAAGAAGTTGATTCCCGGTCGGATGTCTATTCCCTTGGATGTGTTCTATTTTTCATGCTTACGGGTAAAAGCGTTTTTGCGGGCAATGACGCTGAAGTCTTGATGGCACAGGTATCTCAGCAGGCAAAGGTCGATTCCGATGGATTGAGCGACGATCTCGTTCATACCTTGCAGCGTGCGCTTTCAAAAGATCCCAAAATGCGCTTTCAAAATTGCAAGGAATTTTCTGAGAGTCTACTTTCTGCTAACTTGACTAATGCATCGAGCCGCAGCGGTCGGCAACGCGTGGTGTTGGGATTTGCCCTCAGCATCATTGCCGTTTTGGTCGCCGCCTTAATCTGGGGCTTTTCACATCAGGATGCCAAAACTCCGATCGGTGTGAGCGCATTGCTGACGCCGTTGAACCATGACAAAGAGTTCGAAGCACAGTCGGATTCAATTAGGATCAGAATTCAACGAAATGATCTCGAAGAAGCCGAAAAACAGCTCCGTCGCTGGACTGCAAATCCGGATGGACTATCTGTCGAGAATAGAATCAAAGCTCTGTCAGGGCTGATGGAAATCGACGAGAAGAAGAACCATCATACAGCCGCATTGAAGCATGCTGGTGAACTAAGCGATATGCTACGAAGCCCCGACCTTAAGGCAACCATAGGTACTCACCCGGACCGGTTCATATTGACGGCTGTGACGCTGTCCAACATTTATAGAGCGAATAAAAGGTTTGACTCTGCTGCTCGTGAGTTGAAGCTAGCCAAGGATTTATTAGAGAAGGCTGAACGCGTGAAGGCGGAGAAGAAGAAGTTCTATTTGGATTGCCACAAATGGTATTTCGAAGCTCTGATCAAACTTGCAGACGCTCAGGACAAATCCGGCGTCAAACTCCGAGTGATGGATGAAGCTGCTAAATATTTCGCAGAGAATCAAGATGTTGGACCATATACCGACTTTGCTTCTCAGCAAATAGAAATGCTCATTGAGATGAATCGAATAAGTGATGCGAAGTCTGTATTTAGAAACTTTGTGAAAAGGACTTTGAACTTCTCTAATAGTAGAAAGAGCTTCTTATTTGATAGTTTGCATTCTATCACCGGTGCATTGGTTAGAGCCGATAAGCCTGCGGAGGCTTCGGAGTGGTTTGAATATGCAAGGGCGGAGATTGAGTCTAAGGCGGCGCTTTCCGAAGAAGACCGGCTTGGGTTGCATTTAGCTATGCTTACTTCTAGAGCTTTGATTGGTGCCAGTGAAGCCTCGAAATTCTCTAACTCTGAGCTTAGACAGCTGGAGCCTTACGTTTTTGAATTGCTCAAGACTGCAGTTGAACAGAGTCCTGAGAGAAAACATGCACGCAAGGCAGAGGATTATATTTTGTTCGCACAGCAGTTGACCTGGTTTCTTGCTTTGCGTGACGACCAAGACGCGCCCGCTTTCTTGAGCCGGACTCTTGAGCTGTTGAAGCGGCATGATGCACTAACGCCGCGAATCATCGGCGACCATGCCTGGTTGCTTAAGGATACAAAGATCAAATGTTCCCAAGCCCAAGTGCTCAAGATGAAAGATCAATTCATTGAGGCTTTAAAGAAGGAATACAACAATCAGAATGCGCCTACGCAACTGACTAATCCAACTCCATATATTGCTGGCACCGATTGGTTCATTCGGTGCCAGACACCTGGATACGCAAAATCCGATAAGGAGCGCCAATTCTTCTTCCAATGCTGGAAAATTGTAAGCCGCCGCAAGGATGTGAGTGCCAGTCACAAGATTCAACTATTGCATTTCTTGCTCGAGTCCGGAAGAAGTTCGCCCATAACGAAGTCCACAGTTGACCGTTATTCCTCTGATCTAATTTCTATTCTAAGGAAAGAAGGCGCATACCGATCCTCTGAGAAACGCATAGATTTTGATGCTAAGACCTTTGAGGATTTTGTGAACCTAATTCAGTTCCTATACATTTTGCAGGACGAGATAAATTCCAAAGAAGAGTGCTTTAAGTTTATCGATGCTGTGGTTCAAACTTTTGTTGACCAAAAGTATTATGGACAGCCGCGCTTGGAATTACCGGTCCTGCACTTGTGGTTTGCCGCCCTCTCAAAGCAAGCACCAAATCCGTCATATTTAAAGAAGTTGGATAGATACACATCCGACCTTCTCGGAGTGCAGCGGAACTGGGTCGATACTAAGGCTTCACTGCTTGCACAAACTGCGGCTTATTGTTCAATATGCTTGCATCGGTACGGGCAGGATCGAAAAGGTCTGGAAATAATATCAGATGTGTACAGGCGTCATCACTCATGGTCCGACGGAAACCTCGGGCTCCACGCCTTCTTATTGACCGCGAAGGCTCTGTGCAGTGAAACGACGTCAAGAGAAAAGAAATTGGAACTTGCATCCGACTATCTGTCCTTATTGAAAGATGCTGAACCAGGCTCAGACCTGGTCAATCGTGACCATCACACCAGAACCATCAGAGCTATTGTTGAGCTGTTCGTTAAAGAGAATGACGCTCTTGGAGCTACGCGTTTTCTGAGCGAAGTGGAAAAGATTTCGACGAATAAGAACATAGCTCCTGAAGTGTTGGTGCCGTTCTGCAAATCGCAGCAAGGTGCCTTATCGAAACGATGAGCTAAACTTCTTGCTGCACTTATCCTGCCGGAGCTGCTGGCTGAGACGACTGGCGTTTGTTGGATCCTCACATCTTCCTCAAAATTCAAGGCTAGGATCATATAGGTAACTTCTTTGGGAGAATTCATGGGCAACGGTACAACAAACATACTCGTAAAACGCTCGCTAAAACAAAACGAGCTGCCAGAACTACAGAACCTGGTATCACTACTGCGGCTCAACAACCAATTTGATGGAGAGGCAATCCTTCAAGGAAGAGATCCGTTGCTTCGCTCACCTCATCGACTTGGTGAGGCAACTGCATACGCGTTGCTGCTTGAAGGAATAGCGGCAGCCGCTATTTGGAACTTCAAAACAAGAAATAATGAACGGCAGTCCTTACAAGTTGACATAATTGATGCCCTTCATGCATTGCACTCGACGCACTTTTTGTGGCATGCCGGCTACGGACTGTCCGTCGGTGCGGAGTTTGTCCCTTGCAACGGCATTTTTCAATGTAGAGACGGACAGTTCGTAATGACGGAGGCGGGACCTCCTTATGTGAAGCTTGAACGAGGGTATTTGAACTTCTTTGATTGCGGAAACAATCGAGAATCGATCGGAAAGGCTATTGCGAAGTTTGACGCATTGGACCTTCAGGAGCAGTTGTCGGCTTTGGGACTTCCTGCGAGTGTGGCGTACACCATGGACGAATGGCGCCACCATCCGCAGGGTCAGCACCTATTATCCACTCCGGTGATTGAAATCGAGAGAATCGCTGAAGGACCACCCGTGCCATTTCCTCCGGGATTTCCATTGGAAGGGATCAGGGTCATTGATTTCACCCACGTATTGGCGGGACCGCGCTCAATGCGAAGCCTAGCTCAATACGGCGCTGATGTTCTTCACATTAGCTCTCCTTATCACCGGGATACGGTAGCGCAGAACCTTTTAGTGAATATAGGAAAACGAAATGCTTACCTACAATTGACACTAAAGGAGGATCACAACAGGCTGCAGAATCTCGTCAGAACAGCAGACGTATTCGCATTCTCGTATCGCCCAACTGTCGCAGAGCAGTTTCAAATTACTCCGAGCCAGTTAGCACACAATCATGAAGGAATTGTTTGTCTCACTGTTAATGCATACGGACATGGCGGGCCATGGCGAGAGCGCCCGGGATTCGATCATAACGTTCAAGTTGCAACTGGTGTTGCTCGCTCCGAAGGTGGCAATTCGACTCCAAAGTTGTCGCCGGTATTTTACTTGAATGACTTTCTGACAGGTTATCTTGCGGCCGCAGGTGTAATGAGCGCGCTACTTAGACGTGCAACCGAAGGAGGCAGTTATCACGTTAAAGTATCTCTGGCGAGATCGGCCATGTGGGTACAGGACTTAGGATTACTAGGTTCGGAGGAATACGAAGCTGCACCCGAGCGCGACGATTATCGAGCAATCACGCACACACTTAAGACTGACTGTGGAGAAGTTACGGAACTAAAACCGCCAGTTCAGCTAGAAGAAATTCCTCGCAAACATTTGGATACTCTTAGACCGTTTGGAGCGGATCCGGCCGAGTGGCAAACCTAATAATCGCTCATGAAGATCGAAGCCGGCAAGATGCCGGCGCTCCCGGGATCAAACCGAACATCAAGAGCGAATCGCTCTCAAGAGATCGAA
>JAIEQI010000073.1 GCA_019747875.1 Candidatus Obscuribacterales bacterium
AGTCAAGTGCTACTGCAATTCTTCTCGGTTTACAAGCGACCAGCTTTCGCTCGGCGCTTACATAGTATCTCCATACATGAGATCGCCAACAGCATCAAGATGTCCGCGCTCCATACCAGATCAAATTATGAATTGGTTCCAGTTTGCGTAGCTCTCTCGGATGCGACCTTTTCGTAAGCTCAAAATAGAAAGTGCAATGCCGCAGACAATGGCGTTGATTGTCGATGGCTGACTGAATCCAGTCATAATGAAGGGGGAGACGATAAGAGCAATCCCCAAGAGTATGTTCAGGAGCCTAACTGATCGACAGACTTCTGCAAAGGCAATGAAGCTGAACGTGATCGCTAACGCGCTGATTATGTAGATGTCGAGCAACGCAGTCGAAGTCGTTTTTAGAAAGACTGGCGACAGCATTAACCATGCCCCCACGATTGCAGCAAGTCCAATTCCCGCTGGGATTGAAATTGAAGAAGGACTAGTTGCCGAACCGACATGAGGAGCTGAATCATTTACAACGGCCAATACAGGTTGTTGCTTGCTTCTTTGAAGTTCCGGTCCACCGGCAAATAACGTCCTCCAGAAGGGAAGCCCCGCCCGTTTTGCTTGTCGGAGATACTGCACTGTAGCGATCACCTCATCGACGGTCATCGGCACCATGATCAACATTACAATGCTTGCTAACAAACACAAGGAGCACCAGGCTCCGACGCCAATTGGTTGTAAGACCACCAGAATGATACTGACTATTCCTGGTGGTATCACGAGCAGACCGAAGAGCAGGACCATCCACGGCATCGTTCGCCATCTTCTGATACCGCCGATCAGTCCAGCAATTGCATCAATGATATAGGATGCTGCACCCAACCCTGCGTCAGACACCGGAAAAGCTTTGGAGACTTCTGATTTCAATACCCGTTCGGTCGAGTCTCCCAAGAATGGATCCCAGGAACTATCAACATGTCCTAGTTGATAGGCCGCCATATAGCGCGCCAGGAAAAAGCCGATTAAAGCGAGCGCTATCAATGGAATTCGCTGAGACCACGAGGATGGGTTGTATGACCAGCCTCTAGGGGACTCGGCACCGGATTCGGTATCGTTGTTTGTGCCTGGCACTCCTGGTATTGCGAAACTCAGAATTATTGCAAGCGTACCGACTAAAGTATCATTTGTATATGAAACACTCGTGGGTGCCCAGAAAATGAGTGGAGCAAAAAGGAGCCATGTACCTGTAATGGCACTAAGCCATCTAAGAGCTGGTACTTTGTTGCTGATTAGACCAAACGCTAATAGAAGTGCACCGCATATGAGGTCACTGCGTTCCAGCAAAACGCTTTGATAATTACTGGAGACGGCTGTGGCGATCAGCCACATACCAAGCAAGACGGTTCCAAAATTGCACCAATGTTCGCGAGTCCATTGATGTTCTGATGTTCGAGCTTGAAGGGAGTGTGCAGCCTTTGTTTGCATTTTTCAAGCCTCTTCACGCTGACCGTTGTCTAAGCCACTTTGGCACCGGCAATTTGTTCACCTCATACCAATGAACGGGGTTTTCCCTCAGGTTCTTGATCATCTTCGGCAAAGTTCCCTTCAGGCTGTGTTGAGGCTCCCAGTCTAAAAGTTTCCGCGCTTTACTGATGTCCAATTCATAATGATCATCTGCAAGATCAATCATCCATGGCTTTATAAAAGATTGGCCGATATGTGTCTTATCCTGGAGCCATGCCCCCGCTTTTGCGATCCTTTTTGGGATCAACTGCGTTTCCCATTTCTTTCCATGCAAGAGCAAACCGATTGAGTTTTGAAGCTCCTCATAGCTTATGGTCTTGTCCTCGCCAATGAGAAATATGGATTTCTCCGGCAGTTTTTTTCGGCGTTTTATCGCAGCTCCGAATGCATTAATTAAATCTTGCAAGTGAACGAATGATTGACCTGCCTCCAAGTTACCTGGATACAGATGTCCTGTGAAATCGTGTTCGAAGATGCGTTGGATTTGATGAGAGATTGGCACCGAATGGCACCAATCGTCATATACGCCGGCTATGCGCATGAGGACTACCGGTACGTCTCCGCGTTCGGCCATGAGCAACTCTTCCGTCAGCAATTTTGATTTAGGGTAATCCCACTTCATCGCAAGTGGTGATTCTTCTGTAATTTTCTCTCCTGGTTTTGTTGGCGCATGCACCAACATCGTGCTTGAAAAAATGAATTGTTCTACGGTGAAGAAGCGATTCAACTCTCTGAGCAATCGTTCAGTTCCTCTGATTGTGACCTTCTCGTAGAGATCGCTTGGCTCTCCGGCAAAATCGTAGTAGGCAGCCAAATGGCAAACACTGGCAATCCTGTCGCCATAACAATCATGTGCAACATGCAGTGCATTCATCACACTCTCGTCGGAAGTGATGTCGACGAATATCCACTCGGCACTTTTCGGAGGATAAGGTGCCCCCTCTTTATCGAGACCGAGTTCTCGATAGCCATGCTCGTCGAGAAACTTGCACAACGCACTTCCAATTAACCCACTGCTGCCAGTGACTAAAACGAGGTCGTCCTTCATTGACTGCGTTCCTCTGCTACTTGTATTCAGTAAGCGCAAATGACCGCGCTTGCTGCTGAGACTTGGGCAGAAAGAAATTAGTTCCGACTGCAAACTTGCCGCAAGGTAACAGTCGGTGTGCGAGTTGAGCTCGTGCTTCTGTCAGGAAATTGCGTGCTGAAGTAAGGGGTTAGCGAGCGACGACTCAGCCGTGGTTCTATCTAGCGGACTGGCACAAGGCAATGTAAACCAGAACGTGCAACCTCTGTCGTCATTGTTTCTGTAGCCGATGCTTCCACCATGCAATTCAACAATGTTCCTGCAGATTGCCAAACCCAAACCGGTGCCACCATATTTCCTGCTATCCGATGAGTCGATCTGCTGAAACTTGCCAAAGAGCTTATGGCTCTGATTTTCAGGAATTCCAGGACCTTGATCTCTTACGGAAAAGCAAACCTCGTTTTTGGTGCATTCAATTGAAAGATCAATTGGTTTAGATTCTGAGAATTTAGTTGCGTTCGAAATTAGATTGGTCAGAACTTGAACAATTTTGTCTGTATCTGCCTGTACCTTTGGCAAGTTGCTTTGGCAACGAGGGCGGAATGTTGCACCGCGATCCTCGGCCATGGCTGTTGTTTCATTCATAGCCTTATTCATTAGCTCAACTGGACAATTCTCAGTTATTGCTAATTCGAGCTTCCCTGATTCGATCTTTTGGATATCCAGAATTTCGTTGATTAATCGAACCAGGCGATGGCAGCTTTCTTTCGCAATCTCGATCAATTCATTTGTCAATTCAGGGGGGAGTGTTAGATGCTCGGCTGAGATTAAAGAAAGGGTACCTAGAATTGATGTGAGTGGAGTCCTTAACTCGTGCGAAACAGTTGAATAAAACTCTTTGACTCGTTTTTCAACTTGCTTGCGCTCTGTAATATCGCGAATCGTTATTACATAGCCAGTGCTTTTCTGATGATGATCGAGAACATCGGAGACTGTTACCGATGCAAAAAACGATTGCCCATTTTTCCTAACACACTCTAATTCGGTCTCCTGGCACTGCAGTCCATCTTTAACTAATTTGCGATTCGACTCCGCGGTGAACAGCTCTGCCAGCCCGGCTCCTTCCGCTTCTTCCTGTGAAAAACCAAAAATTGAAGAGGCGCCTCTGTTCCAAGTTCGAATTACTTTATCCAGACCAACACCGATAATGGCTTCTGCGGAGAATTCCACAAGAGAAGCTAATTGCGCGCTACGCAGCTGTGCTTCCTTCTGCGCATGAATATTTCGCCCAATTGAATACATTCGCCCCTCTTCGGGGACTATTGTGCTGCGCCATTGCATCCAAATATACTCGCCGGTCTTTACCGATAAGCAACGGCACTCGACAATGGAAATGTGGTTTCCTACGATGCTGTCTTTTCTAAGTTTTTCTAAGACGTAGTCGCGGTCGTCAGGATGAATCCACTGTGCGAAATCATCAGCATTTCTGGATTCATGACCAAACAGCTTTGTGTGAGCCGGATTAGCCTTGAGAAGCTTTCGAGTTTGTAGGTCCGTGATGGTGAAAATATCTACGGATTCATTGAAGAGCATCCGCAATTCATCAGCGGAAAAGTCGAAACAGTCTTCGTCTTTGCTGAGTGTTGCGTACATGAGTGATCCTTTGCCCGCCAGACAGGCTGCATCAATGTTTCCGTCCCTGTTTTATCATTAAGCCGGACAACAATCCCCGTTAGATAGAATAATAAAAGAACGGACGCGGAAAAACATCCCTAGAAAGTGGCTTTTAAACTAGCTCGTCAGGGGGAAATCAGGCTGATCAATAGTCCTAAATAGAACTTATAGTCGTTTGTTGATTTGACGAACTTATTCCAAGTTCGTTTCGAACATCTTTCTTTCCGACTGGAAAGTTTTTAGTACTAATCGGCTCTTATCCGGAATGCATAGTCTGATACGGCAAATGAATAATGATGGCACCGTCTTCGTTAAAAAACTCTTATCCGGGCGTGAAATCGGATGAGAATATAAGTCACATGTCAGGAAAATACTGACAGCAACTGCCTCTACTGATTTTGCTGACATCCCGAAACGTCTATTATAAGGCACTCTTCGGTACGTAGACTATGGGGGGTCTCCCCCGTTGGGGGGAGGTGTTAATTCATTCTTTTTGATTGAATGGCATGTAGTGATCTGACTACATTTATCCGGGCGGTGAAATTTGGCGTAATGGGTGCGATAGGTGTACTGATCGCGGAAGATCAGGAAATAGTGCGGATTGGTTTGAAGCTAGTTCTGGAAAAAGAGGCAGAACTTAGCATTGTTGCAGAAGCTTTCAACGGCGAGTTGGCTGTGCAACTAGCAAGCGATCTCAAACCGGATCTCGTGTTGATGGATCTAGGAATGCCGGTGATGGACGGCATTGATGCTACCAAAGCAATTAAGGCCAGCATACCCAACACGAAAGTAATAATTTTGACGACACATGACAGCGAATCGGATGTCTTCGCCGCTCTTGCAGCTGGTGCTGATGGATATTGCCTTAAAAGCGCAGGGAAAGAGCAGCTGGTTGCGGCCATTAACGCCGTAGCAAAAGGAGGGCAGTGGATGGATCCTGCCATTGCGGGGTCTATCGTTAAGGGGTTGATGAATGCGCCACCAGCGCAAGATCCGGTGGTGAAGAAGGCTGATGCCGAACAACCATATAAGTTTCCTTTGTCAAACCGCGAAATGGAAGTATTGCAATTGTTAGTGGAAGGACTTTCAAATCAAGAAATGGCAGATCGTCTAACAGTCAGCGTCGAAACCGTGAAAACACATATGCGTCATGTGATGGAGAAACTACAGGTGGCTGACCGAACACAAGCTGCAGTAAAAGCACTGAAAAACAAGCTAGTGTCATTGAACTAGATGAGCTTCCATGACAGGTTTTTTCAGAGCAAGTGAAGAGAATCTACGTTTGGTGATCGAGGCATCCCCAAGCGGCATGATAATGATCGACCGTGAAGGGCGTATCGTTTTAGTCAACTCGCAAATCGAAAAACAATTCGGATACGCACGAAGCGAGCTGCTAGGGCAACCAATCGAAATTTTGGTACCCGAAGGCGCAAAGAGAGTTCATCAACACGACAGGAACGAATACATCAAAAGCCCGGTTACACGTTCCATGGGGACGGGGCGAGAACTTTTCGGCTTGCGCAAAGACGGCTCGCAGGTGCCCGTTGAGATAGGACTGAACCCGTTGGAAAGCGAGGGGAAGGTATTTGTTCTAGCATCGGTGATCGATATTTCTCAGAGAAAGGAAACTGAAGAACTGCTGAAGCAAAAGATAATTGAACTTCAGAGATCTAATGAAGACCTGCAACAGTTCGCCTATGTATCATCACATGATTTGCAGGAACCTCTGCGCGTTATTTCAAATTTTACTCAATTGCTGTCCAAGAAATATCGTAATGAGATCGACGAAAGGGCTGATCAATATATTGACTTTATTGTTGATGCGACAAAGCGCATGCAGGAACTCATTAACGACCTTCTTGCATACAGTCGGGTCGAAAGCAAAGGCCATGAATTTCAAAAAACCGACTGTAATGAAGCACTCACCAATGCAATTTCAAATTTGAAGCTTACTATCCAAGAAACAAACGCGTCTATACATTGTGAAGGACTTCCGGAGCTTCCAGCTGACGCTACTCAATTAATTCAATTGTTCCAAAACCTTATAAGTAACGCAATAAAATTTCGGTCTGATAGTCCGCCTGAAATTAATGTTTGGGCGGAAGATCGCAAATCTTATTGGCAGTTCTTTGTTGAAGACAATGGCAAGGGTTTTGACATGAAGTATGCCGAAAGGATATTTATAATTTTCCAACGGCTTCATGCTCGGGATGCTTATCCTGGCAGTGGAATTGGGTTGGCAATTTGCAAACGGATAGTCGAAAGACATGGTGGCTCAATTTCTGTTCAATCGGAAGAAGGGAAAGGCACTACATTTTCATTCACTTTGCCCAAGAGGTAGCAAAATGCCCAAAGGAACCAACCTACTCTTGGTAGAAGATAGTATCGAAGACATCACATTGATTTTGGCTGTCTTTGAAGAAGAAAAAATTGCGGTGAATATTAAAGTCGCACGCGATGGCGAAGAGGCGATGAAACTCCTGCTTGAGAGTGACCAGATTGATTTGATTCTCTTGGATCTCAACTTACCAAAAAAGGATGGTCGCGAGGTTCTTTTGGAAATGAAGTCTATTCCTCGTCTGAGATCTATTCCAGTGGTAATACTGACCACCTCAGAAGCTGAGGAGGACATCCTTCGAAGCTACCAATTACAGGCGAGTTGCTATGTTACTAAGCCTATCAACTTTGACCAATTTGTCAAAATCGTCAAATCTATAGATGACTTTTGGTTTTCTGCTGTAAGGTTTCCTCCTAGACAATGAGCGAGAGAATCAACGTATTACTTGTAGAAGATAACCCTGCGGATTCGCTGTTTGTCCAGGAAATCTTGCCGGAGGCAGGCTATGCAATCTTATCGGCGAAAACGTTGGACGAGGCAAGTGCGGCCCTTAGGAAAAATGATGTCGAAATCATTTTGCTAGATCTATCCCTGCCGGACGGAATAGGTCTGCAAACGTTGCTTATGATGACGGTCGCGGCGAAGAAAACTCCAATCGTGATACTGACTGGGCTAGACGATGAGGATACTGCTCTACAGGCTGTGAAACTTGGTGCGCAAGATTACATAAGGAAGAAGGAACTCAACGAGTCGCTCCTGGTTCGAAGTATTAACTATGCAATTGAGCGTGTGCGTTCCAGCGAGGCCTTGCGAGCAAGTGCTATGCAGGCTAGCGATGCTGAAGGTAAGTTACGCATGGCGCTGGATGCTTCGCAAACTGGTGTTTGGTATTTCGATTTTGCAAATGGCAGAATGGAAATTGACGAACAATCCAGGCTGATCCTTGGTTTGAGCGAAGAGACGCCATTCTCTCATGAACTACTCTTTGACATGGTTCATCCAGAAGATCGCGAGCGAATTGAACATTTTGCAACACTCCCGTTGCAAGACCTTTATGAAGTAGCAGCAGATTACAAAGTTATTTCTGCTGACGGTAAGATAAAAAACATAAGCTCCGCGGGCAAAATGTTCTTCGATGAACAAGGCGAGCCAGTCCGTTTAGCTGGTACCTTCCGTGACGTGACTGAGCAAAAAATTGAGGCGGATCGAGCACACCGATTAGCGCTTTTAGAACAGCGTGAAGACTTTATGGCTACTTTAACTCATGATTTGAAAACTCCGCTAATAGCGGCAAACTGGATATTGCAAGCTATAGCAGATAAGCAGGTCGGCCCTGTTACGGAAGACCAAACAAAACTTCTTTTGCAGCTGCGCGATACCAATCGAAGATTGCTATCTATGATACAAAATCTGATAGAACTCTACCGATTTGAAAAGGACGTTAGGTCTGTAGTTTTTGAGAACCAAGTGCGGATAAGTGACGTAGTTAACTCGTGTATCGATGACGTCAGAATTTTTGCTGATTTTCACCACATCGATCTCACTTGTTCAATTCCTTCCGGTCTATCCCCTATCACTGCGGACTCAAATGCAATCAGAAGAGTGATTCAAAATTTGCTAGATAATGCGATTAAGTTTACGCCTGCTTCGGGACGGATATCTATAAAAGTAGAGGAGTCGCCACAAGCTCTCTCAATACATGTTGCTGACACAGGACCGGGTATTGCGCAAGAAGAACAAGAACGGCTTTTCCGTAGATTTGCGCAAGGAAAGACTGGGCGAACCTATACTCCTGGAACCGGTTTGGGTCTTTATCTCTGTAAGCAAATTGTCGAGGCACATCAGGGAGTAATCGAGTGTCACAGTGTTCAAGGCTGTGGTGCAACCTTCTCGGTCAGACTTCCTCGCAAAAGGTTGCGAGCGAAAGGTGCCAGGAAAGAATAGACCTAAGCGATTCCTGATGTTTGTTGGATGGATTGTGAAGGCTGTTGGCAAATGCTTTGTATTTGTTCCGGCAATTTCATTGGATCGAAGGGCTTTGAAATCACGCCATTGGCGCCAATTTGATAATAGCCATGAACTTCATGTACATGTACTTTCGCGGTCATGAAAATTATTGGCGTATCAGTCAATTTTCTCATTTCGGCAAATAGCTCTGCGCCGTCCATTCCTGGCATCATAAAATCCATAACGATTACGTCAGGGTTGAAATCCCCGAGTGCACTTAGGGCTGCCTCCCCACTCTGAACCATTAACACATTCCAACGTCCCACTCTTGTTAGACTGATCTCTGCGATGCGACGAATTGAGGGATCGTCGTCAACTACCATTACTTTCGATATTTGCATCATCCGCCTCCTGCCCGATATATTACTAGAATCGCATCAGATGACGGATTCCGGCATTCCCCGATTGGGTGCAATTGGATGGTATTTTTGTCACCCTTTTGGTTATCTCCGCTGTAATTCACTTCAATTCCCGTTTGGATTTACATAATCGGGCAAGCAGAATGAGTTTTCTGCTTGCCCGGTGTCGAGGAAAAAAAAACATTTACGTTAGGTGCAAGCAATGGGCAACAAAACTGCGACAGTGTTTCTTTCGTTACTGCTGCTGCAAATCAGTCGTCCGTTATGTAGACAAACTATTCGATGACAAAGGTAAAGACCCAAGCCTGTTCTAGCTACGTATCTTTTCCCCGGTATACTCTTCCAAAAGTTATGAAAGTTACCGGATTCGAATTCTTCTGGTAAGCGTTCACCTATGTTTTGCACATTCGTTCTAAGCATGCCGTCAGCAAGCTCAAAGGTGATCGAAACCTCCGATTCCCTATTGCTATATTTAACAGCATTGTCTAAGAGGCTTGAGAATAATTCGAAAATTGCCGCTCTGTTACCATAGACTCGCGGTAGTTTTCCAGGGCTCTGGACCGAGAGTTTCACTGAGTCACAATCCAGCCGTTCTAAACACTCCTCTATTATTGTTTGGGTGCACAATAGCTCCATTTCTAAGTGCTCACATTCCGATTCATACTGATAGACTTTGATGAGCTTCTTTACTAATGCTAGTTGTTTCGTGTTGCTGCTTTTCAATGCGTTGATCAATTCAACCTGCTCAACTGCAAGTCTGTCATCTGCGTTTGCCAATAGAGAGTCCAATACTGCTTCAGAGCCGATCATGGGTACGCTCAGATCGTGCGCCAGCGTTTCAATGAAGTCTTTGATGGCGCACTGCCGCTGACGGAATTCATCATTTTTGCGCCGCTCAATAGTGTAAAGAATGCACCGTATCAGTGATTCACTGCGCACGCGTTGCTTTATGAGAAAGTCTTGTGCCCCCATACGCACAGCTTGCAATCCTTCCGATTCCTCTGTGCTTCCACTCAAAACAATGACTGGTACGTTTCCACTTACTTCAAGAAGGGATCCCAGGCTGTCTAGCCCGTCGCTGTCGGGCAACGATAAGTCGGTAAGTACTAGATCGGGATTGGTTTTGCCAAATTCGCGTAAAGCAGAATGCAAGTCTTGGAATGCAAACAGCTCAAATCTAGGGTTGATGCTGTTTTGCAATGATGCTTCAAGATAGGCCAGGTAATGTTTGTCGTCTTCCACAAGCATCAGTCTAATTGTTTTTGTGGGAGAAACATTTGTCGGTTGCAAAACGCCATTCATTAATTCGATCTCTCAATAATTACTACGTCTTCACTAGTCCAAGCTTCAAAGCTTTTATCGCGGCTTGTGTCCGATCTGATGCGTCAAGTTTTTCGAAAACATGTCTCAAATGAGTCTTTATAGTTTCCTGACTCAAGAACATTTGTTCTGCCATTTCCTTGTTTGACATACCATGGACAAGGTGTGACAGTACTTGCAATTCTCTTTCGGATAGTCGTCCGTAACTTTTTCCTTCGATGGTCCTCGCTTCCTGCTGTTCCCTGACCTGTCTCGTCTCGGATTTTTGTGGTTGAATCAGTCCAATAAGCTTTTTTGAAAGCCTAGGGTCAACCCATAGCGCTCCATCCATTACCGAATTTATTGCGTTGGTCAAACTTGAAATAGATATGTCTTTCAGGCAGTAAGCGTTAGCACCGGCGCGAAAGCCAGCAGATATGTCCTGCTCTCGTTCGTATGATGTGAGAAGAATCACTTTAATATCTGCAATCACCTTTATTATTTCCGTCGCCCTTAGTCCATCCATTCCTGGCAATCCGATATCCATTACTACTAAATCGGGCACTAAGGTTTTTACCAGCTCGATCGATTCTTCGCCATTTGAACACTCACCGACCAATTCAATTCCTGGCACTCTTCTTAGTGCCATGCGTAAACCGAGACGAGTAATCTCGTGATCTTCAACCAGTAACGTTCTCAACATAGGACAGTTCCCCCTGCATCTTTGTAGATGCCTTAAACAAAAGCATTGCCGCCTACAAAGATCATAGACTTTGCTTCTGTTTTCCGTAATTATCCGTAGTGTTGATTTAGGCTCCCGCAAAAGTAGTAAGTTCTTTTGACTGTGAACAAACTGCCATCACCCGAATTCGTGATCGGACCCAGTCTGAATTTCCGTGCTCCCAGGAAGCAAGGGACCGCTCTTGAAGTTGGTCACTTATACGTTTCTAGACCACGTATTATCTCTATAGTACGATTGTTATAGCACGGGAATACTTGGGTCTCGGCGAAGAATGGTTCTAAATGCAACAGCCAAAGTATAGAGTTTTGGTAATTGATGATAATGAACTGATCCGCTTTGGACTGGTTCATGTTCTTTCATCTTCAGACCTGTGTACTAGTGTAGAAGCGGTAGCCTCATTTGAGGAAGCCGGCGCGGTTGTCGAGCGGCAAAACAGCCAAATTATTCTGGCCAAGTTTGACCTCATTCGCAGTGCTTCCGTTATGTTTCGGCATCTAAGGCACTCCTATCCGACAGTTAAGGTTTTGGTTCTACTGGAGGAAGATGAGGAGTTCTGGGAAGCCCTGAATTTCGAGTGCGAAGGGTATGTGATAAGACATATGCCTGTCTATCAGATAGATGTAGCATTGCGAGCTATTGGTGAAGGTTACGCATGGATAGGACCAATGCTTTCTCGCTATCTATTAATGCGAGGCGGACTTCAGAGGCTTAAAGCCGCCGTAGACGTAAAGCCGGTCCACTCGGAAAAACTATCGAGCCTTTCTAATAGGGAACGTGAGATTCTTTATCTGCTGAGTGAAGCATTTACCGGCGACGAGATCGCGGAGAAGCTCTGTATCGCAAAGCAGACCGTGAAGCTGCATATAAGCAATTGCATTCGAAAAATGGGTGTGAAGGATCGAAGTCAGGCTGTTGCAATGTTTTTGCGCTGCAAGAGTTCATATGGGCAAGCGATTTCCTGAACAGACCAAGCTGAGACTGGCTATTACTGAAGTACTAGTACCAGGTGTCTAACTCGTATTAACTCCGTATTGTCGAAAACTTGCACCATTTGGGCGATAGCTGAAGTTGACTATCTCGTGCAAACATATTCGTGTACAGGTTTATCGATCAATCCAACTTTTTGAATCTGCGTGACTTTGCATTTTGCACCGATTGTTTCGCCGGGGGAAACCATAATGAGTACAAAGGGAATTCTGATAATCTGTCACACCGAGCTACTTGCGCTGGCTATTAGAGCGCTTATACGCGAAACAAGCAGCTTTCGCGTGTTTGCACACGCTAACTCGGAGGAGGAAATCCTGAAATATCAATCGCAATTCTCGCCCGATCTTGTGGTGATTGATATGGACACGGATAAATACAAGAGTTCATCTATTATTCAAAAACTGAAAATCAGTTGGCCGGATACCAAAATATTGTCCCTTACAGAGCGGACCGATGAGAAAACTCTGGCTGAATACGTAGGCTATGGATGTGATGGTGTTTGTTTGAAATCATCGCAAGCACAGCACCTTCTGTCTGCCATGGATGCAGTTAGTTTAGGCGCGCTTTGGATCGACCCGGCCTGCCGGGCGAAGGTCAAAGAATTCATTGGGAAAACCAACAAGCAAAAGAAAGTGGATCCGAACACAGAAACCCGCTTTGGGACAATGTTCCAGTGTTTGAGCCGGCGCGAAATGGAAGTTCTCGAACTAATCGTGAAGGGGCATACGAACTCGCAGATAGCCGATCGCTTATCGGTAAGCAGCGACACTATAAAGACCCATGTTCGTCATATATACGAGAAGCTTTCAGTAAGGCACCGTGCGGAGGCGGTGGTTACAGCAATAAAATTAGGGTTGGTTCCAGCAGCCTAAACTATCTTTGATGGAAAGGCCAATATGACTAAAACTAGTGTATGGGAAGTAATCACAGCGCTGGCGGATCATCTTCACTCAGAAGGAGCTACTGAAGAAGCTCGCTACTTTTATGAAGAGTCGGTTGCTCTGGCTGTCGTTACTTTTGGAGGTGGCCATCTGCTTGTAGGTTATAGTTTGTTGTTGCTGGAAGAATTCTTGGAGGGAATTTGTGAACTCGAATCTGCGCGCAAAATTCGTGAGATTGCCATCTCGATATATTTGAGAAACTCAGCTTCTGAACTGCTGTTCACCACCAGAAAAGCGTTGCGGGACTCAAGTATCGTCTCGATGCAGTCTGCAAGAAAGAGGTTACGTGAGCGAACGATGGAAATGACAGTACGGAATCTTGCTAATTCAGATCAAGCTTGCAGTTAATTTCTAACAAGTTGCATTTCGATTATGCAATAGCGTCAAGTAACTTCGTTGCGTTTCGAAGCTTCCTATTGCCGGAACTTCGTAGCGTCCCGAAAGATGGTGCGTGACTAGTAGCATAAATACTGCGGGAACTGCCGTTGACTGGCCTCGTCCGGATAGTGGTGAAGACGGATGGGAGGAAGATTATGAGTCAGCAAGGTAGTGAACAGCAAGGTGAATCTTGTCAGGGCGGTTACAAAACTGGTACCAGTGAAAAGCCGCGAGCTGATAAAGGCCTGGGATATTTTCCGATTTCGGATTTGCAGTTCGATGTGGTTACGCTGGTGTGTGAAAAGTCGAAGGCGCTGCAAGCTTACGACAAATATATGACTGACTGTCAGTCCAATGAGGAGTTGCTCAAGATATTCGAAGAGATCAAATCTGACGATAAAAAGCATATTGAGAAGTTGAAGAACTTTCTGGGTAACTGCTAATGCACCGCGGTGCATTGATTTACGTCAAAATTGGAAGGTTCGTCTTGTGCGCGAGCTATTAGCGTCCAGGCGTTAATTCTTCGACGTGAATTAAGAGGTCCTGTCCCAGCTGAATATATTTTGGTTGCTCTAATTCAATTATTGATTCCATTGTTCTTGGCGCGCTTCCGCTCAGCGAATTAAGCGCGCTTTGATCTACTAACAGTTTTGGTGCACAAAACCAAAAGAGTTCATCGACGAGGTTTTGCTCTAGGAGTGAGGCTGCCAGCCTTCCGCCGCCTTCGCAAAGAACTGTAAGAATGCCAGAGAGACTCAAGTGCTTCAGGCACTCTTCGATGTGCACCTTGCCGTCAACTAAGGTAACAGGAACAAGTTCGACGTTCGCAGGATAGCTCTTGTTGTCACCGGAGCGCACTCGTAGGAGGTTTTCTTCAGTCGTGAACAAGAAGGTTCTGACTCCCGGATTCTCCACAAAGATTTTTGAATCCGTCCTGATTTTTAGTTGTGCATCGGGGATCGCTCGATGAGGATTTCTAGAATCATTTATATCTCTCACGGTCAAAGATGGATTGTCTTGAATCACCGTATTGGTACCGACAAACACACAATCGAACCTGTTGCGAAGCTCATGTACGTATTTGCGTGATTCTGCTCCTGTTATCCATTGGCTTTTTGAGTATCGATCCGCTATCCGCCCATCAAGGGTGGATGCTATTTTCAAGGCGACCCACGGCATTCCTTTTGTAATCCGTTTGATAAATGCACGATTCAGTTTCGCGCATTCGGCTTCAAGCAAGGGACCGTCCACCTGTATGTTTGCTTGCCTCAGTTTATCTAATCCGCCGCCGAGCACTTTCGGATTCGGATCTTGTAATCCATAGACCACTCTGCTGATACCAGATGCGATGACGCGGTCTGCGCATGGTGGTGTTTTTCCGAAATGACAGCAAGGCTCCAGATTCACATAGAGTGTTCCGCCGCGTGCGTTCTCGCCTGCCTGGTCCAGAGCAAAAACTTCAGCATGTGGCTGCCCCGCTTTTGGATGGAATCCCTCTCCAGCGAAGTTGCCCTGCTGGTCGAGCACGACTGCTCCGACTAAGGGATTTGGAGAAGAGCGCCCTTCTGCTTTACGAGCAAGTTCTATGCAGCGTCGCATGTAATGCTGATCTAGTTCTTGCCCTTCTGGCATACTACTGGAGCAACCTGCTAGTGAATCGTTCGTAGTTGCATCGCCGTATGGCGAGATTCTGACTGCTCTCGGATTTCATCTATTCTTTTTACGATAGCCTCTGATTCTTCCATCTGTCCCTGATTCTTCAGGAATTCCGCATACTGTTCGAGGACTCGTGCCGTATCTTCATGATTAGCACCAGCACTTGCCTCCATTATCGCAATCGCACGTGAATAGCATTCTTTTGCCTTTTGTGTTTCTTTCATGGCTTCGTAGCATCTTGCCAAACTGAGTTCGGAAAATGCCAATACTGGATGCGATTGTCCCCAGAGATTCCTGTTCATCTCCAGGGCTTTTTGGAAATGCTCGAGTGCGGTTTTGAAATCATTTTTCTTCAGTTGCAGTTCACCCAGCTTACATAGCAGTCCTGTGATCTGGGGGTTGCCACCAACAAGCACCTTCTCCTTAATGGCTAAACTTCTTGCGTAAAGCTTCTCTGCTTCTGCCATATTGCCTTGCGAGATTTCGATGTCAGCTTGTAGTTCCATCAAACCCGATACGTTTGCACTCTCGTTGCCGTCGACTTTCTTGCGGAGTTCTATGAGTTCAGCCACTTTTTGCAGGGCTTCCTTGCTTTCACCGCTGGCGTGCAAAATTCTAACCTGGCTTTCTAATAGTTCAGCCAATTTTGCCGTCGGTTTTGAACTTCCTTTTTTCGCAAGCGCGATCGCGCGGTCGATCAATCCTTGCGATTCTGCCCAACGACCTTGTAACGCATGAACGCGAGCCAGTGCTGATAAGGTTTGCAGTGTACCTTCGTTGCCCTCTAGCTTCTCGTAAATCTTCAGTGCTCGGCCAAGCAACATTTCTGCTTCACGCAGATTATTCGCACCAGCATAAAGATCTGCTAGCTCTATACATTTGCTTGCTACTTGTTCGTGCTCTGGAGTGAGTTCTTGTTCCAACTTGATTAGTTCATCGGAGCAGCGCAAGAGCAATTCGAGTTGTCTTTGATCTGCCGGATGCTCGCGCCGCCAGCCAATCTTTTTCAAAGCATCGCCGACGGAAATGTGGAGATTGCAGGAAGCTTTCAATGCTCGAACCACAATGTAACCCGGCACGCCTCCGTCTTTCATAAGGAGCTGCGCGTGCATTACACGCTGGAGGTCTTCCTGACTTAATTGTTTGATGGAGATGAGTGCGCGCCCAAGTGGAATGTTGTATTTTCTTGCCAGCTCCAAGCCTTCTTCAATCTTTTTCTGATTCACCATACCGGCGTCCATAAGAAGATCGCCTGTTTGTCTGCTTTCTGGACCGTGCTCAGATTGGCGGCAAATCAAAACCAGTTTGCGCAAGCTTTGGATCATTTCTGGATCGTCTGCCGCTAAAACCTTTTCTTTAATTCCAATGGATGAAAGATAGAGTCGCTCCGCTTGCAGATATTCGCTTTGCACGTCATAAAGTTCTGCCAGGTCTTCAAGGCATTCTGCGACGCGCAGGTCTTTGTCTCCCAAGAGGTTGTGCTTAAGTTCATAAGACTGCCAGTAGAGGCGTTCAGCCTCGTCAAACTTATCCTGCACGAAATAGTGTCCGGCCATCTGCCCCAGCAAATTTGCCATTTCCAAGCTCTGGTGCCCGAAACACTCTTCAACGATTTTCGATGCAGTTTGATAGAGAGCTTCAGCTTCTGCGTATTTGCGATTGTCTGTGAGCGCTTCGGCTAACCTGATTCTCGCGGCAGCGCTCTCTGGGTGCTCTTTGCCGAATGTGGATTCGGAGTTAGTCAGATGTTCTCTGGCAATTGCAACTGGCATTGCCTCGCCTTCGATATATTTGTCTGGGAACCAACCCAGTTTTTTCAGGGCGCGATCGATCGATAAATTGTTGGTGTGCGCCAGGGTGATCGCTCGAACTGCCAGTCGGGCAGGCAGGCGATCCATCTTCATCAAGGCTTGCGAGTGGAGAGCTGATTCGAGATCGACCTCGCGAAGAAGCTTGAGGGTGATTAAAACGCGGCCGAGCGGTAGGCTGTGCCGCTTCGCGTATTCAAGACCCTCCGGCAGTTTGTCTGCTGCCACAAGCCCTGATTCCACAAGCAATTCGCCAAGTTTTTTCGGTTTCTCGTCTGCTTCAGCCATCTTTAATCCTGCCAGGTGCTGTTTTACGCTTCCGGATGCTGAGCCTTCATCGCGGTTCGTCCGCAGATCCGTTCCCATCAATCCTTGGTTTTGAGCGCGCCTTAAATCGGCCCCCTAAGATTAGCAGGCGGGCGCTTCAGATGCCAGAGGCAGGTGATTAAGTCTAGCCGAAGAATACCTGGGCGACCTGGTACATCTCTTCGTCAAGCGTCTTCAGTTGTCCGACGCCGGCTTCAATCGGGACATTGATAATGTTCGTTCCGTCAAGGGCGACCATTAAGCCAAATTCCTTCTTATGTACGAGATCAGCGGCACGGACGCCGAATCTGGTTCCGAGGATGCGGTCAAATGCGCTAGGAGCGCCACCACGTTGTAAGTGGCCGAGCGTCATTGCCCGTGTCTCGTATCCTGTTTCTTTCTCGATAATCTTGGCGAGTTGGTCGCCAATGCCACCAAGCTTGACGTGTCCGAAGGAATCCTTTTCCTGGTCCTTCAAGACTTCATCTTCTTTCGGGAATTTAGCTCCTTCGGCGACAACGATGATGGAGAACAGGCGGCCGCGAGCGTGACGCTTTTTGATCACCTGCAGCATTTCTTTTACATCGATTGGTTTTTCCGGTATGCAAATGAAATCTGCACCACCAGCGATACCGCCATAGCAGGCGATCCAGCCGGCGTGTCTACCCATTACTTCGCAAACCAGCACGCGATTGTGTGATTCAGCTGTTGTGTGCAAGCGGTCGAGCGCTTCGCAAACTATATTGACTGCTGTGTCAAAACCAAATGTGTAATCCGTTGCGTTGAGGTCGTTGTCGATTGTTTTCGGGACGCAAACCACAGGCAATTGATACTGCTTGAACATCTTGTTGGCGACGCCGGTGGTGTCTTCTCCGCCGACTGCAACTAGCGCGTCGAGATTGTTCTTCTTCATGGATTCCATGATTTTTTCGGGACCACCTTCGACCTTGAAGGGGTTAGTCCGCGATGTGCGCAAAATGGTTCCGCCACGCTGAATGAGTCCACCGGTTGACTGCAATGTCAAAGGCATGACCAGGTTTTCTATTGGTCCGCGCCAGCCTTCGAGAAAGCCGATCACTTCAGAGCCGTAATCTTTCACGCTCTTTTTTACAACCGCTCTGATAACGGCGTTCAGACCGGGGCAGTCGCCTCCGCCCGTCAGGATGCCAATACGCATAGTAATCCCTCTGTTCTGTAATGGGGCAAGTCGCCAAGAGTGTTCTTGGTGAGAGCCTAAGTATACTGTCCGCCGTCGAGCCCTCGGTAAACATTGACTTCTGCTGGTTAACCAATTGAAAAATTTGCCATCCATTGAGCCGGGCAAAACTCACCGGCAAGCTATGAAATAAGACCTTGTTGAGTCGATGCAAATGCTTTATCAGGAGCCAAAAAACCTGATGCCGAATCTTATGGTTTCGCCCCCAAAATTATGCCGAATCTTATATCAAATGCTGGTTTATATAAGATTCGATATCAAAACACGTTGTCAATTATGTCGAATAATGTATCAGGCGGAACAATGAATGCGGCAAGCTTCATACAGGCTGATTTTTATTTGGCAAGCTTCATGAAAGCCGATTTCTCGCCTTCGGTTTCAGCTCGTTAACAGATAAGCGAACATTTCATGATCATTTATATGTAGTCTCGATAGAGGATCTACAATGCCAAGACCGTCTGCCGATAGCTGTGCGGACGCTCACTCCCGACTTTTAGGAGACGAAAAGTGGATCTTTACGAATACGAAGCCAAGCGAATTTTCGCAGAATTCGGCATCAAAGTGCCGCCTAGCGCTCGAATCACCAAGCCAGACGGACTTCGAACCGTCCATCTCGGTTACCCTCTCACCTTGAAGTGTCAGGTGCTTTCCGGTGGCAGAGGCAAAGCAGGCGGAATTCAGTTCGCCAAGGACCTTAAGGAAGGCGAAGCAATTGCTGAGAAGCTCTTGGCTATGACCATCAAGGACTCGAAAACAGAAAGCGTACTCTGCGAGCCCAAAGTCTCCATTGCTAAAGAAATGTATTTGGCCGTCACGCTCGATCGTAGCCGTGGCTGCCCCGTCTTCATCGCTGCCGCTGACGGCGGCATCGAGATTGAATCCAACGACAAAATTGTCACGATGCCAATCACGTTCCCCTATTCTTCTTTCCAGGGAAGAAAGATTGCCAAGGCAATGGGCTTGAATGGCGCTTTGCACAGCAAAGTTGCCGATATCGCAAACAAGCTTTACCGATTGTATGAAGAACTGGATCTCGACCTTGCTGAAATCAATCCGCTAGTCGTCACCGCCGGTGAAGATGTGTTGGCACTTGATGGCAAAATGACCGTTAACGACGATGCCATGGGTAGACAAGAAAGATTCAATGGCTGGGCCGACAAGCACATGGCTGATTTGCCTGAGCGTGAACGCCGTTCCAAGAAAGCCGGCTTGAACCTTGTCGAACTCGACGGAAACATCGGTATCATGTGCAACGGCGCTGGACTGACAATGGCAACCATGGACATGGTTAAGAACTTCGGTGGCAATCCTGGAAACTTCCTGGATGCAGGCGGTGGTTCTGATTCTGAGAAGACTCTGCAAGGGTTGGAAATTATCAACGACAATCCGGAAGTGAAGGTTATTCTTCTCAACATCCTCGGTGGTATCACAGCTTGTGATGAAGTCGCGACGGCTCTTGTCGAGTTCATGAAGCGTCATCCTGAGCGCAAGATGATTGTTCGCCTTCGTGGAAACAATCAAGACGTAGCAGAGAAGATGCTCGCTGCCTCCGGCACAAAGCTCTATCCGGATTTGGAAGATGCCGTCAAAGCTGCAGTTGCAGCCTCTAAGTAAGCCCTTTCTGGTTCAATCAAGGAGATAGAATCGTGATTCTAGTCAATAAAAACACTAAAGTATTAGTGCAAGGTGCAACCGGAAAAATGGGTGCTTCGCACACAAAGCGGATGGTTGCTTATGGAACGCAAATCGTAGCCGGCGTAACTCCGGCTCGTGGCGGGAGCAAAGTTCCTGGAACCGAGATTCCAGTCTATGACACAGTTAAAGAAGCAATGGATGCCACCGGCGCCACTGCCTCTGTTATCTTCGTGCCACCTTATCTGGTGCTCGATGCTGCCAGCGAAGCAATTGATGCCGGCATCAGCTTGCTCGTGGTAATCACCGAAGGCATTCCTCCGCAAGATACCGCCAAACTCGTTGCACATGCGCGCGCTAAAGGCGTAAAGATGATCGGACCAAACTGCCCTGGTATCATCACCCCAACAGAAGCTTTGCTTGGAATTTTGCCGGGCTCAATCTTCAAGAAGGGACCGGTTGGCATGGTCAGCAAGAGCGGAACGCTAACCTATGAAATCGCCCTCTCGTTGAGCGATGCCAACCTCGGACAATCCACCTGCGTCGGCGTCGGCGGCGACCCGGTCAAAGGCATGGAATATCCGGAAGTCCTCACAATGTTCGAAAACGACCCTGAAACAGAAGTGATCGTTCTCATTGGTGAAATCGGCGGAAGTGCTGAAGAAGAAGCTGCCGAGTTCATCAAGGCGAACATCAAGAAACCGGTTGTTGCTTACATTGCTGGACAAACTGCACCACCCGGAAAGCGCATGGGGCACGCAGGCGCTATCATCTCCGGCGGCAAGGGAACAGCTGAGTCGAAGATGAAGGCACTCAAGGCAGCAAACATCGAAGTAGCTCTCACGCCTCGTGAAGTTGCCGAGAAAGTTGCTAAGCTCATCAAGCAGCCTGTAACCAAGTAGTTGACTGATCGCAGCTAAGTATGGAGCGCGGGCATCTTGTCCGCACATAGCGGCGAAGCCGCAATATGGGTGCCCTTCGATAGCGGAAAAATCGCAGACGCCAGCGCTCCATACGAAGAGCCCTCTCGCCACTTCGGTTTCTAATCCAGGTCCATTTGCAAGCAAGGAAAATTTAGTTGTGACTGCCCAAAATAAACAGCAAGAATCATTTTTGACAGAGTTCGATATTCACCTTTTTTCAGAAGGCACCAACATCAGAATCTATGAAAAAATGGGAGCCCACATCGTCGAACAAGATGGTGTAAAAGGCACTCACTTTGCGGTCTGGGCTCCAAATGCCAGGCAGGTTTCCGTAATCGGCGATTTCAATAATTGGGATGCATCTAAAAACCAGTTGTCGATGATTGGTCAGTCGGGAATCTGGTCCGGTTTTATTCCCGGTATCGCAGACGGTACTATCTACAAATATTACGTGGCATCTAAGGTGAACGATTATGCCGCTGAGAAGTGCGACCCGGTTGGCTTCTTTTCTGAGGTAAGACCGAAGACGGCTTCCGTGGTGGCGGATCTGGAAAAATATGATTGGAAAGATCAAGAGTGGCAAAAGAAACGCCAGAAGGCAAATGGATTGGAGGCGCCAGTTTCGACATATGAGCTGCACCTTGGATCCTGGATGCGCGTGCCTGAGGATGAAGGTCGCTGGCTTACATATAGAGAGTTGGCTGAAAAACTAGTCCCTTACGTCAAAGATATGGGATTCACGCACGTTGAATTTATGCCCGTTTCCGAGCACCCGCTCGATGCATCCTGGGGGTATCAAACAACTGGCTATTTCGCGGTTACAAGCCGCTATGGGAAGCCGGAAGACTTTATGTACCTGGTTGATCAATTGCACCAGGCTGGAATTGGCGTAATTCTGGACTGGGTCCCCGCGCACTTCCCTCGGGACGGTCACGCACTAGGTTTATTCGATGGAACTCATTTGTATGATCATGCCGATCCCCGGCAGGGCGAGCACCGCGAATGGGGCACTTATGTTTTCAATTATGGCCGCTATGAAGTGGCTAATTTCTTATTGTCGAATGCAATGTTCTGGTTCGACAAGTACCATATTGATGGATTGCGAGTCGATGCTGTTGCGTCCATGCTCTACCTAGACTATGCGCGCAAAGACGGGGAGTGGCTGCCAAACAAATACGGCGGTCGTGAGAATATCGATGCGATCAATTTCTTGCGTCGCTTGAATGAGCATGTTTATGCGGAGTATCCATATGCGATGATGATCGCTGAGGAATCAACCGCCTGGCCGAGCGTCACTCGACCCACATATCTGGGCGGACTGGGCTTCGGCTTCAAGTGGGATATGGGCTGGATGAATGATACTTTGAAGTACATGGAGCTTGATCCTGTTCACAGAAAATTCCACCATAATAAGCTCACTTTCAGAGGGCTTTATAGTTCATCTGAGAATTTCATGCTGCCGCTTTCGCATGACGAAGTGGTTCATGGCAAGAAGTCGCTTCTCTCTAAAATGCCGGGAGACACCTGGCAAAAGTTCGCTAACTTAAGGTTGCTACTAGGAAGTCAGTACACTCTTCCTGGTAAGAAGCTCTTGTTTATGGGTGGGGAGTTTGGTCATTGGATCGAATGGAATTTCGATCAGAGTCTCGACTGGCACTTGCTCGAGTACAGTACTCATGCAGGGATGCAAAACTGGGTTCGCGACCTCAATCATGCGATGGTTAAATATCCGGCGTTGCATGAATTTGATTGTCGCTCAGCCGGTTTCGAATGGATCGACTGCCAGGACAGCGAGCAAAGCGTTCTGAGTTATTTGCGCAAAGGCAAGGATCCAAAAGAAGCCGTTCTCGTGGTCGTGAACTTCACTCCTATTCCGCGCCACGATTACAGAATCGGTGTGCCGGAAGCCGGTTATTGGCGTGAAATCTTAAACAGCGACTCCACGGTATATGGCGGCAGTGGGCTGGGCAATTATGGCGGTCTCTGGACCGATCCATATGAACATCATGCGCGCCCGCAATCCGTCTCGTTGACGGTGCCACCGCTGGCGATGCTAGTCTTCAAGCACACCGATCACCTCAGCTCGGAAGGCGAAGAATCCGCAACATAATCCGAAGCCGGCAAGATGCCGGCGCTCCCGGGATCGAACTAAGAGCGCGCGAAGATCAGGTCGTATGTAGCGCTCCCCGGATCGATCTGAGAGTGCGCCAAGATCGGGTCGTATGTAGCGCGCCCCGGATCGATCTGAGAGTGCGCGAAGATCGGGTCGTATGGAGCGCGGACGTCCCGTCCGCCCATAAGTATGGGTAGCGGACATCTTGTCCGCTCCTTTGAAAATATCTTCCCGGATCGGCCCATGTGAACTGCTTACTCGCTGGGACTGAATAAACCGAACACCTCCGTGAGGCTATGGGCGGACGGGACGTCCGCGCTCCATACAGAGCACATAATGCACAGTCCTAACGGAATCTCTACCGAAGAGGAAGTGGTGGCATCTTCAGTCGCTGGCCTACTTCGATTCGATTCGGATTCTCCAGGTTGTTCATTACCACGATGTCTTGCACGTAGCCTTGAACGCGTGGGGAATTTGCGGTCGCTTCGCCGAGGCGGTTGCGCGCAATTTTGCTCAACGAATCTCCGGGTTGAACAACGTAGATGTCGACTGCTTGATCTGAACCCTGGTTTTGGACGCTGTCCGGCCACGGCGGTGGATCGTCATAACCAAAGATTCGTATTGGTATGTCTGGTGATCCGAAATTGTCTCGAATCCTCACGTCATCCCATGTTCCTCGGTCTGGATTCCATTTGTCGAGGACTAGATCTCCACCGAACCCTTTTAGATCCTTTGAATGAATCGAGTGCAGCAAATGATCCTGCGCGTACATATCTCCACGAAGCAAGTACAAATCTTCGGTGAGTTGCTGGGCCGCTGCATCGTTCAAGCCGCTATCCATGAGTCGCGCGATGTTGCCGGCTTCCTTTTCAATGGGATCGCGCCACTCGACTTTGTTCGGGTTTTGATCGAAGAACCATGGATCGTATCCACGTTCCCAGCGAGCCCGATCGTGCCATCCCCATCCATGTCCATGTGGTGGCTCCCAGCGATTGTGTCCGCCATGAGGAATTCTGTCGCGTCCACGGTCCCGATGGCGATCTCGGTCGCGGTCGCGATCTCGATCCCTATCCCTGTCTCTGTCACGATCTCTGTCGCGATCCGGATTTGGTCTACGATCTCTGTCTCTATCCCGATCTCTGTCTCTATCTCTATCTCGATCTCTATCCGGATTTGGTCTGCGATTTGGATCGTGGTCGCCACCCGGAGGTCTGCGATCCCGATCCCTGTCGCGATCTCGATCTCTATCCGGATTTGGTCTGCGATTTGGATCGTGGTCGCCACCCGGAGGTCTGCGATCCCGATCCCTGT
>JAIEQI010000159.1 GCA_019747875.1 Candidatus Obscuribacterales bacterium
TTTCGCCCCCAGAAATATCACTCGCAAGCAATATCCTGGACTAATATTACTCGCGCGCTATATTTTCGCCCCCAGAAATATCACTCGCAAGCAATATCCTGGACTAATATTACTCGCGCGCTATATTTTCGCCCCAGAAATATCACTCGCAAGCAATATCCTGGACTAATACTACTCGCGCGCTATTTTTTCGCCCCCAGAAATATCACTCGCAAGCAATATCCTGGACTAATATTACTCGCGCGCTATATTTTCGCCCCCAGAAGTATCACTCGCAAGCAATATCCTGGACTAATACTACTCGCGCGCTATATTTTCGCTTCCAGAAATATTACTCGTAACCAATCCGCAAATTAATCATGCAGCAACTTGCTGTCACAAAAAATGATTAAACGGCCCCTTTGAGCAAAGATTAATGAGCCGCAAAGCTAGCAGATGTTTAACCTTGCGGTTTCTACGTAGTGCGCAGCCACAAGATTTCCACATATCCTAATATAGACTTGGCCTTGACTGCGCTCCCCCGTCGCACCGTTAGCCTTCCTCAGCCCTCGGGCACAAAAGTGAAAAGCCCGCCAAAAGCTTTTCAAATTAAGGTTTTTGAGACAATTACGTAAATAGTTCAGCGAAAGATTGAGCATGGCAAAAGACGAACCCACCGAAGTCAAAGACGTCAAAGACGCGAAAGTAGAGAAGCAGGAAGCCGAGGAAACTACGGCGGATGAAGTGCTTCGCGACGAGTACATCAAGTCAACCGTCAAGGCTGAAAGCAATTACGAGTTTCATCAAAAGGGCGACCCAGTCTCGCGAGTAGCTTCACGCGGACTCGACCAGGTCAACCGAGTCTCCGCCGAAGGCGCAAAAGAGAAGCAAGACGCACCGGACGCGAAAGTCAATACAAAAATCGGCAACTCTACTCTCGAATACAACCCAAAGGAAAAATCCTACGTCCTCATCGATGACCAGGGAAAGAGCAAGCCAGTTGGGGACGACGACAAGATTGGACCAAACGGCGAAACGCTCAAGGACCTTAAAGAGAAAGGCGTTAAGAGCGAAGACGTAAAAGAAGGCGGCACCGACGCGAAGCAGATCACATACCCGGATGGCGCAGTCAGAACCGTCCTCGACCCAGCCAAGGTTGCGGTCGGTGGGCTCAGCGAGAAGACTGTCTATCCACCAGGGCATCCAGACGGACTGAAGTCCGAGCAAATCTTCAAAGGGAACGATAAAGAGCCGGGCCGCGCGGAACGCGATTTCACGAACCGCAGCGAAGTTATATTTGAATCCGGAAAAGTTCTAAAGGTCACAACCATCAAGGACGCCGCCGCTGGCAGCCCCGCCACGGTCACCGATTATCGAAACAACGGCGGACCAAACGGCGAAGCACAACTTGCGGTATTCAAAGATGATCCACATGGACGCGATAAAGCAAGCGTTTTCGGAAAAGATGGAAAAGTAGAGAAGTACGTTTATTCCTTTAAGGATGGGCATAGCGAAACTCTGGTTCCACGCCCAGACGGCACACCGGCACCAAGTGAAATGCAGTTCCCGGCTAGCGAGGGCGACCCGCGCGGCAAGACGAACCTAACCTATAAAGCCGATCGCGTTGAGACCACCTTCGAGAATGCTGTCAACATCGGCGGCGTGGCTATTAAAGGCGTAGATTCGCTCGCCGACGGCACTAGCGTGTTTAAAGATGCCCAAGGACGCGCAGTTCAACTGAATCCGGAACAGCAAGCGGCAGCGGCGGCCTTGATGGAAAAGGCGATGCACCAGCTGACGACGCCTCGCGGTGATCGTATCAATTATATGGCTGACGGCAGCCGCATTTCAGAATTCAACGTTCCAAATCCGCCGCAACCAGGCACAGAACTTATTCGCAAAGAATTTCCCTTTGCCAGAAATGGCGCGCTCGTCGAATCCAAGCTCGTTCCAGGACAAGATGGAGTGGACAGAGTAGTTGTCGACACAAACGGGCAGAAACACTACTTCCGCGGCAATGAGCGCGTCACGGATCAACAAGGACCGGGGCAATCAGATTATTACGTTCCAACCGGCGGCACTGACGTTGAAATCACTTTCGGTCGTGATGACTACGCCGGAAGAATGTTCTACAACAGCGAGTCCGGCATTCCGCAAAGAATGCGTATCGGAAATCGCGACTACACGATGAGTTATGGCAATGACGGCCAACTCAATCGAATGAGCATCCAGGGACCAAACGGCAGGATCGACTTCGAACGAGGACGAGATGGTCGCATGATGTGCCGCAACGTAGAAGGCGCATACAAACCAGACGCCAACGGAATTTGTAAGCTCGAAGGACTTCCTTTGAGGGTCGGTCGCGACGGTCAACTGATTGGAGAGCTTACACTCAATAAGAAAGGCGATCTGCGCTACAAAACAGGTGATGGACCAGAGCGCCATGAATACGTGCGCCGCGCCGACGGCACAATGGAGCACTTCGACATTGGTAAGTGGAAACGCACAAGCTACGGACCAAACGGACAAGCCACAAAAGAAGCTTTCTGGGATGGATATGAATGGCGCCAAGGACAAATTTCTGCCGATGGCAAACGCATAGACTTTGCAAAAGAAGAAGGCAAACCGACTTATGTCATGCGCCAGGCCGCGGAAGGTCCGCCACCGGTTGACCGAACCCAGCATGGCTACGACATGGGACGCACTGTCGATGCCGATTGGACATCGAGAATGCAGGTGGAGAAACTGCAAGGTCCGCCAGAAAAAACGACCACTAGATTTTTCAACGGCGCTGAATATCGTGAAGGCACAGCGACCCGCACCGCAGACGGTGGCACGCAAGTAACATTCAACGAGCCCGGACGCGGAATGCCGAGAGAAACACTGTACGGCAAAGACGGCAGCCAGTACAGCAAGTTTGCTGACGGCACCGAAATGATCAAGGATCGCAACGGTTACGTCACAGCAATCAAAGGACCCCGCGGAAACTATAAATTCGACCGAGATCCGGATGGCGACATAACCAGAGTCAGACAATTCGATGAGCAAGGACAACTGATAGATACGATGCTTCGCCGTGGTGGCGAACGCAACAGCGGCATGGAGAACTTCTTCGCGCGCTATTCGGTAAGCGGCATTCGAGCTCCCGGTGAACGTCCACCAAGAGATCTGGCAAAACCCACCGACTTCAACACTTTCGTGAATTCGCGAGGCGAATCCGTTCGCGTCAATATCAACGTCACGGCCGACGGAACTCTGCGTCGCGAATATCCAGGCGCAGATGGCAGCCCGTACATAACCTACGATCGGATCGAGGCTGACAATTACCGCGAGCAAAATGGCCGATCAATCATTGAACGCGCTGGCGGTGTAACCGAGATTGTCGACAACACCAAGAATCCACCAGAGCAAATTGTCAACTTCAAACGAAACGGGATCGACCACAGTCTCAGTTCAGCAAATGGACCAATCCTGGTTGACGAACGCGGCTTCGTAACTCAGCAATCCAAAGATGCCAAACAAATCACGGTTCATACCGCAGATGGTGTCATAGCCAATTTGGCAGTCAACGAGCAGACGAAAGTGCCGGCATATACAACCGTAAAAGTGCCGGTCGGACAAGGACAATACAGAACCTTGACCGTTGGACAAGAGAATGTCACGGCAGTGCAAGTCATGAACGATGGAAAAGTCCTCGCCACTGCAGGCGAATCCAAGTTCGTCTTCAATCCAAAGACAAATACCGTCTCCGAGCAAAAGCCAAACGAGCAGTTCCTTCGCGAAAGCAATGTTGCTACTGGAGAGTTCAAAGGAATAAACGACGTCAACGGTCTGCCTATCTGGACAGTCGGCAAAGACGGCATCACCAGCGAATCAGGGGTGACATTCAAGACAGAAAATTGGGATCTGAAATCACTAAGTATCAATACGAATGGCGATCTCAAACTGCAAAGCAAGGATGGAAAAGAGCAAGCACTATTGCGAGCTAATGGAAGCTCCTACGAAACAAAGGAAGGCAAAGGCATCTTCACCTTCCCGGATCGTTCGCGCGCTGTATTGAATTCGTCCGGCGGATTTGAGTCACTACATGTTGGTGACAAGACTTTGGAACCGACAATGAGTACGGACGGACTGATCACCGGCATGAAGATGAAACCTGGCGACCAGGTATTGAAGCCAATTCCTGCCAGCGCGGCCTATAAGTTTGACCGAGAAACAGGCAAGATCGCGACGGATTACTCCGACAACAATGGTGTCAAGACTCGCACAGTTTGGAACCCAACCACCAATACATATTCTGTGGAGCGAAAGTGGACTGGCTCCACCAATCAAGACAACATCATGAGCGTAACGATGAACGCAGAAGGCGAAGTCGTGAAATTCAAACTGCCTGATGGCTCCACAAAAGAAGCGAAACCAAAAGAACTCGTTGTTGCCGACATCAAGAAGGGCAGCCCGAACGTCCAGATCAGCTATCAAAACGGAACCCTCTCAGTGAAACTGGGCGAAGCCACCACCGGCACATTCAATGCCGATGGCAGCTACAATTGGGCATACAAGAGCGGGGAGAAGCAGTTCACAAACAGCTTCGATCGCATGAATCAACTACAAGTTGCAAACGCAGAAGCAGCAGCAATCAGCGATCTCATCGACAAGAAAGTGACCGCGGGCGACAAAAACGCTATTTCGGGATTTGCAAACCTGGTAGTAGATAAGGTCTCTGCGACAAGCGATCCGGAGAAGAGCCTGACCAGCTGGATTAAATCATTGAACGATGGTCCTCTGGCAAAGCTATCTCCAGCAGCAACAACCGAAGCACAAATCGGACGTGACGGCTCAGTAGTCATCACCGTCAAACGCAACGGCAAATCCTACACGCACACAGTAGCACCACGCGCTTAACCAGGTTTAGGACCTGTGAGCGTGCTAGGCCGGCGCTCATTAGCTGTGAGTTCTCAAGCTATTTGGCAGGATAAATGGCAATCTTCGTGCACTGTTTACGCCACTCCAATCACGAGATTCTCGCGGGCAGTTTCAAAAACTTCTTTGGTAACCGCACTCACCGGCTTGGTGCCGGCTGAAGAGATCTTGCCAACATTATTTGGAACTGTAGCGCCTGCAGCTTTTTTTCCGACAGGCATTTTATGCAAGGCTTTACCGGTTAGAGGCCTCCGCCTGATGCAAGCTCGTCTTCGATTGCCGCAATTTCTTCTGGCGTCAGATATTTTCGACGGCATTCCGCCACCTTCCCGGGAGTGCGCATGATTGCGTGAAAGTGCTGAATCCAGGCATCCAATTTGGGATCCATGTAACTGTAGTCATCGAAGGAAGAACAGCCAATCCTGTGAGCATATCTAGCAGCGTATTCCTCTGCCGACAGGTCCAACGGAAACAGCTCCCTGGCACTTGCCTCACGGGCTAGATCCGCGGCTGGGCGCAAACTATCATTTGAACTGGCCACAGGTCCTCTCTTGAAGAGTCGACATTGCGTGAACGATTTTTTCCGATTGCTACGCTTTTGCTTTCGGTGCTGCCAGATATTTTTCTGTATAAGCTTCGACCATTTCCTGCCTGCGCTTTTCATCTTTGATAAGCGGGAAGCCTGCTTCAATGCGCTGCTCCAGGAATATGCGTGCGACGCGCTCAGACATTTTGCGGATTCTCAAAATGTTTGCCATTCGCTCGTCACGCCCTAAAATACCGCGCGCATCCATCAAGTTGAAGTAATGCGAGCACTTGAGCACTTGTTCGTAAGCCGGCATTAGAAGCCGCTGTTCGAGCATGCGCACAGATTCCTTTTCATGCATTTCAAAAAGCGATCGCAACATGTCCGGATTGCTTTGCTCGAAGTTGTACGTTGACTGCTCTACTTCATTGCGGAAATAAAGATCGCGGTACTTCACTTCGTCGTTCCACTGTAAATCGTAGACGCTTTCCACGTTCTGCAAATACATGCATAGACGTTCCAGACCGTAAGTAATCTCAGCAGCAATCGGTTTCAAATCGATGCCACCAGCTTGTTGGAAATAGGTAAACTGCGTGACTTCAAGTCCGTCAAGCCAAACTTCCCAACCCACGCCCCAAGCTCCTAGCGTAGGAGATTCCCAGTTGTCTTCCACGAATCGAATGTCATGCATCGACGCATCAATTCCCATCGCAGAAAGGCTGTTCAAATAGAGATCCTGCACATTGTCCGGCGAAGGCTTCAAGATAACTTGATACTGAAAGTAGTGCTGCATGCGGTTTGGATTTTCGCCGTAACGACCATCGGTTGGTCTTCTGCATCCGTCAGCCGTTGCCATGTTCCACGGTTCCGGACCGAGAACACGCAAGAACGTACCCGGACTCATTGTCGAAGCGCCCTTTTCTAAGTCATAGGTCTGCATGATTACGCAGCCCTGGCGATCCCAATAGTCATTCAAAGAATGGATAAGGCGTTGAAAGGTCAAAGCCATTGTTACTTCCTCACTGCAAAGCCTTCAAAGTTTAGCATGGAGGCTGATTATGAGAAATTTCTATGCCAAGCCAAGAGGACACATTTCTTGACGGGATGGGAGCTGGCGGCTGGAACCGGGCATAAGCCATTGAGGAGGATCCCCCCGTGCATACTCTGGAAACCCGCGAGTCTTCTAAATCTTCGCCGCTTTCTCCGCTCCTGGACAACATGAACAATGTTCTTGTCGGGCAGAGCAAAGCTGTCTTTTTGGCTTGCACAGCATTTCTTGCCGGTGGACACGTTCTTCTAGAAGATGTGCCCGGTGTCGGAAAAACCCTACTGGCAAAGAGCCTGGCACGATCAATTTCGGCCGACTTTAAGAGAATACAGTGCACTCCGGATCTGTTGCCGTCTGATGTCTCAGGAGTCAACATCTACGACCAGCGCACTTCTACGTTCGTTTTCGAAGCAGGTCCACTTTTTACTAATATTCTGCTGGCAGACGAAATCAATCGTGCCACACCAAGAACACAATCAAGTTTGCTGGAAGCAATGGAAGAGGGTCAGGTCACCGTAGACGGCGAAACCAGGCGTCTGCCAGAACTCTTCTTTGTTATCTCAACACAAAATCCAGTTGAATATCACGGCACCTTCCCCTTGCCAGAGGCACAACTAGATCGCTTCATGCTGTCATTGCAGCTAGGTTATCCAAGCGCCAGCGAAGAAGTTGAAATTCTCGATAAAACTCTTGAAGAGGGCGCATTTGACGTTAAGCCCATTTTGACAATCCAGGAGATAATTGACGCGAGAAAACTGATCAAAGAAGTGCGAGTCGATCGCTCCATCAAAAATTACATCGTTGCCATCGCAACAGCGACACGGAAAGATCCAGAGATAGTTTTAGGCGTAAGCCCGCGTGGAAGTCAGCTTCTGATGCGCGCCAGTCAGGCATCAGCTTATTTGCATGGCAGAGATTTCGTCATTCCAGAAGATACAAAAACTCTGGCGCCTTTTGTTTTTGGACACAGGATCATTCCAAAGCAGCGCGGAAACAGTGTCAGTCACACCGCGCTGGTGGCAAGGCTCCTCGAAGGTGTTCCAGCGCCTGTATGAGCTGAGCGAGGTCCCACACCGCAGCAATGAAACCGGATTCGACTAAACTACCTCACAGATCTTACTCCGTTGAACTGGAAGTACGTTTTGTCGTTTCGATTATTCTTAGCGTTTCAATGTACTTCATCGCCGCAAGCATTGGCAGTGGCTGGGTGCTGTTCTTAGGGGCGTCGGTCTTGGCGTGCGCGGTTCTTTCAATTCTCGTCCCTCTATTTCTGCTTTTGAATGTGAAAGCAAATCTGCTCGCACCGGAGACTGCTCTTGAGGGGGAGTCTTTTCAGATCCGGCCGCAGATTGCCAGTGGAAACAGATTCATTTCGGAGAACTGCAAGTTTTTGATACTAAGCTTGGTACCACTCCGCAAAAGCCTTTTTTGTGGATCGAAATCGGATCAAATGCCACAAAATTCAAAAAAGCAGAAATCGAAAGAACAGCATAGGAGCCTGCAAGAAGCCAGGGAGGTCAGGAGCGAACGGCATGTCGATACGGACAGCAAAGAAAGCGAACAAATCGATCGTCCGCGAAAATCACAGCGCGGAGTGCCCCAGGAAGTTCGGTCTGAATCTTTTCTGGTGGAGAGCATCGATACCTCGCCAAAATTTACAATGGTAAGTCCAGCTCTCCGTAGAGGCAAACACAAATTGCCCCTGCTGGAGATCTGCTGCTCCTACCCGTTCGGGCTAGCGTGGGTAAAAGCAACGATATGCTCAGACAAGGAAATTATTGTTCTACCGCGAACGCTGAGCCTGGAAGGCAACTTCGTTCACCGCCTGAAATCATCCTCTTTTGTACCGGGCGACAGTCATTCGATTAATAGCGGGTTGGCATCGGCCGCCTCGCGCGGTGTTCGACATTATGTTCGCGGCGACAGCCGCCGAAATATTCATTGGAACCTTAGCGCCCGCCACGGACAGCTAATGGTGAAGGAAAGAGAGAATGAGGGAATTCCCTCATTTGACATTGTCTTTGATGCAGGTGACCAATGGAACGATCAAGATCAGTTCGATCTCGCCATAACTACTGCGGCGTCACTCCTCAAATTCGGAAACAATATGGGGATTCATCCTGAACTCTTCATTCTGCCAAGGGACTATCAACATGGGAGCAGCCTTCCGGATCGAATCGTAGAGTTGGATCAACAATTACTGAAATTGGCTTGCCTCGATTTTCCAGCTCCTCCACAAGGAAAAGCAATAGCGAGAGACTATGCCAATTTGCTGCATCGATCAAAGGCAGTCATTATCGTCTCGCCTTCGAAAGAGCTTCCACCTCCAGAAGGGCAAGGCTTCTCACAGAACAGCGGGACGACAGCCGAAGGCGCCATACATCGCTCGCCTCTCAGTGATGGCTTCCGAGCCGATTCCTCAAATACGAGCGCTGTGCCTGGACCGGCAAGCAGAAGCAGTAATCGAGTCGATCCTCGCTCGCGAAGCAGTCTATTTTTGATCGAAGTATTAGCGCAGAAACAAGTAAAAGCTAAGATTAGAAGCCGGCAAGATGCCGGCGCTCCCGGGATAGAACCTGAGCCATTGGGCGCTCCCGCAGAGAGCACAGCCCAAACATTCGGCGCTCGCGGGATTGAAGCATCGTTCATATTGAATTCAGAGGAGGATGTATGCCGCCTCTGATTCAATTCAGCTCCGACAGAAAGGAGCTGACACCCGACAAACATTTGATCGAAGATTCCATAGCACTGCGCACAATCACAACGTTGATGGCGCTGCTCGGAATTGTCATCGCAGCGAATCTTACTGAAAGCCCGGCATGGCTCGTAATTTTCAGCGTCCTTGGATGTATTGCCGGTAGTTGCTTCAGTTACTACATGCGCTACAGAAACAACCTGATCGGAAAAATCTGGATATCGGTAGGGATCCTCGTAGTCGCCGGGCTCTTCTTCAATGAATTATTACTTCGAATCTATGCAAACGTTGCCGACGCTCGCACCCCCTTAACGCAGATGCTAATGGCATTGATGGCATTACACAGCTTCGACCTTCCGAGGCGGCGAGATTTAAGCCTTTCGGCGCTTGTTGGCTTCATATTAATTACGTCGGCTTCCACACTTAGCCGCGATTTCAGTTTCTTGGTTTATTTCTCTGTTTTCTTCCTTCTTGCCGCTGTCATGTTCCAGCTTGATTGCGCCTCAAGAAGTGCATCTCGCGCCTTCATAAACATGCGACAAAACAAGGATGCGGAAGCCAATCCTCCAGTTGAGCCAGTCACGCAGAACTCCCTCAAAGCCAAACTTTTCGAGCGCCAGAAACCGATATCACTGAAAGACGTCAACACCAGCATGGTTGGAAGAGGCAAAAGCTCATGGACCAGGCGAGCCGGTGCACTTACTGCTATGAGCCTGGTCATGCTCGTGACCACATTGAGCACTTTTGCGATTCTGCCACGTTTTCAAATTTCCTTTTTGAAGCAAATCAGAATTGGCTCTGGCAGCAATTTGCCTTTCATGGGGCAAATTGCTGCTCCGGTAATGAACCTGTCGCAGCTATTCAGTCCCGACGGATCAATTAAGAGCCAGCCCAATTCATACTACGGCTTTGCCGAAAGCCTCGACACAAACTATCGTGGCAAGCTAAGCGACAAGATCGTATTGCGCGTTCAGGGCGGCTTCGGAAATTATCTACGCGGCATGGCCTATGACACTTTCGATGGCAACACATGGACGATGAGCCTTCCGAAGAAGACGGTGGACTGTTTTGCTTCAATTAATCATTCATTTGAGATTCCACTTAAGAACTCGGTCTTCCCAAATGTTCGATATAGAGAGCTCTTGCAAGTAATTTACGTCGAAGAAGATAGCAGCAATCTAGTGGTCTGCTCTAGCTTCCCGTACCAAATTTACTTTCCATCGCAAAAGTTGCAGGTTGATACCTACGGCGCGATTCGCAGCCCTATTGGAATTCAAAAGGACATGGTATACACGGTGTTCTCCAACGTACCAAGCTACGATTTTTCTAAACTGAGACAGCAAGAGCCATCTTCAGGAACTCGACACGAACGATGGCAGAAGCGCCTTAAAGCATATTTGGCCGTTCCCAAAATTGATCCAGCAGTAGAGCAACTGGCTCGCACCACAGCTGGTGACGGCGGAAATTATGCCAAGGCAGAACGAATCTGCAATTATTTGCTTCGCCAATATAAATACGACCTCGACGTTGGTGTTGCCAACAAAAATCGAGATACAGTTTCTGATTTCTTATTTGATAAGAAACGCGGCTACTGCGAACACTTCGCTTCGGCGCTGGCGATTATGTGTCGAACGCAGGGAATCCCAGCGCGGCTGGTGACTGGTTATGCGCCGGGTCAATACAATCCCTTCACCGGTTTGTGGGATGTAAGATTGTGCGATGCACATTCATGGACAGAGGTCTTCATTGAAGGCGCGGGGTGGATCCCACTGGATGCCACTCCCAACGGAATGGGGGTCGGCTACCAAGGACAAGAACAGTCCTCAGTTTTCTCTTTCTTGGAAAGCCAAATCGTGGACAGCTGGAAAAACTTCAGACAAAGCCGCAATGGCAAGAACTTCGCACGTGCAGCCGATTCCGCGATGAGCAACCTGGCGATACTGGCAGCTGCATATTCCAGCAATCTCACCACACTACTGACGAGCAGCATAGTTTTGGCAATCCTTTTGAGCATCGTTCTCTTGAACTTACGCTCACTAAAATCGCTATTTAGCAACTCTTTCAAAAAATGGCGGGCTCAGCCATTAAGCGAAGAGTTAAAACTCCACGCAGCCGCCACGGATGAATACTTGAAAGTGCTGTCTTTGATTGAAGCTTTCGGAGTCTCCAGGCGCCCGGGAGACACAGCCTCAGATATTATGCAAAGGCTCTACCTTTGCCCGAGGTCGGCAGAGCTTGAACAGATTGACTTTTTTGAAGCTTGCCGCAATTTTTTCCGCAGCTACGCTCGTGTCCGTTTCGGTGCCACTGGCGAGCTTTCCGAGCTGAAACGAGAATCAGCCCGGCTGCATGACTTAGCCGAAAAGCTGACTAGCCAAAGAAGTTCTGCTTCAATTTCCTCTTAGTACTGTTCGATTTGCCGATTTTTTGGGACAATTCGAGGTATATAACCCGTAAGACCTTCGTTTTTGGTCTTTCGACTTACTAATTCACTTCACAAAGGCGAGAGAGTTATGGTTCAACAAGTCAGAGGTGTGCAACCACAGCAGGAGTTTGTCCCGCCATACCCAAACAGCATTGAGGAAACAGGGCTTAAAGAAGGCTTCCTGGAAGAACTCATCCTCAAAGATATCTACCTCGTCAACTTTGCATTAGGCAGAGAAATTGCCAATCGCACGATGCTTCCCTTCAAAATCGTGGAATCTATTCTGGAATCTCTCAAACGTCAGATGCTAGTTGAAGTTCGTTCGTCAGGCGGTATCGCCGACTACGAATACATGCCCACCGACAAAGGAAGAGACCGCGCCCGCGCTTACTTCGACCACAATAGTTACGTCGGAGCTGCACCGGTGCCTTGGTCCACCTATGTCGAGTCCCTAAAACATCAAACAATCCGCAAAGAGTCAGTCACTCCGCGCGACCTGGAAATTGCATTTTCAGACATCATGGTGAACCGCCGCACACTAAACACGGTCGGTCCAGCCATCAACTCCGGAAGAGGTATGTTCCTCTTCGGTGACGCCGGAAATGGAAAAACGTCCATCGCAGAGCGTATCGTGCGCAGCTTCAAAGGACACATCTTCCTGCCGTATGCAGTTGAAGTAGACGGGCAAATCATCCGCGTCTATGACGACCACAACCATACACAGGTCTCGGCAGCTAACTATCCGCGAGACTACGACCATCGCTGGGTTCGCATCCAGCGCCCATGCGTAGTGGTAGGCGGTGAGTTGACAATCGACATGCTTGAGCTTCAGTACGACTTCACTTCAAAGTTGTACGAAGCACCGCTGCAATTGAAGTCAAACTGCGGACTACTGCTCATCGACGACTTTGGCCGCCAGAGAATCGACCACAAGTCACTGTTGAACAGATGGATTGTACCGCTGGAAAAACGTGTGGATTACTTGACACTGCACACTGGGAAGAAACTCGAATGTCCATTCGAGCAGCTGATTGTTTTCTCAACCAACCTCAATCCGGCTGACCTGGTGGACGAAGCGTTCCTTCGTCGTATTCCATTCAAGATCAACATCAACAGCCCAACAGAAGAAGAATTCAAATGGATCTTCCTTCAGTATTGCCAGCGCGTCGGAATCCCTTACAACGAAGAGGCTGTCAATTACCTGATCGAGACGCAATACCGCAGCGGCCGCCGCAATATGCGATGCTGCCACCCGCGTGACGTCATCGACCAGGTCGTCAACCTCTGTAAGTTCCTTTCAGCTGAACCACGTCTCACTCGCGAATATCTGGACCACGCGTGCAACGTGTACTTCGCCGCGATGGGCAAGTAGCTTCCGAAAGGACTAAATAACTCTCCATAGAGCGAAGACCTCAACGTGTCTTCGCTCTATTTGGTTGATGGCGTCCTAAAGATTCGTTTGTGCACCACGTCTCCCCTCTAAGTCGCAGGGATGAATTAAAGACACTTAACCCGAGAGCAGCTCGCATTGCCTCAAATTAGAAACTATTAGGGGGCGAAAGCCTCAGCTGGCGCTACTATTGAGTGGTTGTCCTGAGGGAACTTTGACTACCCAGCCAGAGCTCAAGGAAAAGGCCAGCACAGCCACAAGTACCGAAGCGGCAAAGTTTTTGCACGCATGGGTTGAAACGCGTCGTTTTAACCTCATTCGCAACGTCTGCAGTTTGCTCTTTTTCGTTTCGGCAGCAGCAGTATGGTTCATGAGCTTAGGCAGACTGGATGTCGGCCAAGAAGGTCTGCCCTGGTATTTGATTCTTGGATTTGTCGCCGCAAGCTCGGTTCGATTTTTGCGTTTTGAGAAATACCCGCCGCTGGCTCTTGCCGGATTGCCAAAGAGCAAAGAGCCGCTAAAACTCAGTGAAAGCCTGGGCATGGTTTTCTTGATAGCAGCATTTGCAATTTATCTCATGGCGGGGATCGAACTTATCAAATCCCTCGATCAGAAAAGAGAAACACTCCTGCAAGTCATAGACATACAGCTGCTTTCGGATAAGGATTTCAAGGATAACAATCAGCCTCTTCCCGGGATGAAACCACAAGAAAAGTTGCGCAAGCGCACCGCCGATGTCCGCACACAACAGGGTGAACTTTCAAACGCCAGCGCCAGAAAGAGTGCAGAATCCGCCGCCAATAAAGTAAAGCAAGACAAGAAAGATGATGCGCAAAAGCAAAAAGAAGAACCAAAGAAGAAATTAGACGAGAAAGCAAAAGAACAGAACGAGAAACCAAAAGAGCAGCCAAAACAGAAAGAGAACGATGCGACAGACCAGAAGGCTGTTCAGAAGACTTTGAGTCCGGAGCTTTTGCAAGAGAAGCTCGAGCGGCTATCACCTGTCCCCCTTTCGAAAAACAGTATTCCCAAGAAAGAAAGCAGCAGCGCGACACTGCCCATGGTGATACCGAAAAACTGGCAGACAAAAACAGTAACAGATTCCTTTGCGTTTCAGAATCGTCCCATTCCCTCAATCTCATCGGCAAGAAGCGATCAACCATTTCTCACGGAAGTTCGTCCATTGGAAATGGTTGAGTTAATTGAAAACGACGGAGAACTCGATGGAGTCGATGTCTTCCAGCGCGGTGGCAAATCCAACGGCGGAAAGGGAGCAGAAAACAATCTCTCGCTCTATCTGAAAGAGTTGCACAAAAAGATCAAAAAGAACTGGTCTCCCCCGCGCGGATTTTCGCGAAAGGTGGAACTGATATTTCGGTTAAAGCGCGACGGTCACGTCGCCGAAATTCGAATGCTCAAATCATCCGGCGAGCAAATGACTGACAAAGCTGCAATCAAAGCGATCGCACTAGCTACACAAAAGGCGGATCCGCTGCCGCAAGATTTCACGCCCAACTATTTAGATGTGATTTACACATTCAAGTACAACGTGGATGAACTGCAAGAAATTCCTAACACAGATCAATAAGTGCTCCGCTAAACATTGATGAGCTCAGGACCTCTGAGCTGCACTGCAAGTACTCATAACAATTTTGGGTCAGCAGATCTAACATGAAATGATCGTCAAAAAAAACTAACAGGTGTATATAATGAATTCGTAGCTGGTAGTCGGGGGGCCAGGAGGTTTCCCCATGGCAGAACTGCCCACAGAGCCAGCAGAGAATGGCACAAATGTCGTTGCTGACAAGACAGATTTCTTGGACATATCGAAATTGGGTAATTATCCCTTTCAACTCGATTGCTCCATCGATCTGAACACAAATCGCGCTTCCATGCCCGCACTTGATACGAGCAGGTTGATAGAAAGTTCCGAAAACAAACTGGAAACTCCCTTCACAGATGACAAAAGCATACTGCCTCTGCTGGAGATTAGTCCGTCTCTCAATGAAGAAAAATACAAGCTTCAAAGTGAACGTGACAGAGCACGCTATGAGGAAATCGCAAAGAATTGTCCATTCATATGGAGGCCGGCGACAGTCCTTGGCACCTTAGCGGTTGCCCTTGAGGGCGTTCGGAGTCCAAACTTGGGGATGGTCTATGGAATCGCACTCGGTGCGACCGGTGCTAATGCGCTAGAGGATGCTCAATACCTATACGAATCGAAAACATCTGCTGAGCGCAGCCGCTATGGATTGGCTTTAGCAGCAGATCTCGGAATGGTAAGCTCTCTTTTGCTATCGATGACAAAGAAGTCGCCCTATGGAGTGTACGCATTTGGCGCATTCTACGCCTTGCGAAACATCACCGATCTATTAGGCACAACAGGAAAAGAGCGAGTATCCAAGGTGACGAATCTCTTGGACCCGCAAATATAAGTTGAACTCTTGGCATGGATTGTTCGTCTTAGAGGAGGAAGGCGGGCAACAGAGAAAAATCTATGCACAATTCACAAGTAGAATTGATTGCTGAACAGATTCAACCAGGAAAGGATGAATCTGTTCAGCACTGCCGGAGGGCGGAAGGAGTAACAGCACTAAATGAACCCAGTCCGACGGGCACGCCAGCAGATCATTACTGGCTGGTCGCACCAAGAAGATTTGTTCTTGCCGGAGCCATGTTCATCCTTGGCACTGCATACGGTGCATTTCATTTGCCCTGGATTTTACCTGTATTATCAACAATGTTTCTCGTTGGAATTGTTCCGCTGTTCGGGGTCCGACCAAGTAGGGCTCTTGCTTTAGCGACAATCATGCTTCTTGGCTATGGAAATGTTGGCCTTAGACCAGAAGACCCAAGAAAAGAAGCAAACTCTTCGATTCGCTATTTCCGACCTCAAGCCGCGACGGAAACAGATTGGGGAACTGCCACACGTCGGCGAATTAGCCATTTCATGCAGGCAAACTTAGGAGCCCAGAATGGCAGTTTACTTGCTTCAATGGTCTTAGGAAATAGAGCAATCAAAGTAGACAGGTCCACAAGGAAAGCATTTCGCAGAAGTGGGCTATCGCACGTCTTAGCGGCTTCCGGATTCAACTTGAGTATCTTGGTTGCCAGCGTCTACATACTCTGTCGCATTCTCTGCATCGGTGCCTTTCTGCGCCTGCCTGTCGGGATCGCTACGATGATGCTCTTCATCATAATTGCCGGACCGTCGCCTTCTGTTGAGCGAGCTTTCCTTATGGGGACGGTAATTCTTCTCGGAGACACGCTAAAACGAACGGCACACCTGCCTGCAACACTGGCGTTTAGTGTTATGGTCAGCCTTGCAGTCAATCCTAAGGACATTGCTGATATCGGTTTGCAGCTCTCCTATCTTTCGACAGGAGGATTAGTTCTCTGCGCTCAGAAAATGCAACGGACAGCCACAAGGGCACTACAGACAATACCAACATTCCTGATTGGAGTTCTGACTTCATGCTGCGTAGCCCAAGCTTTCGTATTCCCCTTACAAGTATTCTACTTTCAGCAATTGAACCCGTATTTCCTCCTGGCCAATACTTTGGCGGCACCGTTATTACCAGCCATTTCGATAGCTGGGTTCGCCACAACAAGCGCATTCATATTGGAATCAAGCGTCGGGTCGACCGCCGTCTCGTCAGTCCTTGCAGGACTGTGCTATTGGCCAGTACAACTATTCCGCCAATTGGTGCTAGCAATCTCGTGTTTCCCCTTTGCTCAGATCGAGACGCATAAGCCGTCGATGGAAATCGTCTGCTTATACTTCATCTCGTTGTATGTCGCTGTCCACTTTTCCGATAGCCCCTTTCAGAGCTGGTTTAGAGGAGCATTCTTAGCGTGCCTGATAGCGCTGACAATCAATTTATTCTTTTAATCATCGCTCTATGACCTTGACAGCAAGAGAGCACCAAGTAGTTCTCTTGCTGTCAAGGAACTTATCCGTACCATGCTCAGTCCTAAAGAAGAACCGGATGCGGAGTGGACTTTGCGAGAGAATCTCGGCGAGGCCGCATTATGGATATACCGGCAAAAGTATCTCATTATTTGCTATTGAGTGAGCTCGTTCGTCGTATCGAATCCGGATGGGAACCGGAGGACGAGAGATCATTTTGTGAGCTTTATCTTGCGCTCACAGACGCATGGCTGCGCTCAGAACACAAGAGTGCATTCATCGACGATCGCACATGAACTCTGATCACCTCTGGGGAAGTTCAATCATCACGGCAGCAGCGACCACCACAGGTGGTGCATACTTAGTTATATGCAGATCCCGCTATCTACGCAACAACTCTTTGAGGAGACTGTTGTATTAACTTAGCTGCAACGCGCTTCGCGCTTATGGGCGGACGGGACGTCCGCGCTCCATACTTAGCAGCCAGCGCAACGCAGTTGCTCGTTCGCTCGCTGAGAGCCAGCGCAACGTAGTTGCCATCGTAGTCGCTTCAGATTGTTATCTGCGCAGTTCGAACGGGTTGTTGCCGCGGTTTTCCCACTGCTTGTCGATCGCCGGCTGAATGTTCTTAACTACTCGGCCTGCAATCTTCTTGAGCTTCGGTAGATCCTTATTTTCCGGATCGAGTTGCTCAGCGCGCTGCAGATATTGCCATGCAGTTTTGCCGAGTGCATCGGCATCCATTCCATTGGTGGATTTGGTGGCACGTTCACTCTCAGCCAGATAACCTAAGGCTATGTCGCGAGCTTTCTTAGCGAGATATTTGGTGTCTTTCGAACGAAGCACTTCATACTCTTCGACCAATTTAACGAGCGCTTTATCCATAGCAAACACGTCTTTGCGTGTCTTCTCGAGCATAACATCGTAGATCTCTTCGATCTTGTGCTCGCCGTAGATCTTATCGATCTGGCTTTCGACCCGCTTCTGCATCTTCTCAAGTTGTTGATCGTAAGCTGCATCCATCTTAACGCCATCAACTACTTCGCCTTCATGTGTGCGTGCATAGTTTCGCATTCTGATGATGTCTCTTGCAGCCAGGCGAAGCCATGTAAGCGCTTCACCGCCAAAGTCGAGATCATGACCTTTCAAAATTCGCTCTTCTTTGTCGGCATGCTGAGCTTCGGCAATGCCTTTGACGTGACCAGCAATACTCAAGCGACTGCCTTCATCAAGACGGAATTCGCCGAGTGCTGCGGTAATCGTGGCATTTCCTCTCCAGAAGGACATCTTGAGCTTGGGATCTCCGCTGTCGCCGGGATCGCGTTTTTGCCAATCGGTCCATTCCAGTTCGAGCTTGGCTTCGTTCTCTTTTCCAAGAGTCTTGCCTTTGTCGACAGCGGTGTTGAAACTATCGATGTTGTGCGAGACGCGATCGCGGTTGAACGCCTTAGAGAACATCTCAGCTTGTTCTTTGCCTGATTCCCTATGCCCATCCCAGTTCATGGCATAAGCAAGTGCATTATAGCCACGACCGATCGCCCAGGCAGCAGCGACTTGAGCAGTCATTGCCTGCCAGCCGCCGGCTTTCATTCCTAAGAATCCAGGTGCGTTGATGATTGGGATTGTCGCCGCAGCTGGAATCAACAAAGCATCAGCTGTTGTCGGACGCAAGGCAGCACTCATCTGCACTGAACCCTCAAACATACCGGCTCCGGAGATAAATTCATAAGCGCGTGTGCTCAAGAACAATCCACCAGCTGCAGCATACTTGAAGCGTCCCTGACCACCGGCAAGAATAATACTTGGGATGGCGACTCCATCAACAAGGAAACGTGTAGCTGCATCTGTCTTGGTCTCATATCCAAACTGGCTTCCGAGGACTTTGTCGATTCCATAACCGGCAGCCAATGTACCACCGGATACAAGCGCGCCCCAGGCCGCACCATTCATTAGCTTGCCGCTGAATGGTCCAGGACCTTCTTTGGTTGCGGCAGTAAGCTTGTTATGTGCATCTTGCAAGGTAGATTCAGCGCTGGTCACGGCAGATTTTGCTAAGGCATTCTGCTCAGCAGCAGCAGCATACTCTTTGAGAACGGTACCTTGCTTGCCCGTCATGTCGAACAGCTTTTGACCGGCTGCGACTTCTTCGGCGGTGCCCAGTTGCGCTAGCATACGAGACGGCACAAGATTTTTTGTCTCGCCAAGAAATGCTTGTTGCCGTTTTAGCAATTCACCAAGAGCTTCGTCCTTGACGCCTTTTTTGACTTGCTTGTTGATGTCCTTAACTAAGCCAGCCAAGGCCTTTCCGTGTGGTTCCAGATTAGCGTTTGCTAGGTTCCTGGCGCCATCTGCAGCCATCCAGTTCTCATTTGCCGTGAGCACGCGACGAGCAAGTTCCATATGCTCTTTCATCATCGGGCTTCGCGCTTCCCATGCTTTCCAGAAGCCAGTCCGCGTTTCAGCCGGCATTGATGCCAGCTTTTTGTCCAATCCCCAAACAAGAGAATTTGACAGAGCACCGCTGAAGGCACCAGTAGCTAGATAACCATAATAAGGAGTTCTCAAATCAAGGCTGTCTTGAATGTTTTTGCGCTTATCCGCGTCAACACCGTTCAATCCGAGTTGTTCTGCGGTTGGTCCGCCCATCGGAACTGTCGGAAGCGTCGGCATTCCTTGCTGCTTGACACGGTCGCCTACTTGAGTTTTCCAATCGTCGGCTGCTGGAACGCCCGGCTGCCTTCCACTCGGATTTTCATAAGTCTGTCCAGGCCCTCTATAGCTCGACTCCGGGTACCCGGCGCGCCATGGGTCTGCTCCGCGGTTCTGATTAGGATCACCATTCAAACTTGGATCAACAGGTACTATACGGTCAGTGATAGGAGCTGTCGTCTGACCAGCTCTCCACGGCTTGTCCTTCGGATTTGCATTCGGATCCGGACCGTTCATGCTGGAATCAATCGCGGGCAAATTGCGCGCGGCTGGTGCGACGCCATCGCCCCACGCTACTCGAGATACCTCTTTCTTATCATCATCGCGGCTTTCATCAAATGGATTTACAGGACGATTGTTTTCCGCGTCCTTTTCCGAATCTCGGAATCCCTCAACCATACTCGAGTAACCTCCGGCCTTCCTTTAGAAACTGTCCTGCGTCCCTGAAAAATTGCAGGACAAACGACACACATTTCCGTAAATATTAGAAGGAACTTAGGCCACTATCCATGCGTAAAATCACGAGAAGCATGGGAGGATTCCCACTCAGGATAATTGGGGGCTGTTTCTCCAGCCTCATATCCATCTATATATAGTGAAATCTGCCAGCCTGCATAAAATTTTTTGGACGCCCTGGGAAACCCCGCAAGCGAGATCACGCAAAATCCACAGACTGATCGTTTACTTAATGAGACCGACTGGGCTGGTAAACGACGTTGGTGGAACCTCAGTTGGAGTTCGTTTCTAATGCCTATGCAAGAACTTGCGGAACCGGGCGCGGCGGCACCCGAAGAATCCGATACACGCTCTTTTCGCGAACAGCTACTCGATTCGCTCCGCGATAGCCAGGTCGGCGCCGACCAAGGCGAACCGCAAAGAGTGATTCCCGACCAGATTCTGGTGCGGGAGAGAAACGGCCAGACATTCAGCATCTCCAATCAGAACAAGCACAGTATTGACCAAAATCTGGGTGCCTATCTCGATCAGCGAGGCAACCTGGTCAACGATATCGATCTTTCAGGCAGCACCATTACAGATGATGGATTGGCACAACTGAATAAATCTCCCCACCTTGCAACACTCTCGTTGGAGAACACCTCCATCACCGATGCGGGTCTTCAGGCACTTCAGAAAAGTCGACCGACACGGCTGGCGGAACTCAACTTGCATAGCACCAGCATCGGCGATGAAGGTGCAAAAGCTCTCGGCAAAATTAATTCACTTCAAAAGCTGAACTTGAACGATACTTATGTGTCTTGCGAGTCCGCAGCCGAACTCAAGAATTTGAAAAACCTACAAGTTCTTTCACTGGATTACAGTGCAATGGCTGATGCCGGCGTCGCCGAACTGGCGAACCTGCGCAACCTGCGCTCTCTCTCTTAAAGGATGCCCTATTACGGATGAATGCATCAAGGATCTGGCACGCTGTCAAAACCTGATGGTGTTGAACCTGGAAGATACAAAACTATCACCGGAGAAAGTAGCCCGATTGCAACAAATGATGCCACGCTGCATCATTACAGCTCCAGACGGACAAGGAGCACCGCAGCAACAGCGCATGTTGCCATTGCCGATTCTAATCGCCCCACCGAGGCGGCAGAACCGCAGGTAATACCGCTACCTTCCATTTCAGCGCTCAAACGCGCAGATTGCCAGCATATCAAGAATAATGATCAAGATCACTTTCTGTCACGCACGGGAATGACCAATTCAGGATTGCATGGTTTTATAAATGAGAAGCGAGCTTCACCCGTTCCAGCATAGTCATTAACATAGCCCACATGAAACCGATCGTGTATTGTCTTTTCGCTTTCGCTCAAAAACAGCTTCTTCATATTTTCAGAAGCGTAGAGCCTACGTCGGATAACTGAATCCGAGTCCGTTTCTATGCCTTTTGGATCTTTGGGCGCACGTTCACTGTCTTGATGAGGAGACCTATTAGCTTGGTCGCTAATTTCAACATGTGGCAAGGTCGCCGCCCCCGACTTGCTGTCCGCTGGCTTTGAAAAATCCAAAATCTCATCCGGGTGAATAAGCATCCCGTTCAAAAGGTCTGTGTATCTACTCCCGATCAGAAAAACGCTCAAGTCTGTTGTAATCCATAGAAACCGCCCTGCTAGCTTCGACACGAGTATCGTATTGCGTATCTGTGGCGAAACTATGATCGGTTTGTGGCGATTCCAAAATTCCAAAAATTCGGTCAGTGGTCTAGCCGGGCGACGAATTCATGTAATAGCGGCTGTGGGCAGCTGCCGGCTGGCCGTTGTACTTAGCGCTGGCTTTCTCGTGATATGCGACCTGGCATTCGGCGGTTCGCGTGAAGACCATCTGTCCGATTGGCATACCTGCATGCAAGCGCACTGGACGATTGCCGACGTTGACGATTTCCAAAGTTATCTGAGCGGGTGGATGGCTGAATCCTGCATCAATAAAGCCTGCAGTCACGTGCACCATCACACCGAGTCGAGCAAGTGAAGACTTGCCAGTCAGCTGGCCAACAATGTCGCGGGGAAGTGTGAGACGTTCAAGGGTTGCACCTAAGATGAACTGGCCTGGATGCAAAAGAATGCTCTCGCCCTGGACATGAACCACGTGCGCCAGAACCGTTTCGCATTTGTAGGGATCAATTACCTCATCCGAGCGCTCATGCCAGCCAAAACGATCATCCAGACGAACATCGTAGGAATTGGGCTGTACCAGCCCATCCTCATAAGGGTCGATTACGAGCTTGCCGGACTCAATCTCTGCTCTAATCTCATGATCTACCAGAATAGACATAAGGCACTCCAAAGGCATGTTTCTAACTTGTGGTTATAACGCGGATCGCCGCAAAAAACCATCTAGGATTTTCTCATCCTAGCGCATACAAAGCGGAGTTTACCGGGCTAGATGCTGAGGTTCAGATTGGAACTGTGTCCAGGGAACGCTTTGGCTGTTGGATTGATGAACACAGCTGCAAAGTTGACTCCCGTGGCTGCCTCGGAAGCGCCTGTCGCGATAAGCTTCAATTTTGCTGGGTGTGAGCAGATGTCTCCTGCTGCATATACACCTGGAAGATTCGTTTCCATTTTCTCGTTAACAGCGATGGCATTACCTTCCATGTGAAGTCCCCAGGACTTCAAGAAGTCCAAATTGATGACGAAGCCGATGTTGATGAGGATGGCATCGCACTTGATTTGCTCTTCTTTGCCTGAGCGGTTATCGAAGATTACGCAAGATTCGACTTTTCCATTGCCCACAACTTGCTTGAGTTCATAGAAGGTCTTGATATCTACGGCATTGCGCTTCATTTCTTCAACAGAGGTTTGAACAGCTCTGAACTGGTCGCGTCTGTGAATCAGAGTTACTTTGGCAAATTGCGAAAACTCATTTGCCCAGTCAACCGCTGAGTCACCACCACCAATGATGAGCACATCCTTGCCATTAAAAAGCTCTTTGTTTTTGACAGCATAGAAAATGTTCTGTCCTTCCAACTCGGTCGGATACTCAACGTCCAATTTCTTCGGTACGCAAGCTCCGGCTCCCAGAGCCAAAAGAACTGTCTTGGTGTAATGCTCTTCGCTTCTGTCTGTAGTGATTTTCCAAACGCCGTCTTCCATGCGGTCCATTCTGGTAACCTTTTCGCCCAAACAAATCGTTTGCTTGAAGAGTTGAGCCTGAGTTGCCAGGTTCTTAGCGAGGTCTTTAGCCAGAATCTTTGGATGTCCAGCTACGTCGTAAACGTACTTTTCTGGATAAAGAGCGGTGAGCTGCCCGCCCATCTCAGCCAACACGTCGATCACTTTGGTCTTCAGTCCTCTAAGACCTGCATAGAAACTGCCAAATAGACCTGTGGGTCCACCACCAATGATTGTAATGTCGTATACGTCCATGCTTACATTCCGAGCCAGGGCGGCATTTTGCCAGCTCAATTCTAACGCAGTAGCTCAATATTGTTTCGCCTCTAAGAAAGCCTTAGACATTGGTGGACAAGCTGTTGAGCTTGTCACTGATGCTCGACGAGGTGAGAAGCCAGATGCAACGCCGCCTGGCGCTCTTTTCAGAACTCAAGCAGTAAAATTTCCGCTCCCGAACAAGCGCAAAGATGCTTAACTTATGTGAGGGATATGATTGTCGCTTAATCTTTCGAGGGACTAGCGGCTGACTATTGTCTTGACTTTAGTGCCCGATCCAGTCTGGACGCCGACCATGTAATTGCCAGCGCCAACAACATACGGCGAGTGAGCTCCGCCCTGCATCATGTGCTGACTTGGAATGTTCGCGTGAAAAGGAGCATGCGCCGGTGCCATCATCGTTTCGTGCACGGGGACGCCATTTTGAGGCATTCCAAAAGCGTGCTGCGGAGCCACTCCTGCATATCCAGGATGAGCATATTGTTGGAGAGCATAACCATTTGGCTCAACCGGAGCCGCGACAAAAGCCGATTGCCCATGCTGAGGCGCGAACTGCCCTTGCTGGTGCTGCTGATATTGAGCGCTATAGGAATCATGATGTGGAACACCAGGTACATATACCTCACCAGTGCGAGCTGATGTCTGCACGGGAAAAGTCTTCTTTATGCCATTAACCAATTGCCGATCTGCGGCCACCGATGCCGCATGCACTTTCGGCTTGCCCAGGACCGCATCTGCCAGGGGCTCGTTATGGCGCACCCAGTAGATAACGAACAGCCAAAGAAAGAATCCAAGGAACAGCAATAAGAACATAAAGTTCGGCGTCACCTTGATGCCCTGAAGCGCATCGGTGATCTTCACTCCGCTCAGAGACGGCGAGAAAGACTTTCCTGCCCCCTTGCTTGGTTCTTCGTGATCAAGACCTAATAGATGCGAAATGAACTTATTCGAGTTGCCCTTTTTGCTTGCATGCAGACTAAAGGTCGGCACATCTTTCGTGCCTATTCCAGCAAATTTCTTGTTCTCGCTCATTTTCGACTCCGGTCGGGCGCAGCGGTTGCCAGCTACCGTAGATACGATCTTAATCGTCAATGCCGCTATGTAAATAGCAAATCGCTCAGAACATGGGAATCCTCCCATCAGTTCTTAACTTTGTTCAGAACTGTGGAGTAAGAGAAATTGAGCAGAATGCAAGACCAGTAAGGCGTGGCATCGAGATGAACAAAAAATCAGCAAGAACTTTTTCGTAACACTGGATCAACCGTTGAATATCCATCACATAGCCAAACGCTGTCAAAATCGGATCCGCTGCGACCTTTAAAAGAGCGAATCGGTCTAAAGTGATTAGAAGCCGGCAGGATGCCGGCGCTCCCGGGATCGAACCGAACTCCTAAAAGAGCGAATCGGTCTAAAGTAATTA
>JAIEQI010000093.1 GCA_019747875.1 Candidatus Obscuribacterales bacterium
GTGTGTGCAGTCAATACTGCCGTCGAAGCAAATGAAGTCCATGATCGCAAAAAGCGATCAAGATCTGAAAAAGTGCTAGGGAAGGGAACACTCTTCCCTCCTTTTGTTGGTTTAAAATAGAAAAAGTGCACCGAAAATTGGGTATTGACAGGATCGGCGCCCTCATGGAAGTTCGAAAAAGCAAAAAAAAGATAAAAAAGGGAAGAGAGCAACACATCCGTGTGTTGCTCTCTTCCTCTTAATGGACGCCGATGGCGCCAGGGCTTGTTTGAAAGCCCTGTGTGGAAGCGGGCTTAGCCAGTCAGCAATCCGTGCTCGGTGAAGCAATCCTTGATGCGACGTGCCAGCGGCTGGTAGCGTCCGATTGCTTGCGGAATCGCGTCGCGCCAGAAGCCGATGCATTGGAGGATGCTGCGCGCGCGCAACAAGCGGTCGCCCTTCAGAATGCCGTGCAAAGCGAGCTGGGAGAGCATGGCTTCGAAACCGATGAGAATGGCGAGCCATTTCTCGTCGTCCGAAACGATGAACTTCAGCGTGTGCACGTGGTCGATCTGCGGGCGACACTCGATAACACCGACGGTTTCCGGTCCCCAGTGAAAGTCCGGATGGACTCCGCAGGCAATTCGCGCCGCGGTGTGAAGCCGGCCGAGAATCGGCTTGTGAAGATCTTCACCGACGCGCACGGCGATGATCTTGCGAGGATCAGCGCCAAAGCTGCGAATCTCCAGTCCAACAGGGCAGATGCCATCCCTGCTCATCGCTCCGTCGTAGAGCCGAATGCCCCGGTAGTCCACCGATGCCATGACACCAGGAATGGTGCAGCTGGCGCGCAGCGCGGTACCGGGAGCAGCGACTTCGTCAGAGATCTTGCGCTTCACACCCCTCAAACAGACGTGATGAACACCGTTGGCATCGAACACTACCTGAGAACCATCCCTGGTGGTCGCCATCGTCCAGAGATTGAGCGGCCAGCGAGTGCCTCCAGCGGCCGGGCAGAACAACTCAGCCTGTGAGGCGGGACGATCCTCCATCACCTTCTCGACCAGGAAGCCGAGATTGTCGCTGCCGAAGAGCCCGTTCCAACGGCAGTTCTCCTGGTGCGGACGCGAGTGCACCCGGTGCTTGAACTTCCAGCCGACCAGACGCGCAGGCAGTCCGATCAGCCCCTGACTCGCGGTCAGGTAGCTTTCCATGCGGCTTTCAGTCGCCAGACGCAAGAGTTCGTTGCTGTCCAGTCCGGCCGCAACCATCGCGGCAACAAGCGAACCACCGCTGACACCTCCGAGCCTTCGCCAGGAGTTCAGACCTGCCAGCTGGGCAGCCACGGCGGCACCAGTGCCACCTAGCACGGCGGCGGCGCCACCACTGCTGATGACCAAGTCGAACCCGCTAAGGTCGGTAACTTCAGACACGGGCTCGGGAAGTTGGCAGCATGAAGATTGCTGTCTCATTTTTCGTTCCTTAAACTAGCCATGAATTAGTCGGCTGACGACTCTTGTTCGTCCCTCACACGAGGAACGTGTCAGCCAACAGGCAGGGGACACCTTGGGAGCGTCCCCTGCTTCAGAGAGAGTTTCTTCGTGCCTCAAGACGCCGATACGAGAACGGCTTCCTGCACGAATACGGCGGCGCGTTAGCGTCGCCTGAAGATGAAAGAGCGAATTACGGAGCATCCGTAGAAGAGTGGCAAGTCACCGCTTCTCCAAGCAGATGCAAGCAGCACGCCCTTTCTGAACGCGCAGGATTATGTTCAGTAAACAGCTCCTTGAAACTGCTGCTTCTGTTACGAGTTGAGCTTGGCGACTTCGAGTTGCGCCGCGATATGCTGGCGAATCACTTCGATTGCTTCCAGGGGTTCGGCAGGCAGAGTGCTGACCGGGATCGGATGACCGGCGACGACCACGCCACCATAATTGGTGACATGCGAGCGCTTGTACTTCCGCACGGCTTCCTTCTGCGCAGCCTCGACCTCGGCCCGCTCGGCATCCGACAACGTCGACAGATCCGTCTTGAAGATCGGATCGTAGTAGCGCGGATCACGCATACCAAGGAAGTTCGAACGCGCCTTCTTCAGGAAGCGATGCGTCCAACCGGCCTTGGCAGGGTTGCGTTCGTAGTGAATCGCCACCGGGACGATGAAGACTTCTTCGCCCGACAGAGCGGCCGCTTTCTGGGCAATACGCACCGCACCAGGACGGAACTCGCACTGGTTCAAGACATTGTCCGGAAGCAACGCGCCTTGCGGAAAGATGCCGAGGCAGCCGTCCTTTTCGGCGACCGCCTTGACACAAGCTTCCTCAGCGGCAGCACCGTCCGACTTCGACTTGAACGCAATCGAGATGACGCCGAACCAGGCGGAAATCACACCGAAGAAACCTCCGAGCTGGCTGGAAGCCGTGAGCATCCGCATGTGACGGCCTGACGCCTGCCGAACCATAGCGAAGTCGCAGGGCAACTGGTGGTTGGCAGCGTAAATGACGCGTCCCTTGGACGGAATCGCTGGACTGCGAATCACCGTCACCCTGCCGACGGTCAGGAAGGTCAGCAGGCGGCTCGCCATGTACATGGTGAAGCTGCTGAACCAGCCAGCCAGCGGCGGGGTGTAACCGCTTTCGGTGAAGCGGACGGCGTGCTTTTTCCAGGTTGCGTACCAGATGAACCAGCGGACGACAGCGAGCTTCAGGAGCAGGAGAACGACCACGAGCACGATCTGAGAGTTGGTCATAGAATCACTTTCTGGAATTGGTTAGTGAAACGTGTAACGACACCACCACGGGTAGTGCCGCAATGCTGCATCAAGCGAACGAACAGGGCGGGCATCGCAATTGCTGTGACGCCCACAATCGAGAGGGAAGAGTTCCATCTCCTCCCTCTCTGTTTTAACTTGCGAGAACTCCGCTCTCGCTTTGGAAGCCATGAGCCTGCCTGGATCGGCCCGTTACAATCGATCTCGGGTCGATCCCAAGGACAGTACAGCATGGGCGGACGGGACTTCCGCGCTCCATACTTAGAACACTGCGAACCTCTCTGCATGAAGGGCAGCGCCATGCGTCGCCCAACAGCCAGACTACTTGTACTGGCGGAGCACCGGCGATTCCATGGTGCCTTCCAGCGGGAGGAAGTCCCCATCGATCACCTTGTCGGCGAGCTTCGCACAGGCGTGGAAGTACTCGTCGGTCGGATGCTCGCCGGTCAGCTTACGACGCAGATCCTGGCAGAGAATGTCCGCCGCATCGCAGTTGGTCGCGTGCCCCGACTTCATCGCGGCTGTTGCCGTCACCATCATCAAGATGGCGTCCTGCACACGCTGGCTGAGCAGCACGACGCGCGACTGCCGGTCGGCAGTCTTGGCACCATGCTTCATCATCGCCGACGACAGCTCAACCGACAACTTCGCGCAATAGCGCTCTGCGAAGACGACGTGCCGAGCGAGCCGCTGATCGCAGCCCTCTCCCGACCCACCACCGCAGGTCGCCTTGACGCGCTGAGCCAGCTTCCAGTTCAAGTACTTGGCGTAGGTGGCGGCTGCCTTCACACCACCTGTGACGAACTTGCCCTGCTTCACCTCCTTCACGGCGTTACCGAGCGGCAGATGATACTCCATGCCATGCTCCTTCACCAACGTGGCGAAGAACTTCATCGAGAGCATGTCGTTCTGCCCTTCGTAGATGCTGGGAGCCAGGTAGTCGTGAACGTTCTCCCCGACGATGTGCTCGCCGAGAAAAGACCGCCCGCCGTGGATCATCATGGCGATATCAAATGCCGCTTCCTTCAGAGCCGAAGCGCTGAAAACCTTGGCGATGATGCACTCCAGCTCGGCGCGCTCGCCCTGGTCGAGCAGTTCCGCGCACCAATCACGCAGAGCATCAGCTCCGACGATCAGCGCCGCCAGCCGTGCGATACCGTTCTTCACCTTCTCGCGCGTCTCGATCTTTTTGCCGAAAGTCTCGCGGTAGTTCGCCCACGGGCAGATGCTCTTGAGGAGCAAGCGCATGATACCGGCGCAGTTCGCTCCGACTGCCACGCGACCGTAGTTGAGACCAATGTAGATCGGAATCAACCCGTTGCCGTTTGGCGCTTCGATGCGATTGGCTGCCGGAATGCGGAAGTTGGTGAACTTCAGCCCGTTGTTGCGACCCTGCCGCACGGCGAGGATCTTGTAACGAACGAGCTGGAAGTGCTCGTTCTCCTGCGGCAGCTCGACGATGAACTCAGCCGGCTTCTCCTCGCCCTCCACCTTCGCCACGAGACGAATGAGACGCCCCGGAATGCAGTTGCCGTTGAACAGCTTTTCGCCATTGATGACATACTCGTCACCCTCGCGGCGAGCCACCGTTCGCAGGCTGCCGAGGTCCGACCCGGCACAGGGTTCAGTCAGGGCGAAGCCAGAAGTGCGCTGGCCGCTGGCGAGCAGAGGAAGGAAGCGGCGCTTCTGATCCTCGTTGCCATAGCGCGTCAGCGAGCTGACCGCCCCGATACAGCCGTGCATCCCGGCGATACCAGCTTCAGTCGCGAACCCAGCCGCCGCCATCTTCGTGACGAGACTGGCGAACTGAGCGAAGGTCGCACCACTGCCACCGTATTCGGTGGGCACCAGCACCCCCCAGTAACCAGCGCGGCCGAGCGTGTCCATCGCGTCCTGCGTGATCTTGCCTTCCTTGTCGTAGAGCGTTCCATCGGTCTGCATCTTCTTAGCGGCGGCGATCGAGTCGGCAAGGACGCGATCGACTTGCGGATTCGTTTCGGACTTGCTGGGCGAGAAGGCGCGCAGATCAGCACTCTCCCAGATGGCCTGATGAATCGGGCCATTGCTCTGAGCCTTGGCGTTCTTCCCCTGCAGTTCCGTCGTCCGTTCTTGTTGTTTGGTCTTCATACTTGGACTCCCAATTGGGATGCGGCGCTGCGCTTGGGATTGAATCCACAAGCAATTCGCGCCTCGGTTTGGTGAACTAGTAAAACGGCTGTCATAACAGCCAAGGTGCGTTTGAACTCGAGCACCGAACGAGATGCGAGCGCGCTCGCTACGTCAGAGCAAAGCGAGCACGCCGGAACCTATTCGGCTCCAGGGACAATCAGCAGGGCGGTTTTCCCCCTGCGCTAACTGAGCATCACTCTAAGGAGCGATTTGCTCTTTTGGAGTTCGGTTCGATCCGGGAGCGCCGGCATCTTGCCGGCTTCGATCTTTGAGAGCGATTTGCTCCCTATGCTCTCGAGAGATGCTCAGCTGAAGTGTTGAACGAGCTGAGCTCACTCCAAATCAGCGAGTAGAATGCCGTGCACGGAACTTACACTGAGCGAGCTAAGCAGCGCTCTAAGACAGCAAGCAAGTGCATGGCATCATCCAACTGGTTTTACGCTGTGCGAACTGAGCACGACTCTAAGCTCTGAGATGGTGAATGATCATGCTTTGATCTCCTTTCGTTTGAAAAGTGACTGGAAAACTCGACGCGCAACGCACATGTGATACGGTAGCCCAGGTCGGCACACGGGTAATACGCGCTTCCGAAAAAGGAAGAATCGACTTAGCAGGTTTCCGATACCAGACCAGTTCAAATCACCCCAACACAAACACAGTTCCCCAGCCCATAAAGATGGGTGGAACGAAACGGTAAAAGGTATGAATGAACTGTGTTTGTGAGGGGTGGGCTTGCAGAAGCGATGTATGGGATAAAGAGATAACCCAACGTAGCATCCACCTCCCCCACGCCCAAACCCCGCAGAGCGCACCACAAATGGTGCCCCAGCTCTGCAACGAAAGCCATTTGCGGGATCCGGCACTTTCCGACACCCTTCTAATTCCGCCCCCAACGCGTGATATCCGCAAAGAAAAAAAGTTAGATCAGGCTAGCGGAAACTTTAATGAGCTGAAAAATGCGAAATACACTCATACCGCAGAAAGCCCACCAACACCAAATCCTGCGCATAAAACACCACCTATGCTTAAAGAAATGAGCAGAAGTGCAGAATACTTAAGCGAACAACGAAAAGCGCAATGAGATGTCTGATCTCAAAAAGCAGAAGACGCAGAAACCAGGCAGGGAACCAAAAAACGGAAACGAATCGGAGCCCTACTATCACACATCGTCGTTCGCGAATTTAAGAAACGAGAATAGACGCGAACGTAATTAAAAATCGTCGCCCATTTTCACCATATAGGGTTGAGGCCAAAGATCTTTGACATTGACAACCTGCGCTCAAAAAAAGGCAGGTTCCCGAAAGCATTGAAGCACAGCGTTCATCAGCTCGAGGGGAAGCGCTGTAGACTTTGTTCGATGTAAAACATCTTTGACGTGGACCAGGGTTGGCGAAACGACCTGCGACTGTTCATTTTTATGAACAGTATTTTTCCCCTCGGACTGTTAGCGCACGTTCTAATACGTCTGCCAGAGATCGAATCGGTAGAAAGCAAGGAAGGAACGCAGTGCGCTCCTTCCTTGCTCCAGTTTTTCAACGTTCGCTCAGCTTCGCGCTGAGTCTAATTAGCGGTCACCACTGCCCGCTGAGAAGGGCGCGGCTCTCACCGAGACGGTCAGCGCGCAGACGGCGCAGCTCACCGATCGTCAGGCAGCGGTTGGTCCTCTGCTCGGCCGCCAAAATGGTGGCACGATCGGTGTTGGCCGGCAGCCCGAACTTAGCGGCGCGCCGATCGAACAGCTCGTCGAGCACGTCTTCGGCAGAGAAGAAATTCGTCATACCGAAGAGGTCACGCAGGAAGGTGAACAGATCACCGTCCATGCGGTTCCAGTCACCGACTTTCAGCTCGGCGACCATCGCCTGAGCGCCAGCGAAATCACCGCTCACAACGGCAGCCACCATGGCAGCGCGTTGATCGTGAGTGATTGGCATCGCCACACCAGGAAAAATCTCCAGGTGGCGGAACTTGGTTTCGAGGTCTTGCATTTGCTTATCCTTTGTTGTTCCGAAAGGAAATCGGAGGGCTAGCACATGGCTGGCCCATCCGATTCCATTGAAAGCGCCATCGCAAGCAGCACTAGAAGCGGCGGGACGGCAGCAAGCAGAAGCGATTTTCTGTCGCTACAAGAGTTCCAGTCTCGCTACTGCAAGTTCCGTCAGGCTACAGCCTCCTTGGCGCGCTCGCTCAGCGGCTTGTACAGCCAGAGATTGATCGGACCAATGTTGTCTTGCGGCCAGACAGCTCCACCCAAGAAGTAAGCATCCGGGATGTACTTGCGCGGAAGGCTCTGCAGCGCGACGATCCACGGATCGGCCGAGCGCGGCAGTTTGACACCACTCTCACGCATACGCTTCAAGCCCGCACGCAACTGCTCGGTGACCAGCTGCTGTGCTGGTGAGCTGACCCGGTAGCCGTCCTTAAGGTTCCAGAGCAGAACGTGCAGGTGACTGGGGGCCGTCTCCAGGAAGTCGTAGCCGGCAAGACTGGACAGCTTGTCGAAAGCCCTGTGCGTACTGCGTCCCACATCCGGAATCGGCTGAGCATACATGCCTGGCAGCCGATCCGTCTTGAGCGCCCGCTCGAACAAGCTCAGAAACAGTTCTGGCTTGTCCACGAAGGTGAACGGATTGCGGACGAAGTTCTCGAAATCAGCATCGCCACAGGCTCCACCGACGCGTGTGCCGGGGAGCCAGCTGTAAAGCGAAGTTTCGACGGAGCTGAAGCTATGCGGCGTCGCCAAATTGGCGAGGGGCCGGTTAGACGGATTGTCGTAGGGATAGTCGAGCAAGCTGCAGTCGTTCGCGCGCGCAGTGCCGTCGAAACGGCGATCACGCAACGCGAAGCTGTAAATCAGCTCGCCGGCGCCCTTCGACAGATCACCAACCCAGCCCATCGCCTTGATTTTGACGCCGTCACGTTTTACAACGAAACGACCATTCTCGGTGATGTACTGAGTGTAGACGTAGGGGAAACGGAGCACCTTGGACGACCCGGCAAGCACGTTAGCGTTGAGATTGCTAACCTGATCGCCCGGAAACAAACCGTCGGTGTTGTCCTTTTCACCGCTTTCGCTGCCGACGATTTTCCCTAGAAATGCACGCGTTTGCGGCGTGACAATGTTCCAGATTTCCTCGTCGGGCACAAAAGCAATCGGTGTAACACCGAATTGCTGGATGACCGCATCGCGGTCCAGATTTTTGAACATCGACATCTCCATGTTCGCAACGCGAACAGTTAGAGCGTTTTAGTAAACGGCAAAACCATGAACAGCCTGCACTTTAGCCACAGCACCGGCAAACTTTGTTCGGTGGAAAACCGAAGAATGAAGCTGAGATGGCGTGGCTGTAGGTTATTTGCTGTGAGCTGCGGTGGTTCAAGCCAGGAAAAAGGAGATAGCAGTATTTAGCAAATAGGAGTGATCAGATTCAGATTCTGGCCTATCAATTTTTGTTGCGCGCGCGCTCTTTACCAAGGGAAATATGCGCCCTCTCATTTTGCCGAGAACGGACTTGGTTCCAGTGCCTGACGAAACTAGCGCCGCCCGGGTAAAAAGAGAAGATATAGGAGCAAAGATTGTGTCCATTTCACTTTCTAAACCCTTAATGGCTGCTCGCAGCAATGGATGTTGCCTGTTTTTGGCATTGGCACTCTTTTCTTCGGTCGTCGCTGAATCGATTGCTGCACCTTCTGCTGGTGATATAGAGGCCGCCCAAACGAACAGCTCAGCAGCTGAGCAGATTGAGTTACCGACTTCAAACGACGAAAAACGAAAAGATAGCAATGGGGCAAACGAAAAGAAGCCAAAAGATAGCAACAGCGCAGACAGCGAAAAAAGAAAAGACAGTGACGCGGCAGCTAGCAATGGAGCGGCAAGCAATGGCGCAGCAAGCAACGGGGCAGAAAGCAACGGCGTGCGCAACGAGCCGGGCACAAAAGATGCTGCCTCTACACGAAGAGGCACACGAAAGACAAGTGAACCCGACCCCTCGAAGATAGAGTCCTCCGATGGCGATGCCGACGATCTCAAATGGCCGCAAGCAATAGAGTCAGGCAGCACCACACTCTTTTCCTTCACCGAAGCTATAAGTGGCAAGAGGCTAAAACGCCGAAGCTATGACTTGCTCCTTGGTGTAACCCAGGTGGCGCTAAGAGGCAAGCGTCTTGTCTTCACACGCGTAGATAACCAAGAACTCGAGATGGGCGATGATACTGCCCACGGTACCGAAACAATGACGGATTGGGAAAAGTCCAAAGCCAACGCAGCAAAACAGTTCGGTCCCAAAGGCAAGGAGTTTTTGGACAGCATTCAGTGCATCAAGGTGAACGGCAACCGCGTAGATGTTCTGCGCACCGACTCCGATTTGTCCGTGGAAATGGGCGAGAGAAAGCTGCATCGCGCTTTTGATTTGCGCGGGCTAAGATTTCGCAATATCAGCTTTCTCATCGATTGCTCGCAAGAGCACCCATTTCTTAAGGACATAACCGGAGTGACAGTACTCTTGAACGCTCCAGGGTTCTGCATTCCCGTGGATGTGAAAGAGTTTCACAAGTGGAAAACGGAGAAAGGAACAGACCTAAAAGTCGGCGTGCGCAACCCAGTGCCAAATGCATTGAGAACAGTTCTGTTCATGCCTGCCCTCATTCATTTCCACTTCTTTATGCCAAAAAAGAACTAAGCCAATTTCTCAACAAAACAGCTTAGCCAAGTCTCACCTAGACAGGCTTTCCAAAGGACTGACACGAGCAGCGTAAACACACTAGGCTGCAACTATCCTCTCTGCGACTCGTTCAGCCAGTGCACAAATGGTGAACGATGGATTGCGACCCAAAGAAGTCGGAACGATTGATCCATCAGCCACATACAAACCAGGATAAGCAAAGACCGCCCCATATGGATCGACAACACCCCGGCCTGCATTATCACCCATCGGGCAGCCTCCCAGGGGATGGTATGTGAACGCCCGACCGAACGTCGAAAATACATCAGGAACATAACTTCGTCCCATCGCCTCTGCAATAGCTGACTGGACACGATACTGCGCCTGAATGGCCGGTTCAGATTTTATTTCAGGCCAGTGAACTGCCAGGTTTCCTAAAGCGTTCAAATGCAATTTGCCGGCCGCCCGGTCCATCCCGACGCCTACGTAGACAAGCAAGTCGAGCGCAATCTTCTTCAACTGCTCAGGTTTGGCTTTGATACCAAAGTAAGCTTGCAAGAATCTGGCTGCCTTTGATATTGGACTTCCGCCAATCAAGCCGGCTGCCCACAATGGATTAGCAATGTCCTCGACTACGTGATCCCCAAAATCAATCATGCTCGAGACAGCTGGTCCGTCATTTGTATTAGCCAGATACCCATCACCGCGGGGATCCAGGGCAGCACCCAGAACATTGCCATTTATACTGAAACGAGATCCAAGTTGAGCACTGAGATGCGGCAAATAACCGGCAGCCCGGCTTTTCAGCAGGAGCTTGGTGGAACCGAAGGTACCGCAAGCTATGATGACGTTACGAGCAAGAAGACTTGAACGGCTGGCTTTGCCTTCCTCGTCAAAGATTCTAACGTGAACCTTGTAGCCGCCGCTTATCGGCTGCACAAGCAAAGCCTCATGACAAACTCGCACTTCAGCACCGAGAGCTTCGGCGGCTGCAATGTAGGTCAGGTCCACTGAGTTCTTGGCTCCTTGTGGGCAACCTGCGGTACACAAGCCACACATGTTACAGCCCATCTGACTTGCTGTTCCAAAACCATTTGACTCGAGCTTTTGGCTATCCTGAAAACTAACAGCAAGTTCCACTGGACGCCAATCGGCTTTGAGTTTCCGAGCAGCTTTTTGCAAAAGTTTCGCCCTGAGCAATTGCTGGAGATCAGGCGCCGGAGTCAGTTGCGGACGGAGGTAAGGAAGCGCATAAGCATAATACTTTTCGAGGGATTGAGCATTTACTCCTTGGGGCCAAGCATCTGCAAACGCAGCCTCATGGGCTTTAACAACGACGTTTGCCCAAATCAACGAGCCACCACCAACGCCAGAGGCAACCAACCCTTGCACAGTCGAAAACTGCTTCATGTCATAAAACCCCAAGCTCTGTCTAAAGGGATTCGACCACTTGCGTGTCCAAAGAAAGTCGTGATCACCAAGCTCCGGAAAGCCCCGCACACCACGCGCGGTGGCACCAGCTTCCACAAGATTTTTCCCACTCCATTTTCTTCCGCGTTCCAGGAAAACAACTTCCTTGGCTGCTTGAGCGAGTCGAAGACCAACAGTAGCAGCTCCAAAACCAGTTCCTAAAACAAGATATTCAATGAACTTCATATCTATTTCCTCAATGCAAGCAGAAGCAAACGCCATTTCCGGCGCTCACTCCAAAACCGTGGTGAACTACAAAACTAAAATTGAAAGGCGAAGACGACTGGACTAAGAGCGGTTCGCCAACGAGGCGGACAAGCCGCCTTTTTCAAAGTGAACTTAGTCAAACAAAAGCTTGCGCTGGCGCTGACCCGTGATGCCTAAACAACTGAAACTGAAACTTGAATCTAAGACTTCCATTCGGCTGGCCAAAGTAATTCTCACGAACACCGAGAGCGTGCACAGCTGGCGCGAGCTCAAGCAAAAAAAATACGAGAGCTCCTTCCCCCTGAGAAGTTCCGCTATTGCGCCCTTTTTGAGCGCCTCTCGACAACCGCAATATGGACAATTTGTAAGGTTACTTGCGCTGAGGAAGCTATCGCTGGCACAGGAAGCACTTCTCCTGGAACGCATAGAAGGCGAGCCCCTTTGCAACGCCACTAGCAGCAGCGCCGGAAATGCACTGCTTACGCTAGTTAGCGCCAATTCAAATTGCGAAAACCCAAGAAAAGAGCAAGTCCACTTTGCATCCAAGATGCTGAAAATCCTTGCTGCTCAATGGTCGATCGCTTTTCGGAAGCATCGTGAGAACTGTTTTCCGCATATATGCATTTGATAATGTGAGTCTGTTCTCTTAACTCCCATTTCTTTTCAAACCCGCACAAACCAAAGCTTTTTCCCACTAAAGCACCCAGGCAGATCACTTTTCGTGATTGCAAGTGAAGTATGGGAACAGTTTTGGTTCGTGCAAGAAAGAGGTACTAACTATGGCTCAAGACCCAAAAGGGGACAACGGACCAGCATTACCTGGTCCCGGACCTGGTCCCGGTCCTCTGCCTCCATTTCCTCCTAACGTCGAGCTGAAAACGCTCTGGGACGTTGCCAAAATCTTGATCGCCGTTCTGGTTTGGTATATCACTGCGGACGCCAACAAGGCACTTATCGCCGCAATCGATTATTCCAAACTCTCCCAACTCGGCAGCGTCTGGGGCATGGGTCCCGTGCCCAGCGCAGCTGCCTGGGGCGGCTACTACGGCATCATGCAGGGACTCATTCAGGGCGTTCGCGTCCTGGTGTTCTTCTGGGCTGGTCCTGCGTTTTTCCTCTACCTCGGACCTGTGCTTAACATGGCTTTTGCTCCGATCATCAAAGCGGTGCAAGGCTTCAGACAAGCATGGGACGGCAAGGTAGTCGACGACGGGGAAAAGGACCCTCGTAACAAGAAGGATCCCAACGACAAGAAGGATCCTCCCGACAAGAAGGGTCCCAGTAACTTCAGGACCGACCGCAAGTAAGGTCCATCTTTACTCGTCCAGGGCAGGATGGAATGGCTTCGACCAATCCATCCTGCTCCTGGAGTGAGTTTTTCTCCAAATCCCCCTGAGACTTTTTGTATTTTAAATCACAGACAAAGAGTCCCCCTCTTCGCCATTTTTGTGATCTTGGAATAACTTAGCTTCAGAGGGACCAAGCTACGGCTTTCCAACTCGAGGAAACAATCCCCTTGGTGGAAAGCGCTCAGGAACGCGCGGCAAAATTTCTTTGCTGTGAATATCCACGGCTGGTGCGGCAATCTTTGTTTTGTCGCCTGCATCTATTAAATAAACTGTTGAATCAACAAACACAAAATCCCCCATCTGGCGGCGTGTCATATCAAAAGCCAATGATAGATTGGGATTTATTTCCTTCAGTGCTTTATTTGTCATCTCTATGAACTGCTGAAGCTTGCCCTCTTTCTGAGCAGCAGTCAGCAGCTTTTTGATTTGCTCTGTATCTGCAAAATCAATTTCTTCGCGACTGGCTGCAAGGACAAAGTCGGCCATTTGATCGACAGACTGATCAAGGCTCAAATCATCTAAGGATAGAGGTGGAATGAAGCCTTCGTCACAGTCGCTGTTTGCGACCACGCTGTTCTGGCCCACTTTAGAATCGATTGCCTCTAGCGCCAGTGCAGATCGTGCCTGCAACGACTCATCACCGCTTTCATTTCCAAGATCTGTGATATCGAAACACCGATTTCTTCCTTCTTCGCTCATTTCCGTCTCCTAAAGGATCAGAGGGTCGAAATACCCTCCCTTGCGCTCCATGCAAACAAAATACGCCCTGCGACTTCTCGTTGTCCTCTGCTTAAGTTCACAGCAAGTTAACAAACTTGGTCTACCTGGGCTTGAGGTCAAAGATCGGACCTTAAACACAAGCGATTACCTTGTAAACACCGTCGTCTACCAGGCGATTAGACCACCGCATTTGCCGATTCGCCTTGTTACATGGGCTTTTGACTTCTTTTCCTTCGAAACTCCTCCTATAAGCTTACGTACGCTTAGTTCCGTAGTTCTAGTTTGAAATCAAACGCAATCGAAGAAACATAAGAATGGCACTCGAAGTAAACTACAAGCAATTGGGGTGACAAAGTGCAGGAGTCAATGATGCTAAGCGGAAAAACAGCGCTGGTGACGGGATCGACAAGCGGAATCGGTTTGGGAATCGCGAGAAAATTGGCAGCGCAAAAGGCGAACATTGTTTTCAACGGCTTCGGAGAAGCATCCGAGATTGACAAAATTCGTAAGTCCGTCGAAGCCGAATTTGGGATCGAAACCTATTATCACGGGGCGGATCTTAGCAAGACTGCCGAAATCGAGAAATTGCACGAGGAGCTTAGTTCGCAATTTAAGAGTATCGACATCCTCGTCAACAACGCAGGCATTCAGCACACAAGTCCTGTCGAAAACTTTCCTGCTGATAAATGGGATCAGATAATCGCCATCAATTTGTCCTCGGCCTTCCATCTATGCCGGCTTACTCTGCCCAAGATGAAGGAGAAAAATTGGGGACGCATAATAAACATTGCCTCAGTGCATGGACTTGTTGCTTCCGTCCACAAAGCTGCTTATGTTGCCGCCAAACACGGCATCGTTGGACTAACAAAAGTGGTGGCGCTGGAGTGTGCGGAATTAAACATAACATGCAATGCAATTTGTCCCGGCTGGGTTTTGACACCGCTTGTGGAAAAGCAGATCGAAGCGCTGGCCCAAAAGCAAAATCTGTCATACGAAAAAGCATCGGAAGAGTTGCTCTTAGAAAAGCAGCCTAGCAAACGATTCTCCGGCATCGACCAGCTCGGAGATCTGGCAGTTTTTCTCTGCTCGGATGCTGCCAGCAATATGACCGGTACTAGCATTCCGGTCGATGGTGGCTGGGTTGCACGATAAGCTAACGCACCAGAAATGGTGACAATAAAATTTTCAACTGCAGGGCATAATCGCGCTTAAAATTCATCAGCTGCCGATTTGTTCTATCCAATGCCTGTCGATATTTGGCTTCTTTGGGATCGCCTTCGGTCGCCAAATGGAAAAACTTTCCAGCACCATAGTAGTTCTTTTGCTTTAGCTGCTCGCGGCCGAGCTTATATGAAATCGTTTCTTTGAAAAACGGATTCATCTGCAAGGCCATCCCCAACTCATACTGGGCTTCCTTACTGTGTCCTGCAAACGCCAGAAGCTCTCCAACTCGCATCCGAAAAAGAGTTCCTCTGAAATCACTTTGCGGAAGATTAGCGCACAAAGTGTCAGTCACGTCAACAATCATGCGAGGACCGACTTTTGCAAGAAGATCCAAAACCTGATTGCGCCCTTCACCCAAGGAGCTGGGCGTGCTTGCGTTCAGCAATCCTCGCAAAGCTATCCAGACGGCGTCCCTGTCTTTACCTGAATAGATCATTGCTCGGCTCAATAGTAAATTGAGCTGCTCATCATCCCTCGATTGATCCAGTGCATTGCGAATCTCATATCGCAAATCAGTCGGTCGCTTGCCCTTCCTGAGCAGCGCCATAATGCGCACCTTCTGCGCCATCAAATCATGTGGGTGTTCTTTCAGCTCAGCATCGCAATACTTAATAGCTGAATCCAGGTTGCCTCGATTGTACTCAAGCATGCCATAACGCCCCCTTGCCCCCGGCCACGGTTTATCGACATCGGCCGCTGCTTTCATTTTGGCGATCGCCTCTTTTTTCTTGAGACTATTCTCCGACCAGATCACCGCTTCCTTGTACATTACAGCCGGCGCATCCGGGTGCTTTTGTTCGACATAAGGATAAATGAGCTTGAGCCGGCGGTCGTTTTGGCGCATGTAATATTCGAACATCGCCAGAGTGAACTTGGGCTTTAGTTTTTCAGCCTCGTCAAACTGCTCATGCGCCAGCTCCAGCAAACCCAAGCTAGCCAAAATTTCCCCTGCGGCAACTCTTGTAAAAGCATCCTTCGGATTTGCAGCGATGGCCTGATTGGCAGTCTCTATATCTGCCTGCTCAGCGGGCTTTGTCGCCAACTTAGCCTCGATTACTCTGATTTTCATGTCGGTCGTCGACGCGCATTCTCCCGGCTGACAGGCGAAAAACATCATTAGAAATAGGGTATATAAATGTAGTAGCATAGGATACGCTAATCTTTCTAAAAGCCGACTAGCACGGCTTTCTAAGAAAGAAAGTGTAGCAGATAGCTTCTGGTACGCTCAATTGACAAAATCGACCCCATAGGCTACAACATTAAATAGGGTTAATTAACGTCGGTTCATCTTCCGCTTTTTTCACCAACTTCTCCGGGGCTAAATAAGCTTATGAAGACTCGTGCACAACAGGGTTCAACGCTCTCTCTTGTCATAGCATGCACCATAGTCATTGCATTACTAGGCATCGCTTTCATATTTATGGGTTTCATCTTCGGCGGACATCGCGAAGCGCAGCATGCTGCTGACGCCGGCAGTTTGAACGTCTCCAAGAAAGCCATAATGACACCGTCCGTCTCAACAACACAGTTGAGCGGCGACGTGGGGGCCGCGCTGGCCGGGGTATTGACCGCTCCCGGGATGAACCTGGGTCAGGGGATAAACCTTCTAAACTTTAATCGCCTCGTCGCACAAGCAATGCTTGTTGCCATGAATGCCGAGGCAGATGGTTCGCAAGAAGGAATCAACAACGCCAAAGAAGTTTGGCAAGCGGTTGAAGGGAGCTCAACAAGTCTCGGTGCACAACTGCGGGCTTTGCTAAGCGAACCACGGGGCACATGGGCTGCCGCCCACTACGGTGACGTATCAGGCAACGTGCTGCGTATGCTTGGCGGAGCTGGGGCTCCAACCTTCGACCCGAGTGATTTTGCTGTGGCTTGGATGAACCAGAGAGATGGGGATTTCAACGCTGCCAACATCGACATGTCTTCAATGGACACGGCGAATCCTTCATACGATTCGTCAGGTATGCCGATCAAATCTTCAAGCTTTGACGATCCGGTCAGTGACACGCTTTCTTATCAAACGCTTCCCGACACAGCCTTCCACAAGAAAGGCAATACTTCTTTTATGGCAGGCTACAAACCCGTTGTCGTTGCAGGCTTGCCTTTCTATGCCATCCCTAATAATCCCGGCATGCAACCTCACTTAGAGTCAAATTCAGTTTTCCCGGTCCAAATGACTCAGCCTGGAGAGGGCACAGTTTGGTTGCCACCAAATGCCTTCAGAATCGGGGCAACTACAACGATTGAAGTTGGACAAGATCCATTCATGCAATCGGCATACGCAAGGCAAACACACACTGCTCACGTGGTTTCCGTTTCAATAATCGGTACTCCATCTGAACCTTTCACTCCAGTAATTCCAAATGGTTACGTCGTGATCGATAACTCGGGAGAAGCCGATGCAACAGCATTCCATGGCTCTCTTCCTAACACAGACACCGTAGCGGCGCACGAACTGGGAACAGGAATCGTCGTTGACCCGACATCCAAATTCTTCTCATTCGGCGACGGCCCTGCAGGACCGGACAACAACAACAAACCAGGAAACCTGGTTGACCGCTGGCAAGCCTTCAACCACCAGGTCGGGGTAGATCCAGGCATCGGAGCACCGCCGTTCGAAGATAAGGACGGCAAAGGCGGGCTTTATAACAAGGAAGGAAAACCTGTCAAAGACGCCAAAGAAGCATCATCGATTCCTTTTGTGAATGCAAAGTCCTCTCCGCTTGCAGCAACTCTTTGCACAGACAACAACTCCGCCATCGGTGGAGATCCGAACTGCGCATTCCTGAACACGGCGAATGCAACAGGCTTGAGCCCATTTGATGCAGCCTATCACCCTGATTCGCTGTCGCACAATGGCGGAACAGTCAGCACAAACGCTGCCACCGCCAGCGAGATGTCGCAGTGCAAAGTCATTGACCTATATGGAGCTACCCCTCGGGGCGGCGGACCACTCGAGCCATACAATTACAATTACGGACCGACAGGTATCCGCAAGTATCCGAACGGTATTCCAAGCACAGCAAACCAGTACGCCTGGCAAGGAAGCCCCGGATTCGGACAAGCTCCTGATGACAGCATTGCTCAAGGCTTAACCGTCAATAAGAGCTCTTCAAACAATCCATGCCAGGTCACAGAAGATGCGACCTTAATGGACATCATGGATATGATTAAAACCAATCCGGAAGATCCGACCAGCCAAAGAGGCGAAATCTTTAAGAAGAAGCTCACCGAATTCCTGGTCAATCGCGCCAAACAAATGGAGCCCAAGGCCAAGGTTTCAGACATCAAGAACCTTCTGCAAACCAAGACAATTCCTCTCGGCAAGAAGATGTACATGTACGCCAAGAACGGTGCAGTCGTTATCGAAGAGACACCGCCCGCCATCGTCGGCGGTGTCACCGAGAGAGGAAAGAAAGCTGACGGAAAGACGCATTCTTACGAAATCTCCTATTCGATTTTGGAAGGTATGTCCAACCCCTACTTCGCATACGGTATTCATGACCGCTTGTTCACGACATGGGGCGACAACGAAAACGCGGATAATTTCCAGGGCGATATCACTGCTAAGAACACGGTATCCTTCACGCCCGCTAGCGGTGCGTTTGGATTGCTTGGCATTGTAAATCTTCGTGAGGAAAGCGCTGTCAACGGCAGCCTTGGCTTCAACAACCGAGACTAAGGAAAGCCTCCCGAAATATACAATCGCTAAAATGATAACTGCTCTTGGGTAGACAACGCTGAAGTGTTGTATTATTCGAGAAGTGGGTGGAAGCAGGCGCTCTTTTGAAACGTATAGCTATATCGATAATGATCTTGCTGGGTTGGAATACATCCTGCTCGGATGCTTTTGCGCAACAGAATCTCTCAAAAGAAGAACGATTCAAAAGAACCAAAGCTCAATTCAAGACAGCCGGAGTGCCGCAGCCGATGCGCATTCCAAACGTAGACTTTTACCCGGCCAATCGCGGCAAATTCAAATTCATACGCGGACTTCGCTATCCGTCATTAGGCCAGGGCGACAACTGCATCGTGCAAACTGTCTTGTATAAAGACGATCCGGACACGATTCGAGAATGGTATCGCAACATGCTAATGGGTTACGGCTGGAACTTGCAAGCCGCTAACCGATCTGCCACACAACTTTTGGCTCGCCGCCCCAAAGAAGGTGCCTCCTGCCATATCATGGTTTCAAGAAGCCCACAGAAGGAATTCAAGTCATTGGTACAAATCCGCTACGTCCAGTTTCATCCTCTCGACACGGACGAATGAAGCTGAATGGTTGGAATCATTTCGCGATTATTGCCGGTCGCTATCTATCCTCTCCTACAGTTTTTTGTCCTTCTGGCCGCTTGCCAGCTGCCTTCCGTAGCCAATGACCTGGCAACGAAGGAGCAGGCGAAAGTTGCCGGTGCTATCGAAATTACAATTCGTGAACCAATTGTTTTAAATAACATGACCATGGCTCAGGTCTATCGAATACGCTCGGACGCCGTTTATCGTCAAAAGAATCTCTTAGCAGATACATACGAGCCGTCAGATGCAATCTTTGGACAATGCGAAGACCACAAGCCCTGGTGGGGTATCTGGGGGATGTACGTTTTTCGCGAAGGCTTGAAAGCACCGGAAGGACCTTCAAAGGAATCGATGCAGATTCTCAATCCTTTCAGACTGATCGCAGCCGAAGCCAATAGCGTTGGCATGTTGAATGCAACGCGCATAAGCGAAGCAGACATGCGAAACCCAAAATTTCCATTTCTCTGGCAGTCCGGCCCTGTTCGTTTCAACCCAAGAACCGCTGCTGCTGCCGTAACCTACAACGTCTCCGGCTTCAACGAAAACTTGAAACAATGGAAAGATAAACTAAAAGTCAACGCGTTTGTCTCAGGCTTCGCTCTAATCGCCTACAACGCAAGAGATTTCGGATACAGCTATATGTATCTGGATCCACAGAAATCAGTGAATATGCGAAAGTGGGCAGTCTCTCATCCAATACAAATAACACAAATGCTGCACTGCGGCGGTAGTTGCGGTGTCCCTGGAGGCTGCAATAACATGAGCCCATTCACAAGAGAGCTGGACGATAATAAGTTCACGCAGCTTCCTGCTCGCGCCTTCATCAAACTTTGGAAGTCAGAACCCGATTCTGTCAGGCAAGAAGCGGATTTCACATATGTCATCGACTTCAGATAATCAACGCCTTCTGAAAATATCCGGGAAATGAGTCACCACGTGCTGGCTTACATGAAGGTCTTCTTTAGCCGCTTCGACAAAGTTCTTTTGATCAATTAGCACCTTCAATCGGCAAGAGTGCCAGAGAATGTTGTCCGGTTCCTCAATAGTAGCCAGCTTGTATTCCCTTTCTGCTGCCAGCAAGTTTCCAGCTTCATAGAGGACATCGCCTAACAGCGCATGTTTGACTGCATTTAGCTGCTTGCTACCGGAAGGAATTTTGCTCACATCGATCTTATTCGGGCGAATATACAGTCCACCGGCCTTAGCTGGTTCAGGCTTTTGTTGGTTGAACAAAAGCGCGTCTTCAAAAGCTTTATCCGATTTTCCCAGCTCATGATTAGCTGCTGACCGAAACGCAAGCAGCGTCAAAAACAATCCTTTACTGCTGGAGCGAGTTGCTAAAGCTCGCTTCGAAGCGAACTGCATGGCTTTATCGAAACAGCGAAGGGACTTCTCTTTATCCCCATTCAAATAATATGTTTTTCCGGCCTCCACATGGGCCAGGAATGAAGCTGGATTAGCCTGAAGCCAACGCGCAGCGATATCGAGTTCATCAGATGGCTTTTTCATTTGACGCGCTAAACTCAGCAAATGCTGATAAGCAGAGCTGTTAAACGGATGGAGCGTCAGCACCTTAGTGAAAGCAATTCTTGCTTCCTGCCAATCTTCCAGTTTCTCGCTAACGAGCCCAATTGCAAAAGCCACGTCCGAGCCGGCCGGTCGAAGCTTCGATATACGGTTGAGAGCTGCCTGCGCATCTTGCGTGCTGCCAAAATAAGCTTCCAAAATAGCAAGATTGAGATGTGCTTGTGAGCTCAAGCGTTCTTGGCCCACAGCGGATCTAAAGTGCTCGCGCGCTTCCTTTATATTGCCTTTTTTCATTTCCAGTATGCCGAGTTCGCTCATCCAAAGCGGGTCATCCGCTTCAACTCTTCCAGCAGCTTTGAAGTGTGCGCGCGCTCCATCTGTATCCATAACTACTGTGCGGGAGCGACCTAAGTAGATCTCCTTCATGAAGTCGTTTGCACAGGCGCCCGCTAGCTTCTCGTAGACTGACGAAGAAGACTTCAAATCCTCATCCATTTGATAAAGCAGAGCTAGCGCCTTCATGACTTTAAGATTGGACTGCACTTTCTCCGGCGCTCCCGTGATAGCACTTATCCCTTTTGAATACTCGACCTTACGCAAGCAATCCTGAGCATAAGCGAGCGTTGCGATGGCTGCATCCTTACTCTTATGCAGATTCTCCGAAATCGCCCTTGCCCTCTGCCATTCACCACAGCGATAGAGATACGATGCCGCATCCATTTTAGCCGCGTCAGACGACGGATCCAGCGCAACAGCATTTAAAGCCGTTTGCGCAGCGCACTCGTCATTTTCATCCAAACGAAACGCAAACGCAATTAAGCGCAAAATGCCAGCCGCTCTTTTGTGGTCCTGCTGACGCAGGGCACTGATAAATGGCGAAGTCAACTTATGAATTGCTTTGGCAGCTTGCATTTGCTGCAGTAGCGCATATCCTTCTGCAACAGGATCTGTAGATTCATTAGACGCCAAAACTGCCTCAGGAGAGCGCCTGCCAGACTCCTTAGCATAGATCGCCGGCGTGCTCAAAAATGCGATGGCTATCAAAACACCCTGCAGCTTATTGGCTTTCATTTTCGTTTGGCAGCAAAGAAATCGGTTAACACAAGAGCGCATTCTTTCTCCAATATTCCTCCGATCACCTCGGGAACTGGAAGGTTCTTACGTTGGGCAAATAGATTGAAAGCGGACCCGGCAGCTCCTGATACGGGATCGAACGCCCCAAAAATCACTTTCTTTATACGACTTTGGATAATGGCTTCTGCACACATCGGACACGGCTCGAGCGTACAAACGAGCGTGAGACCTTGAAGGCGCCATTGTCCCAAAGCTTGAGCAGCCGACCGCAAAGCAAGTAGTTCAGCGTGGCCCAGCGGATCGTTCAGTATCTCTCTCTGGTTAAAGCTAGTGCTGATTATTCGGAAGCCATTTGACTCATCGAGGATCAAAGCACCAACGGGTACATCGACCGTGCATTTGACTGCCTCGCTCAAGGCCATTTGCATTAAATTAACGGCATTCATAAATGAGAATAGATTTTGTCCAAAAAAGAATTCGACAGTGTATACCTGAATGTTAGCGCAACTGCCAGCGCAGTAAAACCAAGGGGTGTGGTTTTTTGCGGTGACAAGCGCTGTTTTCTTGAAATTTGCACTAAGTCAGGGGTGGACGGAGCGCAAATTGCAGGCAAAACCGGAGAAGTTGACCGAGCAATTCAACAAATTAAATGCTCTGGAGTCTGGCTGGGCATCGCCCTTCTCGACTCCTCCGCAAACTATGTAGAGAGCCATGAAAATGGCTCTCTACGTTTTTAGAGATACTTCTTGGTGACGCCTAAATCAAGGGCAAACTTATAGCCGATGATTTTGTACATCAGTTTTGCTACAAGGAATTCCGGAGCATGCAAACCTGGAATCGGAGAAAACTCAACTATGTCGGCTGCTACAACATTCTTCTTTATGCAAAGCTGTTTGATCAGGTCCATCAGCTGATACCAGTTCATGCCGCCTGGCTCTGGCGTTCCTGTGGCTGGCATCACAGCTCCATCCAAACCATCGATGTCGATAGTCAAATATACGTTGTCGGACAGCGTAGAGATGATCTCTGAGAAGTTCCATTTTTCCTGGTTTCTTGCCCAAAAAATGTGGATATTGGGCTGCTCTTCTTCCATCCAGTCAGCTTCGCCTTTGCTTATGTTGCGAATTCCGACCTGAGTAATATTTGGATTGGGAAGCGTTTTGTAAAGGTGATAACTAATGCAAGCATGGCTGAAAACATTGTCTTCATAAGACTTACGCAGGTCAGCATGGGCATCGATCTGGAGAATCGATAAGTCGGGATACTTGCCAATACAAGCCTTGACTGCACCTAACGTGAGCGCATGCTCGCCACCAAGAATAATTGGAAACTTGCCAAACTCAACAAGCGGTGAAATTGCGTCCTGCAAAGCTTTGAACGGTTCTTCATGAGCTTCGGTCTGGGCTTCCATCTCAACGGCTGGTGCTGTTTGAATTCCGACAGTGCAAGGTTCAACCCAGAGTTCGTCGTCAAACAGCTCAACCTGTTGACTTGCCTCAAGAATGGCAGCCGGTCCCTTAGACGTGCCTTTGCCATAACTCGTCGTGGCCTCGTAAGGACAAGGCACAATCGTGACTCTGGAATTTTCTGCGCTTGACAATTCATCAGGCAGACCAAAATAATTCGTGGCGGCGTTTTCGCTCATTAGAACGGACTCTCTCATTATGTTAATAGCTGAAAAGCATTTATACCATTACGGACATAGCAATCCAACCGCTTGATTTCACAAGCAGGCCTAATCTTCAAAAAGCACTCGCAAAGCCAGAGTGGTACGGCATTAGTAAAACTGCGTTGACACACCGAAATAAAACGGAGATCCGCTCAACTGAGTTCCTGCGTACTGCCCAAGCCAAAACAACGTCTATTGAAAAGCCACCACATACGGTGCCACAGAACAAGTAAGCACTTAGAAGTAGGGTGCACGAAGCTCTGGCGATGTCAAGAGCGGCAATTGTGGGTAGAACTATTGGAGAAGCGATTTACAAACATGAGAAAAACTCCCAGTCACGAAAAAATCGACGTTGGTCTTCGCGAAGATAGCGAAGACCCGGTCACAGTTTTGAGCGCTCAAGATCCGACCACACTATTGGACGAGGCAGATCAGGCCAACTTATTCGAGGAAAAAGATCCGGCCACCGTATTGAGTGCCGAGCAGCCCACAATTTCCCAGAATCCGAGTCTTGAGGAAAAATCGGCAGGGGGCTCATTTCAGATAATTGCGGATAAATACCGCATTCTAAAAAAACTTGGCTCCGGCGGAATCAGCTCTGTATACAGAGTCCAACATGTCCACCTCGGCAAGACCTACGCATTGAAGCTTTTACAGGAACTTAAGCAGGACTCGATCATGCGCTTTCAGCAAGAAGCGAAGGCCGCCTCGATGCTCCACCATTCCAATATAGTTGGCGTTGTTGATTTCGGCATTCACAATGGCACGCCGTATATGGTGATGGACTGCGTTGAAGGACAGACTTTATCGCAGTTTGCCAAAACTAATTCGGCAGCAAGGGATCCGGTCAAACTTGCTCGTCTATTTGGTGAGATTTGTTCAGCTCTGGCTCATGCACACGAGGCAGGTGTCGTTCATAGAGATATCAAACCAAGCAACATTATGATCACACAGGATGAGTCGCTCGTTGAGCATGCCGTGGTAGTAGACTTCGGCATTGCCAAAATTACGAAGGGACCCGAGAGCACAGACTCACAACTGACTCGCACTGGAGATGTCTTTGGTACTCCGCTGTACATGAGCCCTGAGCAGTGTCGCGGAGCGGCGGTCGATGCAAGAAGCGACATCTATTCGCTTGGATGCGTTATGTATGAGCTAATAACTGGGCGTCCACCGTTTGAGGGTGACAGTCCCTATGAGATCATCCACAAGCAAATCTCAGTTGCACCAGAGCCGTTTTCGAATCAACTGAGAAAATCAAAGACAATCCAGCAGCTAGAGACCCTCATTTTGAGAGCGATGGCGAAGTCTCCTGAAGACCGATTTCAGTACATGTTGGAAATGTCCAGCGCACTGAAGGCGATTGAATTAGGGTCAAAAGCCTCTCAAAACATGCTGCCGCATCAGCTAAAAATGGCAGTGGCGAGGTTTAAAGCATCTGATAGACAAGAAGCAATACTGCACTTCGGCCTTGTATCAAGCACAATCTTGGCATCTATCCTAGCTGTCGTTATCACAATTTTTCCAGCCGAGCTGAATAAAACGAGTCACCAAATCGATTTCGAAACTAAGATCATTGCGCAAATACGCAAAATTTTCACAATGAAAAAGGAACGGGAGAGTTCTATTTTCAAGATTCACAAAAATACGGTGAAAAGAGACCTGATTTACTTGAAGAACTACTGTAGCGTGGATAAAGAGACAGCAGCCAAATTTGAAATCGTATCAGTTAAAACACTCAAGGCGGCTACGACTCTGAGAGAAGTCGGACGAATCAGAAACAGTGTTGCCAACGCTGCAACCCTTATGGAAATCACGACTAATCTCAACAATATGGAATCGACGCTTTCGGCAACCATAGCAGCCTGGTCACAGGCAGATATAGAAGCAAACGAACTAGCCAATATTACGTCAATCAAGCTGGAAGCTGCAAAAAACAAGCTGATTGTAATGACGCTATTGTTGATAGCATCACTTGTCTTAGCGTTGCCCGTGGGGGCTCTGTTGCAAAAATTTTCTATCGTAGTATTAGACACAGCAATTATGCATGAAAAAAAGTGTTCACGAGTTGTT
>JAIEQI010000099.1 GCA_019747875.1 Candidatus Obscuribacterales bacterium
TTTGAAAACGGAATCTTGATTATCCCGCGTGAACAAACAAAAAGTGACCGCGAGCATCGATTACCTCTAAGCGACTTCTTAATTAACTGTGATAGCCACATGTCTTCTATAATGTACCTATAGGTATCTTGAGAATTCGATTGTTTCAGAAGCACATAAACAAATGGACGAAAAAACGAATGAGTTTTTGGGCTCGGGCGAACGCAGACCGGTGGTCCGCGCTTAACGCAGCCATTGTGATGCTCTGGTCGACTGTACCGGTGTTCGCCGAGACTGCCAGTCCGTCCGTGCAGCCATCGATCGCGACGAATGGAAACGTGGACCTGGACTTATCATCCACCCAACGCACTATCCAGATCAGCAGTAGCTCTGCTGTCACAGTTGAGATGGGTGGGGCTGAGACCGTTATCAATCCTGGCGACGTTTTAACAGCGGCCCAGTTCGTCGCTGCCCACCAGTTCCTCTCTGGCGGTCCAGTTCTTCAGGTGGGCACTCTAGGAAATGCCGTGGGCGGGACATTCATTCTCAACTCGTCCCTCAGTCACTCAATCGGCAACCTCGTTGTGCCCCAAGGGGTTACTGCCGTTCGCGACTTTGCTACCGGTTCAGTTTTGAATCTGTCAGGCAACTTGACCAACGCCGGAAACTTTTACGCGCTGTCGACCAGCCAGGCAATCAACTCTGGCACAATCGCTGCCTACAATATCAACAATCTTGCTGGCGCGCAGTTGACTTCGATTCTTCCGCAAGGTGGAATTCCTGGTTTTGCCGGTGCTATTTCACAGCTCAACTTGAACCTGAACGCCGTAAACAACATTATTAACCAGGGAACTATTGCCTCTTCGGGCAACCTATCAATAACGACTGGCGGTACCATTGTCAACACAGCGAGCATTATGGCCTCGCAGAATCTCAATCTGACCTCGCTGATAGGCTCAATCACCAATAGCGGGCTCATTGCTGCGGCTGCCGGCAACATTAACATCAATGCTCAGATAGCACAGTCGTTGGCTCTTAATAATGCTCGTGGGACTTTGGAAGCGCTCAACGGAAGCATAAATGTTCGTGACTTAGCTTATACCGGTTCTGCCGATCTAGATCTTATCGGCGGCGATTATCTTTCTCGTCAGCTCAATCTGTATACCGGGTCAGGCGTTGCGAAAGTGAGTGCTGGACAGGTTACCGGCATAATCAACACCGTAGCAGGCACGGAACATATTTTTGCCGATACCAATTTGCTGAGATTAGGCGATCACTGCGTGTCCGGCGACCCAACCTACTACAACACTGGCAACATTGAAATTATAGGAACAGTCTCAGTAAATGAGAACGTAGCAATAGTCGCTGGCGGTGACATAACAGCTGACGCAAATGGTCAAATAGTCACCAATGGTTACAACTTATTGATGATTTCCGGGGCAAACATCATGAGTTCATGTGTCGGTTGTACTGCCCCTGGTCCCGGATTGCTCGGTCCCACTTCAGGAGTGACACCTACATTAGGACTTGTTGAAGGACCTGTTACTGTCAGCCTGACTGGTGGCAGTGGTGGCAATATCGATTTGAGCAGCAGTTCAGCAAGCAAGGTAATTGACACCTCATCGCAAACAAAATCTGGTGGTGCTGTCAGTTTAGTTGCCCTGGCTGATGGGTTTGGCTTGAAAGGAGAGGTCAAGCTTAACACAGCTAGTAAGGTGGGCGAGATAAATACCACTGGTGGTGGCGCTGGTGGTGGTGGCAACGTAACAATTTACGCAGGTTCTAGCTTCTTTGGACTGATTACATCAATCAGCACCAACGAGATTGTGACTGTGAGCAATGGAACTTCCAACTCAGGCAACGTCACCTTGGTCACAAGCCAAGCCGTCACATCGGATAATCAGCCGATAGTTCTCGATACACACGGTGTGATAACTAGCGGCAACACAATTCAAGCCAACACAACTCTGGCACAGGCCGGCATAAGAACCGGTATGATCGACACTCATATCGCCGGTGGCTCGGCCGCTGGAGGCGATGTTGTTCTGCGCGCATACGGAAACATTGACGCCAGTGCTGGGGTTATTTACACGATTAATAATGGTGTTGGAGTCAGTGGGTCAATTGACCTAGAGTCAAGCAAGGGAGCTGTCTCAACTGCCGGAATATACAGCTTTGTTTACAGCGGTTGGCTGGCGGCATCGAATGTAACTATTTCGGCTTATGGCGATATCACAACTAACGCGCAGTCAATTTATACATTCCAGGGAGGATCAGGCGTAGGTGGCACAGTCGATCTAAAATCAAGCAACGGCGCTATTTCAACTGGACTGATCGTCACTGGTGTCGGAGACTCCACCGCGGCAGGAAATGTGATTATGTCAGCTTACGGGGACATTTCCGCGCTGAGCATTTTTGCCTTTAATGCAGGTACGGGCGGTGGCGGCTCAGTGGCGTTAACTTCAAGCAATGGTTCAGTTTCCAGCGGCTCGATTGCCACTAATACCAATTTAGGTTTGCTATCGGCGGGAAATGTAGCTATTTCCGCTCATGACAATATAACTGTCTTGGGAGCCATTAATGCTTTTAATAGCGGAATCGGCTCTGGTGGCAACGTGACCTTGTTGGCAAAAGGTGCAATAACGACTAGCGATATTAATACCTCAAGTGCTGGATTCATTGGTGGCTCTATAACTGCCGCCTCTAAAGGTGATAACGGAATTTATTCCATTGCAATGGGAAAACTGAATACTTCCGGTTCAATCGCCGCCGGTTCTGTAGAAATAGTATCCGCAGACTTTTTGGAACTGCCTATGCTCCTTGGCAGCATCACTGCAAATGCCTCGGGACAAACCGGAGTCGGCGGAGCCGTCGGAGTTTCCTCGCTGGGAACTTTGGCGGTAGGAAACATTGACACGACAAACACTTCAGCAAGCAGTATCGGTGGCGCGCAATCAGGGTCGGTATTTTTGTCATCAGGCAGCAGCTCCGCTACTGCTATAACCGCCGGGTCCATTAATGCCTACAACTCAGCAAACGGATCGGCGACAGGACAAGTGATACTAATTGCATCAGGCACTATAAGTTCTGGGGCGATTACAACAGCTGCAGGCAACAGCTCGGTAAATTCAAATTACACGAGTCTTACGCCATTTATTAGTTCATCAACAACTGTAGATGTTTCGGTAAATGGGATATCAGGATTGTTCTCAAACTACAATCCTAGAGGCTATTTGTTTATGAGTGGTAGCGCTACCCAATTAACTATTGATAGCGGAGGCAATTCGTCGTTGCTTGCGCCGCTTCTCTGTCTCAGTGATGTTTCAATTGATTCTATAAACTCAAATCATATGTTGCAGGCTGACAGTGTGGCATTGGCAGCAACTGGAAATATAACACTTAGTGGAACGAGCGGTGTCAATACTTCAGGCTTCACAGGTGGTGGCAATGTCAATTTGCTTTCTTTAACCGGCAACATAACATCTGGCGGTATTACGACGAACAGCATTGGCGTGGGACGGGCCGGTAATGTCACGTTGACTGCTGCCAGCAATGTGAATGTTGGCGCGGCGATCGATGCTTCTAACTCCGGCGTTGGCGCCGGTGCCGGTGGAACTGTCACTCTAATATCAAGCAATGGAGGCATCTCAGCCGGCAAGATTAACAGCTCTGTCACTGCAGGCTCCGGTGCCGCAGGAAGTGTGAGTATATCAACTTACGGAGCAATCAATACAAACAGCAACGCCATAGCCGCATACAACAGTGGCAGTGGAGCCGGCGGCAACGTGACTTTGACATCGGGCACGGATTCTATAAAAACAGGAGCGATAGAATCTTACGTTGGCTCAGGCACCGCAGCCGCTGGAGCTGTCAGTCTTACAGCTTTTCGAGAACTCGAGACTGGTTCAATCGCTGCATATAACGCAGATAAGGGGCAAAGTGGCTCAGTTCTCCTGGTATCTAGCGGTCACACTGTCTCCACGAGCTCAATCGACACCCATGTTAGCAATGGCGCGGGGAAGGCTGCCGATGTCACCATTTCTTCCTACGGCTCTGTCAATATGGGAGCGTTGAATGCCTATAACAAAGGCAGCGGCGGTGGTAGCACGGTCAATCTTCTTTCAGCCAAAGGCTCTGTGACTACCGGTTCAATCGTTGTCGATGTGAATGTTGATTCCATCGTGGCAGGCAATGTGAATATTGAATCTGCCAAATTTATCGACACCAGCGCTGGCAGCATTCAAGCCTCTAATGGAAGTACGCGACCAATTGACAGCGGAGTTACGCTCTTATCTCACACTAGTTCAATCAAGACCGGCGCCATCAATATCAGTGTCACTGGCGGTTCGGCAATCGCTGGAAATGTATCTCTCACTGCTCCACAATCGATCACCGTAAACGGCACAATAAATGCTTCTAACGCTGACAGAGGTTCGGGCGGCACAGTCACTTTGGAGTCGACGGCTAGTTCTGTGTCAGTTAGCAAAATCGACACTCATGTCACCAGCAGTTCGGCGCAAGCTGGTGGTGTCAACATATTGGCCGTTGGTTCCATCAATGCCAGTGGCGTAATTGACGCTTCTAATGCTGGCAGCATAGTCGGCTCCGGTAGTAATGGAGCCGCTGGTGCGGTCACCATGATGAGTACGAAGTCGGTCACAACTACTGGAATAAACACCAATGTGAGCGGCGGTTCGGCCTCGGCGGGCAACGTCACCATCCTTGCAGATGATTCCATTGCCGCTGGAGTGATCAATGCATCTAATGCCGGTACTGGCTCAGGTGGTGTTATCGCTCTGACATCGCAGAAAGCTTCAGTGTCAACGACAGGAATCCAAACTTACGTCAGTGGCGGCTCGGCAGCTGCCGGTAATGTCATCATCACGGCTCCGACGTCTATAGGCATTACAGGTGCGATTGCCACGAACAACAACGCGTCAGGCGCAGGCGGGTCTCTTGCTCTGGTCAGTAATGGCACCATAACAGCAGCTAGCATAAATACCTCTGGGACCCCGAGTGGTTCGGTATTCTTGAGCAGCGGTTATGCTGGCTCAGGAGCCATAGTGACAGGCTCGATAGTGCTTCAGGGTGGTCAATTGCTGGCAACTGCAGCAAGCAGCGGTAGTGTCGTCGTCCAGTCGTTCGCTGAGGGCAATTCGCTTTCTGTAAATAGTGGTCAAATTTACTCAACCGGAATCTACACGAGCCCTATAAGCATCTTGCCTCGTGCCTTCTCCAACAGTTCAGCTAGCACGATTACGCCGGCAAATATTCCGGGCGGCGGATTCTCATCATTCAGCAATAGCGGTACTGTGACGCTTAGCAATGATCCTGGCACCAGTGGTAATATCATGACCTTTACTAATCTCGTTCCGGCTTTCGTGCAGGGCGGAGTAAGCTCAATTGGGACAATTAACGACAGTACTGGTCGAGCCAAGTTCCTTTTGGTAACGCCATCAGTATCAGTAAGTAGTGCCACCAATTACACCAGCACGAACGGAAGTTTGGGCATACTTGCTGGACAAGTGAGTTTGGGTTCTATAGAGACAAATGGCGCAAACTTGAACCTCACTGGTGTTCAATCTATCACCGTCGGTGTGATTGACACTGTCAATGCCGGTGGCACCATGGGCGGCAATGCCTCGATGTTGTCAGTGATTGGCTCCATAACTAGCGGCGCGATAGATACACATGTCACAAGCGGCTTGGCTCCGTCCGGGAATGTGACGATCACGGCGTATTCAAACGTAACTACAAATAGCAATTCAATCAACACGTCGAACGCTGGTATAGGCGACGCCGGCACGGTGAACTTAACCACTGTAGGAAATGGTTCCATAAAGCTCGGACAGATCGTCAGCGGGGTAGCTAACGCGACATCGGAGGCCTCGGCAGGCAATGTAACTGTGTTTTCTGCCGGCGCTTTGGACACGAACGCGATTGACTCTTCTAACGCTGGTTCAGGTGCAGCGGGCACAGTGACCTTAACATCTGACACTTTCTCTATCGCAACCGGAGATATCGATACACATGCCACGAGCGGCTCCGCTCCGGCTGGCAATGTCTTTATTTCATCACTGCAAGATATCGTTACCGGTAATATAAATGCTAATCATGCTGGCGCAGGTTCCGGTGGGTCCCTCACCCTGGTGAGGGCCGCAGCTATGAAAACAGGAAATGTTGATACCTCAAGTAATGGATTTGCCGGCGGCGCGATTTCGGCGGTTTCTGTTGGCGATAACAGTAAGTATTCATTTGAAATGGGGAATCTAAAAACATCTGGTTATACAAGTGCCGGCTCGATAATGTTAGTGGCAGATGATTTTGGTGCGATGCCCTCTTCTGTAGGCAACATCACTGCACAGGCTACCGGTCCCACCGGAAGCGGTGGGTCAGTCGGTTTAGCCACCTTGGGCAAGCTGACTGTCGGCAACATCGACACCACCAACACGGCCGCGAGCACCACAAGCGGTGCACACTCGGGGTCTGTGTTCCTATCATCCGGCAATGCGAACGATGCAATTTCTGTCGGGTCCATCAACGCATATAATTCAGTAAATGGTTCCGCGACAGGACAAGTAATACTGATTGCCTCAGGAAAGATAACAACGACTGGGGCAATAACGACGTCTGCAGGTAGCATCCCTGGGCAGACATTCACCACAAAGGTTCTAAGCGGAACAGAGGCATCGGTAAATCCGAATTATACGGGTGATAGGATGTCTATAAGTTCGAGTACAACCGTAAAGGTATCTGTCACTGAAATTGGCTCCTCATCTTCAAATTTCAATCCACAAGGATATGCAGCCTTAAGCGGAACTGACACGGAACTGACGATCGATAGCGGCGGCAATTCATCTTTGTTGGCACCGCTTATTTTTACGGCCTATGTGCCAATGTTGATAAAATCCATAAAGTCTGCTGGCAGCGGGGCGGCTGATGGGATATCGCTGGTGATTTTAGGAAATTTGATTCTCTCCGACGGGATTACTGCAAATGGAACTATAAGTGGTGGCAATGTGACGATGCAGTCATCGGCTGGACAAATTGCTGCTAACTATATCAACACAAATAGCTCCGGCGTAGGATCGGCCGGTAGCATCAATATCTCTGCCTGGGGCGTGATACCGGTTAGCGGAGATATCAACGCATCCAATACTGGAAGCGGAACCGGCGGCTCCGTCTTTCTGGCGTCGACCACTGATTCTGTTATCACCGGCGACATTAAGACCTCTGTCACAGGTCCTTCGACATCAGCAGGTAACTTGACCGTTTCTGCCTATCAGGCTATGAGTACGAAGTCGATAGACACCTCTAGCGGCGGTACCGGCACGGGTGGCACTGTTTTTCTCATGTCGAGCGACAGCTCTGTTGCAGGTGGGCCGATCAACACCTCATCTGTTGGCGGTGCTGCCGGCAACGTGTTCCTATCTGCTTACGGTCCAATTGAGCTGAGGGGAAATGTTTTTGCCGGCGAACTTAGCTTTGATGCCGGCGGTAACATTATGGTAAATCAGGGTGCTACAGCCCCAACCAAGATCAGCACAAGCGGTAGCCAGACTTACAATGGTGCTGTCATTCTGAACGCCAACACGAATCTTTCAACGACAAACAGTAGCGCCGTCATTTTTAAGAACACTGTCGATGGCAAAAAGGACTTGACTATTGATTCTGCAGGAGGTGACGTCACCTTCACTGGGGACATTGGCTCCACTGCACCGCTCGGACAGTTGATACTGATCGGAACTGGCGCAACCACATACGGTGGAAAGGTCAGCGCCGCATCCTTGTCGACAACAACAGGAACTAATTTGATCAATGGTGGAAGCATAAAGACTAGCGGAGACCAGACTTATAACGGAGCGCTAGTGCTGGGTGCTGATACAACTTTCAAATCTGACGGAATAGTTACGCTGAATTCTTCGTTGAACGACAATACCCCTAATCGCCTTTTGCAATTCTCTGGCAACACCGGTTCTTCCGTGAGGATCGTCAATAATGCGCCGCTAAACCTTAACGGTGCAAACAGTGTCATAGGATTCAATCGAGGATCATCTGGTGGTATCAACTTGAGTGGTACAGGAAGCCTAAATGCCAGCCAAGTCAATTTCGGAAATCTGAACCCAACAACGCTACAGATTTTTGCACCATTTGTGACAGTGAGCTCTTTTAGTGGTAGCTATGATCTCGGAAACACTTCGATAAAACAAACAAGCATTTCAGGGACTATGCAGGTCGCCGAATTCATCGCACCACCAGCGCCATCGCCGTCATCGCCAACGCCTCAGTCAAATTCAAATTCAATTCAGCTTTCTGCCTTTTTAGGTGCTTTGGCATCTTCCGCCAGACAGTTCCCGTCGTCAGATCTCATTCCAACTGATCTGACGCGCTCTCGTGGATTTGGAAGGGCGCTCTCTGAGCTTGAGGAGGTAGAGAATCAGCTTCTTCTCTCGGGCAAGGTTACTAAAGAACAAGAACAAGTAGCTGTATTTGCCGGAACGAGCTTTGACACGCAAACATTGCAAGGGCTGTCTCAAACTGGCGTTGACGTTGCTGCTGGTTCAACGGAGTCAGCAATAACTTTGAATCGTGGAATTGTACTTTTCGCGCCCAAGTCAGATATTGAAGTTAGAACAAAAGAAGGAGATGTTTACATAACTGCAGGGTCTGTCGTTTTGGTTTTTGAGGACGGAAATGACTCGGCAGTTTTGAATGTGTCCGATGCAAAACAGGGTGATGTAGGTGTAAGAATCGGCAGCAATTCATACCCTATTCTGCCGGGGGAAGAGCTTGTCTTGACTCGATCAACTTCAGGTACGTTCAATGCAATTAATCCTGCAAGAATAATTGCGCACCGCGACGTAAGAAAAGCCCACCTAGATCGGGGCGTCTCCGCCTATTTGTGCGAATTCTCGTTAGTATCGGCACTTTCGAGTACAGGGCTATACAGCAAATTGAAAAAAGACGATTCTTTGAAGCCGGTCTTAAGGCAAATCCTCTTAATGGCAGCCTCTCTCCAGTCTGTGACCAGCGCGCGCGGCCCATACAGATAATGCGAACAGGCAATTCGAGAGTTGCAATTACAGGCGCGAATTCCAGTGCCTACCGAGTATTCGATTTAAACTAAACCTTGCTCTCTTCCGGTGGTGCATTCTTTGCATTGGTGATGTCGGCTTCGCTGGCTTTGCGCACGCGGAACCAGAAAGTGCTGCCCTTGCCTTCCTCGTTGTCAACGCCGATGGTACCACCGTACACGGTGACAAGCGCTTTGCATATTGCTAGTCCCAAACCGGTTCCATTTTCGAGAATTTATTGATCTTCAGACCTACAACTTAGCTACAAGAAAACGACAGAAATCCGCGAACTCCCCAAGCGAAAGGGCAATTATTTCTGTATTTCAATGCTGGTTCTGCGCATCAAAAAATACTTCCTTTCTTGTGACTTGTCACTGCTAGTTGAGCAACTGGAAAAATACCTGCGGAAACTATCCGGACCAGTTCAGACGCAGCAGTGTCTAGCGATGCTTCTCCACGTAAAACTCGCCTTTGCATGGACCTGCATTGTCCGACAGGGGACAGTTCCTGTTCAGAATGTAAGCGCTGGCTAGTGCCTGTCTGTTCTTAGCGCTCCTTGGACGAAGTGCCAGGGCAATGCGGCAGATTTCCAGAAGTCTGCGCGCAGAGTCGAGCTTGGTCGGCGTGAGCTCAAGGCAACGACGCTGTTCTAGATAGGCGTTAGCAAACAATTTTATCGACTCATTCTCATTTCCGTTTTGATAAGAGTCGTAGGCACGTTCAAGTAGGAGATTGCCCAGTTCAGCATGACAGTTTGCCAACTGGACTTTACTTGCATTATCGCGTGGTTCTTCAGAGGACTCTATTTGCACTATCAGCTTACATAGCCGTTCCTCGTTGACTTTGGAAAACGCAGAGCTTGGCTCGCCTGATCTGCTGGCACTGGCAGATTCGATGGCATGATGTCGGGCTATCCGTCCCCACATTTGCGCCAGATCGGTCTGCTTCTTCTTTTGATAGCCCAGCATGACCAACTGAGCCAATTGAGGCGAAGGAGTTCTGCATAAGTATGTTCTTTCGGACAGTTCAATAGCTTTCTCTATCTGACCTTTTTTTAGCAGTCGTTTAACCGACTGCTCTGTTTGAGAGGTTCGCTGAATTCCAGCACTAGCGCTCTGAAGAGTCGGCAATTTAGTCCTTTTTGTAATGACAGACATCTTGCCAGTCTGGGTTGAATATGTCTCCGCAGGCATTGAGGGTTGGACCCAGACTTGTACCTGCATCCAAAATTGAGCCAGCCTCGAATCTCCTTTTTTCTTATAAGCTGTTGCGAGCAGTTCGCTGAGTTCCTTAGTGGGCGCTCGTACGAATTCTTTTTCGGCTTGCCCTATTGCATCGTCTAACCTGCCTTGAATAAGCAGCCTTTCCGCTGCCTGAAATACTCCGAATTGCCGCTCTGACATCCCGTATACATGCCCTTGCAGCATAGGAGCTTCTGCTGGTGGCTCCGGATCCTGCCATTCCAAGCCTTGTGGCAGTGGTGGAAATCCTGGCGGAGCGACAGCCTCTACGGCCGGGATCGGCGCTAGACCCGGCATTATTTTGGGACTCCGCGAGGCGGCTTTAGATTGCTCAACGTACTGAACATACTTCAATTTCTCTGCGGGCGTCATTTCGCCGAATGCGTCCCCCTGAGCCCATAATTCCGGCACACCGCAAACCCAGGATGTAACTTGCAAAAGCAATATCAGCAGCAGCCGCGATCTGTTCATATCTACGTTCCTATTCTGGTGTTGCCATAATAGCGAGGGATTCTGAAAAATTTTCGAGAGTGATTCTGCAATACAGTGGCAGACTATTAGGATCTCAACCACACCACAATTCATTTCTTACCGTTCTCAATTCCTTTATGCGCTCATCTAATTGTTCAGCTTCTTTTACTCGATTTATTTTGCGTCAGATACCAGATGCAGAATTCATATGTTCTTGCCACTTTCTCCACTGTGCATAGACTTTTCTATTGAACTTTTGCACATGACTATCCACCCTTACAATTGTCAGGTATTTCGATGAGGGCTGCGTTTCTTCCTTGTTCTTAATAACTGGCAAACAAATTGATTTAAGAAGAGGACTTTTAGCACTAAATAAAATACGAACATAGAACATTTGTTTGAAATCGAATTGACTGATGAATTTCGGTCTTTTGCGAGTGTGTCCAGTCCAGCTTTCTCAGTTTTGATCATTCAAGTTCTGAGTGTAGTGAAGATCGTTGAGGGCAGAGCCTGGCTTAAAGGCAGCAGCAAGAAATGAGGTACGACACCACATTGGAATGGGTACAATAATAAGTAAGCAACTGGCAATAGATTGAGGTGCGGGAAATTTCGCTCATCAAATTTCCGATGGCACATGAACAGATGATCGATCTTGTGGTTGCTCTACCCGATTTGCGCAATCATTGACTTTCCCGAGAACCAGACTCCAAACAAATATATTTTCCGGATTGGTGAAATCGCATGAAATATTCAGGATATCTGCCCGTTCGTTACGTAATTGCTTTACTGCTGCTTACCCTATCTAACCTTGACGTGAACGCGCAATCAGGGAACTCCGGGGTAAGAGTCTATTCAAACCCAGGTACGGCAAATCGGCCCGAAGGCTGGGCTTTCCTAAAATCCCAACCGGGTGGGCCTCGGTTGGATGGTCCTGCTGAAATTGATATGCACTGACAACAAGCTCATCATCTGGCTTTTCAGGGAGCAAATTTAAGGTACCGAAAAACTCTTGTCTAGGGCGTGTACGGTGTGATTTCGTTCTATTTGCTTTTGAACTTTCTGCTATTTCGAGATCCTGTCAGGGGTTATTCAGGATAAGCGATTCTTATCAGGGTCTATTTCCTATCACCTGCCTGAATCGATTATTCTGATCAATCCAACGTGCCGTGTCTGCGCAGATCCAACCTACGAGTTCTAAGATGCCGCCGTAGTCATCAGCCAGGCGTCGTTCAAAGATTGGCTCGTGGTGTGCGATTCTATTCCTCAATAATCTGATTTTGTTCAAGCTCTGGTAAACATCGTTTCTGAGTATGTGCCTGGGCCGTGCTGGGAGCGCATGTCGCAGGCAGGGAATCCAAAGACTCGTCTCAAATCGTTTGGCAAGCAAACTTAGCCAAAAACCAAAATTCAGTTCTGCTACTAGGCGTGGATCAGTAATGGGCTTTCCTTCCCGCGCCAATGAGTCCTTTGCCTCGTTCAGCATTAGATCCATGTGTGGTGCCAGTGTCAGGGAATCAAACCAGTTTGCACCGTGTTTATTCAGCATCTGTTGATAAAGCGCATTTCTAAAAGTGACTTCGGCATGATGAATCGGACCATATAGTGATTCACTAAGCGCAATATTCCAAAGATACATCTCAATTGCTTTTGTACGATCTCCTCCAGCTGCTCGTACGTATCTCGAAAGCCGGTCCGTCGTGATTGATCGCTCTAAACTTATAAGAAGCTGTGCAGAATAAGCCATGGCTGCCAGTTTAACATTAAGATTTTTCCAAAAGAAGCCAAGAATTCAAGTTTCTGAGGTAGGATACTTATTGTAAACCCCGGTGTGCCTCTGCTTTGCAAGCTATCCGGGGTATCGCCTTTAAAATCATAGCTGAATTGTAAGCACAGCTTTTGGACTGCACATGCGCAGTCCGAATTTCTGCCAGGACCACACTCGAGCTGGCGTGTTAGCTGCTGCAACAGCCCTCCCTACCTTTCTATTTCGAGAACCAAGATCCATTTGAAGCCAATGCTTTTTACTAAGCGAGCTGGGCTGGCAGTTTAGCGGGTTAAACGTCGATTTAACGACCAAACCTTATGATGCATTCCACTGGGATGAGGTATGAGATATGACCGATATCGGAAGAGATCACGCTCGAAAAATTGTAGATAATGCAAATCGAACTGGAAATGAGAGCGACGCTGTGCGTAGCGTTAACGATCAACTGGAAAACTATATTGCTACTAACAAAGAAAGGTTTCCCGAAATATGTGATCAGGTCAGAGCCGAAATACTTAAGCTATCCAAGGGAAACATCTACTTAAACGACAAGAACAAGGACAACGATAAATTACCGGATTGTCTGCCGGATCTTGAATTGGTTGACGGAAACTTCGTAGGCAAAGATTTGAAGTCTAAAACTATTGAAAAATTAGCAAGCGGTGCGCTTCAGCGTTTTGCTGATGGCTCTGCCGGCACAGTTCTGCTCAGCCAGTATAAGAAGTCGCTCAGCAACGCTGATTACGCTGAATTTATAGATAAAACTGCCGACATCATCATTGATAAGTCTAACAAAGTGGCCAACGGTAATGAAATTTCCGCTCTGGCCAACCTCGAAGACTTTCTTGAAAAGTTTAAGGCTAACAACGATTACAAATTGCTTTTCGATGAAGTGGTATCACGCTCACAGGCAGAAGGTGATAGCGTTCCCTCGCTGACTCGACACACGGTTAACGATAGATTGATTGCCGTTGATCTCGATAAGAAGACGATTAGCAAGATTGCTTTTCAAGCCTGTGAAGCTTATTGGTCCACCGGAAACGACAAGCCGCTGACTTTCATGTCTGCATTTCTCAGCGACACAGACTATTCTGAGTTTCTAGAAAAGACGAAAAGCCATTTGGCACAAAAGGGCTTAGAGTTGAAAACTGAATCTTATACGCTAGGAACATCGGAACGAACAAGAATTGTTTCTTTAGAAAAGTATGTCCCACCTGTAGGTGGCCAGTCTCCGAGCCATCGTGATCCCTTGGAGAATATGCCTGCAATTTTCGCTATGAGTGAAGCTGGGGCTGACGTGGCCTGGCTAAGTTTTTTAGAAGCAAGAAGAACAAAGTAAAATCACAGCAGCATCATTAACGATACCTGAGGCCTCTTTCTTTGAAAAAAAAGGGAAGAGGCTGCGGACATCGTTAACGAGCTTGGGGCATGAGCATTTTTCGTGAATCTGTTTCCAGTGCGGTGATGTACTTAGAGCCTTTTAGTGCTTCTTCATCGGTGCAACTGTAGCTCGGTTTGAACTTGTTTCCAAGCAGGAACGTCCAGGGAAGAGCCTAGTATGGTTTGTATCGCGAAAAGTTCACGGCGTCACTCACCAATACCTCCTTCAAGATTGAATCGCTCCGTTCCCCGGAATCTTCGCACCAGCGGGGGGTCTCCGAGCTACCGCCTTCATGCCGATCAGACGGCGGAGAGATAGATTTGATGAGCCACCAAGCATGCCAATCAGGCCGGATACGGCCTTTCCCACTATCCCGAGGACCAAACCAAGGATGCGGCTGCACTCAGCAAAACTGAGTCCGCGCTCAGTTCATGCCGCTTTTATTATAGCAGCCGATCAGAACACTAATTCGCCTGTTGTAGATGACTCCCTGAAGACCGAACTGTGTCAATGCCACTCTCCTAAACATGGCTATTTGCGCGTGTTTGTTGCTGTTTTAAGTAACTCAAGAAAACGCGGGTGAACTTCGGTATTTTCTTTTCTGACGTGTTCATCCATGTCTTGCGATAGTGCGGAGACAGACATTGCAACTCTCTCCTGTAGCTCCGATGGAGGCAGATCGGAAAGCATTTGATGCAGCAGTTTCAACGCGTTGCCGCAGTTGTCGTGTTCTTTTTCCATCGACGCAAGTCTTTCAAGCAAGTCAAATTCCGCCTGCGGAGGCGTTTGTCCTTGTTCCAGTGCACTGCCCGTAGGAAATAATGTTGTCTCCTCATCTTTGATATGAGCTTCTACTTTGTCACGGATCTTCTTGAACAAGCTCTGTGCTTCCGAAATCTCCGTGCTGTTCCCAAGCTCTTTGGAAAGCTCTTCAAGTTGAGTTGAGACGGCTGGCAACTCTCTGCGCAAAAAGCTGTGATGAACTGCCACTATGCTGTTGGTCAACTCTGTGAAGTTCATGAGCTTCACCTCCGAAGGGCTCTCAATTATGACACATTCGGAACTGCATAAAATATAACGAAGCAAGCAGCCTCAGCGTTTTTCCAATAGTTTTTTCTGCAAGTCTTCTGTCGATGGCGTTAGATTTGTTGCTGTGCGTTTGCTGTCCAGGTAACGATCATAGCCATAAGCTAAAGCTCCACCGACGATGGCGCCTCCGGACGTGGTGGCCAGCATTACTGCTCCATGTGCGTTTCTCGTCAGGAACATTCCTAGTGCCGTTGCTGCTATGACCATACCTACTTGTGGTAGCCGAGATTCATCGCTCTTCAGTTGAGGAATATCCGAGCGTTTTGGTTTGTCTAATTTGCTTGCGGTATCGATGAGCTCAATACCTGGCAAATCTGTCTTGCTTGTTGAAAAATAAGTTTGTTCCCCTGCCAATTTTGATGCCAAGCTTTTGTGCGCTTCGAACTTCGGAAAAGCTTCCGTGCCAAGCTGCGACCAGCGATCTGTGAATTTGTCATTTGACAGATTTTGCTCGCCACTGGGTTTGTCGGTCGCAATCAACTCTAGGTCGATCTTGCCTACATCTGCGCGGTCTGTGGATCGTTCCTTAACGAAATCCATAATTTCCCCAAAGTAACCCACCGTCAATCTAGCAAACTGGTGCATTACATGACAGGCGGTATTTACTTCGATTGGGCGGAAAATACGTGGTGGCGATCCACAGTGATTTGCTGTTGATTCTCGCAGTAGCCCATTCCAACCTGGTTTATGATCCGCCCGCGATGCAGGCGCTCCCACCCAGCACGCATCTAAGCATTGGTAAAACTATTCGAGCTTGATTGGCGCTTTTACCAACAAGCTGTCCACGGAAATTCGTCCAGTGTCGCGCAATAATTGAGCTTGTGAAATGTTGTAGCTGATCATCGCTTGTGCGTTTTCGATTAAAGCGGACGTTTGATCTTCTTGTGCTTTTAACACGTCGATGTTTTTACCAACGCCATATTGAAAACGCATTTGAGCAAGTCTAAGCTCTTCGGCCGATGAATTGACTTTCGCTGAGGTTTCGTCGAGTTTGCGATAGGCACTAAGCGTCTTGAGATACGACTGGCGAACTTCGTTGTTTACTGTATTCAGCTTCTTGTTTAACTCAAGCATTGATTGGCGCGACTGCGCTCTTGCTGCTTCAGTGTTTCCAAAATCAGTGATGCCCATTCCGTTGAAGTTCCAATTTATTGCATAACCAAGAACAAGAAGGGGGCTTATCTGGCGCGAAACTTGCCGCTGTACAGGAATTGCGCCTGCTGTTCCTGGCGTGGTTGGTGTCAGTGTTATTGGGCTGAGTGTGGAGCTTACGTTTTCCTTTGAATTGGATAGTGTCTCTCCTATGCCATATGCATTTCCAAAAAATTGAAAAGTTGGTTGCAGTCTGGCGGCGTTAATTCTGGCTTGTTTCTGTGACGCCAGCCATAGCTCGCGAAATTGCTTTAGCTCCGGGCGATTCTCAATTGCTGTCTTAACAAGTGCGGCCGGTGTCGATGTCTCGGAGATCAATCTGCGAACTTCGACAATTCTGTTATCTGGGACGAGGTCGATTCCCTGGTCCAAATTCAGCAGATCGGCAAGGTCGATAGCTGCGCTGCGTCTGGCAATTTGTTGATCGATCAACCTTTGTCTGTCAGAAGATAATTGCGTTTCCGCTTGCAAAACGTCTAGTCTTGTGGCCTTACCGCCCTGGAGAAGGGTCTGATTGAGCGACAACTGGGCTTCCGAGGTCTCCACAGCTTTAATGCGAATTTGCAAAATAGCTTCATTCAGCAACAAGTTGAGATACTTTCTCGTTGCCTCAACCAGGGTATCGCTGAGTGTGGCTTTCTGCTGAAACTTTGCTGCATGCAAGTAATTGCGATTTTGCAATGTTGTGAATAGAACCTTTCCTCCCTGGAACGCATAGTATGTAAAGCCTGCGTTGGTGATAATGAAGGGGGTATTGATTCGCGCTCCGCCACCATTGGCGCCACCACCTAGAAAGGGGATGTTTAGTTTGCCCTTGAGATACTGATATCGATATCCCAAATTTATGTTTGGCAAGAAGCCGCCATATGACGATGTCAACGACCATGACTTGGAGGAAACGTCTTCCGTTCTGATTTTGATATCAAGATTCTGCGTAACAGCTATCTTTAATACTTCAGGGAACGAGATCTGCCTGCTAGCAGTAGCATCTAATCGGTATGGGTCCAATGATTTTGCAATTGAAATGAGAGCCTGGAGCTTTGGCTGCATTACGTCTATCGACCCGAATCTCTGTGACTCGGTTTGCTCCATTGGAGTTGTCCGCAGGGGAACGCCGTTTTCATCAGCCCTAGCTTGATGGGGCAAAAGAAGTGCAATGGACAATAGCCATAGCGCCGAAACTCTCAACAATTTTCGATCATCAACTTTCATCAGATGCCTCCTTAAGCCATCTGTTTTCTGAATCGGGAAGCACTTAACGACAGCAAGACAGCTGCAAAGACAAATAAAACTAAAACGTCAGGCCACAATACGTCGAGCCCGACTCCTTTCAATAAGACTCCTTTTAAGCAGACAATGTAGTATCTCAGCGGATTCAACAGGGACAGGTTTCTAAAAAATGCAGGCATGCTTTCCAGTGGAGCAAGTGCGCCGGATAAAGTTATTACGGGCATCGTGATGAAGAAAGAGATCAGCATTGCCTGGCGCTGGTTGGATGAGATGGTTGCCAAAGCGATTCCTATCGACATCACTACGAAGATGTACAAGAGTGAGATGAAGAACAACGCGGCCGGATCACCTCGGAAAGGCAACTGGAATATGCTCATGCTGATGGTTAAGCTGACGCCGATGTTTGTGAAGAGCACCACAAGCAGCGGAATGATTTTGGCAATCAATATTTCGGCTGAGCTTACTGGTGTCATCAAAAGTTGTTCGAGTGTGCCTGTCTCCTTCTCGCGCAAGAGAGTGGCCGACGATACGAGGATTCCGGCAATATTGAGCACCATGCCGATTACCCCCGGTACGAAAAACCAGGCTGGGATGAGTCCCGGATTGTATAGGAAGGTCGAGTCGAGATCTATAAAATCAGCACCAATTTCAGTTTGTGCATGTTCGCTGGTAAAATTCGAGAATGTTTGTATGATGTAACTTGCGGCTATGCCAGCTGTATTTGCGTCTACTGCATCGAGCAAGACTTGTACGTTGGCTCGTTTTCCTTGCTTCAAGTTGCGGGTGAAATCGGGACCGATCACAAGCCCCGTGTCTAACTTTCCATCTCGCACCTTCAACGAAAGTTCCCTCTCGTTTTGTCCGCTGTCTTCGAGATCAAATACTTGATTGCTGGTGAGCGCTGCCACGAGATCTCTGGAAACCGGCGAGGCAGCATAGTCGATAACACCAAGCCGAAGGTGCTTCACTTCGGGACTCAGTGCCAAGCCGTAAGCTAGCAACTGCACCATCGGTGTGATTACCAAAATGACGAGTAATTGCTTATTGCGAAGAAGCTGAAGAAATTCCTTCACCAGCAAAGCTCTAAAACCGCTTCCGAAAATTGCCCTCACCTCCTCACTTAGAAAGTTGCATCTTGCGCATGCCAGCTACACCGAGAGTTAAGAAGAACAACGTAATGCAGGCCAACATCACTGGCGCATACCAGTGAGCAAGCCATGATCCGCCTCTCACGAATGCATCACGCGCTGCTTCAATGTAGTATCTGGCAGCGACCACATTGGATAGGAGCGATATTGGATAAGTGATATTGCGAATCGGATAGATGAAGCCGGACAAGAGCATCGAGCCTAAGAATCCGACCATTGCACAGATCTGCACCGCCGCCATTTGGTTGCTTGCGCGAGTGCCTGCCCACGTTCCAAACACGACTCCGCTCGCTACATAAAGAACCGTGCAAAGCAAGAATGCGAAGAAATTACCAACGAATGGAATTTGAAAAACAATGATGGCTTCTGTTATAACCAGCGCCGATTCGGCCATACCAATGCAGAAATAAGCGATTGTCTTGCCGAGAATTAGTTCGAAGGCTGTGATACTTGATGCATATAGTTGCAAGATCGTTCCTTGCTCTTTTTCTCTAACCATGGCGAACGCCGAGAGCAGCGCCGGAAATATCCAAGTGACAAGCGCGATTGCGCCAGGCACTATATGCAGCGTTTCTTTGCGTCCCGGGTTGAACCACAGGCGCAATTTCGCTGTGACCAGCGGCACTTTTCGCGGGAGCCGTTCTTGTGCCAAAAAGGATTCGGTTAGGGCTAGCAAGCCGTTTTTGATAATGCGTGCATTGTTAACATCGGTGCCATCGATCAGCACCTGAACATCAACTTTCTGTCCTTGCTTTAGTTTTCGTGAAAACTCCGGCGGAATAACGATCGTTGCCTTGGCGTCACTGTCATCCAGTGGCTGCAGCACGCGTTTGCCTGACCAGGCAATCGGGGTGAACTGCCCGCTAGCAAAAATGGTATCCACGTAATCGCGGCTGAGTTTGCCCGAATCATAATTTGCAATCGCGACTGGAATGTCCTTTGCTTCCAATCTCGTCGCGAAACCGTACATAAGCAGCGCGACAAAAGGCAAGAGAAAAGCCAGCATCACGGTAAGCGGGTCCCGGCGGAACTGGAACAGTTCCTTCTGAGTTTGTGCGAGCGCTCTCCTGAGTATTCGCAATTAGCTGTTCCTCTTTGAGCGCTGCACAATGCTGATGAAGGCATCTTCAAGCGTGAAGGGAAGCTGCCTGGACGAAAATATTCGGATTCCCTTTTCTGCTAACGCTTGCTGGCAGTGAGGCAAATCAACTTCTTTATCGTCGAGGACGACGTGTAATCCCGCTCCGAAAATAGAGACTTTCCATTCGTCAAGGATTTCGCGAAGTGCAGCGTAGGCTTCTTGGTTGTTGCTCACTTTCAACGCGACTAGAACCCCAGGCTGTTTCGATTTGATTTCGCTTGGGCTGCCCTCGGCAACTAGCTGACCATCGACCATGAATCCCAACCTGCCGCAGTGTTCAGCTTCCTCTAAAAAGTGTGTAGTTACCAGAATCGCGGCTCCGTTTCGCGCGAACAATCTTATGTATTGCCAAAGTTGTCGACGCGCAAGCGGATCTACTCCAGAGGTTGGTTCATCCAAAAATATGATCGATGGCTGGTGCAAAACAGACGCAGCGAAAGACAGTTTCTGTTTCCAGCCACCTGGAAGCGCCGCTGCCATAGTGCCTTCGTTGCCGTTGAGGTCGAACGTATCTATTGCCCATTCGATTCTTTCTTTTCGCTCTTTTGACGAAAGTCCGTAGGTGCCACAATAGAAATTGAGATTTTCCATCACAGTCAGATCGTCGTATAGAACGAACTTTTGGCTCATGTAGCCAATCTCTTTCCTCAGGCTTACGCTGCGAAGCTCCGACTTTCTGCCAGCCAATGCAACTTGTCCGCTGGTAATGTCGAGGAGTCCGCATAGCATTTTGATGGTTGTTGTCTTGCCCGCGCCATTTGCTCCGAGTAATCCGTAAATCTGACCGTAGTCGATTTGAATGCTCACATCTTTCACTGCGCGAAACGGACCAAACGATTTTGAGATTGAATCGGCGGCGATCGCCTGACCTGTTTTCCTCGGCCTGTCAATGGATGGGAATGCCACATCATGCTCTTGTTCGTGGCTTGCAAGTTTCGAGACGAACACGTTTTCCAGCGTTGCATCTTCTTCTATGATTTCAGCTTTTCTAGCCGAGCCCAGTATAGTCAGCAGATCTTGTTTTCCAGTATCAGTGTCCTTCACCAATACATCAATTCGATCGCCAAACAATTGAACGTCCGCTATGGACCCCTGCCGCCCGCTGCTCCTTATTGCCACCTCGATTTGATCGAAGCTGCTTTCGAGATTGTCCGTTCGCAACTCGAGCCGCTTAAGCCCGAGACTTTTCTTTAGTTCAGTCGGCGTTCCTGTCTGCAATATCGCGCCTTTGTGAATTAGAGCGACACGATTGCACCTTTCAGCTTCGTCAAGATATGGAGTCGCAACCGCAATGGTGACTCCTTCGGCAGAGACATTTCCCAGAACATCCCAAAAGTCGCGCCGTGAGACGGGGTCCACGCCTGTTGTTGGTTCATCCAGCAACAGTAATTTTGGTCTGGCAATCAGGGCGCAGCAAAGCGCCAGTTTTTGCTTCATTCCACCCGATAGGTTTTGCGCCAATCGCTCGCCGAAATTTGCAAGACCCATGATTCTGAGATATCGTTCCCGGCGCTCTCTGAACTTTTCTTCCGGTACTTCACGAATACGCGCTGCGTACTCGATGTTTTCGTTCACGCTCAAGTCCAGGTAGAGAGAAAACGTTTGGGTCAGGTATCCAATGTCGAGGCGTACGTCGCGCGGATCCTTCCCCAGAATCGCGGTGCTGCCTCCGCTTTTATTCATGATTCCACCAAGGATGTGGAAGGTGCTTGTCTTGCCGGCACCATCAGGTCCAATCAAACCGAAGATTTCAGATTCTCGAATTTCGAAGTCAATACCTTTAAGAGCTGGATAGTCTCCGTAGTTCTTTCGTAATCCCGATACTGACACCACTGGTGTATTCGGGTCGAACGCATGTGTCGCGATAGAAAGCATGGCTAGTCCAGCGTGATGCGCGCATCAGCGGGCATCCCGGGTTTGGCGTATCCGGCGGGATTGGTCAAACCAATCTTGACACCGAAAACTTGTTTGACTCGATCATTTTTGAAGTAAATGTTTTCCGGTGTGAAAGAGCCTTGCGGATCAATCTGAATGATTTTGCCCTCAATCGGTTGATCCGGTCTTGCGTCTAGAAATACTTGTGCCGCTTGCCCAATTCTGACCTTTCCGATCTGTCCTTCAGGAATGAACCCCCGCAGGTAGACATTGTTCAAATCAATTACTGAAAGTATTGTTTGTCCGGGCACGACAACGGCACCTGGTTCGGTGGAGCGCGCTGTAACAACACCATTTATGGGGCTAACGATTCTCAAATATGCTATGTTCGCTTTCATATGATCGCGATCTGCTGTCGCATTTGCGACTTCGTGTTCAGCTTGTTTTAACTCATGCTGTGCTTGCAGTAATTGTTTCTCAAGAGCTAGCTTGCCCGCGCTTTGAATGTGGGGGCTCAACCTGCTCGACCGGGCTTGCGCGAGTTGCCCTTGTGAGGCTTTGAGATCCTTTTCTTCTGCGTGAACGTTTGCTGCGCGCGCATCGACAATTGCTTTCTGATTCTCGAAGGTGTTTACGACTTGATCAGCCTCATCCTTAGTAACTGCTTCCTTTGATACTAGAAATTCATAGCGCTCTTTTCTGATCTTCGCCAAATTAAGATCCGCCTGCGCTTGAATGAGTTCTGCTTTTGCCTTACTTAGATTGGCCTCGTTCATCGCAACGGTAGATTCCCATTGCCTGATTCTTCCGACGCTATCTTCCGTTGCTTGTTGGACTCTTAGCTCGCTTTCGCCGATTTGAGTTTGGATGACAGCTAGTTTGTCGCGAGCCGACTCTACTTGCTCCTGCGCTTTGAGAATGCGCGCTTCCGTTCCTCGAAGTTGGGCTTGTATGTCATCGTCGCTTATTTGTGCTACCAGTTCCTTCTCTTTGACGAGTTCGCCTTCGCGATACTTGATCGCATCCACGCGTCCCCCGACTTTTGCACCGATGTTGGTTTCGTATCCTTCTATGCGACCGCTTACTTCTAGTCTTCCGTCGCTTTCTTTGGGGCGGTTGAAAAAGAAAATCCCAGCGGCGATTAACGAACCAATGAGCAAAAGAAGAAGGATTGGCAGGAACGGTTTGTGCTTTCGGACCACAGGGACCGGTTCAGCTGCTTTGCTTTTGTTGTTGTCAACCGCCATCTCTTGACACCGCTAGAGTCTTACCCTATCTTGGGAAGAGCATATCATACAGACGTGTATGTATGGATGAATTAATACTCCTGCAACGGAGTGTTTTGGCAGGATAGAATCCTCAGCAACACGGGAGGTGCTGCGTGACATCTGCTTCCGGACGGAGCAAAAAACAATCGACCGAGGGACGTGGGGCGGTGGCGGCTCTGCGTGAGGCTGCCGATGCATCGCGTGCCGCAGAGTCGCCCCGTAGTAAGCGCACGCAAATCGTAAAAGCTGCGATCAAAGTTTTTCTAGAACAAGGTTATACAGCAACAACCTTGCAGAGGGTTGCCGAGGAAGCGCGCGTCATTCGGGCTACCATATATAGTCACTTCGCAGACAAGAATGAATTGTTCAAGGCAATCATTGAAGAGCTGACGATTAACCAATTGGGTGAGGATTTTCAGCAGCGCATTGCAGCTGCTTCGCCGCGCGAATTTGTTTATTTGATGCGAGACTTTGTGCAATCGAGAAAACAAAACAAGCAATATCTGGCGTTGCTTCGTATCGTTATCGGGGAGTCCGAGCGATTTCCTGATTTGGCGAGACTGTACTTCAAAACCGTGTACAGCCAAGGCATGGTTGTTGCCGAACGATACTTCGAGCAGCATCCGGAGCTGGGCGTGGAGCATTCTCAATCGCTCACTGCTGTGGTTTGCGGATCTATGATGGCTCATTTGATTCAGCAAGAACTTTTGCGTGGAAAAGAATTGGTTCCGATGGATCTAAACGCGGTTGCCGACACGATAGCGGATCTTATAACTAGAGAGCCACGCAGCACGTGTGAAAAATGAGGCGCGTTTCATTATGGCGCAGCGGGATGAACGCGTGCTAATGCCACCATAGCGTAAGCCGCTAGCCGTGCGGGTTTGGCGCAGGCGTCTAGTCCTGTACGAAATTAACTCTTTCCAAGGAAGGCTCTGCAAAAGTATTATCGTTATCAGAACGGGAATAAATACACAGTAACGTCTTGGGGCCAGCAGAGCAGTGACGGGACGAAATTTTCGCATAGTCAGACTCGCGATCGGTTTGTTGACCGGCATTTTTCTATGGATAATTTGGCAGGCATCGGCAATGATGGTGCCACTCACGGCGGCGAAGAATTACCACAAGTTTCTGGCAAGTTTGCCTCCAGGTTGGATTGATTTCTTTCGTCCTTGGACGCGCGAGGAATTCGGCCGGTTTTACCAGGTACAACCATTCGACTTTGGGCAATGGTGGACCTTTGGTGCAGAGCCGAGCTCGGATGCTTTGATCGTTCACACGTGGATCGGATTCTTGCCGTTGGCTTGCCTGCTTGGGGTTTTGTTCACCATATTGAAACCGCTGCATCGCTTCTTGTTGTGGCTGGGATCGATCGCGTTGGTGGGACTTGTATATGCTGGGTGTCTGCATATGTTCCATTACGCGCTACCGGGCACACCCGCCATTTATGTGCTAAGTTGCTTCTACTTGTGCGGAACGATTATCCATTTGGAAATTGAGAAAGTGGAGCGCAACCACTTTCTTGCAATCGATTTGATTCAGCAAGCAGAGGATGAACGTAAACGAATCGCACGCGATCTTCACGATGAATCCTTGCAGTCGCTTTCTCAAATAGTAAGACTCTTGGAAAAGTGTGGAGACGAATTCCCGGATAATGTTACTCCCGATAAGTTGCGTTCGATGTTGGAGAAATGCATACAGGGCACTCGCGATATCATCAGTGACTTGCATCCAGCAGCATTGAAGGAGTTCGGGCTGGCGGCTTGTATAGAACATTTTTTGCTTGAGTCTGCCACCCATGCAAATGTTGTTTGTAAGTTTGAGAACCTTGCAGGTGACGTTCGCTTTCCTGATTTGACCGAGTTATGCATTTATCGGATTGTACAGGAGGCAGTAAATAACATCTGGAAACACGCTGACGCATCAGAAATGGCGATCATTATTGAAAAAACTGATAGCCAAATGGTGGTAAAAGTTAGTGATAATGGAAAAGGTAATGTGCGACGGAAGATGAATTCGTCCGGGATTCATAACATAATGCATCGTGCGGGATTGATCGGTGCTCACGTTGCATGGAAGAAACCGGAATGCTACGAGTCCGGCACCATGCTATATCTGCGCGTGCCTCTAAGGCTGTGTGATGAGGAGGGCACCACTTGCGCAACGATGAGCACGATCGCCTTGCCTCAGTTATAGTGCAGATTGAGAAAGATTAGGCAACACCTCATATTTGTAGCATTCAATTGTCGCTACGGTCTAATCGGCGCAGCGCAGATGCTTTCTGACCAATAGTCTTGCCCCTGAACAGAGGAATCGTGTAATGTCATTGGTGATTGCAGACGATCAAGATCGGGAACGCAATTGGTTGAAAGAGCTAATGTGCGCGAACCATCGCGAGCTGCTTCCGATCTTCGAAGCGCGCAATGGGCTAGAGGCTGTGGAGCTGGTCGGTACACACAAGCCTAAGCTGGCTTTCCTTGATTTGGAAATGCCTTTCCTCTCGGGAATAAAAGCGACGGCAAAAATTCTAGAACTTTCGCCGCAGACTGGTATCGTTATTGTCTCAAATCATGCAAATGAAATTTGGGTACGCCAGCTTTGGAAATTGATGCCGAGTGACGGTGCATTTGCTTATGTCTTAAAGGAATCCAGCGATAACCAGATTCTTGATGCTACTCGCAGTGTGATTGCTGGCGATTGTTGGGTGCATCCAAAAATACAGCGCGTGCTTCTAAAGGCTAGTAGCAATACAACGTTGACCTCTGGTGAGTTTGAGGTGCTGGCATACATTTGTTTAGGATTAACCGACAAAGCGATCGCTCACCGGCTGTACATAACAGAGAAAGCGGTTCAGGCGAGGCTGAAAGCGGTTTACACAAAAATGGGAATTCCGCTGCGCGGAAGTTCCGAGGAGAACGAATTCAATCTGCGGAGCCGGGCGATCAATTTGGCGCTTCGGCAGAAGCTGATCAATGTTGCACAGCTAGATGAGTGGGAAGCCACCTTGCGGATTGACTTGTAGGAAATTGACCAACGAAACCGATGCCGCTCGGAAATCGGTCCTTATGGAGCGCAGCGATCGGGTCGTATAAAGCGTGGAGATCGGGTCGTATGAAGCGTGGAGATCGGGTCGTATGAAGCGTGGAGATCGGGTCGTATGAAGCGTGG
>JAIEQI010000052.1 GCA_019747875.1 Candidatus Obscuribacterales bacterium
ATCGAACCCAACTGAGAAGCGCGAATCACTCCTTAAGATCGAAGCCGGCAAGATGCCGGCGCTCCCGGGATCGAACCCAACTGAGAAGCGCGAATCACTCCTTAAGATCGAAGCCGGCAAGATGCCGGCGCTCCCGGGATCGAACCATGCATTCGCTGCAACAGCAGTAATTACGTTTCCTGCTCCCCTTTAATAACATTGCGGATTTTTCGTAGTGGGTTGCTGAGTTTGTAATAAACGCTGTTTTTCATCTTGTTCACTTCAACAACAAAGCGCTCATGTTCATCGTGGCGGCAGCGTTTTTCGTGATCGAGTTCTTTAATCAGATCGGAAATGGTGGCAAGCGCCATCGAACTAAGTAAACGAAAACCAGCAGCTTGATCGCCGAAGGATTCGGCATACTCTTTGAGCAGTTCAGAGGAGCCGACGTCGGACAATGTGTGCCCATGTTCCAGCGCAATCTTCTCTGTAAGCCTTCTTCTGAATAATTCTTCCGGCTCAAACTCAGCAAGAATCTTCCTATAATCAAAACTCATTCGCAAAATATCGAGAGCGAAATACATTTGCCGATGGTTCTTGTCAGTTTGACTATCTTCGTGCCTGCGGAAGCTCGCCTGCGGTTCCGCAATATACTGAAAGTCTCCGTTGGCAAGTACTCTGAACCAATATTCGATATCGCCATAATGAAAGTACCTGGTATCGAACCCGGTGCCAGCATGTTCCCTTCTAAACATGACGGTGCTGGGTTCGCCAACCCAATTGTTCAATCCAATCAAGTTGAAGCGAATAACGTTTTTGCCATCCAGGCGCAGGTCCGAGGCGAATGGCTGTTTCAGGTGAACCTCAGCGCCACTACCATCGATTATTCTTCTAGATGAGGCGACCAATGCAATTGATTTATCATTCTCCAGTACTTGCAAGAAAGTTTTCAGGCAATCGACAGATAGTAAATCATCCTGTGCAAAAGTCTTTATGAAAACGCCTTTGGCTTGTCGAATACAAGCGTTGTAGTTTCCGAACAAGCCTTGCCGCGATTCATTCTTCCAATAACGGATGCGAACATCCTTAGCCTCATATTGGAGCGCGATACTCTCACTGCCGTCAATCGAGCCATCATCAGCAATAAGCAATTCAAAGTCAGCATAGCTTTGAGCTAAAACACTTTCAATCGCCTCTGTAAGGTGCTTGGCGCCGTTATATAAAGGCAGACAAATTGAAATCGTGGGCGTCTGAGACATTGTAATAAGATGAGGGAAGATATTAAAACGCACTTATCGAGCGGGGCAAACTCCGACCCTGGCAGTTTAACACCAAAGTGTCCCTGGGCTATGGCGCCTGCCTCTGAAAGTTATATCTAAATCGCGTTATTGACGTTTTTCCCCAGGGCGTCGTCTGGCGTGATTCCAGCTCACCATCGAGTGTATCACCACCACTGTAATTCAACATCATGTATCTTTCGTTCCTAAAGCCGTTTGGTTGAACTCTCGAGTGTTTCAGCTGGACGTTGTTACCGTTCATCACACCACGAAAAGCTTCATTCGCACCCTCACCTGGCAAGACAAGGCTCACTTGGTTTCCAGATTGAACTATATTCATAGGAACGGGATAGGTGCCTCGATTGTTATTAACCAGATTGATGTAACTGGCGATCCACGCTCCGCTTAGATTGGCTTGAGAAGCCGCGCTTGTGACAGGCGGCAAAACTCTCGGCGGTGGCGTATAAGGAGGTGGGTCCTGCCTCTGGTATCGGGACGGTGTCCCGAGTGTGCTTGTTCGATTGGCAACTTGGGGCTGAACCCGAGGGCGTGCGGTCCCGAACACTGCGGACTCAGAGATATCATCATCTAAAGGTCCTTCCGCTTTGAGACCTGGAAGTCGCGGAGGTGGCGCCACCACGGGCGGTGGAGTTTCAGCCGGCGCAATAGACTTATAAGTCCATTTAATCCAACTAGTCGCTCCGTTGCAATAACATCCAAAGGTGATTGTGAATTTTGGAGACGAAAGAACTGGTCGGACTTTTGCAATGTTAGAAAATAGATGAGCATCAACTGAGACCTCACCCAACTTTCCAGAGGGATCAAACCCCTCTACTATCCACCCAGCACTGGCCTTTGGTCCCGGACCATTGCTCAAGGAGGCGGCCAATATGACTGCCTGTTTCTCCTTGATCACGGCTGGAGGTGTAACCATCGTAATTTGTCGCTCAGCCGGTTTTGGCTTCTTGGTAGGGTCATTGGTGTCTGGTCCAGTGCAGGTGAACGAACCATCGCCACTCATCTTTCCGCTTTTGTCGGGATGAAACAAGTTGACCGCGCGACCACTATGATCACCTAAAGTTATTTGAGCAGGCCCCTCCAACTGCAAAAGATCCTTGCCCGTAGGATCAGCAAGTACCAAAAATCCGGCAGCCCCAACTGCCGGATTCGGAATCGCAGCCTTGTTGGTGCTGTTTTCGGACTCGATCGTGGATTGGCAATTCTGCATATCAAACCCACGAGGATCTCTTACAGAACCGCTTACCAGAGAAAGTTTGCCGTCTTTCATCTGATAAGTAGCCTCACCGGTATAGCTGTCTTCTGTCGGATGCTTGTCCCACTGGATCCATACATTTTCATTACTAGTGGTGGCAATACCCTCTCGTGTAACACGACCATCGGCAAGCCGCTCCTGGAACGTGTAATCTCCATTTGCATTTAAGCTAAAATGCATAGTAGTTGTCACTGGACTGTCGCCGGGGCAGCATTGTGTCTGCTTGTAGCGAGCCGCTAATTTTATGTTCGGGTCAGCCGGTGCGGGTGTGGGCGTTGGTCTTGGGGTCGGCGTTGGTCTTGGACCTGCCGCCACAGCTGGACGTGAGTTTGCAGCCTTCAGCGCAACCTTCAGTTGGTTAAAACGGTCTCTAGCATTTCTAAAATTAGTGTTTTCCTCGGGGACTCTATTCTGTGCTCTTAGACGTGCCTGAAGTTCTCTTGCTATTGCTTGCATCAACAAGGCTCGTTTCCTCAACTGCTCACTCGTCATTGACTGCGTGCTAGCAGGCGTTGTTTCTATCAATTGCTTCTTAAGAAGATCGATCAATGCTTGCCCCGTCATACCAGACAGGCTGACTTGCGAAAAGGCGGCTCCTTGAGCATAAGTGAGCACCAGAATTAGCGACGTCAGTACGACAACGAACTTACGCATGGAGTCTCCATAAAGCATTTTCAATTCCTCTGGCTATTGGCACTTATCTATAGCTTTTTTTCCTGGGCTCTCAAAAACTTATCCAAATGGCTCTTCATCTCTACATCCAGCTTGTTATCAGGTCTGAACTCAATGAAAGGCTTAGACCGCTGGTAGACCTCTAACTCGCTGGTGCTAAACGCCGCTTTTCCGCCAGGATCATAAGCACGAAACAATTTTTTAGCTCGGATTACGCCGTCGCGGACAGGTTTGTATTGACTGATTTGTTGAAATGGTGTGACCGAAATGACCTTGTTTGCTTTGTCCACTTTGATGTCGACGCCGCCTGCTTTCAATATTACGGCTTTCTCGGTAACGTATACCGGCTCAATATTCGATTTAAAAGAATAACGATCGTAATCGGCAGACTTTGAAATACTCCAAAACTTGTGTCCATAAACGTGCCAGACATTACCGAAGGAGTCACGCATATGTCCCCATTCGCCACCATTTTTGGTGTTATATAAGCGCGCTTCGTTATCAACCACCCCAGTAATTTCATTGCGACGGTATGTACTGCTGGTGTTAGTACTGGTCCAAGAACCGGCAAACCAGGCCGGAATTTGGAACCAACCGTTCTTGTAGTCCAAAACACTACTTTCACCACCTAAGACGCTAGTAATGTATTGCTTATCGAACGTGCTTCCAACTGATACCCTGGGATCAACAGCGTCCACTTCATCGGCCAGCCTGATTTTGCTTTCAAGATTCTGTTGTGCTAAGACATTTTGGCTTAGAAGTGCACTCAAAAACAATAACAACAGCATTGGATATTGGCGGGACCTCATAAATGACGGACTCCTCGGCAGTGCACGATAGCTTTTCCTCTCCGATATTGGAACGCGCAAACGCTTACAATTTGAATCCGGAAATGTTAGCAGAACAACTTTGTCGTTTGCAAACTCTTCCTGGAGAACAATCCCGAGATTCTTTGCATTGTGACTAACGGGAGCCTCGGAGATTTACCGGCTGCCATACACAGATGTGCAGTAAGGTATGCCCATTTCGCCCTTAGCAAGTCCGCAATCTTCGCATAGACTGAATTCAAGTCAATTCGGGAGACGACTTATGGCGGACGAACGCGTTAGAGAGCTAACAAAGGCAGCGCAAGACGGCGACGGCTGCGGCATACGAGAAGCTCTTAGCAAGGTAAGCGAGAAATCGCATTACGAACTGTTGGGCGAAATAGTCAGATATTCGCATGAACAGCGAAAACAAGACAGTTCTTTGCCAGCCATTACCGCTATGAATATTGGAGACGCTAATTCCAGCGATCAATTCTTGAATGTTGACGGAGCTACCATCTACAAAAGAGCTTTCGGGTCTTCTCTAGGATCCAATTTCGCACGTGCAATCATGGGCAACGTTCCAGACTGCATAACAAAGAAAAAACAAGGTTAGTCTTAAACCGAGTTTTGTGCTTAACTTAAGAGCAGGAAAGGTCATAGTAGTGACATCGGCTCTAAAAGAGATGATCAAGATAGTTTCAATGATTCATTCAGCACGTTCGTTGCCAGCCATTGCTTCCAGCCTGACTGGTTCCAACATTGGGCGAACCGTCTTTACTCGTCGGGGACTTTTGGGCGCTTTGCTCATCTCGCTGCTCATTCCAGTTTTTTCTCTCACGGCCTGCAACCTTCCTCCTGGTCCGCCAGGAGAACTGAACACAAAAACGATCACTTTGGAAGAAGTGAATCTCAGCACGCCTGAATCTGTTCTGCTGAAATCAAAAGAAGCCTTCGAATACTTTCCGGGCGGGCACTTCGGAGATAAGACTCAATACAACGGCAAGGTCGCAGATAAACTAGGTGGCGCCTACGCCGTCCACTGCCGCGCTGAAATGCCTTTTAGTATCGAAGTAAAATATGCCGCACCGGGCATCAGCCATGAGGATGCGATGATCGTTATGCACCGATTGCTTTCGCCGAAACATGGACAGGTAACTAATCACGACGATTACGACCGACTAGAGCGAGACGTCAAACAAGCGGCAGAATGGTTCTCCTACAACGACGGCTCACTTGGTTCACTGCTTTTCGCAGAAAATTCAAATGACAAAGTTGTGCAAGTTACAGTGTTCACGGAAAAGCCCGAATAGTTTTCAGTCCAGCTGAATCATGTCTACCTGTGTGGGCTTGCCAATCCACTGCAGTCGCTCGGGAGACCAGCGCTTTCCTTTGAGCACACCGTTCACATTGACTTTTGCTGATCCATTCGAAAAGACATTCACTTCTGCAAGGTCGGTGACAACGAGTTTCTCTAGACTAGCGGTTCCGTTGCTGGGAACCGTAACAATGAGATGATCCACAATCCCATTCGCCTCAACAGTAGCATTCTTATCGATAATGATCTGCAATTTCGATTGATCCACATTGTGCAAGGTCGTCGTACTATTCATCACACTTCTGACTGAATCAAGTTTGTCCGTCAAAATTACAAAATGTCCAAATAGATTAATACAGACTGTATCGCCGTTCTGCGTTATTCCCGGCGGACCTATACATAGCTCTGAATCCTTCAAAAGTGCATCATCCGTCCGATTACTAATGGTGGCAGGCGAATAGACAGCCGGAAAAACGTACTTGCCACCAAGAGATTTAGGGTCATTAAATAGAAATATGTCGTAGGTAGAATTCCAATTTAGAATCAACTTTGAAAAAGGCTTTACAGGCGTCGGACTCATTCCCACAATTTTGTGTTCGTCCAAAAGCTGCTTGATTGAATAACGCCGTGCCAACTTCTTCCCGGACGGAGGGGCACAATTATCCGGCGCAAAATAGACGCCATGCTTCGCTTTGACTGAGCCCTTACTTGTTTTCTGAATTTGTTGAGCAGCTGCTGGACCGGAAAGCAGCATGAGCGCCAATAACACAGAAAAAAATAAATAAGGCATGGCATCATTATCTCAACAGAATCATAGAACTAATCTACACAATCAAGGACCGCGATCAACAGTATTTTTGCTGTTGTTATCAAATTACATTGCCAAAAATAAGGCACCCGTTTTAAACAGAGTGCCTTATTGGAACGATTATAAATGCCAGCGCCTCAGGAGCATCGATGCTCGAAAGCGATCTTAGAGAACGAAGTAAGGTGTTTGTGCGACCTTGTCTCCAACGAGAATTTCAATCTGATACGAACCCGGTCCTACCTTGATCGTAGGAGCAACGACCGTACCGTCTTGGTTTGTTTTCTTGCTGAATACAACTCCACGATCCTGTTCCTTGACACGCAATTCGACATCAGGGATAGCAGCCCCTTTTTGATCTTTTGCGTTCAACAAAATTCTGAATTGGTCTTGGTCGACCATCCATCCGAGATTGACTTGGATGTTGGCTCCAGACAAATCTTGCTGGAATGTTCCGAGCGATACCATTCGGCTGCCGACTCCGCGAAGAGCACCAGCGGGTACCATTTGCTGCCATGCCATCGCACCGAGCATATCCTGCCAGGTACCGACTGCAGCGTCTCTGCCGGCTCCGATGAGATCGCGCAGCTTCAATGCTGCCGATGCTACCGGGTCGGCTGCCTCACCCAACAATTTGAGGGTGACGCGGCTCAGGATTTTTTCGTCCTGAGGGGAAAGCTCAATGTACTCGGATGCCATCCACATAGCACGGTCAAATGCCGTGTCCTCGCCTGGCAACGGCAGACTTTCACCGTGAGATTGGAAGAAATTCTTCACGCCCTCAGCGATGGCAGTCTCGTCCTTGCCTTCGAGTATCTTTTTTAGTTCGTCCGTCACGCTTTTCATCTTCTGCTCCTAGATACGCGATTGGTCTCGTTCCATTCGTTCCTTAAATGCCTTCAGTGTTCGCACAATCTTCTTATCGACCGTATCTATACTTTTGGCGTCCATTTTTAGACATGAAATCAGATCTTCTCTTTTGTACCCCTCAACATACTTCAAAAGAAAGCAGGTACGGTGTATTCCGGGCGGAAGCTCGTTCAAAATCTGGTCGATTAAATCATTTATAAGGGCCTTGGCGGCCGGGTCGGCGTCCTCCCGCCCACTAGCCAGGGCGTACTCCCACCCGAAGACGTCCTCGGCGCTGCGCCCATCATCTTCGTCAAAAAGTGAATCTAATGAAGTTGTTCGCCATTGAGTAGATGGTTGGTCGTCCTCGACAAAGGTTTTGCCAGGAGCAACCGTGCTCAGGGTCATGCTTTGCCCATCATATACAGTCTCTTGCTGTCCGTAGGTTCTTTCGGCTTTGCGACGCTCGGAAGCCGCGGCTGCTGTTGCTTCTCGCTTTCGGAGTACTACCTTGTGGTAACGCTCCAGGTTCTGGGCAATGGCTTTGTTACAAGCTCCCAGGCAATAGAGTGCCAACTTGGCATCAGGATGGTTCGGGTCAAAGTGCTTGATTACAAGGACTAGCGCCGTCTGCAAGATATCCTCGACATCCTCATCGGTCGCCAAACGGGCGCGCGAACGTATGTATCGCATCATACGCTGTGGAGAAAAATCCATCTCTCCTTTTAGAAAGCGGCGAGCTTCCTTATCGTTCATACGTTTTGGCTTTCCCTGCAGAACTGGGACTCTGGATTAAAATGCCCATTTCCAGCCAGTGGAAAGCAGACTCCTTAGATATATTGCGGCAAGCCCGATTATATATATACATAGAACCCAGTTTTTGGCATTTTCAGCCCGAAAAATTCATTTCGCGCTTAAGTCGTTCATATTAACAAATCAAAAGCCTCTGATAAGGCTTCCTGCATAACTTCTCTCAAGTATTAAGGCAGGTTTTCTAAGGGAGAAGCTCTTCCGTTTCGGTAAAATTGGGCGTCGATTGTGGGATTGGACCAGCAAGTCAAGAAGCTGTCCGACTTCAAAATTCAGGCGAATCTCTAAAGAATGAGCAACACCCCGGTATCCGAAAAGAAGAAGACGACGACTGAACGTCTCAAACGCGCTTCTTGGAATAGCATTAGCCAAAAGGTCTATGGCGACATTTACCAGGCGATCACGGGAAGCCTGCATTTGCCAGGACGTTTTGTGCAACGTGCATTGGCGAATGGACTGCCAGCGCAAGATTTGGAACACGCCATCCGCTGTGCCAAGACCCTGCAGGAACTGCCTGATTATCTGTTGTCCGCGTCTGAACAGAAGCTTGAAAAGGCTACCTACTGGGACGAGCTGGGGCTGAAAACAAGGGCTCGCGATAACTATTTAGAATCCGCACTTTGGGGCATGTATGCCGAGCTCCTGATCGAAGACGAGGAGCAAAAGTCGGTCGTTTGGCGCCAGTATCGCGAAAGCTACTTTCGTGCCTCGCCCTATTTCAACGCTCCGGCTGATTCGGTCGCAATTCATTACTTAGCTACTAACCTGATTGGATATTTCCGCAGACCTCCACAAGACGAAGACTCCTTCGAGAAGCTGCCTGTGGTTATTCTTTTGAATGGACTCTTCACTCCGATCGAAGAGCTTCATTACCTGGAAAACTCGCTTTTGTCGCAAGGATTCGCTACTTTGTCAGTGGACTATCCTGGCGTGACGATGCACTCAGCTCAGGTGCCATCAGCTTTTGACGTTAAGGAGTTGGGTAACGCGCTTAATCTGTTTCTTTCAGGTCGCGTTGATATCGATTTGTCACGCGTGACGCTTTATGGACTGAGCCTGGGCGGGCGCATGGCTATGTACTTGGCACTTGCATTCCCAGAGCGGTTTTCCTCGATTGTCAGCCTTTCGACGCCATTGGATTTGCTGGCAGATATGGATCGTTTGACGCCAACTTTTGCGCGTGAGCATTTCGTTTCAACACTAGCAGCAAGAACAGCTCTTTATGAGACCGCACATCACACGCCTATCGAAGATGACATTCGCTACATACAGGCACCACTGTTGGTGCTCGGTGGCGGCAAGGACCGCATTTCGACACCGGAGCAAACCAAAGATATATTCGAAAAAGCTGGATCTGCCGACAAGAAGCTGATTCTCTGTCCAGGCGCCGGACATTGCCTATATGAAATGATGCCGAGTGTGCGCTATGAAATCGCGCAATGGATCAAACAACGTTCGTAGCTCATTTGCATGGAAGATAATCAGACAAGCGTCGGGCTAGTTGAAAGTAGAAACTAGGACGATTGAAATAATCCGTATGGGACGCGGCCCCCAGCGAGTAAGTCGGCAAATGATAGTCGTCGACGCCATCAAAAATATGACTTGCTGGATAACCCAAAAAGTCATGCGGGTCGATGATATTGAACCAGCGTTTTACATTTTCCGGGCGCTGGATCGGTCGCGGAACACCGCTGATACCGGGAAACATTTGCAGGTCAGCGAATAAAGGATACTGCGATCCAACTGTGATCAAAACATCAATCGGAATCTCTTTGCCATAGCATGTAACGATGTCACATAGAATTACGCCGCCCATACTGTGTCCAATTACAACCAATTCCTCGCCTGTTGCTTGCTTGATTTTGTGGGCTTCGCGCAATGATTCGATCACGCGCTCTGCAATCGGCGCTGCAGTTTTGCTGTCACCGCGCGAACTGAAGTAGGAGAATGCATCGCCGATCAACAATGCACTTTGTTTGTGAAACATGGCTCTAAGAGGCTCATTAAACACCTTCGCCGTTGTTCCAACTGTGCTTTTTCGAACACGATGGCGAATATCCTGAAAGCTTTCCTTCAGCCTGGCATTATGTTCGATCACTCGCTTAGACAGCCGTTCACGCGCCTTCTGCAAGAAGCCACCCAGCGAAGCTCTTTCTACCCCAGTTTTTGGCGCAGCTACCGAATGTGAGACCGATTGCGACAGGGCATGCTGCTTATGATTTGGTGTCTTCGCCACAGACGCCGGCATTTCTGATAGCAAGAATGACATCAGTCGCTCCAGCAATTCGTCGTCGGACTTTAAGTTATCCAGCCATTGCCTGCCCTCATCAGTGTGTATGTAATTGAGAGCCCGCTGTGCAAGGCGCGCCACGCTCACTGCAGTCTCTGGATCGTTTGAGTCATCCTCTATGAAGCTCCAAAGCAAATCAATGCCATCTTCAAGCGAGGCATTTCTGACAATACTAAGCAATGGAGCAGATGGGTCAAGCAAAACACCGCCCTCTTCGGCGTCTTGATCACTCGAGATCTGAGATGATTCACCAATTTCCTGTGCGCCGAGTGAATCGCGACGCTTCCAGAGCATCTGGTAGGCACCACGCGGAAGGAACGGATAGTCATTCGACAAACTAGCACCGAGATCACCCCAGTAAGGATTGAAAATTGCGTTCTGGTCGAGGCGCTTACCCAGCTGTGGATAGAGAACCTCGGCAAAATGTAGGTTTCGAAATGCGATCTCTCGGTCGTATACATCGCCTTTACGGACATTAACACCATGAACAAAAACCAGTGCCACCGATTCGCCTCCAACTATGTGCACGTCCAACTAATGAGCTGATCTCACTCTTTTTTCGATTCTCGAAGATCTGTTACACACTCCAATAACTGCTCTTTCAATCTCGCTAGTTTTGCAGAACTCTTAATAGCAAGATCAGCAGCCCCAATATCATTATGTTGAAAGGCTTGAGTTCCTTGTATAGAAAGCTTTTCCATCTCACGGTCAATCGCCCGAAACAGGTATAAGCAGCTTTGCTCAAAATTGGGATCGCTTTGTTGCGGCGCTTGTTGCGGTGCTTGTCGCGTTGCTGTTTGAGGACCTTGCGCATTCTGTGCTGCAGCCACCGCCGGCGGACTTTGCACATATGGCGGTGCTTGTCGCGTCCCCGTTTGTGGTCCTTGCGCATATTGCGGTGCTGGTTGCGTTCCTGTTTGCGGTCCTTGCGCATATTGCGGTGCTTGCTGCGTTCCTGTTTGCGGCCCTTGCGCGTATTGCGGTGCTTGCTGCGTTCCTGTTTGCGGACCACCTTGTGCATACGGCGGAGCCGATTGCGTTCCTGTTTGCGGTCCTTGCGCATATTGCGGTGCTTGTTGCGTTCCTGTTTGCGGTCCACCTTGATACGCTTGCTGACCCGTCGGCGGACCGCTTGGGCGCGGTCCTTGTTGCGCCTGGACTGGCGGACGCTGTTGCATTGGCGCGCCAGGATTCCCCGTAGGATAACCTGGTCGGCCAGTATTTACCGGTTCGCGCGCGACGAATTGCGATCCGGGAACCGCCATTGGATTGGCAAAAACATTCGGCGGAATTTGTGGTGCTTGTTGGGGCGGTCGCTGTGAGGCCTGTGCTTTCAATTGATCCAGCGTTAGAAAAACGAAAGTCGCTTTATCATCCTTCTGACCTTTGGCTACTTTGATTAGTGAACTAAATAACTGCATTGAAAGAGAGCGCAATTGGCTGTAGTGAATCTCTTCACCGCCCAAACGCCATCGCACACCGTTGCTCAAATTCACGTCAATTCGGAAGAACTTGGTGAAGCGTGACGGATCACCTGAAAACATGATCAATTGGCTGCAGGGCATGATGTATCCTTCAAGGGATGCATAGTTTCCGCGCAGCAAAAGAGCCCATTCCTTTGTGTAAACCTTGCCGGAAAAGGAGGTCGGGTCCGGGCTAGTTTTGGTGGGGGCGCCCCCTAGGTTTGGCGGCTCCGTTGAGATCTTGAACTCGGACTTAGATCCAACGGCGCGGTTGAACTCAACCTCATATTCTTGAAAAGCGGCAAACATATACTCGATCCAGGCTGACATCGTATTTGGTGCCTTTTGATCCGGATCAAAAACTTCTTCAACAAGACTCTCCACTATGCCTTCGACTTCGTCGGCTTCACCGGTGAGACTGGCAATCCAACGCATGGTTCTTTGCGGACTGCGGCTAGAAACCCCACGCAGAATCTTGCTGGTCAAGCTCGTAGTTTTCTTCAACTTCTTGACTGGCTCTGCCGCCGCGCCTTGTTGCTCATCAATCGTCGATTGCTGGTCGCTCATCGGTCACTCCAAATTTATGGTCTACATTCACTATTCCATCATTTGGGGATTTTCCAACTCACTCACTAACTATCAAAGCGGAAACCGACCACCACCGCTGTTACGACACTTGCTTGTGAGAGCGCCTCATTTTAATCCGCTGGGGTTCACAAGTGATCCACGAGGTTCCCATAAAGCGTTCTGCAGTGAGAGCTTCGCTATTACGCCCTAGCTCCCGATGACTATGCACAACATAAACATGCTGACCGAGGAGATCTACGGGATCGAATCTACTTACTTGGCCCGGCTCTGGTAGCTGTTTTCCGAGGCGGCGGCACTGTTGTTGCCGGCAAGCATAAATGCAAGTGATGTAATGACCATGCTTGCTGCGGCGGCGCGACTCAATCCTACACTGCCGCCTCCGCCGACGCGGCGATTATTGAGGTGCTCGGTAATTGCTCGATCGGCAGCACTCTTAACTAATCCGCGAGCTTTGTCTTGAGCGGCGGCTCCGCGCTGCCCAGCCATCGACTCGCGCAATTCGGTGACCACACTCAAATTTTGGCGCTCGGCGTCGAGCTGAGATTGCAGGCGCAACGCAAGCTGGCGGCTTTCGGAGCTTTTCTCTGCAGCAGCCTTCTCTTTGGCTTGTGCCAATTCGGCTTCGAGCTTCTGCACTCGTTCGGCAGTTTCGCGGGCCGCTTTTTCCACTTCTGAAGTCATATGGAATTTTTCAGAACCAAAGGTAAGATTCTCTCCATCCCAAGCAGTTACGAGTGGCTTGCTCAAATCTATAACAGCTTTACGATCGGACGCAGCAGTCTCAGCAACCGCAGGGCGCGTGCTGGTCTCTTGTGCTTTCTGCGCCTGCTCAAAAACAACTTTTCTTGCGCGGTCAGTAATATCATTAATCATCGGCTCAATTGCGCGCATGGTTACTGGCAAATTGCCTTTCTCGCCAGCGCTTGAAATCAACGCAAGACCCGCTGCCTTCGAGTACGCATCAACCATTGTATTAGTCGCGTTCGTCTTCAACTGTGCGGACGAAATCTCAATGACCGGATTCTTCGAATTCAGATCTTGCACCACTAGCGGTGCGCCATCACCGGCGACAACTTGCACTTTCAAATTTCGTAAGGACTCTGGAAGGTCGCGATCAGTGGCCACACCAAGCTGTTTTCTAAGCGCACTGCGAAGCTGCGCTTCTAGAAACGCACCGCGCTCTTTGTCTGCCGCCGGCATTCGCTGCGCAACTCTTTCATTCAATTCTTGCAAAGCACCGGCCATCTTTGATTTGTCAGTTAACTTAGCAAAATTAGCTGTGCCACGAGCCCCCATAATGAGGATGCGCCGCTCACACTCAGCATTAATCGCTTCATTTATTTCCTTGACGGCTTCCTCATGTTTCGGATTCTTCGGGTCTTCATAAGCTTCTGTCAATGCCTTGAAACGATCAATCTCAGCTGCACTCCATGAGTCCTGACCTTTCTGCTGCTTCTCAGTTTGATCCTCAAGCAATAGCCTCATGTCAAATGCCGTGGATTCGCTAGCAACCTTTGGGTCTAAGCTTTGCAGCGATGCACGTAACGTCATCAAATTGCTAACAGCTTCTGAGCTGACGGCGCGATTTGTGTTAGTCGCGGTTTCAAAATTTGCAGGTCTTTCAGTCTTGTCCGTTTCACCAGCGGCTTGCGCTGTGCGACCGAGATTCGAATCCTCCGTACGCGATTTCAATTTAGCCAACACATTTTCTTGAATTAGCGGCGGACCGCTGCCGACTCTGCCACCATTTTCAATCATTCCACGGACTTCAGGTTGCATCAGAATACTCGTGAGCTTTTCTGCGGCAGCAATCAACTTCGGCTGAATGGTTCGGTCTTTGAGAGCTTTATCTAGAGCTGCTAAGCGCTCGGCTCCCTTCAGCTCTTTTCCATTGGAATCTTTAAACGGCGCAAGATTAGTTACTCCCAGCGCCTGAAGATCTTTGTTGGAGAGCATGGTAAGAACTTTCTTCGGATCCAAGAGCGCCGCGCGTGCTTCGGAAAGGTGATCTTTCAAATTTCCGCCATCCAACAATGAGCCGTCAGTACCACGCATTTTGACCGGAACATCGTCACCTTTGATGGTATAGATATCGCTTTTTGGCTCGCGCACCGGGGCGGGACCCTGATATGTTTCGCCCTTTGCTTTGGCGAGAGCGTACTTAACCAACTCTTGTTGGGTCATTCGACGCACTGATTCGCTGAGGGCAGGCGATTTGACCTCTGCCTGTTTGAATTCTGTTTGCCTGAATGAGCGCATTACCACTTCGCCCATTTGCCTGAGCTTGGCTGCCAGAGAGGATTCTGTTTTTGCCTTATCCGTTGCCCAGGTGCCGAGCCTATCGATTTCAGCTTTCGTCTGCTCGTCCGTTTTCACTTCCAAGGATGGCATTGGAGTGCCATCTTTCCCAAGCTTGAATATGCTTCCCTCTTTGATCATTTCACGCACTTGCTGCGTGACGCTCTCTCTGAGCTCTTTTGCTGCAGTTCTTTTCTCAGGATTGCTATCGTCTTCTTTTAGGGCTCCGAACTGGTCGAAGAGCGCGTTGTCGATCAAGATGACGCCGCGAGCTCGCAGGTCGAAGACATTACGTTTATCAGGATTTGTTGTGGCGTCGACAAAGTGAAACTCGCCGGTTTTTGTATTGACTAGCAAAAAGTCGGCGCCAACTTTATCTGCAGGAGAGTGCGGTTTCGACGGATACAATTTCCAGTCCGGTCCGATTTCCTTCTGGAGCGCAGGCAAGACTCGTTCGTTGAGCATCTGGAAGACGTTATACTGGGCGCGATCGCCACCACTTTTGGCGGGAGCGCGCAACTCAGCTTCAGCAGTGGGCTTGATGGCGTCAAGGTAGCGCAAAGCAGCAGCCAAATCACCCTTGGTCGCCCAGCTCAAAGCAGAACTGGCACGGTTGTCCGTTACCGGCTTAGCTGCGTCAGCTTCAATGCTAACTCCCGGCAGTCTTTCGGTCGACGAAGCCTGCGCGCGAGCATCTTTAACAACGCCGTTTTCTTGCTGGGACCACTGTGGTCGCACCGTGCCGTTCTCGGCACTGCGGTTTTCACCTTGCTCAGTTTTGGATTCAGCATCTGCGCCCACTTCCGCGGGCGGGGTTTTGGGCCGTTGGTCTTCTGGTTTGTCCGGCATGATAAACCTGGTAATCGGGAATAACGTCAACCCAGCAATCCCTATTGGTTGTATACCTGGAAACTGTCGTTTTCCGACAGCTTTCGGAACTTTTTAATCTACTTGCCCGGTGAGCCCCAAGACTACATCGCTCACGGACGCTTGCTAAGCCTACTTCTTCCCCTCCCCGACGGCAGGAAGCTCGTCGGGAATTTCGGAAGCAGAGGGTGCTTCTGAGTCAGAGGCGTCTCGATGCGGCGACGTCGATTCCGCTCCATTACCAGAATGGGATTTCGTTAGCTCTATTGCAGGTGAGTCCTCATCCGGGCCAGAATGGGATCCAGTGAGTGCTGTTGCAGACGTGTCTCCATCCGGACCAGAATGCGAGTGTGTTTCTCCCGAAACATTAGCAGACGTCTTCTCAGAATCGTCTTTGTTTATCAGCTTGTAGAAAGCCGGAAGGACAACGAGGGTGAGAATTGTCGCAGAAACCAAACCGCCCAACACCACAGTCGCCAGAGGGCGTTGAACTTCAGCCCCTGTACCATCAGACATAACTTTTGGAAGCAGACCAACAATAGCCACCAGGGCAGTCATCAAAACCGGTCGCAATCGCACGCGTGCACCTTCAATAGCCGCAGAAGCAACAGGCTGTCCTCGCTTTTGCAATTGCATAATATAGCTAACCAAAATCACGCCGTTCTGGACCGCAACCCCGGAAAGCGCGATGAAGCCTATAATGGCCGGAACAGATAAGGTCTGGCGCGTAAGCAACAAGGCAATGATTCCGCCGATCATGGCGAACGGTACGTTCAGCATGATCAAAGCAGCGTTCTTCAGCGAATTAAACGAAGCATACAAGAGAACAAAGATCAGCAACAGCACCGCCGGTACCACCACCGCGAAGCGTTCCATCGCTCTCTGCTGATTCTCGAACTGTCCGCCATAAACAAGACGATAGCCCTTGGGTAGGGTTATCTCCTTCTTCACCTTCTCCTGGACCTCAGCAACGAAAGAGCCAAGGTCTCTTCCACGCACATTAACAAGAACTGCCGTTCTACGCTGTCCATCTTCACGATTCATCATTACGATGCCATCTTCGATCCGCATATCGGCAAGACCTCGCAATGGAATGATCGCGCCGTTGGGCGCAGTAACTGCGATTCTTTCAAGGTCGACTACCGAATCGCGAAACTTAGCTGGGTAGCGCACAAGCAATCCAAATCGCTTAGTGTCTTCCAATACTTCAGTCACAACACGACCGGCAACAGCAGTGCTAATTATCTCCTGAACTTCGGCTACATTTAAGCCATAACGTGCTATCTCGCGCCTATTCAGCCGAATGTTCAACTGGGGCAATCCGAGAATTTGCTCGCGTTGGATATCAGCCGATCCCCTAACCGTGCCGCAAATAGATTCAATGTGACCAGCAATCTCATCTATCTTTCGAGGATCGTCTCCAAATACTTTAATTCCTAAGTCTGCCTTGATTCCTGAAATCAAATCGTCGATCATGTCGGCAATCGGTTGCGAGAAGCTGTAAAGCAAGCCAGGAATGTTGTTGATTTTGGCAGCCATCTGGTTGACCAATTCTTCTTTGTTTTTCGTGCCAGTCCACTGCGATTTCGGCTTCAAACCGATGTACACGTCAGCGTTATCTACACCTTCAAGATCGGAACCCATGCCAGATCTACCGATCTTAGAGACAACAACTGTTGTTTCGGGAAATTCTTTAATTACTGACTCGATTTGCTGAGCCACTCGTTGAGATTCAGTTAGCGCAACACTCGGAGCTAACTTGGTACGCAATAAAATCGGACCCTCGTCCAGGCTTGGAATAAATTCTGATCCAAGGAAAGGAACTATGATGATGCTGGCAACGAGCGCAACGAGAGCAATGATCGCCACTGGAATAGGTTTTGCGATTGCAGCCGCCAAAGCAGGCTCGTGGATCTTCTGAGCCACGCCAAGAATAGGATTGTCCTTTTCGACGACCTTGCCTTTTAAGAACCAAACGCAAAGTACCGGCACAATCGTAAGAGCCAGAACAAGAGCGCCCAAAATCGCGTAGATAAAGGTCAAAGCCAGCGGAGAAAACATCTTGCCTTCAACGCCTTCAAGAGAAAAGAGCGGCACGTAAACAGCAACGATGATGAATATTGCAAATGTAATCGGCTTGCCCACTTCTTTTGTGGCGTTCATGACTACGCTAAGGTGGTTGACTTTAACGCCTTTAGCATCCGCATGCTCATGTGCATGGGACAGATGCCTGAATATGTTTTCGACAACAACTACGGCGGCATCCACTACAACGCCAAAATCAACGGCACCCAGTGTCATCAAATTTGCAGACAACCCAGTTAACTTCATCATCACGAAACTGAATAAGAGTGACAACGGTATTACAACTGAAACAATCAACGCACTGCGGATATGGAGCAAAACAGCAAACAGAATCACGATCACCAGACCGCTGCTGAAAAGAAGAATCTCTTTCACGGTTTCAATGGTTTTGTCGACAAGTTCAGTTTGATCGTAGTACGGAGTTATCGAAACACCTTCGGGCAATTCAGCCTGGATCTCGTGGATTTTCTCACGGACCTTTTCCACGACCGCCTTGGTATTAACGCCCTTACGCGTAAGAACGAATCCAGTTACCGCTTCGCCTTCGCCATTCATGCTCGCGGCACCACGGCGAAACGCAGGTCCAATCTTTACTTCTGCAACTTGCGCGAAAGTTACCGGGGTCCCATTTACGGACTTAAGAACTATGGCTTCGATATCATCAGCCGAGTTGATTCGACCCAGGCCTCGAATGATAATCTCCTGACCGCCTTGTTCGATGAAGTTACCCCCAGCATTCAGATTGTTGGCTGGAAGCGCATCTATAACTTCCTTGAGCGTTAGTCCATAACCGCGCAATTTGGCTGGGTTAACAAAGACTTGATACTGTTTTACGAAACCACCATAAGAAACTACGTTACCGACTCCCGGCACCGAACGCAACTTGCGAGCGACAGTCCAGTCTTGAAGCGTCCGCAGATCTGTAAGATCAAGCTTGTCACTTTTCAGATAATACATGTATACCTGGCTGAAGCTTGACACCACAGGGCCAAGCATCGGCTGCGGTGCGCCAGCAGGCAACTCGATTTGAGATAGCCTTTGTTGAACCAATTGGCGCGCAAAATAGACGTCGGTATCATCATCAAAAATTGCTGTGACGACAGACAAACCAAAGCTGGAATTGGATCTGATTTTGTTGATCTTCGGAAGACCATTCAGCCCGTTCTCAATCGGAAACGTGATCTGCTGCTCAACCTCTTGCGTGGCCATCGTTTCAGGTTCAGTAATGATTTGAACCTGTACATTGCTCACATCTGGAAAGGAGTCAATGGACAGATTAAGTACCGACCACACTCCCAAACCAATTAAAAGAAAAACAACTCCAGCCGTGGCCAAACGGTGATTGAGGGCTCCACTAATTAAGCGATCTATCATTGATCTAGATCCTCAAATCAATGCTTGCTGCGAATGAGCTCTGTCCTAAGCATCAAACTGCCCTGGGTCACCACCACGTCTCCGTCCTTCAATCCCGATAGCACTTCGAAATAATGTTCATTGTCCACTCCAAGCTCAACTTCTCGTTCTTTGAACTCAGAATCCTTCTTCAGAAACACAATCTTCTGTCCAGCGCGATCCTGAACGGCCGCCTTCGGGCAAGCTAAAACTTTCCGAGGCGACGTCTTCAGTTCTATATCCGCAAACATGTTTACTTTGAACTTGCGTTCACGATTATCGAGAACGGCTCTAATAGCCAATGTACGAGTTTCCGGGTTGACGGTATCGCTAACATAACTGATCTTCGCCGTAAATACTTTATGTGGGAAACTTGAGACTTTGACCTTCACAGGGCTGCCAATCGTGATTCCGCTCAAATCAACTTCTGGCACATCAGCGACGACAAGAACTGTCGATAGATCTGTGATTGTGAAAACCTGCTTGTCCGGATGAACCATTTCACCAATCGCGATGTCTTGATGAGTTACGATGCCGTTTGTTCGGGAGCGAAGAGGCAAAGCCAGGACAATATTTCCAGTTCGAAGCAGATCCTTAATCATGGCGTCGCTCATCCCGGATACGCCCAGTCGTTGTATCAATGTTTGCATGTGCTGACGTTCACGAAGAGTCTCAGCTTCAGCAAGCTGCAAATCGCGTCTCAACATCCCCCGATTTTTGAAAAGACCTTCTTCACGCTGGTAACCGGTTTCAGCTTCCTTGTGAGCCAATTTGGCCGATTCAAACGCGGCCTTAGCAGACAAATAATCCTTCTCGGCAGCGATCTTTTCCTTGTGCAATCCTTCCATCCGTTTGAATTCCGAATGGGCCAACTCCAGATGGACTTTGCTTGCCTCAAATCTCGTGCGAGCCTCATTCAACATCTTTGGACGAAGAAGATTCTCCTCAAAAATTTGTTTCTCGCGTTCTTCATGAGCGATTGCAATACGCAACTTGGATTGAGCTTCAATCAGCTCGGCCTGAAGACTGCTCAATTCGTGGCTATCAATTATTGCCAATACTTGCCCGGGCACAACATAATCGCCAGGCTTCACTTTTACTTCTAGAACCCTTCCTGAGAATCTTGTAGCAATATCAGTTTCTTTTCCAACGTTTGGTGCGATGTGTCCGGTAATGTGCAAATCATCACCAAGCACACGCTCCTGAATTACTTCAGTTTGGAAATTAACCCGTTTAACTATGTCGTCTGTCAATTTGAACGACGCAAGTTTGTGTGGCGTTCCGCCTCCAGTTTGTGACGGAGTATTTGCAGAACCAGTCACCGCAGCATTAGCCGGGTTGTCGTGGCTGCCTGTTTCAGTCGAGCCGGTAGATGTTGAAGCTGGACCATGTTCAGATCCGCAGGCTTGCAAACATACGCCCAAAGCGAAAACTAATACAAAATTCTTGGGAATCCAGTTAAACATGTCGGGCTGTCAGCCTTAGCGAAGGAGATGAGCTAAAATCACGTGTCAACATCAATGAGCTGGTAATGGTTGACATGATTGCCAACAGATACAGGATACCAGTCCAAAGCCGTGAATGCACGGAGGAACCGATGAGATTGGACAAATGGCTAAAGCTGTCAAGGGTCATTAAGCGACGGACGGTTGCACAAATGGCTTGCGAACAGGGTCGCGTCTTTGTAAATGATAGGACCGGCAAATCCAGCACAACGCTTAAGATTGGTGACAAAGTACACATCGAACTGGGCTCTCGCGCACTCACTTTAGAAATTGTGGAAATCCCCCTGAAAGCGCCCCCTGCACAAGATGCGAGCAGGCTTTACAAAGTTGTTGAAGAGATCCGGCGGCCAAGAGAGGATCCTGAGTTCAAAGATAGCGATTGGGATTAGTAACGCTATCGCTGTAACCAAAGTAAGTATACGCACGAACGGTTTCTCGAATCTTTCAAAGCGGGCACTGGGAGTGTATTTTTACGTAGCTGCACGCAGGAAATCACCAAGAAAGGAGAAAACTTGAAACTGAGTATGTCAGACCCTTCCTCGCGGTATGCTGTTATTACCCAAAGATGCCGCGTACATTTGTATTACAACGCCTCGGAATTTCGCTGCGCTATCGCCTCTCTCAACTCGTCCGGCTAAGACAAAGGAAGATCATATGAAGTTCGTTCAAACTCCTCCATTGCCAGTGAAGGTGTTGACCTTATTTGTCATAGTGCTTACACCCACGCTAGCTCAGAACGTTCTTGCCGCTGGTAAACAATATGTTTATGCCAGATCGCAAACCCAATCGAATTCACCGACTATGGGTGTCGCAGGCGTTCCAGCCTTTGTTCTCATGTCAAATGGGCAACGTCGCGGCGTCTACATAACAAAGGCCGGAACCAGTGGATACTGGCGCAGCATAGGGCTGCGACCAGGATACGTTCTGCTCACCCTCGATAACAAAGTAATTGAATCGGCTGATGACATTGAGTCTTATCTGATGTCAAAAAATCCATCCGCCCAAATTGGCTACACCTATGCAGCTATAGCTGGCGGGCAGCCCAGGCTGGTTTCCGGTCAAATGAATTACACCGGAAAACATCAAGAAGGGGTGGTCGGTTATGCACAAGTCCCCGGCAGCGGACGCGCAGTCGTCGGACCAAGCAGCAGCGCCAGCGACCATGTACAAGACAATTCATCAATTGGCGATTTGGAATCACACATGATCAAGCTTATAAATCGCGATCGCGCCGCCAATGGATTGGGAAGTGTGTCGGAGAGTTCGAGGCTAAGTTCTCTGGCACGCTCATACGCCGAATACATGCTCAACACCAACTCCATGAGTCACATTGATGGTAATGGAAAGAATCCCAACGATCGAGCCAACGAGGCTGGTATCAAATGCGGTGTCGCTGAAAATTTATCAACAGCCTCACGTGGATATGGAACCGACAAGAGTGCAGTCGAGCGAGCTCAAGCGACAATGTATGGAGAACGACCACCGAACGATGGTCATAGACAAAATATTCTGTCGCCATCGGCACAATATGTCGGTGTGGGCATTGCCCGCAACGGAAAAAGAATAACGATGGTCCAAGAGTATACCGACACTTCGCCGTAGCTGAATTTCATTTAAGGGCGCTTCAAGATTAGTTGGCTGCTCTGCTCCTCCTGGAGGAAAAGACGTAGAATACAAGAGCTTCAATTGCCACTTGTCAAGCAGAGTCAAATGCCCACCAGTACAGCAGAAAAGCAAAAATACAGCCAGCACCCGGAGATGTTGGACGCCCAATCCGGCAAACGAAAGGGACCCGGCTGGGCGCGTTCGGTTGCCTGGGCACTGGTTATTTTCTCGGCAATTAACGTCGGTCTCTGGAACTTGGAAGGTCGTAACAAGGCTAATGCCAACGATGTTTTTCATGGCACAGGTTCAATTGATCTGGCAGTAAATGCGTACAAGGCACTTCCCGAAAAGCCGACAGTGACACTGTTGGGCTCCTCATTAATTATGTTTCCGTTCTGGTCGATGGACATCGCATTGGACCGGAAAAATATGATCGATATTTTTCACCATCATCGCTCTGCTGCGCTCGAACAAAAAATGCAGGAAGCCGGCTTCCACAAGCCGACTGTATTTAGCTTTGCAGTTTTCGGGGAAATGGTGTCAGATGCTTACATTTACGCCAATGAGTTTTTGAAGGGCGAGAAGAAGCCTGAGTTCATCGTGTACGGCATTGCGCCGCGCGACTTCAGCGATGCCGATCTTTCATCGCCGATGACGACGAATACATTCAAGCGCTTGGTGAACCTCGGTAATTTTCCTACTTATTCTGATCTTTATCTGCCTAGCCTTCAAGAGAAGCTCGACTTCGTCCTCGGACGCCTTTGCTATTTCTACGGGCACCGCTGGCGCTTACAACAAGAATCAAACAAAGTCCTAGAGAAAGCCTACATTCTGACCGGAGTGCATGAGGAAGAAAAGAAAATCGACTTTGCCAATGCCGGCTTTATGCTGTTTGGCGGCGAGAAGGAACGGTGGAAATCGAGTGAAGAAGAATACCAGCGCCGCTACAAAAATATGTCCGAGAAAGAAATCGAAGGACAGATGAACTTCCTAAAGCGATTGCTAGAGGTAGCTCGTAAAAACCAAATCAAGGTTGTAGTGCTAAATATGCCGCTAGCAGAAATGAATCGCAAAATTTTGCCGCCAGGGTTTTATGCAAAATTCAAACAGGAAATAGCAGCCGCTTGCGCGCAACCCGGAGTCAAATTTGTGGACTTGGGAGAGAGCACAGAGTTCAAACACGATGACTTCTGGGACACCGCCCACCTTGGTCCAACCGGTGGAATGAAACTGCTTCCCCACCTTGTGCCGGCGCTGCAAGAGTTGCGCCTCGAAGCAACAGAGCCCAGCACGACAAAGTAAGCAAAGGCAGCAGTTTGACGGGGACGGCTTAGTGGTTTAACCGTATAAGACGATCCATCGGTGCACGCACGCTTAACCATGCCTGAACAGTCTGAAAAGAACCAGGGTGAACTGCTAACAGGTGCAAATTCTGCCTCCGCAAGTTCTCAAAATCCCAACATTAATGTGTGCGCCATGCCAGCTGATCGCGACCAAGATCACCCGCTATCAGGGACGCTCCTTGCGAATCAATATCGATTGGAGGAGGTCCTGGGGTCAGGAGGATGGGCTACGGTGTACCGGGCAACTCAGCTGAGCCTGGGCGAAAATGTGGCTATCAAAGTTCTCCACTCAGCATTACTTGATAAAGATTCAGCTCTCAAGAGGATTGAACAAGAAGCAAAAATCTTAAGTCGTATCGATAACCAATACGTCGTTCGAATCCTGGACTTCGGAGCGACAAATAACTGCCAGTTCATTGTTATGGACTATTTCGATGCCATTCCCCTGTCTAAACATCTAAGTCAAAACGGCCGATTCGCCACTACATCCGGTATCGAACTCCTCCAACAGTTATGTGACGGTTTAGACGGAGCCCACCAGCTCGGGCTTGTGCACAGAGATATCAAGCCGGACAACATTCTGCTCAAATCGGAGCCTGAGCTGCATGCAAAAATTATCGACTTTGGCATCGCAAAAATCATCGAGGAAGGCTCAGCAGAACTTACAAAAAGCACTGAGCTACTTGGCAGTCCTGCATACATGGCACCGGAACAATGGAGCAAAGAGAGCATCGACAAGAGGGTCGACATTTATGCACTTGGATGCGTCGCATACGAGATGTTTAGCTGTAAGCAGGCGTTTAGAGCTAAGCATACCTATGAATACCTGCGCCTCCACATAAATGAAGATCCCAAGCCCTTTCCTGAGAATCTGAAAATTCCGAAAAACTTGCAACGAATCATATTCAAATGTTTGCAAAAAGACCCAAAAGACCGGTATCAGAATGCGGCTGAACTAAAAAGCGACCTCGTCAAATTTAAGAACGGCGGGAAGCTAAGCATTAAACTACAACGAAGCAAAGCACAACGAAAAAGAGATTGGTTCTTAATATCCGCCTCTGCCCTGATATTAATCGCCGGTCTGGCGCTTTGGCTAATGGAGAATCGTCAATCTGTCTTAATTCCGATTTGCGTTTCTGAAAACAGCGCAGGCGATCAACTAATGAAGGCAAAAATTTGGAATCAAGCGATTCCACACTATCGCAATGTTGTATTTATGTCCAAGTATCTACACAAGCAAGAACCTGTCAGCTTGCATGCTATGAGGATGCTAGCGAAAGCGTTGCGCGCAAATGGCTCCTCTGGGGAAGCAGCGGCTATTGAAAACAAAGTCTTTGAAGCTATAGGAGCAACAGTAAATCCAATCAACCAGGTGCTGCTGAACGATGCCCTATCTTTACAATTTAAGTCTAATGCGGATCTTGAGCGTGCTCGCAAGCGCGCAAGGGATCAAATGCGTGCAGCCGAGTTGACTATCGGCAAACATACAATGACTTACTCCGATGGGCTGATGGCATTGTCTATTCTTGCCGATCACCACAATCCAGAACAATCTGTTGCTGACATGCGAGCATCTATCAAAATTGCAGAAGATTTGATGGAGCCTGGTGATTTGTCTATTGGCGATCGCTATATCAACTTGGGACAGAGCCTGGGCAATCTAAACAAATTTACGGAAGCAAAGTCAGCGCTAGCTAGAGGACTGGAGATCGCAAAGAAAGCAAACAGCGCTCCATCGGTCTGCAGTGCAATTGCATCTATGGCCACTATTGAATTGAGAATGCACAATCCACAAAAAGCGCTGCAGCTACTTTCATTTGCTGAAAGTTATGCCCGCGAACATCTAGGTCGGGACAATGCGCAGATCTTGTACATAAGATCAAGAGTATTCAGAGAAATAGCAGATGCTGACCAATACATCGAGGCGGCTCTCAAAGCACTCAAGGCAGCAGAATCCGAGGGACAACACTTCGTTACCATTCTAGCAAGCAGGGATATCGGTCTCAAATACTGTCAGCTGCGGCGTTACAACGAGGCAAAATATTTCTTGCAGCGGTCACTGAATTATGCAAAGGAATACAACCCGAATGGGGCCGACACCGGCATCAAACTTACTGAAGAACTGATTCGAAGAATTGACACTCAAGTATTGAACAAGAGTCCAGAGTAGACAGCACGAAATTATCGCCCATTTCTAACTAAAGCTGCGCGAGCCAGCTCAAATTCCGAATGTTGTTCGGAATAGAAATCTAGATGCTGTTCGGATCGGCGTAGGGTGGTAGATCTTGGATCGTTCCGCGGGTGCTGCCAGATCCACCAGGCATTGCCGGCGGCACCACGATTGGTGCAGCAGACCCGTCAAAGCCGAAATTGAACCTAAATCCATTTCCGTAAGGTGTTATCGAGCCTCTGGGACCTGGTCCGTTCGGCACATTTCCTGGAGCATTAGGCACCGCGCCCTTCTTAGTACCGGGAGTAGTTTCCACCCAATTTCCTGTTTTGGGATCAAGCGACCAAGACCGCTGACTCTCCACAATGGTTTGACCATCCCCCATCTGACGCTGCATATCCTGGAACATCTTGTCAAAAGTAGCACCGAATATGGTATCGAGCTGAGATCCGCTTCCAAAAGGATTGAACATTGGAGGCATCATCCCTTCAAGAGGCGCAGCGCCACCACCGTAGAATGGGGAATCATCTGACTCTCCACGCGGGCGAGCCTTAGGCATCGGACCACGAGCGGTGAGTCCCTCCGGCTTAGCGCCTTCAATCGCTGTTATTCCGAGCGTTTTTCTTAAACGCTCAACGCGGTCAATGTAAGCCATGGTTTGCGCAGGCTGACCAAACATCTTGCTTTCCAATCTATCCAATCTTTGGTCCAGCGACTCGCTGGGATAGGTTTTCTTCAAAGCACGCCATTCGATTGTATTCAAAACAGGATAACTTGCAGAGGCACCCTTTCCGCCTGCCGTGCCAGGTGCAACTTGAGCTGATGGAGACGACCCTGTAATGTTCTTCTCAGATGGTACAGGCATCGCCGAGCGCTGAGCCACCATCTTATTCAAACGAGCCAATCGCTCTTCATTAGATCCGCCTTTAGTCGCTCCGAAAATAAGACATTCCAGCCTTTCCAGTCGCTTCTCAATCGGATCATGTCCATATGCGTGAGCAAAATATCGATTCTCTAAAAGTGAGAGGTCTTTGTCATTGAACTCAGCCGCCGGCTGAGCAGCGAACGACTGCATACTGCCAGTCGCAAATGCCCCCAGTAGCAAACTGAGGCTAAACAGCAAAAATTGCCTTCCAAAACGTCCGCGAGACATCTAGTAAATGACTCCTTTTCTTTATCAGCGCGTGCCCGGTAGGCTCGATGACGCCCTTGATTCCATTGTGTTCCCACTAAGCCACGTAGTCAAGTGAATTAGGTTCACATTCATTATCATGCCCGAAAAAGATTAAACATGTACACAGGAAAAATGCTGATAGGCCCACCGGCTAACCGACGGAGGACTTCAAGGGAAGTTCTGCAACTAGGTCAGCGGGAAGCATCAATCTTTTCCAAGGTTGTTTCAACACCTCCTCAAAGCCCCCTGGTATTCATTTTACGGGTGGACTAAGGGAAGCACCTGCATCATCTCGAGTAGGTCAGCAAAAAATGAATTGGCATAGGGGGAGTCCTCGCGGACTCCTCCCTGCCACACCACCGTACAAGCGGGTCCGCATACGGCGGTTCGG
>JAIEQI010000225.1 GCA_019747875.1 Candidatus Obscuribacterales bacterium
GGGGGCGATGGAGAAACTGCTGAATTTTCGATTGCCGTCAGAAATAAATCTGCTGAAATTTAGTTTGCCACAGACAGAGCTGTCTGAAGCAGAGACCAACGATTCAACAATCTCGGTCTCTGAAAGCTCTAAATTGGCGCTTGGCATTAAGAAGTCCGCCGACAGCTGCTTCTTCTTTTCAAGAAGCTCGTGTAATCGATCATCAAAAGTTGGAAAGTTGCGCCCCTTACTGATGGGGTAGTATACATTGACCGGCAAAGTCTGACCTAATCTGTATACACGATCAGTTGCTTGTGCTTCCTTAGCGGGATTCCACCAGCGTCCATAATGGATGACATTGTTGGCAGCCGTTATGTTTAAGCCAACCCCGGCAACGTCTGGTGACAAAATCAACAAATCAAATCCATTCTTATTTTGAAAGTCGTCGATAATACGCTGCCTCAAGCCTCCCCCTGAAGCGCTTTTTGTACCAGAGATATTTCCATTTATAATTCTCGAGTTCAACCCGAACTCATCATCGAACACCTCTTTCAAAATCATTTGCATTTTTGTGAAAAGTGCAAATACCAATACCTTTTCGCGCCGAGATTTTATTTCGTGCAACAGGCGCACCACATCTTCCATTTTTGGGGACTGTTCCCGATACTGTTTCGGAGTACAGTTACTGCCAGTTCTTAACTCGAGCGCTGGATGCTGATAGATTTTTGATAGACGTTGAATTGCGGTGAGATGCTGCCCTTTGGCCTTTGTCATTGAGTTCTTCAAAGCCCCCAAGATTTCTTTGTGCAGCATCACCTGCTCATCTGATAATTCCGTGTACCTTATGAACTCACGCTTAGGAGGAAGTCCATCTAGCTCATCCGCTTTGGTCCGACGCAATAGGTATGCATTTGGGGCATCATATCGAAGTTTGGATCGAAGCAAAGCTGCCTTTTCCAGCCTTTCGCCTTCACTTAAGTTTTGAACATCCCTCTCAAAAGTTTCTGAAAATTCCTTTGCACTCCCTAATAACCCTGGTCGAAAGAAGTCAGTTAGGTTCCAAAGATCCAACAGTCGATTCTCTACGGGAGTTCCAGTCATAGCGATTTTAAAAGTGGCGTTAAGGCTTTTCGTTGCCATGCTAACAGCTGTTTTTACTTCCTTTATCTCCTGAGCTTCGTCTATGACAATGACTGACCACTCAACCTGCGCGAAAGAATGTTGGTAGTTTTTTATGGTGTCGTAATTAGTAATTACTAGTCTATTTCCCTTTATTTTTTCTAGATTCAATATGGATTGGCCGATTTCAAATTCCTTTCCTTTAACGGGAGATGTTTTGTAGGCTTTAAGACTATCGCCATACAAGACCTCATATGGCAGAAAAATTTGCCCTTGTTCCACAAAGAATTTTTCAACTTCTCGCTTCCAATTCTCCAAAAGGATTACTGGAGCAATAATCAAACAGGGTTTGTATGGTCCTGATTCACGACCAACGACGTCATACAAACTATCCTCGATACACCAGGATAGAAACGTCAAAACCTGCAACGTCTTTCCCAAACCCATGTCATCTGCTAGCAGAACTCCTTGTCGCCCTTTATTCCGGTCGTTGAGACACCTCCGCATCGCGCTTTGCAACCAAGCCACGCCTTTCTTCTGGTAGTCTTTGAGCTCGAAGGCTTCTCCGCTGAGATTCTGAATCAAGCTCCGCGGCGCGGTAAACGTAAGTTTTGAATTGGTTTCCTTGTCGATATGTTCACTGTAGTCAATGTTTTCATCGTTTTCATAAATTAAGACGTATTGCGCCTCCCTCTTTTCGCCTTTCTCAGACTTGCTAGTCCTAAATTGATCATGTAGCGCATTTAGGCTCGAGATTAGATCCTTAGTAATCGGTACTCTCCGTAGCTTGTTAGTACTGTCGTCCCATAACACGAACTCTTCCGATGCATTTACAGCTGAGTCAAGTTTCGACCTCATCTCCTCAAGACGCTCAAATGAGTCAATTGGAAAATCGATTTTCTCACCGTCGCAATCGATAGCCTCAAAACCAATTGTGCTGGTATTTGCCGTCGTGTCCAAATTATCGTCACTCAGGAAATTACCAGAACTCGACCTGACATATGCTCTCGGTTCGAAAACATATGGACCGATCCCTTTCACCCTTGGTCCAAAGGTAGTCAGGTCCAAACGATCGACATTCTCCACCCCATCAAATATACTCAATGGGTTTTTCAGAAATGCATCTTTTGACTTGCCAGCTACTCTGCGGCAAGATTTCATCCTTTCAACAACTTCTTTGACTTGTTGTGGAAGTATTACTCGAATCCTTCCGCCCTCAGGTGTTGGAATATCGTAGCAACTTTGAACTTCGTTGAATCGGTAGTAACTTCGCTTCAGATCAGTTTCGTCTACTTGATTTATCGTAGGATATAAATCTATGGACTCCGGCTGATTCTGTTCTAACCCTATGGACACCTTGTCGGCAATGATAACCTTTTCGCCAGCCAAATATTTGTCAAATGCTACGGAGCATTCAGAACTTATTTCTTTGATCTCGGATAGCGCTGAAAAAGCCGCGACTTTGGATTTCTGTGCCCCTGGTAATTTGTTGAACTGAGATATCGAGTCGATTAATTGAAATAATCGTTTGCCAACGAAATAGGTAACACCGTCATACTGAATAAATGCGCCAGCCTGCTTACAATGGATAAGTTTGTGTCCTTGAAAAAATTTTGTGCGATAGCAGAAATCAGGATCTCCCAAGGAGCTCACAGATTCAATCTGCAGAGTAAATGGACACATTTCAGGCAAATACTTTGTTAGTCCAAAATCCTTTTGGTAAAGTTGCTCAACATGAACAGAAGGAATCAATAACCCATTACTAGTCTCGAGAGCAGCCTCTTGTTCCAGCAATATCGGAACCAACTGTTTAAAGAGCTGTCCGAAAGGCGTCAGATTTTTCTGCGTATACGGTTTAAGCGCCCCCAGTTCAAAGTCAACAGCTCCCGGATCGCTAAGGGCGACCCCAGCATCCTGCGCCACAAGAACAATGCCGGGATTTACACGCGCTAATTCAAATGACGCTGACATAATTCCTCCGATTATCTTATTCCGAGTGAGGCTAGCTGATTGCGAAGTGAATACATCCAGGCCTGGTGAGCATCGTGAGACTGCCATATAACAGCCGCTGCGCGATCCTTCATGGATGGAATAGAGTCAAAACTCGGCCGGTAGATTGATCCGAATTTGAGCCGGAACCATTCAGATGGATAAACATAAACTGCGTTAGGCTTCTTACTGAATTCTAACGCAATATAATCTCCAAAATCCAATATGAATGCGCTCGCGTCCCCCTTAAGTACGGTAGAAAAAGTTCTCTTCTTCTCTTGCAATTTCTGCAGCTCATATCGATGACGAAGTCTGTCGTTTTCGCAAATAACCACTCGGGATCCCCGAAGTTGTCGCACGTACTGCAACCAAAAACTCATACGACCGTGATCATCCTCATCCATAAACATATGGAAGAATGTTTCTATATCCTCTTGTGAAAGCCAAGAAACTACAGATGCGGTGGCTTCGGAACCAACTTCTAGCCACTTTGACGGGTTCAATCGTGGATCTCCAAGATCCTTTTGCGATAAACAAAAGTCTTTAATCCAAGATTGCGCAGCACTCAAATCATTTTTTGCTGCACGTTTCTTCTCGAGAGCCTGGATAATAATTCCGAGCATCCGATCACGAACTTTTGACTTTATGACAGGTGACGTAAGAAATTGATTCTGCAAATACAGCCACAGCTGTGGACTTAGGTTATCTGAATTCTGCACGATATCTAGCACTTCTTTTGCAGCGAATTGAAAGGCAAACATAAGGAACTCGCTGTTAATAGAATCAAGGCAATATTCTTCCTGAATATTCTGCAATGTCCAAAAATTTCGCGCCGCAGCCTTTCCCAAAATCATTGGTGAATTGTCAAATAGAAGCTTGTCCTCATTTTCTTGCCAGTTTGCAATAATTTTCTTAGGTCGCTCAACTGATCTGACTGCCTCCCGTACATGCGCAAGCAAACCCACCCTATCGGGAATGCTTTGCCAATTCGACTGGACGGTAGGAAGAAGAAGCCGCAGAGCCTTCGAGTTCAGCTTAGTCTTCGATAAGATAGCCTGAAACCGTAGATCAGTGACAACCGACGAAATACCGCAAAGAAGCCTAATTGTTCTTTTGGACAAGTTGTCGAAACTATTTGTAGAGCATGCTTGGTCCCACTCTTTTTTAGCCCTTTCCATGCTTGATTCTGTGAGCTTGGTCTTTCCTTCTACCTGCACCTCCTGCGCAAATTTCTTTAGCTGGCTCACATAAGTTGGGGAAAGCTTTGGGAGTGTTCGGATCTCGTGACATGTTCGTTGAACAACATCCAATAGATTGCTAAGTGTCATTTTCAATTTTCTCGCTTTTGAGGGGTTTTGGTTCTATCGAATTTTTATTTGCGCTTCTCTGTTCGAAGCCCCTCAACCGGATCTTAAATTCTACTCGCCGGCACTGTGCCTTCCACGCCTCATCATCCAAATTCTTGTTTGACAGAAGATCTCTTTCTCCTCGCCCATTTACCGAGACCTTATCCAGAAACAAATTCCTTTGTAATTCAGAAACGTGGCATCCATTTAGCGCGAAACGCAATACTTCGAAAGAGCGATCTTGGCTTAAGCGAAGATTGTGCTCGTCATTACCATTCGAATCGGTATGCCCTTCTATGACGATTGATTGCACCTCTCTATCAAATTGAGGACGCGTCAATACTGCTGACAGGGACGGAATAAACTTCATTAAGTACTCCTGTCCTTTTGGTTTCAGATTGCTTTTGTTATAGTCGAACTGAAGATCTTTTTCTCTGACGATAATCAAAAGCATCAACGGGTCTTTAGGGTCAACCGTTGCTAATATGCCACTAGCATTTAGCTCCTTTATAAGCGATTCTCGAACAGTAAGGCTCTTCTCACGCGTTTCCGCATAGGACCTATTTATGAATGCAATAAGAAGTAACACAAAAACGACGAAGAGCGATGTCATCAAATCTGTTATTGAGTTTAAGAAACCACCTTCAGCCGATTTCGCCATTCTAGGTCCTCGCAATTGCAGAAAGTTTTTCTTCTAATAACTCTCCTAAGTCAGAAAGCTGCTCATCCAAATCGGTGACTGTGCCAGAAACCTTCCTACACGCGTCTCCTAAATGTTTATCGAAGTCATTCAAATAGCCACCCAGGCTCTTCTCCACTGACTGTGAATACTCCACTAAAGCCTCATTCAGGATCTTCACGGCGGCTGATAGTTTTTGATCGAGAATTAAATATAGTTCTTCCTGTTGTTTTGCAAGCCGAAGCGAATGGTCTGTGGAATCCTTAAGTTGCGACAGCCCGGTAGAAACCGAGGTTAATGATTGTTGTGTTAGTTCCGCCGAAGTATGAAGTAACTTTGACGTACTATTTAAGGAGGAGCCCAATGCGCTTAATTGCTCGGAAGCTGTCATCATTCCATTCAAAGTAGATTTGCTACCATCGAGAGTTGCATTGAATTGCTTGGCAGTTTCCGTGGTAACGTTGTTTAATCTGATAGTACTTTGTTCAAGCTCCAACATGCGATCGGCAAGCTTGTTCATTTTCTCAATAGCCTGCTCTTTCCAGGACTCCAACGAGAGGACAGTCTTTTGAAATACCTTTTCTGACTCAGCGTGCTGCATTTCTGACGCCTGGGCAATTCGTCCTATGGCTGCTTCGATCTCGTCAGAATACTTCGCGGTACTATCCTTAAAAAGCTGTTGCAAGCTTGCGGTATAGGACTGACCCGCTTGCGTAATCTGGTTGATCGACTCTCCAACCGCAAGCATTTGTTTATCTGAATTGGTGGAAAGTCTGTCTAATAGATTTTGCATGACGGTCGACATTGCTTCTGCAGCTTCCTTAGAATTCTTCGTTTGTCCTTCGAGAACACTGTCAATGTGACTCAACATAGCAGTCATACGCTCATTGCTCTTCTCTGTAAAAGCAGAGGTTTCTTCCAAAACCTTGGCAAGCTTTGTGAACTCGCTACCCGCTGATTCCGTTAGAGATTTTCTGAACTCTTCTACCAACTGACCCATCGCGGCATTCGATGACTCTTCCTTTTGCTTCCGGAGATCTTCAGTGGCTGATCGCAATCCCTCGACAGCTCCAATTAACCGCTCGAGTGCAGGACTCAAGCTTTCTTCGAACCCAGCCTCAAAGCTCTTTTTGACACAATCACTTAAGTCAGAATTGAATCTCTTAAAGAGCGTAACCTGCTCGCTCATGAACTCGTTCATCAACTTGAGATAGTGCTCACCAGTTCTTCTAGGAAACTTAGCATTAATTGCATCTTGGAGATTTGCACAAGCGCGATAAACTCGACCTTCTACGTTTTTCTCAAAAATCAAGAAAAGCAGAGCAAAGGTCAAACCAAAAATCGATGAAATGAATTTCCCGGACAGGTTGTTGATGAACACTTCAATTCCCTGAACTTGCCCACTCTGAATAACGTGGAGGTTACCAATGCCGGCGAAAAGTGAAAGAAACGTTCCCAATAAGCCAACTGCTGTAAAAATACCTGGAACTGCGGAATAAAAGGCCATGTGAAGTTGTGGTTCCACAATCTTGTCAAAAGCAAAATAATGTTCAGCCTGCGCAGTGTTGAACGTGCTTATTGTCCCATCGGCGTTTTCTTCTTCTAGAAAAGTCTCTTCGAATTCTGACCAAGCGCTCTTGATTTCTTTGTATGTAACGAGTTGGCGCCCTATGGTTGCCACAGTTTCGGGCGTCATTTTTTGCACAGAAGAAAACGTTGCTGTGGCGCTTTTAAGCTGTCCCTCGACACTCCTGACTAGCCATCCCAAGCGAAAAAGAAAGCAGAAGAAAAAGAAAACAATTACGCCAGTGGTTATGATGCAGGCGAGCGGAATTTCCAGCCCTGCTAACGGAACGCTTATAGAGAGAAAACCAACGATGCTGTTCATATCAAAGAATCAGAAGATGACAACTAAACTATGCCCCTCTTTAGTCTGCTTTTGTCACGAAAAAAAATAAAAACAAGCGCACAGAAGTCAAGCAGGAGACCGGAGCTGCATGAATATTGCAGTGAAGGAAGAACAAGATAACCAGAAAAGAGGACTCGGACTTCAACTTAAATCAAAACCCACCAAGTTCAAGTGGTTTTTATCACCACCTTGATGCGGAGAATAAAACCACTGTGAGACCAAGACTTCTACTTAGATTGATACCAAAGTAGCCGGAAGTTCTTCTGTATCTTGACCTGTTACTTTTGACGGTGGTGGCGCTAACAATGAAAGAGTCTGCCGGTACTCCTTTGCCTCCGCAAGCTTAGTAAACTCAATATTGGCGTGATGGGTCAGTGCGAATTCCTCAATTTCATCACGTGTCAACCTGAAAAATTCCTTGCGCGTGTTTACCATATTCAATCGCCTGCTATCGAATGTCTTGTGAAATGCCGATTCCAAGCCTGGAGCGTCATCCGAATAAATCATTGCATGTATGTCGAAGTGAAATGGGACAGACGCATCACCCAGCTCATAGACACGTTCTGTGGGATCTAGCCGCCGTGTCATGCCTATCTTATAAACGTTTTCTCCGAAAGAGCCGATATTGGAGATCACATAGACATGCCCGCTTTTTGTCAACTGAGCCATAGAAGTTGCCCTTGTCGCCTTTTCACGCGCCTGTGCAAGCTGTTCCTCGAGTTCACTTACTTTCTTTGTTATGGAATCAAGCTCAGTTGACTGAGCGGTTTCCAATTCCTTCCGGGCCGCTTCTAACGCTTTTTGATATCGGGTCTCTTCCATTTGGGCATCTTTCTTGGCCTTTTCAAATTCTCGCTGCGCGGTCTCTTCCTCTCTGATCTGCTCCTTTATCCTTCGTTGCTCCTCTTTCATTTCCTGCTTTTTCATTTCAAATTCAAAGCTAGCCCTCAATTCCGACAAACACAAGTCGAGATAAGCTTTGGTGACGGAAATCTGCATAACAGACCCCAAATCGTTGATTGCAGTAAAAGCTTTTGTAATCCGCTCTTCCATCTTGCTAATATTGTTCCAAGTCACTTTAGCAACGGCGGCATCTACCTCCGCATTGAAAGCCCTTAGCATCAACTTTGTTTCTTGCTTTATCATCTTCGCGCCTTCGCGCACGCTACCATTTACCGTCCAATCATTCGGACAAATTACGGCAAGTCCGGATTTTATGAGCCCTTTCTTTCGTTCGTAAATATTATCTAGTTCGTTCTTGTATCTTTCGGTGTCTTCGAAATCATAGTGAGGCTTGTATAGTCCGTATGAAATAATTTCGAGACTCTCTTCAAGGACGGATATCTCTGATTGCAGCCGGTCAAAGATCTTCTTATTTGATTGATACTGTTGATTCATGCTTGCAAGCTGTGATTTATGCGTACTCACTGAATCGTTAAACCTATTTTGCTCCATCTGAAGAGACTTCTTCACGTGCGCAATTTCAGCCTCAATATCCAAAATCGGAGCAATCCTTGCTTTAAGCTTTTGATTCTCAAGGAAAAGCCAAATTGCAACACCGCACAACAATGCAGATATAACCGCAAGAAGAACTGCTTCCATCTTCGATACCCCATTGGACCTTCAAAAGTAATTGTATTGCAGAAGACCTTTGTGCAAGATCAATTGTTCTAGAAGCCTTTCCAGACTGCACAATTTGTGCAGTCTGGTGCGCTACTCCAAGCAGGATTGCTAGATTTGTGAATTGCAGATCTCAAGAGAGTTGTGCTTGCCGAGCGTTTGGGCATCTAAGCTGTATTACTCCGCGAGAACGAGCTTGGCAACTACAAATGAGAAACAAACAGATTGCGCTTTCAATTCTGATCGTGATTGCCTCCTTGTCCGGCACAGAATCTTGTATTGCAACTGAACTCCCCAAAACAATGAGCAAAATCAGCGTGCGCGTGATTGAACCAAAGCCTAAGGAAGGTTCCTTTCAGGCGCAACCCAAAACGTACTATCGGGCGACAAAGCAATACATGCGCGCTGAAGAAGAGCTCGATAAGGAAATGAATATCAAAGCTCTTACTGTGGCGAACGAGCCGGATATCTGGATGATGGAGCTCGTAAGCAAAACCGGCAAGAAACTGAAGGATCCTGGTCCAACATATAACGTGATCTTGCCGATCTATGGCAGCCCAGTTAGAGAGAAAGAACTCGCCAAACTCGAGTACGGAATGGAACTTGATTATTTTACGAAGCGGAAGATCAAAGCAAGCAGCGACAAGATTGACGGAAAGCAGGTGGATAAGTTTGAGACAACTGCTGATGGGTGCTTGGTAAAACTTTGGGTTGATCCGAAGAGCAAGAAGCCGCTAAGAATTTCTGCATCAAAAGATGGAAGGACTACGGTTTTTGAATATGTGGTTTACGAACCTGCTTTGAAGTTTGATGCGGCGAAGTTTGCGCCACCAAAAGATGTGAAGTTCGCGGAGAATCCACCCTGGCTTGTAAGAGACCGGAAAACCGCCGGCGGAGGCAGAAAATAAGTTGATCTCTATGCTCTCTTGCAGATGCTTCATTGCTGACTCCGCTGAGTCCGACCATTTCTCTTATCACTCAATCTCATTTTGATCGATGGTTCAAGAAGCTGCACCAGCAAGCTTCATTAATCGTTAGCGCTATGCTTCTTTGCTTGCTCTTCGAGTTTTCGGTAGACCTTCGCAATGTGGTCACGGTCCCACTTTCCATCGAGAGTATCCCCAGGGCGATCGGAAATACTAAGTCCCTCGTAGTCCTTCACTAGGTCACCCGATGGCACATTCTTGGCTTTCAGTTCGTGCGCTTTCCTCAGATCTCTTCTTGTAACTGCTGTCTCGAAAAATGGTTCAAAAGACGGCAATGGTTTCTTCAAATCGTCAGGGGTTATATCACCAATCGCAAGCGAGGTCACCTCATGCTTTTTGACATAGTTATGGATCATCTCTGCCCATTTTTCGGTATGCGTGAGCTTTGAGACCTCGTATATTTCTTCTGCGGAGGGAACGTGTTCGTCTATCTGCGATTTGAATTCTCTGCTGACGGACTCTTCTTTGGCTTCCAGTTTTCCGACGATCGAATTTCGATTTCCGGACATTCGTGTGTGTATAGCATAGCTGGCAATCTCGATTGCTGATTCTTGCCAGGCTTTCACTTCATCCGATGTCTGCCAGTTAGACCAGCGAGGGATAACGCCGTCGGCAGCGTTGTGGTCGAAGTACTTTCCATCTACAACCGTACCGTTTTTATCGAGCGCCAGGTTGATTCCATCTGCGGGGTTGAGATTAAAGGTCCATCCACGCGCGGAATCGTTCTTTATCTCGAACATTTGACCGGGTATGAGCTTGTTCAAGATCTCGACGGCATTATTTGCGCTTTGCGGATCCTGTAAAACTTCCTTTGCCATCTCCCTGTAATCTTCGACCTGCGCTGCTATCGACACGTATGGCTTGCGGTCGCCGCCTCTGCTGCTAACGTCCAATATTGTTCTCAGGCTTTTTTCTGTTGATGCGTCTATGTTTGGATAATTGGTCTTCAGCTCTAAGGTGAGAGCATCCTGGATACGCTCGTCCACTCCTGGATTTTGCAGTTCCCTTTGTTGCCAGCTTTTGTTATTGTGGGAAACGTGCTGCCACCCGGTTTCGGTATCGATTTGCCGGCGATCTGAGACCTTTATTGTTTTCGGTTCGCCGTCGCAATTTGATTTGATTTCTAGTTCGGCGCCTTGCGATTTGAATCGTCCCTTATCGTAAGTATTTTCTCTCCAGTCCAGGTTCAAGTAGTTTACGATGTCTGAGCCGTTCTTCTCGACCCCTTTGGCATAAGCCTCTTGTTGCGCAGGCGGCAGGGCGAGGAACTTATCAATGTTTTTGGTCATTCGAAATTCGGCGAATGAATCTTCGAATGAACGGCAAATATCATCGCTGAACGGCTTTGGCTCTTTCTCCTTGTCGAAATCCACATGTTTCTTGTCTTCCGCTGCCGAATCTGCCATTGCCCATTTCTCCCTTCCCTTGGAACTCATATTAGAAGTCAGCTCGTGCGATGAGCGTGCGAACCGGTTCCTCCGAATAAAGAGCTTGGTCTTCTCGGTCAGCTGATCCTGGACTTCCCCGCATTAGGACAGTAAATAGAGCAAAGTCGCATGGTGGATAAAGTAACCAAAAGGAGACGGACTGGGACGAGAATCTGAATTTCGTAACACAGCAGTACAGTGAACAGAAGAGTTCGGAACCTAAAAAGCCCACTCAGAACAGGGCTGGCAAGATGCGGTAAGGGTTTTCAGAAAAGTTTCAAATGCCAGTGGGATAATAATGTGAGATTGAGGGACTTACATGTCGACGCCCGACTCACAGGAAAAATAGAAATCACCAGAGTCAATGGAATCTGGTGATAAAGGACTTGCCAAAGCAGAAAGAAAAGCAAGCAGCAAGAAGTAATCAGACTCAAGTAATTGTTCGCCGCGACGCTGACCTAGTGAAATCCCTTGCTTTCATAAACGTTATAGTCAAAGGTGAACTTCACATCTATAGGTTGTGTCGCAGTGGGATGCAGCGGTCGGAAAGGCGCCGCATTCGAAACTGCATCCAGGGCCGCTTTGTCTACATTTTCCATCCCTGAACCTCGAATTACTTGCAGTGCTTCCATCGTGCCATTAAGCAGAACTCGAAAGGAAACAATTACTCGCCTCGATTCCTGTCCGCGCGGCGGGAACCAGGCTCGTCTTATCCGGCGATTCAAATCCGCAGCATATGGCGCTACGTCAAAGTTCACTTCATTGCCACCATACGAGATTTTGACATTATCGGGTTTGGTGATATTACTGTGGATAGGATAGCGAACCGGGCAAGGCGCGCTGGCAATCGTGCACTCGTTCCACTTAGAGTTAGGCGCAATTGAAGTTTGCAACTTCGATTTTGGTACGAAACGCAAAAGTCCCTCTACATTTTTTGACTCTTCCACGTGCGCAGATTCAACGGCTTTCAACTCGGCAACAACGAGGTCTAGTGGATCGCCTGATTTCGGGTGCTTGGTTCTGGGTAAGGCTGGGAGAATAGGGTTCGAAGGATTGAATGGGACAGCAAAATAGTCACCTCGGTCCCTTGGCTGAAGAATGATGATGCCATATTGGTTCTTCTTTACGCCGTAGACAAATTCAACTCCATTGCTATCTCGTTCAATGTTCGCCCATTTCAATCGAACTTTGATCTGTTTGGGCGCCACGAAATCTCCTTTGAGCGTGCGATCGATCTGCAAGTCCGCATAACTAGGACGGATCTCAACATTTTTCACAAGCCCAGCAACGATAATGTCGGCCTGCTCTACGCGCTTGGGCAGATTTAGTGGGCCTTCTGAATTTGCAAGCACTGCGGTACAGCATAGACTAGCTGACAACAAGATAGTTCCAGTGATTGATCGTTTCATATGATTACTAAAGTTCTTGTATACCTACTTAGATACGCTCCCACCGAGTTTCTTAATTTGCTCCTCCAAGCTAGCAACCTTCATGCGCTGCTCTTTGTTGTGAACAGTCAACCAATCAGCAATCGCTGCGACTGTTTGCGCGCGCAAATAGTTTGTTTCCAATTGAATGTGACCATAAGTTCCACGCCAATTCAAAGTTTGATCGTCGGAGGGCATGTTATTCATCAGTTCTGTTACGTGCGTCGGAGAAACGCAGCCGTCAGTGCTCCCCTGAAGTATAAGGACACCGAGATCAGGCTTGGTGCTCTTTCCTAATTTTGCTGTTTTGTCAACGAATAAATCGGTCGAAAGGAGCGCTCCAATAGTGAGCTTCTTCAATACAAGCGGATCATCCAGAAGTTCTTTTTGCACGTCTTCTCTTGAGGAGCATAATTCGGCAAAGAAACCTTTGAGGTCAAGTTCATGGTGTGGGGATAGAACAGCTTTAACTCCCTGGACTACTTGACCACGACCTGCGTACATTTCTTTATTGACTTTTACCGCTGGCGCCGAGAGCACTATAGCCGTGATCAGTTCGGGATGCTCAGCTGCGAGTTTGACGCAAAAGGTGCAGCCTAAACTTTCTCCCATTGCAAATATCTTCAGGTCTGGATATTTCTGCTGGATCAACTTCGCCAATTGAACAATGTCATTGTAGCTTTTTTCGTGGTCTACTTTTTCTCTGTCATCATCGGCGGTGCTGAACTGCTTCTTTTCGTCAAATTTGCACCTGCCGAAGCCTCGCATATCCATAGCCACGACGCCTGCGCCACTTACAGCAAGACTTCGTCCAATCATCTTGTATCGACGCCCGTGCAAGGTTAGTCCGTGTATTGCCAGAAAAATACATTTCGGTGGAGCGCCGGCGGGCATCCATTCATATGTTGGAATTTTGAGCGCTTTGCTAAATTCGCCATCCTCAACGTAGGTATATTTGGAAGCCAGGTCTGGGCTGACATCGTCTGTGTAAGGTGGAGAAGGCAATGTGCTTTCGCCAGCAATTGACTTGCTCGGCGGATAAGCTGCAAGAAAACTAGCTAATGCTAAAAGAGTAAATAGTCTCTTTGACCAACGCGATTTTTTCATATAGGTCCGCTCTTTGTTTTTACGAGGCATATGCAGCCTTGTAATGACGAGGGTTGTCACGCCCCAGACGTGTAGTCGATAGTCAAATAATATCGCGATAGGGTAACTAAATGATCACTTCCTCAAATTTTGCGACCATAAAGAAATCGCGTGTGCGCCTGGGCGCCAGCATCAAATAGAAGTATTCGCAGCGTTCCCTTTTAGCCAAATACCCAAATAGGATCCGCAGCTGAAACAGATGTTAGGTAGCGGGCAATGTCTGCCAATGCCCAACGCAGCTTGAGTATATACAGCCAGTATATTGCATTTCACTCTTTCTTTGGGCAAGATCAGAGCATTGAGATTGAAAGGAAATGAAATGAGCGTTGAGATCGTTTCGCAGCAAGCGCTGGCTTTTAGCGGTGACAAGAAAGCCAAACGCAAACCGATTTCTTTGCACACTGCAATGAATAGATTTTTGGACCGCGATGACTCAGAATTGAAGCTAGGTCAACGCTATGAATACGAGCACGCTCTCCTTATTTTGCAGGAATATGTAAATGGTTTTGGCAAGGTCATGTTAAGAGCGGCCGGAGCCAATCCTATGCTTGCCGAGAGAAAAGACGGCACAGTAGCGAAAACGTTTGACCCAAATTCTCTTGTTTCTCTATTTCGAGGCTATTCCCTATTTTTCTTGAACTTCAAACTCAACGCACCTGAAGATGTTAAAAGAGTTAGAATACAGGGATCAGACGAGAAAGTTCAGTTCGCTGGACTTGTGCATCAGGAGAGTCCAGATAGTGGAGTCTATGGTGGAACTTCACTGATTTGGTTTCCAGTAACTGAGGACAATGATAAGCTTCGTTGAGGTATTTATACATGGCTAACACAGCACTTAAGAGAGAGATTCTTCAAGTCGTTGAAAATCAGTTGCGTGATGGAAATCCGCCCGAGACAAAAGCCACTTACGAACGTCTAATTGCTGAAGGCATTTCTGATGAAAACGCTAGAGCCCTGATTGGACAAGTAGTTGTCTGCGAAATTTTTGACGTTATGAAAAGAAGAGAAGAGTTCAATCACGAAAGGTTTGTAGCCAGATTAGCAAAATTACCCGGTGAACCATTTGACGATTAAGTCGGTTGATTAGAACCGGCGAAATCGAAAATGCTGGAGACTTCCTGGAGACTCAAAGAAAAAGGCTTCCGGGAGCAAATCCCGAATGCTAAATATCACCCTCGATGCTCTACGGAGACAAGAGGCCCCCCGGGTTACGGCCCGGGTTCTTTTTTGCCCGTCATTGCTGAATTTCGAACTTCGACAATTAAGGTACACTGCGATGCGGTGCTCTGTTTTACGCTGGGTTGGCGTGCGCTAGGCTTTTTGCCGGGCAGGCAGCGGAGCGCTTGCCGTCAAGTTTGACTGCGTCAATGTTCGCGCTCAGTCGCCTGCACCGCCTGCCAGGATTGCGCGCGGCAGGGGACCCGGCGTCAAACAGAAATATTGTCAATCTCAAAGACTAATGCTCGGAGCTTCACTTTTTCAGAGATTGTATAAGAAACCTGGCATCAGCGTCGTTGAGTTTTAAGTAGTTCCTAAGGCGCTCTTGTACCGTATCTTTGATCATGTTTCCCAGGTATTCCTTATCAAACATGCGCAGCCTCAAACCAGATTTCGTTGACAATATGGTGCTAAGTCCAATGCTGATTTCATTTTCCGAAATGTCGCTCTCACGCGCATCCAATAAATTATTCTCCCTGGCATATTCGTTCAAAACTTTTGCTATCTCGGCATTTATATCGTGTATTGAGTATTTTTCGGGAACGGGATCATTGTTGAAGAAAACCAATGAAAGCCGTTCTTTTCGGTCTGTCCATTGTATGGCGCATTCAATGTTCAGGCGCTCTTTGTCACCTGCTCATTTGTGGCGGAAATAAAAATCAATGAACAGCTGAAAAGTCCTCAACCAGTAGAGTTTGAGCATGTGGTAAATGGTCGGGCGCTTGGCGCGACAAAAGACGGCGCAGTAACGAAAACATTTGATCCAAATTCTCTTGTTTGTCTATTTCGAGGCTATTCTCTATTTTTCTTGAACTTCAAACTCAACGCACCCGAAGATGTTAAAGAGCGGTTCAGGAAAATAGTAGAAGAATTCATTGCCTGGATGAATGAGAAGGGACATGTGGAGACCGCACCGATACCCAATTTGAGAAGTATCGATCCGCGAACGTCTTCTCTTGCCACTCAAGCAGGAACGATTCTTCACAAAGCTGTTTTGCATAGTGAACGATCCCGGAAGGTTGTCGAGGATATGCGAAATGGTGAGCCACTGTATATGGTGTCACGCAGTAGAGCTGGAAAGCTTTGGTTCATTTACCATGCGGGCAAGGAGTATGATGATTTCGGGCCTGTTAGTGTGCCCCTTGGAGTTTCGGACATCGTTAAGGCGGGATGGCTCTTAGATTGTGACTTTGTGAAATGCAATGGTCGATGGCAAATCTCTGCCGTGCGCAGTCTTTTGCCAATCTAGAGTAATCGCCGAGCCATGGTTGTTCCATTGCCTTATTATGAGGTACTTAGATCAAGTCTACCGCCTGCAAAATGGCGAACCAAGGGTTATTCCCGCACTACTCGCTGAAAATGTGGCTCAAGTAAATCAAAAGGCTTAATAGGCTCACAGCAAGGCATTGCGGCATTTGGCGAGAAAATACGGCTCAACGGTCTTGATCTGTGTATATTAGAAGCCGAGTCAGGTCCCCTTGGGCATACCAGTCTAGGAGCATACGAGGAGTCAGGAGTAGAAACAAAAAATACAACAACAGACAAGAAACTTGACTGCGGTGTAAATAGCTTGCCTGCATGGATTCAAGAGATGCTTGCGGAACGAATGGATCGTTTTTTGAAAGCAGAACTAGAAGCAATGGAAGAAGACAAGGTACCAAAGCGCCTGTTTTGCGAGCGGGAGAATTTTCAGGCTTGCAGCCTCGGCTCAAAGAAGGAACTGGCGAATTCTGAACTACCCAAACAAACGTATCTGTGCAGGCTGCAAGTTCACTTCGTCAGTTTTTACGGTTTCGAGAATTTTTTCGACAGCAGCTTTGTTTGTGTGCCGATTCTTCCCCAGCGGACGAGCCCCTGTTTTGAGTAGCAATCTGTTTCCCGCTGCTGACTCGGGCATGCTTTCATACACTGGAGCGAATAGAGGCTTCTCCATTTCCAAGCAAGTACGACCAGCAGCAATACTACCGCCAGTGGTGCCAGCTTCGATCAGAACCATAGCGTTCGCAAGCCCACAAATAACAGCATTTCGAGACATTGCATTTTGCACACTCCACGGAAGCCACGGTTCAAACTGACTTATCACAGCTACCCGCTCCCAATCCCAGAGGTCCTTTATTTCCTGCTTGATTCTGAAATGAAGGATACCTTCTGGTAAAACAAACACGGTAGTGCCACCGGCTGCAAGTGCCGCTCTATGAGTCGTAATATCAACGCCAGCAGCATAACCCGATACGACATTCAATCCGCTTTGTGCAAGCTGCTCAGCGCAGTCGCGCGCTGTCTCAATACCCTTTTCGCTAGCCTTTCGTGAGCCACAGAAACCAACTGACATTTTGGATAATAACTTTCTGTTTCCTCGGCAATACAAAAGTGGCGGTGCTTTCTTTTTCAGCCCAATCTTTAGAGACGCAGGGTATTCGTCATCGACGGTAGACAGCAAATGGACGCCGCTATTTTCGAGCTCTTCTTTCAATTCTTCAACATCGTTTGACTGAAAGTCGCTCAGTTGTTCGGCGCTTACCTTGCCCTGGAGAATTTCGGGTTTCAAGCCAAACACGGAGGGCGATTGACCCGAACTTTCGCACCAGCTCAGTAAGGCATTAACCTTGGCTGGACCAATACCTGGAAGGTGAAGCAAGCGCATAATTGTCAGTGAATCTTCGGTTCCTATCAAGCCACACCTCCTCTCAGTCTTGGTTACTGCATGTCTTTTCGCAAACTAATCCATATACGCAAGAGGCACCATTATCCAGAAGCAATTTTCCAACATAGTTCATTGTAGTGCCAGATTGATAAAGGTCGTCAACAATTAAGATACGTTTCCCCTTTACAGCGTCGGCGTTCACTTCAATAGTGTCGGTAAGTTCTTTAAGGCGTTCTTCAGCTGGTGTATCTTTCATCTCACGCCGATGCTTGATTGTATGAATACAGTCGGACAAATCAGGCAAGTCCAAATCCTTTGCGATTCGGTCAGCGATAAATCCAGGTAGGCTGTATTTCTTTGACGGATCTGACCTGGGCGTCGCCAATACGGCATCGATTCGATGATATGACTTGCTTGTTTTGATGAAATTGATGCTTGCTTCTGCTAGCTGCGTCGCTGCTGACAAAGTGTCTGTAGTGGGTTTGTCCGAACCGCCATATAGCTTTGCCGTCTGTCGAAGCTTTGCGATTTGAGTCACTTCTCGCTTTGGATCACCACATAGGCAGGTGTAATCGAGAGCAAATGAAACGCGCAGAGAGTCTCTAATTCCGACGAATTGACTGATGTACCCAATCCACTCGCCAATGTCGTTCAACTGTTCTTCTGTGGCGTTTTTTAGAAACGTGTAGTTTACCTTCTTCCCATCCATCCGCTCAAAAGGTAGCCGCTCAATCGATTGTGCATCACCTCTGGAATTGCAGAATTCATCGAACGCTGGACAAAAACTCTCAAAGAACGGAAAAGACAAACCGTAGTCAGCCCCATCTTCAACTGGCGCACGCAGTGCTGACCAAGGGAGGTTATGCCAGGACGGATCACTCAATCTATGCCTTCGAGGATGCATGGTTAGCAACTTTTGCAAATCCTCGTCTGAAATTGACTCACCGTGATTCCGAGTAATTCCAAATCCACCAAATGCGAAAAACATTTACTTTCGTCCGAGTTAGGGCTACAGGTTTCTTGAGATCATACAGCTGAGTGATGTTCCCTGGTGATTCCTGGTTCGAAGATCTGACATGACTACAAATAGGATGCTGGCAACACAACCCGACCTTTCTATTTTTAAGACGAAGGTCAAAGGCAAAAAGTTCAAACGACTTGATTAACTTTATCTCTTGGCTTTCGTCTGGCGCAGCGTATTCCGGAACATTGCGGAAGAAGTTCTTTCGTGTTCATTTTTCCAAACTCACACGATACCACGAGTACTTCCCAGCGGTTTCCAGCTTCAGCTTTAGAGGATTTCCCGGTTGGTCAGCGACGCCGTTCTTGGCGAGTCGCGATATCAACTTTGATTGTACTGTGTGCCCAATGAAGCCTTTGTCGATGGCGGTAAATTCGACAGTTTTCAACGAATCTATCGAAGGAGGTTGACGCCAATCAACGTCGATATTATCTTCAGTGGAAGACCCCAAGCGATCTCTTCCGTGAACTCGTTTTGAGGCGCCAAGTGCGCGATCTTTCTTGGAAATTAAGATCCAGCTTTCTGTTGCACTTCCACATACATTCTCGGCGTAATTCCTGAATGTACCACTGTCGATATCCGGAGAAGTTAGAACTCCTGCAAAGGCTGAAGATGCTGAACAGCTCGAAGTATCTGAGTTCATATTTGCATAAAGGATGCCGAAGGTGGACATTGTTGACGCACTTCGCCAGCCTTGCTTGGTTGATACAAGCCTACTTACCAATTTTCTCTTTAGCGGCAACGCACTTTTGCTAAATCAATTGATTGGTCAGCCCATGCAAATAACGCCAGCTATCTTGGATGCGGCTGAAGTAGATTTGATTGATCCGACACGGCAACTTGTGCTTCGGAAGTCCTCCGCCCGCTGTTTGCTTCCGAAGAAAAACAGGAGCGATACAAAAAGACACGGACTAATATTTTGAGCTTTGCCAGAGCAAGTGGAACAATGTGGACCGGCGTGGGGCCCCGGCATCAAACGGAAGTATTCAGTGGAACTGTGCACAGGCTGCAGAATTGCGCACTTTCGATTTTGGATGCCTGAGCGTTATCCTCGACGAGTTCTAACTACTTTTTTCTTTCTATCAACGTCAACTACAGAAGTTTCAATTTTTACATCGAGATTCTCGCATACAGCGCAGAAGATGGCGGCGGTATTATCCATGCTTGGGTTGCCGCGTTCCGAAAGCATTCGGTGCAAGCTTTTTGCAGGCGTATCGATGGCACGCGCCAATCCTTCGAAACCGATGGTGGCATTAACAAGGTCGCGAAGAATTAGACGGGCTGTTTCTGATTCTCCAATCAGAAACAGTTTAGTTGCTTCATCGAGCAACGCTTTGGCAAACGCAGGTTCTCGATTTACGCGTTCGACAACTGTTTGTTTGAAATTGCGTGTAAGTGCCATATCACTACCTTTTGTCCTTCTTATGTTTCTTGTCCGTTTTCTTTATTTTGCTGGACTTCTCTTTCTCAGCTTTCTCTTTCTCGGCTTTTGCTTTTGCAGCCTTTCTTACTTTGTATTCTTCGTGCAAGCGTTTAGCCTCTTTTATGTCTTCGTTTTGCCCTTTCTTCGTTCCGCCGCCGAACAAGATAATGAGGTCTTTGCCGTCTTGTGCCAAATAGATTCGATAACCGGGTCCCCAATCAATAATGTATTCTCCAATTCCATCAAACCATTGATTGCCGATGTTAGCCCCCGCTCTATACGCACTGTAGCAGTGCGTAACTTTTGCGGCTGCCTCGACATCGAGTCCATCGAACCATTTTTTGTAGGGGCTGGAACCATCTTCCAGTAGATATTCATCGACTTTCATTCTACGATAGTAACACATATGTTACTATCTGTCAAGCGGCACAAGCAGGACTAGAGTCGAAGCTTGCGGAGGCAATCGATGAGCTTTCTGAACAGATGGGTTCAAGATTTTCTTGGCTCTTTGACATCGCGGGATTCTTCTGTAAAGTGCCGTTTGGAACACTCTCGAATATCAAAGAACGGGTCACCTGTTTCTTCTAGAGGATGGTCCGGACAGTGCTTGTTCCTGAGCAGCTGTATCCAAAAGCTAGGTGCAATAGTTGACTTGTTGCCATCATATTCAAGATAGTTGAACTCGACCGAAAAACGCTGTCATCTTCGACCTGCGCTGCTATCGACACGTATGGCTTGCGGTCGCCGCCTCTGCTGCTAACGTCCAATATTGTTCTCAGGCTTTTTTCTGTTGATGCGTCTATGTTTGGATAATTGGTCTTCAGCTCTAAGGTGAGAGCATCCTGGATACGCTCGTCCACTCCTGGATTTTGCAGTTCCCTTTGTTGCCAGCTTTTGTTATTGTGGGAAACGTGCTGCCACCCGGTTTCGGTATCGATTTGCCGGCGATCTGAGACCTTTATTGTTTTCGGTTCGCCGTCGCAATTTGATTTGATTTCTAGTTCGGCGCCTTGCGATTTGAATCGTCCCTTATCGTAAGTATTTTCTCTCCAGTCCAGGTTCAAGTAGTTTACGATGTCTGAGCCGTTCTTCTCGACCCCTTTGGCATAAGCCTCTTGTTGCGCAGGCGGCAGGGCGAGGAACTTATCAATGTTTTTGGTCATTCGAAATTCGGCGAATGAATCTTCGAATGAACGGCAAATATCATCGCTGAACGGCTTTGGCTCTTTCTCCTTGTCGAAATCCACATGTTTCTTGTCTTCCGCTGCCGAATCTGCCATTGCCCATTTCTCCCTTCCCTTGGAACTCATATTAGAAGTCAGCTCGTGCGATGAGCGTGCGAACGGGTTTGGTTACCAACCGTGTAATCGTGAAATCGCCAAAGTGAGCTGGAGTTCGTAAGCAGATTCTGCATTTGCACGAGTTGAGAAGAAGCATGCCTGCTCATTGCTGGACTTTCCTCAGTCGCTCGTGTATCTGCCGTTCCGCGCGCAAGACTCCGCCCGCTTCAAACCAGAGCAAAACACTAAGGAATAGCTGGTCTGATTAAGTGTCGTAGGTCCAGCCGTGGTTGATACAGCTTAACTTCAGAAAGATATAGCTTGTGATAGCAGCATGTTCTATATTCTAGAACATAGAACAAAGTTTTTAAAAGGATTCACAATGGAACCAAATCCTCAAATCCATCAGGAGCAGGGATTTCACTATTTAATACTTTACGGGCGCCATGCCCACACTCTGATTCGAGATCCATATGAAGCGACAGCATACGAAATGACAGAACAAGAGTTTGTGAAATATTGGAATGGGGTTAGCGCAGCAATTACATACGTTTCAATATTTTCTTGAGGCAGCACTTCTTGTAAGTCTTTTGACTGCCGCATGGACAAGCATCGTTGCGTCCGATCTTTTTTGGCTTGGCAATTGCGGGTGGGTTTGAAAGCTCTCGCATTAACGCAGCAAAATCCGTTGTTGAGACATCTCCGGGTGGAATTTCGTACTTAGATGCAGAAAACGAATTGGCCTGTCGTCTTTCATTATCTGCCTGGTTGCGAAGTTCTTTGGATTCCTTCTGTTTCCCTTGTGAATCGTAAATGTCTGACAGCCTCTCCAAAATATCGAAATGATCTCTGACTTCAGGTATGGCAAGACCTTCACGCAGTATTTTCTCGCACTTATCCACGTTCTTCTTATCCTTTGAGAAGAAGAAAAGATCACTCCAGCCAATCCATCCCCACCCCCATTTTGGATCTTCCTTTAACCAGCCAGAAAATAGTATTTCAGACTTTTCGCATTCCCCTAATTCAAAATATGTTTCAGCCAGTGATCGCCGAAGATTCTCGGTCCCCAAATCTGGACTTTTGGCTGCTGGAAATCTCTCGAGCATGCCCTCGCAGAATGCGATGCGCTCCAGAAGAAGATTTCTATTGTCTAACCCAGCATTCCAAAGTTCCTGTTCCAAGTCTTGCAACCAGTTTGAAAGAAAATGAGACCACTTGAACCTATGTTCGAACTCATCTAATTTTTTCATTTTTGTTCGATCAAAGATTTGCTGGACAGCTTTCCATGCCTCAAGCCAATAACTGCAAGCAGCTTCGCCATCACTATTGACGACATCATATCCAGCTTGCACTTTCGTTCTTATTACGTCGAACAATTCTCGTTCGGAAAGAGTCTTTTCCATAACTTTGCAGCCCTTTGCCTTGTCAGCGGTCTCAACCTTGATTCAGGTATTTTAGGGCATCTTCTGCTTCCAGCCATAGTTCTCGGGCAAATATACCAGAGATATGCGCTGGTGTAATTGACGCCTGGACTAAACAATTGCACAATCCAGTCCATATTCTTGCGCAACTGGAGAGGCCTATGCAACTTACTTAAAGTCAGGTAAAACGATTTTACGGAATTTGGTTTCCTCTTCTTCGGTACGTGAATACCCAGTGCAAGCTCATCGAAATTCATCGCTAATCGGAAGATTCGTCGATCCTAACGATGCTATTGTTGTTCGAGATGCTTTGTGGTCTGAAATTGGTCTGCTTGAAAATTTTGTACGTCTCAATCCTGCCGGCTTGCCACAAGCAGATTTGGAAATCGCTAGGACATGGCGCCGAAAAATTCAGGACACCTTCATGTTGACAAAGCACCTCAAGAAGCATTCTATTTTCATTTCCGGCTCTAGAGACGGCAAAGTATACGGAGTTGTCGGAATGAGTGATCCTCTAGAAGATACTTTGCTTTTTGAAACACCGTGCATGGTTAAAACTGTACTAATTCCATTCGAGGGCAAAATTACATACGATAGCCTTCTAATCAGTTATCCCATTTCCTTCGGACGCAACATTAAAGCTGATCTCAATCGGCAATATCAGGATGCACGAAAGGGCGGTAATGTCATAGAAACACTAGATCAGTCAGACCTGGCCTTGGTGAACTGACATTTTGATTGAACTATTCGTCATTGAGTGGTATTCATTCAAACATCAACGTCATCAGTCGGACGCACGTCGTTTAACTTGTTGGTCATTAGCAATCCAGCTACGAAACCGCCAACAAATACCACTTCATCCTCGTATCGGTCGAGGGCTTCGGCAACTACGGTAGCAAATCAATGTAAGTGTTGGTGCAGGGGAATTCAAACCAGTAGAGATGGAGACAATTGTAGAAATCATAATGAAAGGGCTTGTATGCTCCAGTGAAATGGCGAATTTAGAGACGAGTGCGGACGAGAAATCCAAGTCATTGAATTGAACTATTGGAGATTTGCCGGCAAAGAACTCTGCTGGTATTAAATGGTCTGAGTGAAACATCCCGGCGTATGATTTTGCAGAAAACTTTCCGAGCTGCCGGTCATTTGATACCGGAGATTTTTCTTCAGCTCCCCGCATAATTAAGGAGGTAAGCGTTCCTTTACCCTTGTGCGGGCAATGAGCATCTTGGATGGTGCCCATCGCCATCCGTAAGGCTTTATGTGTATCGGGTGTACCTGATTGCTTCGTTTGACCAATAATAGTAAAACAGGACCTGCGTTCAGCTTGCCTGGCGTCACCTGTATCAACAAGACGGAAGCATGTTGGAATGCCTGCGGCGCAGAGGCGGAAGCACAATCCTGTTAAAGTAGATTTGGAGGCTCAAAATAGTAAATGCAAAGATTGCAATTTTTTAGCGTTTTGCTATTTCTAATGCATATGGCTTGCATGGAAGGTTCTTCTGCATCCCAGACAAATCCAATAAGTACTCAGTACAAAGAGTCGATCTGGCGCCGAGTCAAGCGAAACTGGCATCCAACGAGGGACGGATTTTCCTGCCGAGATCCGATATTCATTCTGGAAGTACATAAAACTGGATTGGTGCTAGACGTGGATGTCTCAACAAAATCTGATTGTGAGTCGCTCCAAAACAACAACGAAAACGCTCTGTGGTTCGCAGCTCCCTACGAGAGATTACCCAGCGATTTGGATGATGCGGCTAATTTTCGAATCATAGTAACCCCGGGAAAGATGAGCGATTCGTCGGTAAAACTTATGCAGCCCTCCGCTGCAGCCATAAACCCGACACACGCTGTGTTCAATAGAGATATTCCTCCCGGTTTGTACGACCAGTTTGATAATCTTCGCAATTTCAAAGTCATGGAAGTGGATTCATATTTCCGGACACATAACTTCCCCAGATCGATACCATTCCTAATATCGAAGAACCTGTGGATGCAAGTTCTTAACTACAGACAATCGAATGTTTACCTAGATTTGCCACTCCAACGGATTCTCAGTACGCTTCCTTCGGATTGGTTGGAAACAGCACAGAAAAATGAAATCTCAACCACAGAAGCCGAACTGGACAAGCAGTTTCACAGCGGAATCGACTTTCGGAAAGACCGCAAATTCTGCGTTAAACTTGCGGACTTCATGCAGATGGTTGCCACGGCAAGCACAAAACCAAAAAGCAATCCGGACCCGTCCGTTGCAGAATAACCATATCTGATATCACGGAATTTGAATCAGCTTCGCGCTGCTGGACTGTTTTTTTCACACCCACGTGGAGCTTTTCGTGATGGGTGTATATTGTGAAACCAGCCTCCACCGTCAGTAATCGCTTTACTGCCGAAACAAAGATGGCGAAGTTAGTTCGCGCCGATTTACATTTGCCACTATCCATTGTTGCGAGGTTTTTCTGCTCGGCATATTCCCGCTCTTTTAGATCGCCGGTGACAAGAATCCACCCTGGCTTGTAAGAGACAGAAAAACCGACCGCAGAAGCCCAAATTAAGTTAGACTCTATGCTCTCTGGCAGATCCTAATTGCTGACTCCGCCTCATTTGCGAGTCAAAGAAAACCAATTCTTGCGGTTGCCTTGGGTACATGAACCAACCAACTTTGAATTGTGTTCGACTAAATGAATGGAATACTGGTCGACGGCTGAAGGGAACCAGTCACTGCTACCTTCAATCTTCTCAACACCAATATCTTTGCAAATGTATGTCTCCTTTTTCGGATCGAAAGCACCTCTGAAGTGATGCTTTGAAATTCCGCCTCCACCAGTGCACGTTATTGCTCCATTGACGATGTTTCCTTTTTGGTCGAGCTGCATCACCACATCAAAATCGGCAGAATCGACATGAATAGAACCGCGCCATAAACCGGACAGCTTTTCGAATGCTTTCGATGGAACTTGGTAAGACTGCTTCTTTCTATCTTCCACTAGGGTGACTCCCGCCTTCGGTGACTGAACGGCAATCTTTGGTGGTGCTTGTACCGAAGATGTCTGTAATGTCTTCGGCTCCTTATAATTGATTATTGGCAGACCAGTATCATCGGGGATCTTCGGCGTTGGAAGAGCTTCCAACTTTTTCTTCAGCTCTGCATCATCTCTGATCTTCAAGGCTTCAGAATATTCCACAATAGCGCCAATCCTATCGCCCTTTGCGAGTGCATTATCACCGATGCTCAAACGATCCTCATAACTTCTGGGGTTCTTTCCTAAAGAGGACACAACACAGTCGAGGTTGGCGGGTCCCAAACCTGAAGGGTCAAGAAAGGTACTTAAATGCAAAAGACACAGGGAATCATCGCTGTCAGTGGTTGAATAAACTCCTAAATTGCTGTATGCGGCACCCAGGTTCTTCCTCGCAAGGTGATAATCGGGAGCGATTCTTAGAGCAGCCAGGAACTTCTCCGCAGCCAGGCGATACTTACCACTTCTAAGAGCTGATACACCTTGATTATTAAGCTCTGCGGCCTCGTTAATCGGGAAACGCTGCTCATTGAACGGCTGCCTTTCCAAACTGCGCGGGACAATATTACGAGACGAATTCGCCATAGTGGCGAACTTAGATCGCTCTATGTCCGGTACTATGAGCGACGGATGTTTCAGCGATTTGAGTTTGTTTTCTATCTCCGCGCTCGCTTTTATCTTTAGCGCTTCCTTGTATTCCAGAATGGCACCAAAGTTGTCAGAGTTCTTAAGAGCGGCTTCAGCCAAGTGAACCCGATCGTCAAAATTCTTTGGGTCAAGGTTGATGTTTCTGATAAGCAGTTCGACATTGTGAATTGTGTTTTCTTGAGGATCCGTGAATAGACTTCTATGCAAAAGGTATAAGGCAAACTCGGGATGATTCCAATTCTCAGTTGCAAAAACTGCGTAAGCATTTGCAAGCGCACGTTTTCCCATAACATAATTAGGAGCTTGCTCTATAGCTCGCTTGAAGAGTGCGATGGCCGCCTGGCAATTGTTATTTCGCAATTCGTCTTTGCCATCTTTGACTAGCTGGGACACGGACGAAGGCACCCATATAGACTCATCGCTCACTTTCACGGGTTTATTTTCAGCGACCTTTGATGTCGCATCCTTTGACGGGTGTCCATCAAAACTGTAAAGCGCAGCAAGCGTTCGCTTATCTCGCCCTGAAATGTTGGAAATGCTTGAAACCGGATACATAATGTCGCTGCTTCGATCGCTATGTCCTTTAATCCCCAGGGCATGTCCAATTTCGTGCAAACTCGTAGATTTTATCTGATTGTTTGTCGCATACGCACGGGCCGCAAAATTGAACGTAAAGAGACGAATATGAGCGTCGGCGATCTGACCTGATTTGTTGGGAACCACAAGTGTCAATCCACTATGATTGACCTTCCCCCCGCTTGGTGGACACCTTCCCGGCAGAGGCCGCTCACTGTTAGTGAAGGTATCGAATACGATACC
>JAIEQI010000094.1 GCA_019747875.1 Candidatus Obscuribacterales bacterium
CAAATGGCCAGTCTTGGCAAGACTTTAGAAAATAATTTCTCCTTTAGCACAACCTGTATTCATCGAATGCTTACCTAAGCGTCGCTACTTGCTACATCGCCTAGTAGATATGCGGCAAACGAAAAGAAGCCAGGAAGGCACCATAATTGGTGTCCGCCCAGTTCTTTTCGCGTCAGGACACGTTCTTTTGCTGCTTGGACTTCCACTGTACATACTTGCTTTGCAAGCAGCAGGCACATGGGCGATAGCCAGCAGCAACAGCCGTTCGTTCATCGCGGAAGAAGACACGCTTCTCCACGTAATGACCTTTGGCAATCCAGCGCAGCGCACTCGGACAATCCAGGCGACCGTAGATCTTTTGTCCACGATGCCCGCCAAACGTGCCTTTCCTCCGGCTGAGATACTCATTGCCATCTCGGCCGATAAGCTTGTAAATGGGCATCTGGTCCTTCCTTTCCAACCGCGGGCAGTCGAAGTACCGCCCGCGGTATTATAACCTACTTCTGATTCGCCGGAAGAGCGAGCAGAAATTCGACCTGGCGCCTGGTATCGTCTTCGGTGCCAGAGTTATCGATAACATGGTGGGAGCGGCGAGCCTTCTCCGCCTGCGGATACTGAGCCGCGATGCGCTTCTCAGCTTCCTCGTCGGTGAGCCCGTCGCGCTTCTTCAAGCGCTCACGAACAACCTCCGGCGATGCGATCACCGTCCAGATTTCGTCGTACTGTTCCTCGAGTCCTGCTTCGAAGAGAAGCGGGACAAGGAGGAAAACGAGCGGAACCGGACCGAGCGCGTAAACTTGCTGGCGACAGGCTTTGATGACCGCCGGATGAACGATCTTGTCGAGATCGTGCCTGGCTGCATCGTCACTGAAGACGATTGCGCCCAGAGCTTTGCGGTTGATGTGGCCGTCGGCACCGAAGATGCCGGTCCCGAAACGTTTACGCAGCGCCTCTTTGACATCAGCATCATTCTTGAGAACGTGGTGTGCGACATGGTCTGTGTCGATCACAGGCAGTCCCATCTTCTCCAGAAGTTTCCCGACCAGGGACTTTCCGGAGGCGATAGTGCCGGTGATACCAATGACCTTCGTGCCCACGCGCGCTCCCGTTCGCGACCAACCCCACTTATGATAGCAAGCCGCAGCCAGTAGCCCAGCAAGCAGGAGGATGCCAGCAGATGCGATGGCATTGGCAGTGATGAATTCAATCATGCTGACCCCTTTCTTTTTCTTTTGGTTTCAACTAACCGGAACGGCGCCCGGAAGATCTCTTGCGAAATCTACCGGGTCGCCATTCCAAGCCTCAGAGGGGAGAGCTCCCTCTCAGGATCAGTCCTCGTAGCCGCCCTTGACGTCGAGCACGCCATAAGACTTGGCGTTGAGCGCCAGGCTCTGGCCGAACGACATCGCAAACAGCACCAGCGCGATGATGGGCACCAGCTGGCCGGCCGCGATGCCGAAGAACAGGTAGACCGCCAACCCCGTGACCAGGGTCAGGAAGGCGAGCATGAAACGGCTGAAACCTTGCAGCCACTCGCGATTCGAGAACGCGACCTGCACGGCACCTGCCAGATAGCCGCAGATCACCAGCGAGCTGGTGGCGACGGCCATGTTTTGCTCGGCGAGCATGAACGCACCAAACCCGAAGGTCCAGAACGTCAGGGTGATGCCGGTGCCGCGGGTGCGCGACAGGAAAAGCCAGTAGGCGAACGGCAGCAAGCAGCCGGCCCAGGCCATGAGCTCCGGAAGAGTCATTGCTTTCTCCACTTTCATGGTGGCGCATTGCCACCAGTAGGTTAGGTCTCAGAGAGGAGACCGGGATCGGGATACTTCCCGAGGATGGACTTCACTTGCTCCAGATCCATGCCGGGATCCTGGGCAAGTAAGTGATTGACAGCGGCAGTCACCTCCGGAGTGCGGAAGCTGATCTGTTCACTGCCCCCCAAGAGAACGTCCGGCTTTTCACCGGCTTGGGTTTGGAAAGGGTTGTATTGCAGCGTCCGAAGTCCGACTGCAAGAACATGCGGAAAGCATGCCGGCTCTGACACCAGCAGTGGTGACACATAGTTGTGAAACCAGCCATCCACAGTCCAGCAATCAACCTTCAGAGCACAGCTTTCATCGGCACATTTCTGCGACGAGCTGCGCTTTACGCGAATCTGGACGCGCCCGCTGCCCTCGACGGTGAACTTGAACTGCTGGCGTTCATTCCAGATGTTCTCGCCCACCTCACCGGACCATTTGGCAAAGAGAGTGCGACCATTAAGGTCGACCTCAAGCTGCCAGCGGTTCTTGCGTCCGTGCTTTTGGCCAAGCCCGAACCAGAGGTTGTACTCTCCGGTTCCATCCTGGTCGGCGACGAATGTCTTTTCGTCACCGCCCAGCAACATGAACTGAGCATGCTGAGCCCGGCCATCGCCAGGTCCGGCTGCTGCCACGAGGACATGACCAGCTCTGCCAGGTCCGGTGACCCGCTTGAGCTGTTCTGCCTCCCAGCCGCTGCCGTCCATGGCGTGTTGAAAGCCTCCGAATGAGCAGTTGGCCACCGACGAGAGATTGCGCTCCCGGCAAAGCTCAACAGCCCATACGTAAGCTTCCGACCATCCGGGGCGGACGATCTGGCCGTTGCGCCAGACCGTCCGCTGGATGGAGTTGTAGTCGAAAGCTTTGACCAGCACGAGCGGTGCATCAGGGCACCGGTCGAGCAGTCGCGACAGCACGATGCTGCCATGATTGAGCGGGTCCCCGGCGAAGCTATCCAGCTCTTGCGGAGCCAGATAGTCAGCGCCGATCAGCGGGCGGTCTTGCGAAAGGTCCCAGCAAGCCAGGACCTTCCGCGACCGTCGCAGGACCTCATGAGAAAAGCCGCTGTCAATCACGATGAATGCGCAGCGTCGTTCCATACTCAGTACTACCTCCTCCAGGCTTTCGCCCGTAGAATACCGCTAAGCTTAGCGGCCCGTTGCCGACATGTCGAAGTTGGTCACCGGGTCAGAGGCGACGGCAGAGCCCCGCCGCCTGCGCGGACCAGGGCCGGAATCGTCACCAGTGATCGGCTCGGCACCACGCTGCACGTCCGGGTTGAGCGGCAGCGTGTCGATTGACGGCTCACGCAGACGGCGCAGCTCACCAGAGGCCTGGATCTGCCGCACAATCAGCGAATGCTCGTCGGGCTTGAATGCCTTGACGCGGGCGAAGAAATCGTCCGCAATCGCCCGAGCGACTTTGAGATGCGCGTCGATCAGTTCCGTCCGCTCCTTCCAATATCCGCATTCGGAGTAGGGCAGGGAGTGCACGGTGACCGCCAGGCGCGTCTCATGGTCACAGGTCTCGTTGTAGTACCAGGTGGCACCCGAGACGATGAGGTAGGTCTTGTCGAGCGGGTCAGCAGCCGGCGTGCTCCAGAAGTACTTCTTCTTCGGGATCTGCCAATACTGCTGGAAGGTGCGCGTCAAGCCGGTAGCACCAGGATACCAGCCGCTCGGCATGGGCGTGTTGCGCTCCTTGCCGTCGAACGGGGTGGTGTCCTTGAGCATGTGGTGCAGCTTCTCCTCGGGATTGATGTCCCGAGCGGTCCAGGCGATGTTGACAAGCCCGTGCGCAGCAGCGATGCCGCGGAAGAGCTTGGCGGTGTTGACCTCGCCATGGGGATAGATCAGGCTCTGGAAGGTGCGCCCAGCGCCACTGACGCCAGGGAGGCGCACGCGCCGAACACCTTCGGCCGTCTCGGTCTTCTTGCAGGTCTCACCGGCGCACCAGCCCATCGTGGACAGGGCGTGGGTGAGGTAACCCATCTCGAAACCAAGTCGGCAAGAACCAGCATTCCCAGCACCCTTGGGCGAGTGGGAAGCATCGTTAGCGAACAAACCGGGCATGGCATCGAAGCCATCCCCGCCAGGGCCGTCATAGCCGGCGCCATCAGGTCCGTCCATTGGAGTTCTCCTTTCTTGAAGTCACATTGTTTGTGCAAGCGGTTTCGTAACGATCCCGCCTACACGTGTGATTCACGGGCAAAGCAAGAGGATAGAATCTGACGATCCCAGCCCCAGGAATTGACCGTGGAAAACGAAACCCTCAGCCTGCTCACCCCGCCGCCACAAGAGCGACTGAATGCATGGCTGACTGAGATTTACGGAAAAACAGTCTCGATTCGAGAGCGCAAGCTTTTGCGCCACCGAGACCTCTCCTACGTCGAACGTCTCAAGCTCACAGATGCGATGCCCGAAACGCTGATTTACAAAGTCGTCCTCCCTCCTTGGGATGTTGAGCAGGACCTTCACGAGCACATACTCATTCCGGAAGTCTCCAATTCAGCGCGCCTCTATCTTTCAGGTACTTACCTTGGGACAACGGCGCTCTTCATGGAGGACCTCGGTGAAAGGTCACTACTCGACAGCCTTTCTCAGGACGGCGACTTGGCAAATAAAGTGGGGACGGAGCTTGCAAAACTCCATCGCAGCTTTACTTACCGAATCGCCGAGGTGCGAGAAAGTAACGTACTGCAAAACCTTCTGCCGTCGGATTTTGCACCATGCGCGAAGGAACTTGCCGACGAGCTGCACGAGGGTGGAGCAATCAACGCCGAGCAAGCCAGCATCATAAAACGCATCGGCGAGCTTGCCGGAAGCGTTCTGGCAGATGAACCTGTATCACTGGTTCACGGCGATCTGTACGCCGAGAACATTCTCTACGATGGACACAAGCTCTGGATAATCGACTGGTCGTGGTTCTCGATGATCAGCGCACCAATCATCGACCTTGCCACGGTCAGCATGAAACACTTCAAGAATGGTGCTCTTGCCGACAAGCGCGAGGAACTGCTTGAAGCCTACTGCCTTGAGTACAGCAGGAATCTTGACGAGACAATCAAGCGACTTCCTTACGCCGAGGCATTCTCACGTTTACTCTTCCTACGCTGGCTGGCTGAGCGCAGACGTCGAGGTATCACCGGCACGACAGTTGGTCCAGTTGAGATACTGATTGGCACAGTCGTAGGCGAAATGGCGATCTACCTGACGTCGCTTGACTCGTAACGTAAACTCAGAACTTCCAATAGGGCGCGTTCGTCAGGCGCTCAGCACCATCTGCGGTGACCACCAGGTCATCTTCGATGCGCACACCACCGACTCCGTCGATATAAATTCCAGGCTCATCGGTAACGACGGTACCGACATCGAAGGCGTCGTTTTCGTAGTCGAACGGGTCGTGCGCAACTAGCCCCAGACTATGTCCAAGACCATGCGTGAAGTATTGCCCGTAGCCGCAAGCATCGATGTGGTCGCGCGCTACTTTGTCGAAGTCGGCGTATTTGATGCCTGGCCTCAGGGCTTTGAAGGCTTTTTTGTTCGCATCCAGCACAATGTTGTAAACCTCGACCATTTTCGGGTCAGGCTTCTTGCCAGGCACGAAGGCGGTGCGCGTGATGTCTGAGCAATAGCCACCGGGGTAGAGCCCCCCAAAATCCATCACCACAGGCTCGCCTGCCTTCATGCGCCTGTCGGAAGTCGCATGGTGTGGAACAGCAGCATTTGGTCCTGATGCAACTATGGTGGTGAAACTATTGGAGATGGCACCGTGCTTGCGGATGCGCATGTCGATTTCGAAGCAGAGCTCGTTTTCGCTCATCCCTGCTTTGATAATCGGCACGACTTCTTTGTACACCTTGCTGGTCTGGCGGCAGGCATAACGCAGGCTGGCAATCTCATCCACGTCTTTGTACTGGCGAAAGCGCTCGATGAAGTGCGTGGTAGGCACCAGCGTTGCATTGAGGTCTTTCGACCAGTTCGCCGCCAATTCAACCGAAATGTGCGCGGCTTCAAAACCCAGCTTGCACGAATCCGGCAATTTGCATTTCGCCAGTACTTCGTTCACTTTCTCACTGAGCTTAGTTCCGCGGGGCACTTTTACCAGCTCGAAGTCGGGCGCCTCCTTCGGGATGCGCGTCCAGTATCGAGCATCAGCGAAGATGAATGCTTTCTTCCGCGTCAGCAAAAGATGTGCAACACTGCCTGCAAAACCGCTTACGTAAAGCACGTTCTGGCTGTTGTTCTCAAAGACGCGTATCAAAATCGCGTCAAGCTTTGCCTTGGCAAGCGCTGCTTGAATTCGTTTTACTCTGGCGTTCATAGCAGCATAATTTAGCACGCTGCCGTTGTCGATATGATCAATTCGCCATATTTCTCGATCGAAAAACATCGCGAATTGATCATAAGCTACGGAGCTTGCAGAGCTGTCGCTCCTCACTCCTTCGCTTACAAGCAATCCTGGCTCAAGAGCCGGGGCAGCGGCGTGCGGGCCAGCAACTGAAGCCGAAGCTTCAAGCACCGACCCGCACGCACAGCTTACCTGCAGCACCAATCAGCCGACCAAACTGGTCAGGCGATCAGCACTCTCAACGACCCTTGCGGGACGGAACGACCGGCGCCTCGTCGGGCGTCGCGAAGTCCCGAGCCAGCTCGATGAGCGTGCGAACGCCCCAGCCGCTGGCTTCGTTGTTGTTGAACGCGGTACCGGCGATATCGAGGTGAACCCAGGGGAGGGTCTCACCCACGAACTTGCGCAGGAACCACGCCGCCGTGATCGAGCCTGCACCGAAGCCGGCGCCGCCCGAGTTCTTCACGTCCGCGATGTTCGACTCGTTGCCCTTGGCATAAGCCGCGTGCATCGGCATCCGATGGATGTGCTCGCCCGCAACATCGGCCGCCTGCAGGACCTTGCCCGCCAGTTGGTCGTTGTTGCTGAACGCACCCGTGGCCACCTTGCCGAGACCGACCACCATCGCACCGGTGAGCGTCGCCACATCGACGATGTGGGTGGCGCCGTTGCGCTTGCAGTACTCGATCGCGTCCGCGAGGGTCAGGCGACCTTCGGCGTCGGTGTTGTCCACCTCGATCGACATGCCGGACAGGCTGAACAGCACATCACCCGACTTGTAGGAGCTGCCGTTGATCATGTTCTCGGTCGCAGCCATCACCACACGCAGGCGAAGCGGCAGCTTGAGCGCAGCCACTGCCATGATCGCAGCCAGCGTCGTCGCACCGCCGGCCATGTCGCACTTCATCGTGCGCATGGAACCGCCGGTTTTGACGTCGAGACCGCCCGAATCGTAGGTGACGGACTTGCCGATGAACGTGAGGAAGTCGGTGCCCGTGGCGCCTTCACCCTCATAGACCATGTCGATGAAGACCGGCTCCTGGTCGGACCCCTGCGCGACGGCGAGGAACGCGCCCCAGCCCTGCTTCTTCAGCTCGCGCTTGCGGATGATCTTGACCTTGATGCTGCCGCCCGAGTTCTTGGCGATTTCCGTCGCCTTCTTGGCGAGGATCATCGGCGTCATCATGTTCGGCGGCAGGTTCACGAAATCGCGAGCCTTGTTGACCGATTCGCCCATGAAGAAGCCCTTCTTCAGACCGTTCTGACAAGCCTTGTCGGCTTTGTCGCAGACGAGTCGCAGCTCGTCGAAACGCACTTCGGGCTTGTGCCCGCCGAGCGCGGTCTTGAAGTGGTTGATGACGTAGTCGACCATGACCACGGTTTCACCGGCGGCCTGACCGAAGTCGAAGCTCGAAACGCCAGTGCCGGTCAGCTCGGGGCAGGCCAGAGCCAGCGAGCTCACCTTCGCCGCCTTCGCCGCCGAGAAGGCAGCGGTCAGCGCGTCGCGAAGGGACTTGCGGTCCAGCGAAGACTTGGAGCCCAGACCGAAGAAGAGGGTCCGCGTGGCACCGATCTTGTCGGCGCTGAACACGAACATCGTCTCGCCGGACTTGCCGGTGAACGACTCGACCGTAGCCTGCTGCACGACTGTGCTCAGGCTACCCTGCAGCTGAAGCGCAGCCCCTTCACCCAGACCGCCTTCGAAGACGGGCACGAGCAAGAGATCGGCTTGAACTTCAGCCACGTTTGCCGCAACTGCGGCGAGTTTCTTGACCTTCATTGTTTTTCTCTCCTTACTGCGCGGCTTCTGGAGAAACCGCGCAGAGTGTTAGGCCTTCGGGTTCCGCTCGAAACCGGAAGGCAGAATGATTGGGGACTTCTTGGGTTTGAGAACCCGAACAGTTTTCGACCAGATCTCCCGGTTCGGCACATGGTCAGTGCCTTCCGGAACGGACACGATCGTCGACAGGTAGCCAACGCTGACGACCTTGCCCTTGACCTTATCGAGCTCGATCTCGTCGCCTTCGTTGACTTTGCGAGTGAACTGCACCAGCAAGCCACAGACGGCGTCTTGTGCAACACCCTGCAAAACGAAGGTGAGTGCGACGCCGATAGTGCCAAAGCTGATAGCAAGCTTGCTCAGGAACTCAGCAGCGGTAAAGTTCAGGACGATGAAAATCACCAGAGCCCAAAAACCGGCCTTGATGATCTTCGTGGAGAGATTCCGAGCACGCGGAGTTGCCCCCATTGTTTCGAAAATCTTGTCCAGTGCCTTACCGAGCGGTGCATGGAGAAGCCAGGCGATGTTCAGGACGATGCCCGCGATCAACATGTGGATCACGTGCGGCAGCATGGCAGCGCCGAACGCTGCGAACTGCTGCCTGATCGCTTCATGAACACCTGTGCCGAACAAAAACGTGGTGGTGCCAGCCAGGACGACGAGCGTCACGAGCAGCGCCATTGGGATGAGTTTGCGGTAGTTCCGCAGGAGTTCTTGCAGCATAGATTCTCCTCAAGAGAGTTCAGAAGGTGCTACGCCAACACCTCTGCGAAAGACATCACAAAACAGAGCTGCATCGGAACGAAAAACCCCGAACAAGACACTGTGTCATTGCCGAGGTCCGATGAAGTTGAGTTGTTTAGTCTTGGGTAGGTTTTTGGTGCTGATCTTGGAAAAGAAAAGGGCGTAGATCTCAGAACCTACTGACTACTAGATCTTTAAAGCAAATAAGTACTTACTTAGTTTGTATCTGAGATACTCTCGGGAAAACTGGCCGAATTAGCGCGAGCAAAAACGTCCGAGAAGCGCGGGCAAAATGAGCCAATTCTCACTCGAGGCGAGCTAGCGAGAGGGCGCTTTTTACCGACTTTGCACAGTTCAGCAAGAAGAAAAAATGGAGGCAGGACTTCGCGCAAACAGCGCCAGGTCCTCAGTTAAAAATTCAGCCCTGTAAACTAGTACAAACACGGCGATCCGGCTCAAAATGAGTTCCTTTTTCGAACAATCTCCCCCACAAACTGGGGAAGGAGAAAGCGCTCAAAAAACACCAGCTGAAAATGAAAGCCCTCTTATCAAACGGTCCACTCATATTGCGGCTCAAAAACAGAGCCTCACCTTACCAAAACAGAAGATCCAAGATGAGCGTGATCAGCATAATTGCAGACGCGATTAATGCAGGTTTTTTATACCAGGCAAGTGTTATGTCTTGCAGAACCGGTTTGGCAGTACCCCAGACCAATCCATCAAGTTCCACTTCTGGACGCGCTTTTGTAAAAAATGACAGCAGAACGGTTACTACAAAACAAACGCACCAGGCTATTGTCGCTTGCCAGAAATTTGCCGCCATTGGAGATACATAATTCAGTAGATGCTTCTCGGTTAAAACAAAGTGGGTGGCTGCAGACAGAGTTCCACTCAGCAAGCCAAAGAATGCCCCCCAGGGAGTCGTCCGCTTCCAAAACATACCGAGCAGGAATGTAGCAAACAACGGCGCGTTGAAGAACGAAAAGATACTCTGCATATAATCCATAATGCTTTCTGCGCGCATTACAGTGTAAGCGGTGAAGATGCTGACAAAGATACCACCGCCGGTTGCCAGCCTCCCAACTGCGATGTAGTGTTCATCGGTTTGAGTTTTTCTGAAGTAGTTTTTGTAAATATCGTAGGTAAATACGGTATTAAATGCGGTGATATTTCCGGCCATACCAGCCATAAAACTGGCGAGCATGGCAGTAAGTCCAATGCCCAGCATTCCTGATGGATAGTACTTCGCCATCAGGAGAGGAAGCGCCATGTCATAGCGTAATTTGGGATCTGTCATATCACCAAGGTTAGGGATTAACGCCAGCGCACACATGCCCGGAAGCACAGTCAGAGCAGGAAAGAATATTTCCGGTAACGCTGCAATCACAGGTGTCCTCTGTGCTGCAGGCAGGCTCTCGGCTGCCAATGCTCGCTGGATTGCTAGGAAATCCGTACACCAGTATCCAAACGACAGCACGAACCCAAGCCCCGAAAGAATACAAATCCAATCGGCTCCCATCGGATTGGCAGCTGTGGCGGTGTTTGCCCACAGGTGACTGAAGTCGCCAGGAAGGCGCGCAACAAGACCAGACCACCCACCAACATCTGTAAGAGCCAAGAAAGTCAGTGGCAGTAATCCAAGCACAATCAAGAAGAACTGCAAGACCTCATTATAAATCGACGAGGTGAGCCCACCCAATGCCGTGTACGCAAGCACAACCACCGCTGAGATACAAATCGACGCGTCCATATTCCAATTGAGCAAGAGATGAAAAACGAGCGCCATAGCGTACATGTTTATTCCGGACATCAGGATGGTCATGATCGCAAAAGAGATGGCATTGAATGCTCGCGTCGGCTCATTGAAGCGTAACTTCAGATACTCTGGAACACTTTTGATGCGAGAGCCGTAATAAAACGGCATCATAAAAATCGCCAAAAACAACATCGCGGGGACAGCACCAACCCAGTAAAAATGCGCAGTCATGATACCGTATTTAGCACCATTACCAGCCATGCCCATAACTTCAATCGCACCGAGATTTGCCGACATAAAGGCAAGTCCAGTGATCCAACTAGGAATTGAACGTCCGGACAGAAAGAAATCTTCGCTTGTGCGAATCTGCTTCTTCAGCGCAAAGCCAATTCCCAGCACAAAGCCAAAATAAACAGCCATGATTAGGAAATCAACTGGACCTACCTGCAAACCGGACCTCGCCGATCATTGAGAATACCGAAGCACTAATTTTATTCGAAAAGTTCGGAATGTGTTCCAGTTCGTACGAAGACAATCTGATTGCTTTGCTCGTCGAGCCTGTATATCAGCAAGAAATCTCCACCTACGTGGCATTCTCTGTGTTCTTTCCAATCGCCACTCAGCGCATGATCCTTCCATTCGGCAGACAGCGGAGCATCATTGGCAATAAGAAGCATCATTACTTCTTTCAAATTGTTCAAGTCATAACGCCCTGAGCGCGCGAGTCTGTCCCAATCCTTTTTGAAGATCCTGGAATAGTCTGACACCCTCGGCAGGGCAGCACGCTTACTTTTCGCTGTCTTTTTCAAGGCTTATAAGCAGTTTCTTTGCGGTTCCAAAGCGGGCACGACGGCCTTCTACAATTTCATCGGCTTCCGCCATTGCAGCTTTAGTCTTAGCGTTCGGTACCTTCATTTCAAAAGGCAATCCTTGCTCGATAACAACACGATGCAAGAACAATTTGATCGCCTCAGACATCGTCAACCCCATTGCTTCAAGAGTCTCCGCTGCTTGCGTCTTAATTTCGTCATCCACTCTCACGTGGAGCATCTTTGACTTTGTAGCCATTTTTGGAATCCTTGAGATGTACTGCCTAGAACTTAGTGTATCTCAACTGAGATACACGCACAAGAGCCTAAGTACAGCAAATAACTGATCAATCATAGGTATAGCCCTTCTTTGGATACATGATTACGTAGTCGTACTGGTTTAAGAGGAGTCGATCCAGTCCTGCTTCTCCTGGCTCTTGCGACGATTGTCGTCCCAGTACAGGAGCTTCTTTCATCGGTATTGCATAAGCTTGAGGTGGGGTGTAGACACTGCGCAACCAGCCATCTTTGAAGTAGCCATCTTGCTGAGTTGCAAATGTTGCAGTAGGAATCTTTCTATCTCGCAAAATGTTGACGACCTGCGGTGCTTCGCCAGGGAGCTGCGTTGTGTTCAGATGATAGTTTCCGATCCAGAAAACGACCTTGGCTTTGGGGTCTTCCAGAATTTTTCCGATGTTGTCCGCCATGTCCAGGTTACGCTTACCGAGCGTCGCTCTTTCAACAACGGCATTGTAGTCCGGACCTTGCAATCCTTTGAGTTCGGGCTTTAATTTCTCCAAAATTTTCGCCAGCGAGCCGTTGCTTGAATCGACTGGTACAACTTCCATTCCTGCCTTCCTCGCATTCTTAAGCAGGCGGAAGTACTCCCACTGAGTCATCAGGCTAGAGAATTGATCTCTGTTTACCTCGCCATCTGCTCCAAAGATTTTGCCTTTGTGATTGCTTCCATGCTCAATCGCTAGATGGGTTGCGCCCGCTTTCTGCAGTCGCTCAATTATTTGAGCTCCAAACTCGCGATGGGGATCATCTGGACGATGATATTCACCGATCATAAGAACTCGATTCTTCTTTAATGCTTCAACCAAAGCATCAGCCGGATCTCGTCCGGATTTCAGGACCTCGCTTTCAATTGCTTTTCCTAGTGCAACCTTATCCATCAGAGCTGACGGTGCAGCTGTATCAGCCTTCGCTACTGCGGCGTTGTCAGCCGAAAGACCTGCACGCCTATCTAGTCCGCTTTCCGATTTTGCCAAATTGCTTCGATCCAGTGCCTGCCTAGCTCCATTTTCCATCTTTGCCTGGTTCGATCCCGGGAGCGCCGGCATCTTGCCGGCTTCTGAACTTGCAACGGAAGCAAGTACAGAATTTTCAGCAACAGGCTTAGCGAGAATCAAATTGACCTCAGGCTTATTGGCACGGCGCAACATGAGCTGACCTTCTTTAAGCCACTTTTCCTCAGTGACGATGATTGTTTGTCCCGGTTGAGCATTTCTGACCGCTTTCAATAGCTTGTCGTACCAACCACTAAAGTTGTCGATAACCGTTGTGTTCGAATCCTTGGAAATCACGCGCTCCGCTGCCAGCTGCATGCTTTCTCTGTTTCTTCCCTGCTCAGTTGCCAGGGTTTCATTAGCCCTGCTGGCTGCAAAATACTTACGAGCCAAAACATTCCCGCCTTCCATAATGCCGCCGAAAGCTGCATAGCCAGCCATCGAGACAAGAAGCTCGTCACCACTTGCAGTACCACCTGTGCGAATCTCTGCGTCAAGGAATCCGCCGACAGCACCGGAAGCCGCACCAATGCCCATACGATGCGCGACAAGACTGCCTATCTTGTTGTTGATCTCTGTCTGGGCACTGCCGGGAAATGCTTTACTCAGATACCCACTAGTCAAAGCCATCGATCCAAACACAGTTGCATCTTTGAGTCCGGTCTTTAATCGAGCATCAAGCAAACTTTCACCTGGCTTTAGCTCGCTCGGAGTCAGGAAAGCACCCAAAGCAAAACCACTAACGGCCTGCTCAGAAACTGCTCTTCGCAAAGTTTGCTCTTCCAGTTTGCCAAAAATTTGGTTCGTAGCGCCCCTGGTTACAGCCGCCAATGCCACAAATGGAAACAGGGATCCGACAATTTGGCCCGCGGTGGAATAACCAGATTCTGGAGCGCCGTTCGGTTTCTTTGAATCGCCGTGCTGGCTTGCCTCTTTGTGATCGGTAAGTTGCTTCAAGGCCTGAATCGGACGGGTTACCGCGCCATCATAGAGCCCCTCAGCGAAGAGTTTAGCCGGAGACCTGGTATCAACATCCAGGAGCTCGGAGCGAGACGAAGCCTGCAAAAACGCTTCACCAAGCAATCTTTCTTTGCTGGCGACCTGCTCTGTTTTTCGAATCTCAGTGCTGCCTACCGGGGCATCACTTTCTGTCATTGCTAACTCACAGCGGAATGGAAGGAACCCTTAAATCCTAGTAATCTTTCCGCCCGGGCGATATGTGGAAAATGCGAAAAAGCAGCGATTTAAGGAGCCCGTTTCTCTCGAAGCTCAGGTTATGACTGAGCCAGCAGAGCGATGACTTGCTCGTATATGGAAACAAGAGCATTGAGATCCGCTATTTTCACGTGCTCGTTGATTTTGTGAATGCTGCGATTAATAACACCGAACTCAACCACTTCAGCGCCAAGCGGTGCAATGAATCTACCATCGGATGTTCCACCAGCAGTAGAAAGTTGCGGTAAGCTACCTGTCGATTTTTCAATAGCTGCACTTACAGCATCAACCAATTTGCCTTTCGGCGTGAAGAACGGCCGCCCCGAAAGAGTCCAAGACAAATTGTATTCGAGCTGATGTTTTTGTAGAACAGCTTCTACTCTGGCTTTCAAATCGTCAGGGGTGCTAGCTGTGGAGAAACGGAAATTGAAGACAATCTCGACCTTACCAGGAATGACATTGTCGGCGCCTGTTCCAGCGTTCATATTGCTGATCTGGAAACTTGTAGGCGGAAAAAATTCATTGCCTTCGTCCCACTTTTCCGAGCTGAGCTCTGCAAGAGCGGGAGCAACTTGATGAATTGGATTGCGCGCCAGGTGGGGATAGGCAACGTGTCCCTGTATGCCCATGACGGTCAAACGACCTCCCAATGATCCGCGCCTGCCTACCTTGACCACATCGCCCAAAGCCTCTTCGGAGCTTGGCTCACCGACAAGACAGTAATCGATCTTTTCGCCACGCTCTTCCAATTTCTGTACAACAGCTTGCGTACCATAAAGGGCAGGACCTTCTTCATCACTGGTGAGTAAGAGCGCAATTCGTCCTGGATGGTCTGGGTTCTGTGACACATATTTGCACACAGCCGTGACAAACGCAGCGACACAGCCCTTCATGTCGGCGGCACCGCGCCCATAGAGAACGCCGTCTTCCTCTACACAATCAAAAGGTGGATGCTTCCAATCCTCAACTGGACCTGATGGCACTACGTCAGTGTGTCCAAGGAAACAAAAGAGAGGTCCCGAGCTTCCATGCACAGCCCAAAGGTTTTTTACTGGACCGATGTCGATGGATTCGACCTTAAAGCCGACCCCCTTAAGCAACGCAGCAATTGCTTCCTGACACCCTGCATCTTCGGGGGTAACTGATTTTTTTCGGATAAGTTCTTTTGTTAGTTCGAGAACCTGCATTTAACCGCTCAACTCCTTCACTTGAATCTGCCCCAATTCAAAACGCTGTAGCTAAGTAAGGAGCGCGGACGTCCCGTCCGCCCATGCTGCAGCTAGGAAGCCGGCAGGATGCCGGCGCTCCCGGGATCGAACCCAACATACACAGCTTCTACAAAACAATTTCAGCGCGCTTCGCGCGGTATGGGCGGACGGGACGTCCGCGCTCCATACGGGATCTCTGTTCGATCCCTTCGCGCTTCGCGCGGTATGGGCGGACGGGACGTCCGCGCTCCATATGGGATCTCTGTTCGATCCCTTCTCGCTTCGCGCGGTATGAGCGGACGGGACGTCCGCGCTCCATACGGGATCTCTGTTCGTCCTTCGCGCACTAAAGATAGACAAGATCAGCTTACTCCTTGTAGATTGATTCTCTCGGAATTAGTCTTGGCCGGCTCTTAAAAGTTCGTTGATGCTTACTTTTCCGCGAGTTTTTTCATCGACTTGTTTGACGATCACCGCGCAATACAAGCTGTATTTTCCATCTGAAGAAGGCAGATTGCCTGGCACTACAACCGAGCCTGCGGGAATTCTTCCATATGTAATCTCGCCGGTCATGCGATTGTAAATGCGTGTGCTTTGTCCAAGGAATACGCCCATCGAGACTACAGAGCCCTCTTCAACGATCACCCCTTCTACGACTTCCGATCGCGCACCGATAAAACAATTGTCTTCAATGATAGTCGGACTCGCCTGCAAAGGCTCCAAAACTCCACCGATGCCAGCTCCGCCAGAAAGGTGTACATTCTTCCCAATTTGCGCGCAGGATCCAACAGTAGCCCATGTATCAATCATGGTGCCGCTACCAACGTAGGCACCGATGTTTACGAATGCAGGCATGCAAACGACATCTGGCGCAAGGTAGGACCCGCGGCGAACCGCAGCGGGCGGCACGATGCGAAATCCGGCAGAACGAAAGTCTTCATCCGAATAATCAGCAAACTTACTTGGCACCTTGTCGAAGTACTTAGTAAAACAACTGTCCATAACTGAGTTGTCTTCAAGACGGAAGGACAGAAGCACCGCCTTCTTCAGCCATTCGTTCACTGTCCAGGTGCCATCGATTTTCTCTGCAACCCGCAAAACACCTTGATCAAGACCAAGAATGGCTTGCTGAACAGCCTGCTTTACCGCAGCATCAGCCTTACCTGGCTTTATCTCAGCACGCTTCTCAAAAGCCTCTTCAATGATATTTTTGATATCAAGGTTCATTTTAGAACTCCTTTCTCTGATTGATGAATTCAACCAACCTCTGGGCACCTTCTTCACACTCTTCAATCGGCGCCACTAATGCCATTCGCACGCGATTTTTTCCGGGATTACTTCCATTCACTTCTCGCGACAAATACGATCCCGGCAACACAATCATGTTTTGCAACCTATAGAGCTCTTTTGCAAAGAGCTGATCGTCCATTCCTACATCCGGCCAGTAATAGAAAGAGCCAGCTGGTTGTTTCAAATCCAAAAGATCACCGACGATTTTGCCGACCAATTGGAACTTCTGACGGTACATCTCTCGATTCAGACGAACATGTTCTTCATCCCGCCAGGCTGCGATGCTAGCTTTTTGGAAAGGCGGGGCCATGGCGCACCCATGATAGGTTCGATAGTGTTTGAATTTGGCTATCAGTTCCGCATCTCCAGCAACAAACCCTGACCGCATTCCAGGCAAACTGGAGCGTTTCGAAAGACTGTGAAACACCAAACAGTTTTTGAAGTCATGCCGTCCCATTTTTGCAGCAGCTTCCAATAAGCCGGCCGGTGCTTCGTTTTCATCAGGATAGATTTCTGAGTAACATTCATCTGAAGCAATAACGAATGAGAACTTATCGCTCAGTTCGATCAGCTTTTGCAACTGATCCACCCCACAAACAGCTCCAGTCGGATTCCCAGGAGAACAAACGTATAACAGACTGGTACGTTGCCAGACGGATTCTTCAATGGAATCAAAATCCGGCAAAAGCGTCGACGAGTTGACATTGCAATAGAATGGCTCGGCGCCGGCTAAGAATGCCGCTCCTTCGTATATTTGGTAAAACGGATTCGGCATGCTCACAATGGATCTGGCGGAAGGATCAATGAGGAACTGGCATGCGGCAAAAAGAGCTTCGCGGGTGCCGTTGACTGGCACTATGTTGCGATCGCGATCGACAGATCCTTCTTGCAGTTTGAATCTATTAGTCAACCAATCCCTTATCGCTTCTCGCAGTTCGGGCATGCCGGCAGTAAGTGGATAGTTTCCCAGCCCGGCAATTTCCTTTTGAATAATCTCAGCAACAAATGCGGGAGCCGGATGCTTGGGCTCTCCAATCGACCAAGCGATGTTCTTCTTGGCAGAGTTAGGCGCAGCATCCTGGAAGAGAATGCTCAGCTTCTCAAACGGATAAGGCTGAAGAGCTTTCAAACCAGGATTCATTCACCCTCACGCATCAATCTCAGAGCTGTTTCTGCAAGGATGGCAGGACCAATGTAGAGACCGCTTTCATCAATGTCAAAATCGGGACTGTGATGACTGCGCGTGTAGTCCTTCATTTCGCCGCCGAGGAACATAAACGCGCCGGGAGCAGCCTGCGCCAGCATTGAGAAATCCTCAGACCAGGTTTTCTTAGGCACTGTAATCACATTTTCCTCGCCGATCAGATCAACGGCAGCAGCCCGCATTACAGCCGCTATCTTAGGATCGTTGACCGTAGTCGGGTAGCCACCAGTTTCGTAATGCAGGGTGTAATCAGCTCCGTAGGCTCGAACAAGCTTGCAGCAACGTTCGATCTCGACTTGCAATTTCTTGCGCACATCTTCATTGAAGCTGCGCACTGTGCCAATCAGAGTTACTCGATCCGAAATCACGTTTCCTCTGGTGCTGGAACTCTGGACTGATCCGACGGTAATCACAGCCGGCTCGAGAGCCGGTATGCGCCTTGAGATGATTTGCTGAATCGCATTAATAACTTGCGCAGCTAAAACAACTGCATCGATGGTCGTCTCGGGATAAGCACCGTGACCGCCCTTTCCTTGAATGACGATCTCGAACATGTCGCACGACGCCATCACAGGACCTGGCATGATCGCCACTTTTCCAGCCGGAATCGAAGCATCCATGTGCAAGCCTATGACCGCGCTGACGCCATCCATCACGCCTTCTTCCACCATCCTGCAAGCGCCGGACTTGCCTTCCTCGTCAACAGCCTCCTCGGCTGGTTGCATCAAGATCCGCACGGAGCCGGGCAATGAGTCCATTTCAGCGAGAAGACGCGCAGCATGCAAGCCACAAGAGACATGTGCGTCGTGCCCGCATGCGTGCATCACACCCTTATTCTCGGAGGTGTAGCCGGCTTTATTGCTTTCCAAAATCGGCAAGCCATCCATATCCGCTCTTATGCCAATTATTCGCTTGCCGGAGGAAAGATCACCTACGACACCGGTACGAGCAATAGATTCGCGGACAGTGAATCCTAGAGAGCGCAGTCGCTCAGCAGAAAGGCGAGCTGTTTCTGTTTCCTGAAAACTCAACTCGGGATGACGGTGCAAAAGACGTCGGAGATCAATGATCTCCTTTTCCATGGACTTTGAGCGCTCAAGAAAGTTCTTGCTTGAATTGGACATTTCTCTGCTCCGATATTTCGATGCGGTGCTCTATCAAAACTTAGAAGCCGCCAAGATGCCGGCGCTCCCCGAACCGTGCTTCCTTACTTTTACCCCAGAGTCTCAATCGCGGAGATTGTAGAAGCGTGAATCCAAATTCATTAGTCGGCAAAGTAGCCCGAACGTCCGCCAGACCCTGGGCGAAACGAAGCGAGTGCTTCTTCGACCATTCGTCCGCAGATCTTATTCATTGCCAGAATGATGCATTGAATCTGCTCTTCGGTAAACTCAGCCTTGGTTTCCTCAATGCAACGACGAAACATCCTATCCATCTCAGACTTCAGCATTTCGAACCCTCCTCATTGCCACGCTCTTTACTGCGACGACGCGTCGCCAACACTTTCCCACTTCTTGGCAGTTAAAGCTTGAGCGAGCTGAGTGTACCGCGTTTGCGCCATAAGGTCTGCCCATCGCGAAGAACTTAAACACCGTTGCGCAAGCCGCGCAAATCACAACTAATAAAGGGACAGCGTAGAAGCCGCAAGGAGCCGGTCTTTTCGCCAATGACACCAGGAGCCACCACCCACCCCAAAAATCAGAAGGGCGGAAGCGATGACTCGCATAAAAAGCCGAGCACGGGACAATACCCTGCTGAAACCGAGCGGTAGCGTCACTAATCACCGACGCAATTTTGCGAGGATTCGCTAGCTAGCACTGTTAGGATTAACAGTCGACCACTGATATCTTCAACTTATCTTTAGCATTTCCCGCTTCTCCCACAGACCCCCCCGAACTTTCAATCTCCCCGATTCATCAGAATTATCTGTCTTTTAAGCTTCCATTCGGAGGCGCAGATGATATCCTCTAAGGCACTACACGCTGGAGATGGCACACTTACCAGATCCGTGCGAATCTAGCGGAGGCGTTGAGAGGGGCGACAGCCCAGCGAAATGCCGGAGCGCATTAGAGGAAAGGCGATGAATAAAGGACGGGGACTGAGAGCAATTGTGCTGACCATTCTGCGCACCGTTCTCAGCTGGTTCGTACAACGTTCCACACAAAAGGGGCACCTGGAAGTAGAGCGCAAGTTCAAACTTGCACTACAAGAGGTGGAACAGCTTCCGATTAAGTTGCGCGAGATCGGTCTGAAACCTTCTGGTAGCGTCACAATGACCGACACTTTCATCCCGCCCAAGCGAAAAGGTGAGATGGTTCGCATTCGCGATGAGATGACATCTGGCTCGGCAAGAAGCTTAGTCACGATGAAATCCTGGGTCTACTTACCTGATGGCAGCAAGGAACGCCTCGAAAGCGAAGCTGTAATCAGTCCGTTAGTTCGAACACTGGCAATCATTGCCGCGCGTTATGCCACAGCCAGAGAACTCCTCAGCTTCAGCAAAGAGCGTGCGCTTTATGAAGGCACTGTCGGAGCTCGCCACATGGTGGTCAGTATCGACAGGGTCAGCGGGCTCGGACAATATTCCGGACATTTCATGGAAGTTGAAACCATCGTTCCCCTGGGCGACGACCCTTCGGAAGCACGCGCGGAAATTTTCAACCTGGCCGAACGAATCTTCGGCAACCCGCGCGAAGACGTCAAAAATTCGTACATGGAAATGCTAGAGCTTTCCCGCCAGTAACATTCGGCTGCATGGAGAACGGACGTCCCGTCCGCCCATAAGCGCGAAACGTTGCTAACTGTCTTGAGTTAACAATATCACCTTCCATACGCATGACAAACGGCTTCGGTCGTTTTCTTGCGCCTGATTTCATAAGAGCGATTTAGCTCACAGGCGAGTAGCCCTTCCGCAATTTGCGGACCTACGGGCTTCTCGCCTGCGCGCTAGAGCGCCTAGACCGCTGCCTTGTAGGCAGGCGGTCTGTTTCTGGTGGTTTCGCATGTGGTGGCAACACCGCAGGCAAGCCAATCCGGACATTGCATTCCGCTTTGTCCAGTTTACTGCCGTGAAAACGGCATAACCCAAAGGAGACCTGTCATGACTATCAACAACAATGGCACCTTCGTGGTTGTTGACCACGAGGAACTGACTGCTGCTGAGACGGCCTTTGCCGAGCGCTTCGGCGCGCGCGTCATTGGACAGCCCGGCGCTCTCACCGTCGCTCAGCTCGCCCACAACATGGCGACCAACAAGCTGCGCGACAAGACCCGTCCGGTCGGCATCTTCTACCTGGCCGGACCTTCGCGCACGGGCAAGTCGCTCACCGGCGTCGTGCTGGCTGAGATCTTCCACAACAACCCGGACGCGCTGACCCGCATCCAGGCTTCGGACTACACCGAGGATCACCAGCTGCTGGAGCTCAAGGGCGCGCCCCCGAGCTACGTCGGCTACCGCGACCCGAAGGATCCGAAGAACAAGCTGGAAGGTCACGAGACCGATCCCTACTCGATCGTGTCCTCGCACAACCTGCGCCGCGTGCGGCTCGGCTCGAACTCCGAGATCGACATCGTCGTGATCGAAGAGTTCGAGAAGTCCACCCCGGACTTCTACAAGTTCTGGATGGGCGTCTTCGACAAGGGCGTGGCGCGGCTCGGTAACGGCGACGTTGCTGATTTCCGCAACACGATCTTCATCCTCACCTCGAACATCGGTATGGACGAGCTGGAAAAGCGCCAGACGCGCTCGATCGGCTTCGTCAACCGGGAGACGAAGGTGCAGGCTGCCGATGTCGAGTCGGTGGTTGAAGAGGCGATGCGCCGGACTTACAAGCCGGAATTCCGCAACCGTCTCGATGCCATCGTCGTCTTCCGGCCCTTCAGCTCGGACACGCTCATGAAGATCGTGGACGCGGAGCTGGGCCTGCTGCAGGACCGCATCAACACCGAGATGCCTGCCGGTGAAGACTTCATGCTCATCGTTAGTGACGAAGCGAAGACGCATCTGCTCAAGTCCGTCGACAACAACGTCGCCGAGCTCAAGCGTGTGTTGAACCGCGACGTGCTGATGCCGCTCGGCCGGCTGCTCAACGGAGCGAAGGTCAAGGGTGGCGACATCGTGCGCATCGACGTCGATGGCGGCAAGCTCAGCTTCCGCGTCGCGTCTGATGCGCTCGGCGTTGGTGAGCACGAGAAGGAGATCCGCAAGCTCGGTCCGAAGGCGGGCGTCGTGAACATGAGCCTCCAGCGCGAGGTCCGGAAGGCGGCGCTCAACGCGCGCAGCCAGAAGTCCGAAATCTGGAGCGTGATCATGACCGGCGGCAGCAAGGAGCTCATGATGAGCAAGGCTGTTGAGCTGCTGGGCACGATCGAGCGTGTGCTCGAGCTGCAGGTCAACCACGTTGGTTATGAGCGGGTCGCTCCGTTCATCTTCAGCGCCATCGTCGTCGGCACCAAGGAGCAGATGAACATCCTGGCTCGCATCCATCAGGAAGACAACCTGATGATCAACGCGGCGGCGACCAAGCTGCTGCCCGTGAGCTAACAGCGGAGGAGTTGCCAGGGGAATAGCCCAGCAAAACTCCAGAATGCGCTTCGGCTGACAGACTGTTCACTGTCGGCAGAACTTAGCAGTTCTGGCGTCCGGCGACATTTTCCGGTCACTGGTGCAGTTATCTAGGGATGATGCCATGCGTCGCCCTTGCAGTTGGGAATGAGTGGGAACTGGAGAGTCCGTTAGTTACCAGGTATGGTCCGGCTGCAAAGCTTGTGACCATGCCTGGTGACGCGGCTCTCTGGTTCTTTTTTTTGGCCCAAAACCGGCTAGCGCAAGCCACACGAGCCTCTTTCAGTCCGAAGATTTTTCTCAGGCATTAGGCGCTAAAGGGAGAAATCATTGCTAAGAGCCCATCTTCAGTCATGAGCTGTGGCTAAACAGACTTAGTGCTTGCTCACGATTCCGGAAAAATTTCGCCGTATTGGCTATGTTTCAGTGTTTCTTTTCGTTCTTTTCCAATAAGCACAACCCCACTTCAGAAAGCCCATCCCCACAACATTCATCACCCGCGAATTCTTTCAAAGAGTTCTCGTGTTGAAATGCTTGTTTGTGCGGTGTGCAATGTTTTTCGGTTCGATCCTGGGAGCGTCGGCATCCTGCCGGCTTCTGATCGATCGACATGTGTCGTGTGATTGCCATAGAAGCGCGGTCCGAATTACCGGATAGCGAGTGCTTCTGGAAAAGAACTATTTCTGGGTTGACGCATCGTTCGATTGGGTCGAACGACAAGCCCAACCCGTGTCACAAATTCAGAGGCTTCGGTCTCTAGCAAAGCGAGGATTTATGAACCAAAATCTCAAAACTATCCTGCTGTCGCTGTTGGCAGTGGTGGTTGTCGGACTGCTCTTCCTCAAGGGCTGCGATGGTCCCACCCCCAACCCGACACCGAACCCGAATCCGAGCCCAACCGAACCGGCGCCGAAACCGGCAGGAACGGGTCTGGGCATCACGACCTACGCCGACGGCAAGCAAGTGGCGAAATTCGACGCCAAGGAATACACGTCGAACCCGGACAGCACTGCGATGGACTACACGCTCAACGCGCCTGACGCCAATGGCAGCCAGTCTGGCCATGCCGAAGGCGCCTGGGTCGTCGAACATCGTTCGTGGGCTCCGAGCGGTCTGACTCCGCGCTATCGTGCCACGCTCTACAGCGGCAACACCGCTGTCGGCACGTGGAAGGTGAACAACTTCAGCACCGATACGCGCACCGTTCTGCTCTATCCGGGCGATGGTACGCCGGTCCTGCGAGTCAGTGGCACGGTCGTGATCGAGACGATCGCTGGAACCACCGGTGGTGCTCCTACCGAACAGGTGACTGTCACGGATGGCGGTAAAGTCGTGTTCACGAAGGACATGGCCTGGACTACCCGGATCAAGCACTACCTGCAAGGTCAGCCCGCAAACGGCGCCGGCGTGGTGTACATCTGGGGTGACGTCACCGTCGAGTCGCTCAAGAAGTAAGCAAATACCAGAGCACGCATAGTACAGACAACAAGTTATTGTGCGCTCTCGCCTGGCGGTCTGGAAGAACCCAATCCTTCCAGACCGCTCTTTTTCTTGCCCGGTCTATTCATGTATATAGTGTATTTTTTTGGCGACTGGTGATCGTGACCAAACCAAGAGGGGAAGGGGGTCTTCCAGTTCCTTTGGGTGGCAAGAGTTTGTCCTTATTGACTTAAAGGGGCATTAAATGGGCGTCTTCATTGCCTTTTTGCCTTTTAAATTGGAATCGATGATTACGAGCCGGCTCTTGGTTCTGAGGCCCAGCTTGTTAGCACGAATTCCATGCTTCGAATCAAAAAATTGAGATGTCCTGAATTTCCTTTCACAAGTGTTAACTCCTTACACGCTAAAAGGTTCCAGATGTTTATAAAGTGTTAACGCATTTTAACGCGAGTTTTTTTCCTGAATGCCGCGCCAGGGAAAGGTCTTACAAGTTGGCAACAATCGTTTACGGTTTTTTGTAAGCCAGGCACTAGTTTTTCTCACAATTGTAGGGATTAATAGAAATTGAGGACTCTCCCCTCCCTAAATGCTTCCGTGGGGCTTAAATATGAATAGAAATGCGATCAAGCGCAGCAATTCAGCTGCCTGTTTTGATTCGGGCACAAAACACGAGACTGTTCGACTTCAGCGAGGAATTGCGCTGGTCGAGATGCTTGTTTCAATAGTCGTGCTGAGCTTTCTTATGATCGGGATCATGGACGCGCTATCGCTTACCAGACGTAGCGCTACTGCCGTACAAAATCAGATTGTTGCGGCGAATATCGCGCAAGAAATGATGGACGTTATTCGAAATCAAAACTGGAACACCATTGTTGCGGCAGCTGGAACAGTGACTTTAAGCGGAGAGAACATAAATAGAACTGCCGGATCGACTTCGGGTTTGACATACATGCCTCGCCCTTTGGTCCAAGACCAGGTTGCTAACAACTATTCAAACGGCTCTAGACAAAACTTATTCCGCGGTTCAGTTACCCAAACCATTTCGCAACCACAAGGAACCACTCCAAACCAGACCATTAATGTAGTTATAACGGTGAGCTGGCCTGGCGAAAATGGCGGCGGACGAAAGTCGCTCACCCAAAGCACGATGATTTCGGAAGCTGGCATTCACAACTAGAAAAACAACAGGGACGCGCAAATGAAGACAATCTCTCGGGCAAAAGGATTTACGCTTGTAGAATTATTGGTTGTTGTTCTGGTGATGAGTTTCATCTCGGCAGCAGCTTTCGGAATGATGACGGCAGTAATGACTCAGGGCAACTCGTTATCGAACAAATGTGACACCATTGACTCTATCCGGAATGCTATGGAGAAGTTTGGTCGTGACGTTCGCATGGGACGATCAATCGGAGATGTGTACGGAAATTTAGTGGGCGGACAAAACATAGTGCAGGGCAGCAGGACGTTCCCTTCAAATAACAATCCGCTTTATGGAGGTGGGTTGATGCCCACATCCGGGGTAAATTCAGTCCCATTTACAGGCTGGCCGACATGGGCTGATGGAACTACTCCTACAAGTTTTACATGTGACAACACCACTTGCGTTGTACAGGTCCCTATTTTCGAAGCCGATGGTTTTCCCAGTTCGATTCCAGCCGGTGTAAGTAATGGGATCCATCCGGGGTTTGGTTTTGCCGAAGACAATTGTGAAACACATGTCTATCGTGTGGTTCCTGACTCTAGCAATCCGGGAGAGTTCATCCTTCAATTTGCAATAATTCCCGGGTTGAACATTACAGGTGGCACTCCTAGAAGTGTACAAGTCGGTCCCATTACGCTGGTGAACCACATTATTGGTCCTATCAATCCCAACACCGGCGCTCCAAGAATCTTTCAGTATTTGGACAAGGAAAACAATCCAGGCAGCGTCAATAATTCGGGTTTTGCCGATTGGCAACCAGAGGATGCACCAACCACTAATGGAACTCAAAACAGTGGGGCTCTTGTAGCGAACTATAGCGGTATAGTTCTTAACCTCGAAGTAAACTCGAACACTTATTCGAGAAATCAACCAAACCGCAAACCGCTAGCCGTAAAGACTGAGGTTTTCCTGCGTAATAACTCCCAAACTACAACGATAGGAGCAACCTAAACGTACTTACCTGCTGGGTCTAATAGCTTATTTAGAGGGGTCCCAAGATGAAGCCAAGAAGTAGTCGCGATGAAGGTGGATTCAGTTTAGTCGTAGTCATAGGTATCGGCATAGTAGCTACGCTGTTCCTCACAGGACTCTTTAGTGTTGTAATGCCAAGCTTTAACAGAATCGCGGCAGTAAGAACCCAAACCGAAATGCGCAACGCAGCGGAAGCTGGCATAGACTGGGTCATAAACCAATACAACATAGACGGTGGCGCCGGCGCAGGCATCGCAAATAACACATACGGTACGACAACCCCCTGGATTAGCATCCCGTCGAATATCATAAATCCATCCGGATCAAATTCATTCACTCCCACGGTCCAGGTGCAAGTTCAAAACGTACAACCAAGAAGAACATCAGGAATCTACAACTCTAACACTGCCTATTATCTACCAACCGCGGACTTCATGCCTTACTGGCCGTCTGGCGCTTATACCATAGCGAATCCACCGCCGTCTAACGGGATAACTTCCAATCAGTGGCGAATAATTACTGTTCGAGCTGTTCCGCCGACCACAAGATTGGCCGATCTCAATACCACCGACGCGAACGGAAACGCTCAAGTTATTCAAAATCAGCAAGCTTCTGCAGTGGTGAAGAACCTGCAAGTTGTGCTCAGACCAGTACCGGTTTCCCCTTTTCAGATTAATGGTCCTGTGACTACTGATGGACCCCAAAACTATGGTCCTAACACAGATATCAACGCCTACAACAGCAAGACCGATGGAGTGAATCCCACAAGTTTCGGTTTAGGTGCAAACATCGATTCAAATTCCACTATCAGCTTGCCTAACAATGACATCAAAGGTGATGTCCGCTCCAGAAAAACACTATCCACCCAAACCGATACCATAACAGGGCAAAGTAAGACCACCATATTTGGTCGAGCTTATTCAAATAGCTTGATTCAGGGTACCGCTATCACTGATGTGCAAGGACGCACGAAGGGACAATATTACGCTAGCGATGGCACTACAATTTTGACGGACTCGGGAGCCAAGGCCTATGAACTTCAAACGGCCGCGCCAATCCAAATGCCTACTATTCCTCGACATCCCACCGGGGCTACTAGGCTGGACCCGATCACTGGCGCTAAATCGCTAGGGACGGCGGGAACGACAACGGACTACTACATCGATGCTGGCGGTACTGAAATAAGTCTTTCAGGATCAAAAACGATTGATATTCTTGGGCCAACAAGAATCTATTTAGAAGGACCAACTGCTAACAGCGGCGGCAAAGGAGTCGTATCAATTTCCGGAAATGGCGGATTCAACAATGTTTCAAAGAAACCTGGCGACCTCGTCATCTATTATGATGGGGCAGCTGATCTCGATATCTCAGGGAATGGAACATTCTATGGTGTGATCATCGCACCTAATGCCAAAATTATCACTGCTGGTAACGGACAGATATACGGCGCAGTTGTTGGTGAAATTTTCCAAGGCAACGGCGGAGGAAACTCCGGTGCAATTCACTACGATAAAGCTCTTGCAAACATGAACCTATTTCCCTCGCGCATGATCTATGAAGGGATAACCTGGCGAGAGTTCTAAAAAGACCGAAAAAAGATTGTATGTAGGGCGCAGCGATAATCTGTTGCCTGACGAGAGGAAATTGTAGAGCCTTCGGTGCTGTCAAC
>JAIEQI010000035.1 GCA_019747875.1 Candidatus Obscuribacterales bacterium
TTATTCAATCACCAGCCCAATCTACCCGAACCGAACTAAAGCCCAGTGGATCCCTAACCCACTGGGTTTTTCTTTTGCTCACCTTTCAGATCAGATCGAATTCATTGCTCTGAATCACTCGATCAAAAACTTCTGCGAAGGTACTTCTCTGACACATCCTTCTTCTATTATTCAATCACCAGCCCAATCTACCCGAACCGAACTAAAGCCCAGTGGATCCCTAACCCACTGGGTTTTTCTTTTGGTCTGCTAACGAATCGCTCTCAAAAATTAGAAGCCGGCAAGATGCCGGCGCTCCCGGGATCGAACCGAACTCCAAAGAGAATCGCTCAAAATCGAACAGGCAAAGTATGGAGCGAATCGCTCTTCATGCGCCGCATGATCAATTACATTGTTTCCAGATGCTCCCATCAAAAGAGATGATCTGCGAAGGTACTTCAATTACACATTCATTTTCTATTATTCAATTACCAGCCCAATCTACCCGAACCGAATTCAGCCCTGTGGTCCCTAGCCCACTGGGCTGTTTCATTTCCCGCGTTGTCATCGCCTGAAAGAAATAAGTTCGATAGAGAAAGGTACAACGATGCCACATTCTTATCCTATTATTCAATCACCAGCCCAATCTACCCGAACCGAATTCAGCCCAGTGGTGCTCCAGCCCGCTGGGTTGTTTCTTTTAGCAAGCGCAGCGAATACTTCCGCAAGAGCGAGGCTAGTCGTGATCCTACGCTCGCGAAGCTTCGCTTGTATTTCATGATCACCAAAGAACATGCAGTTTCTTGTGAGAAAGGTACAACTCTGCCACATCCTTATCCTATTATTCAATCACCAGCCCAATCTACCCGAACCGAATTCAGCCCAGTGTGCTCCAGCTCACTGGGTTGTTTCTTTATTAGCGGATCTTGCCACCGTTCTGTGTTTCTTGCGAGAAAGGTACAACTCTGCCACATCCTTACCCTATTATTCAATCACCAGCCCAATCTACCCGAACCGAATTCAGCCCAGTGGTGCTCCAGCCCGCTGGGCTGTTTCTTTGTGCGAAGCGCGGAACTTTGAAAGCAATCTAAAATGACCGAATCCAACACAGTAAACTACATCGGGCGAAGAGTGCCTGCTCGCTGATTATCCAAATTCTGGCTGAATCTATACAAGTTATCGTGATACAGCTTCTTATTCGGGGCTAGTTCAACAGCTTTCTTTTCAACGTGTACAGCCTCGGCATACTTCTGCTGCTTATTGAGCGAAAGCGCATACGCATTCAACGATTGTGCATATGCACTTATGTATTCAGGCTTGGGATCGAGTTTGCTTGCTTGCTCAAACTTCCGGCAAGCAGCTTCGAAATTACCGTCTGCATAGAACTGAAACCCCTCATGGGAAGCCTGCATGGCTGCGTTAACGGCATCAGCCGAATCGCCGCCATTAAAGTCGGCCAGAGGTGAGGCTCCTAACGAAGTGTCTCGCGGCGGTGCCTGTTGCTGCGGTTGTTGTGCCCCAAGCAAGACACCGAGTGGCGATGGTGTTCCTTGCTGATTTGCAGAGCTGGCAACAAACATCTGCTTCATCTGCTGAACACGCGGGTCGTTGTTCATTCGCATTATTGTCTGTTGGAGCTTGGAATTGTTCGCTGTAAGTGGGGTTGGATTCATATGCCCCATTCCCGGCATCATTTGCTGCCCACCGCTTTGATTGAACATTCCGCCCTGGCTCAGGAGAGAGCCCGGTCCAGTCTGCATCCGCCCTGGCTGTGCTCCAGGTTGTCCGGCCTTCTGCATAAGCGAAAAGAAACGTCCGGCGCTCCCATCAGAAGATTGGCGGGGCGGTGTCGCCGGTTGACGCGTGTATTTTGCATCTGATTGAGCCAATACATCTTCCAAACTCTTTGACTTTGCAGCTATCTGGTTTTTCGGCGTTTTGCCTTGTTTCTTACCTGGAGCCTTCTTACCCGTCGCCGCCGGCTTCCCGCTCGACAAGAGTGAATTCGTTTGCATCGGGACGACTGTGGAAGGGTTCGAAAGAAGTCCATCATCCGCAGGATTAGTTGAGGCAGTTTTCGGATCGTTCTTCTGCTCATTGATTATGTAGACAGCAAAGCCTAGACCCAGTCCCAATCCTATTAGAATCGAAGCTATCGAGAGACCGAGCAAGGTAAATCGACGCGCTTTGTCCTTTTGCGCCTCACCATCTGCGGTACCACCAGTTGCTGCCTTTCTCGACCCCGTAAGGCGGGGATTCGAAAGCGACTCTGGGGTGGCGGCTCGTCTGGCTCCAGATTTCGAGTGTTCTCTCGAAGTTTTTCTGGGTTCGACGACCTCATCGATAGACTCCTCGTCTGAATGTTCAGCTTGGCGAGAAGACGGATCCGTTGGTCGCTTGATACCAGAATCGGTCGCCCGCTTTATGCCTGAATCCGTGGGTCGTTTGATACCGGAATCGCTCGGCCGCTTGACGCCGGAATCCGAAGGACGCTTGATGCCTGAATCTGTGCTCTTGCGCGGCCCGGTTTGGCGGAAGTCCTGCTCAACATTATTCTCAGCCACGACCTCTGGTCTCGGTAGCTGTTGCGACTGCGGCGAATACACTTGTTGTTGTCCCGAGTTTCGAACTGAGGAGTCAAACTTCGGTGTTTCGCCCGAATTGCGCCGAGAGCCGCCTTTTGGTCCAAACAGAGCATCGGGAGGTAACACATTTACAGGACTGGTTTCCGGACCAGTTCGCATCGAAGCAAGCAGCTCGGATTTCAACTGCAACATTGTCTCGAAGCGATCGGCAGGATTCTTCGCCAAGCATCGAAACACGATTTCCTCAAGCTTACGCGGCACCTTCATCTCAGGTGGAAACGGACGCGGCATATCGTGAACATGCATATAGATAGTATCGTATACAGTGGCACCACGCAAAGGCGGATGCCCAGTCAACGATTCATACATGCAAACACCGAGAGAATAAATATCAGTGCGCGCATCAAGTTCCTGATACATGCATTGTTCTGGACTCAAATAAATTGGGCTGCCGCAGACCTCACCAGTCCGGGTGATAGCTTCGCTTTCTTCCTCCGCACCATGAACGATTTTGGCGACGCCCAGGTCGACAATTTTGATGGTCTCAGTATCATTCTCACGCGGAACAACTAGAATGTTTGCTGGTTTGAGATCGCGATGGATAACGCCGCGCTGGTGTGCGTGATAAAGCCCGTCGCAGACTTGCGCGAAGAGATTGACAGCGCGCTCAGGCACCATATAGCGCTCTTTCTTCAAAATGTCATAGAGCGTTGTGCCACTGACGAAGTCCATGACCAAATAAGGAACACCCTGCGCGGTGTAACCGAAATCATGCACAGTGATCAAATTGGCATGCTCGAGGCGACTTGCAGCCCTTGCTTCACGTTCAAAACGCATTTGACTACGGTCGTCGGAGTTGCGCTGAATTCTCAATGTCTTGATCGCGACGACTCGACCGAGGATGTCGTGGCGACACTTATAAACCACACCCATACTGCCCTGTCCCAAAATAGACAAGATTTCGTAGCGACCCGCTATGCGATCGCCAATGCTCAATTCTTCATCGTACGAGTTGGTCATTTCAACACCCGGGGTCCGACACACCCCTATTAGCGCCTGAAAGCCAATGCCTGCCGCATCGGTGGGATTTAGGCGCTCTGAAGTCCGCTGGGGCTAGCCCCTACCGACTTCTCCGCTAAATAGTCCGGCAAGCCGGCCTACTACTATCGTTCCACGCCTACGTGCTAGTAATCTATGTGGCTCAGAATACTAAGCTAAATCCTTCATGTCAAGAGAAATTAACCTTGCGGCTCAGCATTCGAGCTGGCTTTTCGGCTTCTCCACAAAAAGTAAACCGGCAAACCGGACAGTATGATCAAAAGCCCGAATCCCGGATACTCCGGTCGTTTGAACTGCCCAGCCATAACGAGGGCTGCTGACACCAAATACAATATCGGAACGATTGGATAGCCGATAACCTTGTAAGGTCGTGGAAGATCCGGCTCTTTCACGCGCAAGATAATCACAGCAGCGACCGTCAGCAGATAGAAGAGCAACGCAGCGAAAACGACGAAGTCCAAAAGATTGCCGTAGGTGCCGGTTGTAGCCAAAATCGCGGACCAGACCCCCTGCACAATTAGGCCAAAAACTGGAACGCCAGTGTTCTTATCCAGGTGCCCAGCCTTCTTGAAGAAAAGCCCATCTCGAGCCATCGCGTAATAAACACGCGCGCCGGCCAGGATTAATCCGTTGAGACAACCGAACGTTGAAATCATGATAGCGCCAGCCATGATGCTCTTTCCGATTGGTCCAAAAATTATCTCGGCAGCGGCGGTTCCTACTCGGTCCTCAGCCGCGAATTGGATACCGCGGCCGACTACCGTTGTGGCGTGTGGATCTCCAGTCACCGGCAAAAGACACAAATAGACGATGTTGGCCAACAAGTACAAAGAAACCACTATCAACGTCCCTATGGTCAAGCTCTTCGGAAGAACCTTTTCAGGCTCCTTCACTTCCTCACCGGCGAACGTAATGTTGTTCCATGCGTCGCAAGAGAAAAGTGCACCGACCATCGCGACTCCGACTGTTAGCATCAAGTCAAAGCCAACAAGCGGTTTGTGCGTGGTTGCTTCCACAGCATTCCAAAAATTTGCCAGGTTAGGTTGCAATCCGCCAAACCGGTCGAAAGCCAAGAAACCAAGCAAGATGATGGCAGCAAGCGCGAATAGCTTGGCTGCAGTGAAGGTTGTTTGGATGAACTTAGCCGCTTCAATCCCCCGACAATTAACCGCAGTCAAAAGTGCGATCAACCCAACTGCCACAACTTGAAGCACATTCAGGTTCCATCCTCCCATCGAAATCAAAACATTACTGCTATTGATATCGGGGACGAAGACTCCGAGAAATTTGGCGAAGCCCACACCAACAGCTGCAATCGTTCCCGATTGAATCACACCAAACAATGTCCAGCCATACAAGAAACCAGCAATCGGCCCATAGGTTCTTCGCAAGAAAACATACTGCCCTCCAGCTTGAGGAAACATCGCCGCCAATTCGCTATAACAGAGGGCTGCCGCAAGCGTAAGTAGTCCTGCCAACACCCAACACAAAAGCAGATAGCCTGCACAACCTACATCGCGGGCCGTTTGAGCAGATACGATGAAGATCCCCGAGCCAATCATCGAACCAACGACAACAGCGCTGGAGTCCACAAGACCTAAAGCTCGCTTGAAATGCCCTTCTTCTGAAGCTTGTCCTCCGCTAGCGTCAGTGGAAACCGATCCATTTCCTCTGACCTCTTTCTCTGAATTATTGATCTCATCACCTGCTGGTTCGCTTGCCATAAACGTCCTCGATTCGTCCTGCCTATTTTAGATAATTGACAGTCTCGCGGAGCCAGAATTGGCGAATATGAGCGCTACTTAAAATCCACGATTTTGGTGTATGCTGGTGTATTGCCAGTCTATATACCGGGAGCAGCTAGTGGCAAAAAACACTAACAAAGAACTGCTAAAAGTCGACTGCAATGATGCGCTGAGAAATAATTTGCTCAGACTATGCGGCGTTCTGTTACCAGGATGGGCGATCACTGCGCCGGTTATGTTTTTCTTTTCCGTCGCTAGTATGGCGGGTCTGTGGCAATATTGGCCGGTTTACGTCACACCGCTAATTTTCGGCACATTGACGGTCTGTTGTGCTCGTCGTTACTTCCGAATGGATTCAAGTACAATCAAATTTCCCGGATTGAACTTCAAAAAGTATCGATCATCCGACCTCCACAAGGTCGAAGTCAAAAACAAAAAAATACTTTTCTGCTTCGGGAAGCCAACACAAAAATTTGATTGCGACATAGTGAAGCTCCCCATAAAGAGGATGGCTCAGGAAGAAAGACTTCGCCTTCTGCGCAATCTCGATAACTTATCCTGTTTTATTGATGAAGAGAGCAGAAAGTTATTGGTCGCCAATGAAAACGATGAATTTGATCCAAAGTCAGAAAGCAAGCGCATTCTCGCCTACGACAGTCACTCTCGCCTTCGAGCATTTCGAGAGGTATGTGCGCAGTATGAACACATTTTCTGGAAGACATGGGTTTATTGCCAGCTGCCTTTTCTGATTTTCATCAGTCCAATTGTATTTCTAATACCATACTTGGCAGTTTTGAAGCTTGCACATATGGATCCCAGCAAAGATCCCCTAAAAGTGGCCTTGGTATTCACGCCATGGATCAACTTCTGGGGCGAGTTGGGAAAAATAACGGGCCAAATAGTCGGGAAACCTATCGTTGATGTAGGAAGCTGGTACGTACAGCTCATTACTTATTCCATGGTAACGAAGGCCGCATTTGCATTAGTTGCGGCCATCTTCATTGGATTTTTTCTTTCGATGCTCATCAAGCCAAACCGTATTGAAATAACAAAAGATGGGGTCGAAGTCCAGCTCAGGCTCTTAATGATGACATTTGCCATGAGAACTCTTGCATGGAAAGATCTATTATCCACGAAGCTGGTTCGGCAGGGCGACGGCAAGAAAGTTACAGATCAAAAGATCGTGCTCAAAAGCAAAGAGAATCTCAGAGGTTGGGCAGGCGGCGGTACGGAACTCGTTCTTTCCAATGCTGCCATTGTCAAAGTCGAGCACAAGAATCTACTGCTGAAAGCTATAGAATCATATGCTCCACAATGCGAAATCGAAAGCGGAATCATCAACAACCTCATTCCTGCGAGGAAACACAATTACACCGAACTTTGGCTTGAATCGCTAAATAGCCCCCCGAAAAGGGAGCGGCTGAAACCCCTTACCAAGGGCGATTCACTGCAGTCAGGGAAGTTCGAAGTAAAAGAAATTATCGGCAGCGGTGGGCAAGGAATAGCCTACTTAAGTTCCACATTGAACAAAGAGGGACAGCCAGAATCAATTGTAATCAAAGAGTTTATGTTGCCGATTTATGTAGATCGTCGAGCTCGTAGCCAGGCGATCGAACGCTTCGAGAATGAGGCGCAGGTACTGAGCGGCTTGGACAACGATAGCATCGTGAAGTTAAAGGATCATTTCATCGAGGACCATCGAGCATATCTAGTGCTCGAACATATAAACGGGCAATCGCTGCGAAAGTTAGTGGAACAGCGATATGCTCAAGACGATACGGGGCTTGACGAGGAAACGTTGCGAGATCTCGCGGCACAAATGTGCGATATTCTCAGCTATCTGCACGAGCAAGCAACGCCGCTTGTCCATCGAGACTTCGCACCAGATAACTTGATTCTGGATGCTAGCGGCAAACTGAAATTGATCGACTTCAATGTTGTGCACTTATCTGGTACGCAAAAAACAAGCGCAACTATTGTTGGCAAACACGCATACATGCCACCCGAGCAGTTCGCCGGAAGACCATGTCCACAAAGCGACATTTATGCATTGGGTGCCAGCATCTATTATCTTCTGACAGGAGAGGATCCGGAACCTTTCAGCCAGCTCACATTGCCTCCAACAATTCTGGATCGGCGAGGCAATCTATCCAGGCGCTGGCAAGAGATTATTTCAGCTTGCACGAACCTAAACCTTGCAGAGCGCGCTCAGTCCGCCACTGAAGTAAAACTAATGCTGGATTTTGTGGAGGCAACCCCCCTTATTCCCGTGGCAGCAATAAAGGAGTGAACCGCCCTCATTCTGATTTAGCTACAGACTAAGAAGGGCGATGAGTGGCATCGCTCCGCCTATAATGGAGTCAGGACGGGCAAGGCGTCGCCCGCCCCAGTCATATGAATTTCCCTCCTAAAGTAGGCAAAGCCTTCGTAAATTTGTTAGCCTAGAAAGTTAAGTCCTGGCTAACTCTCTGCCCCCTTAGATAAGCACAGGATTCAATGGGGAAGGATATTGAAGGCAGCGCCCACTCTCAAGATCCGTAAATCGTGACCAATAAGAAACAACTGCGGATAGACTGTAATGACGCATCGCGAAAAGCGCAATTGCGTTGGCTTACATTTTTCATGCCATTGTGGGCATTCGGCGGACCCATGTGTACGGTCGCAATGCTTTCCAGCGGCGGAAACACGAGCGAAGCGGCAATATTGAACTACATTTATCCGTTTCTGATGCCTTTGTTCTTCTTTTGTTTGATTAAGTCCTATTCGCTTTGCAATAAATACCTCGAATTGAATCAAGACTCCGTCACCTTTCCTGGATTTGATCGAAACAACTACCTTCTTAAAAGCCTGAAAGAAATTCATTGCCTCCATGGCGATATCATTTTCAAATTCGGAAATGAGACAAAGAAATTTTTAAATGGAAAGCTCACTGTTTCCTTCGAAGGGGAAACTATTAAGTCAATTGCCTTAAATAGAATCAGCCAAAAAGACAGAGAACTTCTCATTTCGTGGATTCAGTCGAACAAACCAGAGTTAATGAACGATCTCGTTCGAGACAGAATATCGAACGCAAATGACGAGGAGTATATTTTCGATCCGGCTGGACAGCTGGTTCTTGCTTACGACAGTCATAAGAAAGCGCGCGCTTTCGTAGAAGTATGCAAGCAGTACGAGAAACTATTTTGGACCGTTTGGATACTTGGATGCAGCCCGCTGCTAATCTTGGAGCTGCCAATCATATTAGCCTTGCCAGAATTGATGGTTCGCCGCTGGATTTTCGGCGAGACAGGTTACATCTCAACTCCTTCATATATGAACGAATGGGGTACGCTCTGGCGCCCGTTCATCGAAGTGGGAGAAAAGTCAATTGGCACTTCGGCAAGTGCTTATTGGAACTTTCTGCAGCATTCCTTAGAAAGTGCTTTCATTCTCTGGCTACTGGCACTCTTGTGCATAATCGCTAGCGCATTCTCGATGTTTAAGCCCAATAAGCTGTTTCTCAATTCAGAATTCATGGAAAAGTTTTTGATGTTTGGACCTATTCGCATGACTTATGGAAAAATCACCTGGTCACGGGTTAAGAGCATCAAACTTAAACAACTGAAAACGAACAAGGATAGTGCGGCAGTTTTGGACAAGACCATCGTTTTTGAAGCCAGTAAGAATGAGCATTTTGAACTAGCGATGTCTTCCCTGAACAACGAAGAACGTCGAGCGGCAGTGCTAAAAGCAATTGAAACCTGGGGCAGCCATTGCCAGATAGACCCAGAAATATTTCAGGTATTGTCGGCGGTGCAAAAAAACAGCTACACGGAGTTATGGCTCCAGTCATTAAATAGCCCACCCAAGCGTGAACGGCTGCGCCCGCTTGCTACAGGGGATCTACTTCAGGGCGGCAAATACAAAATTACGCAACTGCTTGCTACAGGCGGGCAAGGTATTGCATATGTTGCACAAAAAGTTTCCAACAATGCAACTAGTGATAGCTTCGTGATAAAAGAATTCATGCTACCTGTGTATGTGGATCGAAAGGCGCGAAGCCAATCAATTGAACGATTCGAGAATGAATCAAACGTACTTAGTTCGTTAGAAAATGATGCCATTGTCAAACTCGATGACCACTTCATCGAGGATCATCGCGCGTACCTTGTTCTCGAACACATAAAAGGTATGTCTTTAAGAGACCTGGTCAAAAATTCTGAGCCTATCAGCGAATCTAAGGCGCTCGACCTTTGCAAGCAAATGTGCGAAATGCTAACTTATCTGCATGAGCAGACACCATCGCTGGTGCATAGAGACTTCACACCGGACAATCTAATTTTGGAAGACTCAGGGAAACTAAAGCTAATAGATTTCAATGTAGTCCACCAGAGCAATACCAACAAGACTTCCGCTACTATCGTTGGAAAACATTCCTACATGCCGCCGGAACAGTTTGCAGGACGTCCGGTTCCACAAAGTGATTTGTATGCACTTGGTGCAACGATCTATTACCTGCTGAGCGGTGAAGACCCTGAAGCTTTCAGTCAATCATTTCTGCCAAGCAAACGACCAGACTTGGCACCACGCTGGGCTGAAGTAATCTCACGTTGCACAGCTCTTTCACTTGCAGAAAGAGCACAAAGCGCAAGAGAGTTATCCCTGATGCTGGATTTTACTGGGGAAGAAAACGAATCGCTCCCTGAGGCTATAGGCGGACGGGACGTCGGCGTTCCATACGAGATCTTAGAACATAGAAGCCGGCAAGATGCCGGCGCTCCCGGGATCGAACCTGTTTCAGTGTCCATTAATGAACCAGAGGCAATTGAAGCTAAGCAGCCCAACAAGAAAGAATTAGAGGAAGCATGGCAGAGCTAACCGTAAAAGCCAAATACTCAAACAAGCTGGCAAAAACGCTTCTGTATTGTGTTCTTGCCTTAATTCCTGTATGGGGATGCATAATTCCGATTGGATTGCTTTTCATGATTGTAATCATGATAGTGAGCCCGCGGGAATTCCTTAGAGAACCCCTTACTTACAGTGGCTTGATGGGCGGAATGCTTCTTGCAAGTGCCGGCTGCGCGATGCTTAGCATAGTGCTTGCCGATGACAAATTGATTGCCACTCGAGATGGTTTGCGAATCCCTTTCCATCTTTCACTACGTACCGGCAGAAGAAGAGATTTTGCCTGGAGTGAAATCGAGAAAATCATTTTTAGCGGGGATACAAATTCGGACAAAAACAACTTTCACATAAATCTCACCACAAAGAGTGGAGCTGTGATCCCTATCAACTGCGCGAAACTGACACCAGCTGAGCTTGAGCAGATACTGCTTGCAATCGAACTCTGGGGGGCGAATGCCGTTATTGATGAAAGAATCATTCCTGTAAAGGAGCGCTTGCAAAACCGCCCATCTTTGATGACGTCTAAAGAAATGAGTTATACCGCAGTTTGGGAAGAAGAGATGGAACGCCGATTCGGCAGCACGGCTTTCGTTGTGCTTGAGCCGGATACCGAGCTGCAAGAGGGCAAACTGCATGTAGTACGCCAGCTCGCTTTTGGTGGACTGTCCGCTGTCTATCTGTGCCAAATCTTCAAACGCGATCTGGCAGTACTAAAAGAGTCAGTCGTGCCCGCAGATGCCAGTGCAGAATTGAAAACGAAAGCAGAGGAGATGTTCGCTCGCGAAGCCAGACTCCTGATGGGCTTACAGCACAAAAATATCGTTCGTGTCATGGACTACTTCGTGGAAGCAGGTCGAAACTATATGTTGTTAGAACATATAGACGGACCTGATTTAAGACAGTACGTCAAGCGCAACGGCCCGCAGCCCGAGCACCGCTGCACCGAATGGGCGAAGCTGATTCTCGAAGCGCTGCAGCATTTGCATGAGCGAACGCCGGCAATCATTCACAGAGACATCAGCCCGGACAACATCGTTCTCGAAAAAGAATGCGAGATCAAGATTATCGACTTCGGAGCCGCAAATGAGTTCATAGGCACAGCAACTGGCACATTGGTAGGCAAACAATCATATCTCCCGCTTGAACAACTTAGAGGAAAAGCGGTTCCTCAAAGCGATCTTTACGGACTGGGTTGCACCTTACACTTCATTCTTACCGGAGAAGATCCAGAACCGCTGGCTGTTTCTCACCCTCGGCAACTCAAACCGGAAATTAGTGAAGAACTCGATGCGCTAATCGCTCGCTGTACAGATCCAGACCCAAGCAAGCGCCCTCAATCGGCAGCAGAAATGCGCGAGCTGCTCAATTTTCCAAGCAAAGTCTAGGGATATCGATGAGCGTCTAGCTGCGTTCAAAGCCAATTTTCTTCTTGGCGCCCAGCTCTTCAACGTCATTCACGAAGATGCGCTTTGGCTTTGTTTTTGTTTCAATGAAGATGAACTTCTCGTTCTTTACTCCGGTGTGGTAGAGCAGCAGCTCACCTGGACCGCTTCCTCGGCGAGCAAGGAATTCCAGGTCGATTGCCCCAGTTCGTGGAAATGTATCGGCATCGCAGGCAAGTATCAAGTTTACTTCGTAGGACACAAACCTATGCTTAGTCTTTGGAAATGGCAGATCGAGTTCAATACCCTGCATGGTCGCTTGCACAGCGTTCCGAAATTTTGATTGCGATGCTGCATCCGACAACAGCTCCGCTCGCTGCTCCTTGCCCGAAGAACTTGCTGCGCCTGGATAAACTTTGCCAAATTTACTAACAACTACTTTTCGATCGGGCGTAACTAAAACCTTGGCGTAAACCTGACCCGGAACTGAACAGTTTTGCAGGAAACTAGCAAAGATCTTTTTAGCCAGCACATTATGCCAAGCCAGCCAATCAGCCTGTTCTTTGTCACTAGACCAGGTGTCCGGGTCTAGAATCACATAAAAGCTTGGAGCAACTTCCGCTCCTCGCACAAACTTATCATCAATATCTAGAAAGAGATACCCGTTCTTCACTCCCATCTCTTCCATGCTGATCTCTTGCGCTTTCAGCTTGCGCAGAAATGCCTTTGCCTGGCTCAAATCATTGTTTGTTGGTGGCAACTCCTTCTCTAGCTTGATGGCTCGTTCAAGAAAGTCAATTCCCTCTTCCGTATGACTGGAATGCAAAGTTGTTACTGCCAACAAAAGATACATGCTAGCCTTGGTTGTTGCTGATGCGCTTTGAAAAGCAGGCAGCGAATAGGCCTTTCTTGCCCATTCATGAGCGTGGCTAAGATCGTTCATTGCCGTATATGCGTGGCAGAGATCAACCATATCCTCCACAAGAGATAAATCAGTCTTCCCGTTGAGACTCACCGCGAGTTGATGATACTTGACGGACTTCCCTGATTCCTGCATATCGAGAGCGAGCATACCCAAGAGTTTGTATGCTTCATGCAAGGTGCTATTTGCTTTCTCCTTCTTTGCGATCTCAGCGGCGCGCAAGAGCGCATGTTCAGCCTCGTCAGCATTCGGAACTTTGAAATTGATCTTCGCAAGTGCAATTAGTCTTTCCGCATTCAATACGTCCGCTTCCCCCACGGTATCCGTGGTTACAGCGATCGCTTCTACTTGCTTGTCCACCGCAGCTAGTTTCTGTTCGTTATTCAAAAGTGCGTCAGCCAGGCGGTCCAAACAAATAGCATAAATAAGCTTGGGAGCGTTCGATTCACGCGCCTCATCGACGGCAGCCTTAGTAAGTTGGAGCTGTAATGCCCGCTTCGAATTTTTCTCCGCGTCGGCTGCGGCATCCAACTTCGTCTTTATGGATGGCGGCATCTTAGGATTACGATAGGAGCGAATCTGCTCCTCAAGAGCAAGAGCTTGCGGATCATTCATTCTTTTCTTGAGCTGTAGCAAGGCTACCTTCGCCTTGTACAACTCTTTATTTTGAGCGTTAGCTTGCCATGCAATAGAAGACTTGTAGGTTTCCATTGCCGGCTGCAGCTGTCCCATCTCCACTTGTTTTTTAGCGCGAGCATTGAGGCTCTCACAATATTTCTCGATAATCAATTCGCGGTTAAGGAACAGCAAGATGCTCCCCACCAAGGCAAGCGCTGCCATGGTACAAAGAGCTACAGTCGCTACGTTTACACCTTTGCGCTTCGGCTTTCTAATCTTTACTTTGACCACGCCACCGGTTTTAACAATGGCCAAATCATCAAGGATTTCGCGAACAGACTGGTATCTTTCGGATGGTTGATTCTGAACACATTTTAGTATCACCTTTGCCATCTCGGGATGAATGTTGTGCTTTGGGTCTAGCTTGTACAAGTGAGTGTCCACGTGCAGGGAGAGATACTCAAAACTGGTGTTGGCTACAAACAACTTTTCACCGGTTGCCACTTCGAACATCAGACAACCAAGAGCATAAATATCAGTTCGCTGATCGACTGCTCGATTCGTCCATTGTTCGGGCGCCATGTAAGGCGGACTACCCAGAATTTCCCCGGTCATTGTAAGATTGTGCGAGCCCGATGTATCAAGCACTTTTGCCAGACCGAAATCGATAATTTTGATTTTCATTTCGCCATCGGAAGCCAGTAGAATATTCGAAGGCTTCAGATCCCTATGAACAAAGCCCAGTCCATGAGCGACTTTTAGCCCCTGGCAGATCTGCTCAAAAATGCTAAGCACATCTTTCTCCGGCATCCGCTGTTCTTGAACCTTGTCCGAAAGCGGTATTGACGGAAAATATTCCATCACAAGGTAAGGCGTGGGGGACAAACCATAATCCAGAGTCTTGATCACATATGTGCTATCAATCTGGCGAAGCGCCTTCGCTTCTTGCTCCAAGCGCTGCAACGCTTGCTCATTTTTTGCATGAAAGAAATGAAGTGACTTAATTGCAACCTTATTTCCAAGCCCGACGTGCGTCGCAAGATAGACGTTCCCCCAGGCGCCGCTGCCTATCTTTTGCTCTATCTTGTACTTCTCACTGACAATCTGTTCAAGACGCAGATCGGACTCAGAATCACCGCACTCAATGTTTTCCAGAGATCCGATGCTAGTAGTTTTCTGATACTCATCGTTCATTTTTTCTGCAATCCATCTATCTTTTGGAGCAATAAACGCGCAGTTTCGCCAGAAAGATTATCTTGTCCGTACTGACGTGAATACTTCTGTGCAAGTTCAAGATACTTCCTGGCTTCCGGGTAATGAGCGTCCTTGAAATATGCGATTCCAAGATCTCGGCAAACTTGAATCATAGTTACAGAATGCTCTTTTTCTTCGGCAACCTTAAGAGCTTTGTGTAGAGTTTGAAAGTATCTCTCGTTGTCGTTCAACTTCTTGAACACTTGTGCGCTGATAAACCAGATTTGTGGATTATCACCACCTATGGTTTTTCGATAATAGCTATCGGCAAATTGTAGAAGCTCAAGAGCCTTTTTAGGATTGCCTAACTTCAACTCAACACAAGCAAGATTTACATTCGCATTACAGATTTCCATTGCATTCTTAGACTGCATTGCAACAGTAAGCCCCTTTAAGAGTACTGCTTTTGCTTCGTCCAGGCGATTGAGATTCGTAAACAGCTGTCCCAGATAAATGTAGCGTACACCCAGCGACCAATCGTCAGGCTCCATCAAATCTTCTGCTATGGCAATTGACTCACGCAATTGATGGGAAGCCGGCTCAGAATCCGTGGGATCAGCTAGCATAGCCAGCGCCATTAACCCATCTGCATAAGACATTGTATGCTTGCCGATTGTTGATTCAGCACGTTGCATTTGTTCTCTGGCTAACGCGCGGGCGTGTTCCAGCTGAGCCACGGAGTTTTGTGCGAATCCCAACGCCTCTTCAAGCTTGACTCTATTGGTGGGATTCGTTGTCGCACCGACCGCAACATAAACTTTGTTCTCAAGATCGGAAGCCTCTGCAAAAGAACCATTGGATCTCAACGTCTTAGCCAACATACGCATCGCATGCAAGCGCCTGCGATCTTGCGCGTCCAAATATTGAGACCAGAAGACTACGTTTCGGAAATGAGGGATCGCTTTTAGTGGTGCGCCGGCTTTAGTGAGGCGATCTCCTTTTGAGTTCTCCTCCTCACAATAGGGCAGCAAGATTGCCTGCCTGTTGCTCCACACAGCAAACGAGAATGCAACGCCAACAGCTAGCACCGAAGCAGCAATATACACAGTGGTCCGCGAACGCTGTTTCTTGCTACGGCGAAGAACAATTTGCAGCTTTCTACCGGCTTTCAGTTTGGCAAGATCACTATTTATTTCATCTGTATTCTGATAGCGGTCTTTGGGATCTTTCTGCAAGCATTTGAAAATTATGCGCTGCAAATCTTTTGGGATCTTCAAGCTTGCAGGAAACGGCTTTGGGTCTTCGCTGGCATGCAAACGCAAATACTCATATGTGTGGTTCGCAAGAAATACTTGTTGGTTGCAAAACATCTCATACGCGATGCATCCCAATGCATAAATATCGACACGATGATCGATTTCATTCTTGCTCCATTGCTCAGGAGCCATGTAAGGCGGACTTCCCAGGACTTCACTGCTCTTCGTGAGATTCTCGGAACTTTCATCAAAGAGCTTAGCTATGCCGAAGTCAATAATTTTGGCTCGCAGCTCGGGATTCGTCTTTAGCAAAATGTTGTCGGGCTTCATATCGCGATGAATCAGTCCCATACGGTGTGCCCCACCCAGACCGTCACACAACTGTTGCAAGATCTCAATACCATTGGCGGTGCTAAAAACCCCGTTCGATTTCAGGTAACGAGAAAGAGGCACGCCTTCGAAATATTCCATGACAAAATACGGGTAAGAGCTAGCCTTACCGTAATCCAGTGTTTTGACAATGTACTGGTTATCGATGCGGCTCAAGACTTTGGCTTCTTGCTCTATTCTTCTGAGCGCTGCATCACTATCAGCTAACCCTGAGTGCAGAACTTTGATAGCGACATTTTCGCCCAGGCTTAGCTGTGTGGCGCGATAGACTGTAGCCCATCCACCGGCTCCAAGTGATTCCTCTATGCGATACTGATTCGCCAAAACAGTGCCAATCAACGGGTCGTCGCCACCCGAAGATAAGTCGGGGTCGACGGCAGACAGCGAATTATGTATTTTTTCAGGCATATCCTAAGCGCGCAGACCAAAGCCCCACTACGGTTAATCCACCAGAGCCTAGCCCTTAAACGCATGCCTATCCTTATGTCTCGATATTCCGGGTGGCGCCATGCGTCAGCCCTGCAAATGCTTCTGCAAACGTAGATAGGCTAGCTTCGAAGATTCGTAGCATGGAGCGCGGACGTCCCGTCCGCCCATAAGCGCGAAGCGCGTTGCAGCTACGCATTCGGAGTTTCGCAAGCGTCTCCCTAAAGCTGTGGCGTAGATAGTAGCATTTGCATATGGGCGGGCAAGATGCCCGCGCTCCATACGTTTTGGGAGCGCTTGATACTTACGTGCTTAGCGGCGAATTTGTTTGGCCGCGCCCTCGACAGGGGCAATGTAGATTTTGGGAATCTGTCCATGAGCCCCGGCGCCGCCGATGTCACTATATTTGAAGACAATACTATGCCGAGCCAGTTCGGCAGCAGTCATAACTGGCTGGCCTCTTCTATCATCCTGATAAACAAGTTGGCTTGAATGCCCGGCTCTTCTGAGCATGTCTCGAATCCTGTCGGCTTGCGCGCGGCCTCGATCTGCTTTATCGAAGTAGATATTGCGGAACTGTTTGGTTCCATTAGCCAGCTCCTTGATATTCATTTGAATCCAATTATCAAACCCCGTGTTCGTGTTATACATGCTATCCAGCAAAGTAATGCTGGTTATCTTGCTTTCGAGCCCGTTGTTGTTGACCTCAGACAATGTTGCATTATCGCCAGCCGAGTGCGAAATGATATCGATGTTTCTTACATCGTTAAGCGTTTTGCCTTTCGTTTCGGGAGTCTTATCAAGCACCTCTTGTAGAAATGCTCTAAAGCGGCCTTGTTCTTTGAAGCGCCCCTGATCACCACTGCTTGCACCGGCAACTCTTTGCCATTCAGGCAGAATTAGCACCGTATTCGGTGGCGCATCTTCCATTTGAGTTCCCATATTTGTGTTTCTGAAAGAAGACTGAACTGTATCGCCCCAACCATGATTATAGATAACCAGATTTATCGGTTTGCTTGGATCAAAGTTCTTGGGCAAGCGTACAACTGCATCAGGTCCCCTGTGATCAGCGGAGCGGTTGTCCATCTGGTATATCTCATGGACTCGTTCGGGTCTTTGTGGAGCCGGCGTCGAGTTAGGAACTTCTTTTTCCGTATCACGCTTGGGAAATGGTTGAGTATCACCAGGTACAAACGGCAAGTTACTGTTCGGTTTTGACCAGGTACCACCGTCTGGAAAGAGCGGATTTTGGTTTGGATTGCCAGGCCGATTACCAGGCGTGACGTCAACGCCCTGTTGTTTTGGTTCGGTTTTACTATCCTGGGGCTTGTCGGCCCCCTGGCCTTGAGGCTTGTTTGCGCCAGGCTCCTGCGGTTTATTCGCACCGGAATCTTGACGCTTATCCGCGCCAGGGTCCGGCAATCCCGGTTTCAACTTACCGTCATAAATCCAAAAATCCGGTAGCCCTGGAACCTTAATGGGTATGTCCAGAGGTCGCCCAGACTGTTCCGAAGGCCGATCCGGCTTTTGTTCAGCCTTTTGTTCTGGTTTTCGCTCCGTCTTTTCTGGAGGCTTAACCTGCGGAGCCTCCTTTTTCCCATCGCCTGGACCATCGAAAGGATTGGTCGGCCGAACCATTTCACCCTTTGCAGATTCATTTCGAAGCGCGTTGCCATCCCCCGGCTTTGCCCTTTCCCGCTTCTCTGGCAAATCATCAAATGGATTCTTGGGACGAAAATCGACATCAGCTCGCAGAATTGCCGTGCTAGAACCAGCTAGCACTTTTTCGGCATTTTTTGTTTCTGCGCGGTCCATACCCGAGGTTCTAGCTCCCAACCTAACCTTATCTATCCGCTTCCGCCCAGTTTTTGAATTGAAAAACGCAGGTTTAATGCTCGCTGGACAGCGATTCCGGGCGCGCGAATTGGACGCAAACGATCAGCGGTTTTGCCGCCGCAAGGTGATTACCCTACTTTATTGCGGAAAACGCCCGCGTCAATGTGGTTTCGTGTATTCCAGATGGGCCATCGTCCACTATTAATGTGGCGACACAGTGGCGGACTGATCAGTACTTGATCGACGAGTTAACAACCCCTAGAAAGTACTCAAAGTCACCAGACTGTTGAAGTTTCTGTGTAATGAGTTCCCTACGCTCGGCGGGCAGTAAAGGTCCCCAAAGGTACTTTGCCGTTGCGATATTCGTTTCCAGCTCTTTCTTGGCAGTCGCTAGCGTCGCTCTTGAGGTCGGGTCCGGAGCATTTTCCAACATCACTATTTGATTTGCTAGATTGTCAATTTTCTTGAGGGTGGTGCTAATAGTGCTTGCCAGGTTATTGGCCATTTGTTGTTCTGCAGCGCTGGCAACAATAACCTTAGTAGTCGGTGCCGTAGTCGGCGTCAGCTGAGCCTGTATAGCAGCCGCCTCGGTCTCCAGAGTTTTTCTTTGCTGAAAAATAGTCGCGAATTCGTTTTCCTTTTCCGTTATCTGATTAGTGATACTGTTTACAACGGCTAGCTGGTCCGTGTAGGCTCTCTCAATGGATCGTAATCCAGCTAACTCCTTATTTAATGAATCAAGGTGGGCCCGACCGTCTGCCATAAGATAGTTGTAGCTCGAGAGCCTTGCCACCTCTTTCTCCAGGTAAGCCTTTCTCTGTAATTGCGCCGCCGTAAGGCGTGGCACTTTGTCCAATTTCGTCTTCGCCTCAGTCAATCTAGACTTAAGTTGAACAATGGAAGAATTCTTGACCTCAAGATCCTGACTTAATTTCATGATTTCGATTCGAATAGCGAACAGCTTGTTGTTATCAGGTTTAACAAGCTGGGACACCTTGGTAATTTGAACCGGCTTAGGAGGAGTGATAGCGGTTACGTTACCGATCATTGTAGGAGTGAGATTTACTTTGGTACCGGGCTTTATGTCTAAGACTGTGACTGTAGTCTTGGGCGGTGCTACGTTCGTTACAGTAGTGTTCGGCTGAGATTGAGTAGTGACAATTGCTGTAGGGGCAAGCAAATTTGCATTTACGACTTTAGGAGGGGTACTTGACTGTATGTTTAGAGACGTTGGTGCGATGGTTGTGGTAGTCGCTTGATTGGTTAGCCCAGATCGTTGATCAAGCGGTGTGATCGCAGGGTTGGCCTGGATATACACCGGCGTCGGTACAGGCTGGGTTGTGATTACAACAACTCGAGGAGTTGGCGGAGGCGGCGGTGGTGGCGGAGGCGGCGGCGGTGGTGGTGGCGGCGGTGGTGGCACAGGCGGAGGATCACCTTGCGCAATTGACGATGGTGCAAAGCCTGCCAGAACCGACATCACAAGCACGAAAATCCCTAGAGCTGCTCGCATAACAATGAGGCCTCTTCTTCTAACGGAGTTGATAATAGTATACACTCAGTTACGGCGACTAGGGCTTAGCCGCGAAAGCGTCAGCTGCGCCGAAACTTTCGCAAGCTAGCTAGAAATTATTCAGCTCGCCATTCACTAAAAATGTTGGGACTTCGTGTCATTGCGACGATCGCCTATTTTCGCGTGTCTCTATTCGCTGCCTGAATTGGACCTATGTACAGCATCGGCAAGCTCGTGTGCGGGCCTTTTCCTTTGTAAGTGACATCAGTGTATTTGTACACAATCGGATTGCGAGCAAGCTCGTCTGCTGTCATAGCTGGCTGCCCGCCGCGATCATCACTAAATACTTTGTTTGAAGAATAGCCGGCATTAATCAGCATTTGACGAAGACGTCCAGCCTGAGCCCTGCTCGCTGAGGCTGTGTCGTTGTAGATGCTACGCAGCTGCTTTCGTCCGGAAGCCAAATCATGTATATTGAGGCGCATCCACATATCCAGCTGATTTCCAATCACATAAGTAGAATCCAGCAATGTGAGGCTGGTAATTTTGCCTCCGAGACCATTGTTGTTTACGATGGATACGAGAGCTTTATCGCCACCTGAGTGAGAAATGACGTCGATATTTTTGACGTCGTTCAGCGTCTTTCCTTTGAGTTCCGGTGTCTTATCGAAAATTTCCTGGAGCATATTCTTAAATTGGTTCTGGTTGCCAAAATCGCCATCAACGGCGTTACTTGCACCTGCATATTTTTGCCACTCCGGCAGAACGAGCACCGTATTCGGTGGCGCGAGATCCAACTGCCTGCCGAGTTCGGCATTCACTAAAGCTGTTCTGATCGAATCCCTGTAGCCGTGATTGTACACGACCAAATTAATTGGTTTGCTGGGATCAAAGTTCCTCGGCAGCCGAATTAACGCATCAGGAAAGTTTCCGTGATCTGCCGACCGGTAACGCATGTTGTGAAACTCGACAACCTTTTCCGCAGTAACCCGAGGTCCGCCGCCATTGGTATTGTCAGTCGGTTTGAATATCTCCTTCGGAAGGCTCTCAGGGGGAGTCTTGTTCCACCAGGCAGATTCCCCCGGACGAAGGGGTCTGAAAGAAGGATCATTGAATGGATTATATGGTGCCGCAGTTGGTGCCTTCGAATCATCGTTTACTTTTGGCTGCCCGGCACCGGGCAGATCAGCATTTGGCTTTGTTTTTTCGTTCGGGTTCTGCGCCTCCGGGGTAGGCTTGCCCGCCTCCGACCTCGCTCCAGATCCGGCTGGCTGATCGGAATTTGGTTTTTCCTTGTCTATAATCCAAAAATCCGGAAGGTTCGGAATTACCAAATCAATATTTGGCGCAATGCGAACTTTGTTCTCGCCATCATCAAGGGCAAAAGGTGGTCGAACTATTTCCGAGCTGCCCGGGGCTTGCGGGCGTTCCGAATCTTGAGATTCCTTCGGGCGCCAAGGTGGATAAGATCTAGGAATTACCTGATCATCTAAAAGCTTTTGCTGGACGGCATCAGAAGCAGGCGCAGACTTAGTAGCTGCATCTTCGGCTTCCCAGGGATTTCCCGGAAGTACTAACTTTGACCGCTCCGTCTCAACCACACCACACCAGTTACCCCTCCGCCCTCGTGCGCAAACAAGAGGGAAGATTACCGATAAACGAGCGCGTCAAACCCCGTACTGTACGCCCTCTTAAGTTGAGTCTAATTTCCGACGGCCCAAAGTCAATGCCAAAACCACCACTTTGCACTGTTAATCCTAGCCACCGGCTTGCGGACTTGCGCAAGGCAACGCATCAAGACGTTACTGAGGCATCCTCAGCTAGGCTTATACTGAGAATTCGAGATAAACGGTTAGGTGAGTTCGTGGAAAGACAGTTCAAAGCTTTCCAAATAAGAGCCTGACGATCGAAGGTGCTTACTAGCCCTTAGATCCACTGACAACCGGCTCGCCCGCACGGGTCCAGTATTTATCTCGATGCTTTCTGTAGAAATCGATCGTCTTGGCAAGCCCTTCTTCCAAGCCTGTAGTGGGTTTCCAGCCGACCATCCGAGCCATTTTGGTCACATCGGAGTAGAAATCGCCCGGTTCCTGGGCTTTTCGTTCGGCTGAAAACTCCGCAAACTCCCATTTGCCTTGTCTTGCGACTTTGATAATCGCCTCAACCAGTTCACGGAAGTTAACGGGGATGTCAGAACCGACGTTAAAGATTTCTCCGTATGCCTCAGGCGTGAGCGCCGACATTAAAATCGCCTCGACGCAGTCATCTACATAGAGGAAATCGCGCAGAATAGTGCCATCGCCGAAGAGTTGAATCTTGTCGTCATCGAGAGCAACCCGACAGAACCAGTTCACGACGCCAAAGCGCGAGTGCTTCATTTGCGAGCGTGGTCCATAAATATTGCTCAGACGCAGCAATACTGAACGGATGCCGTGTACGTCGTTATATACCTTGATGATTTTCTCGGCGCTAAGATTAGATATTTCGTAAATACCTTTAGGATTGGTTGGCGCCTCCTCATTCACAGGGAGTGAGACTGAGGCTCCGTACTGTCCACGGGTGCCCGTATACACAACGATTGCGTTCTTATTGTGTTTGCGCAGGGCCTCCATCAGAATTGCGGTTCCGGTTATGTTTATTTCAATGTCCGGAAAAGGATTGGACAGGCTCATTACGTGACAGACCTGTCCGGCCAAATGGAAGACATAGTCCTGGTCTTTAACTAAATATGTGACCGCATTTTCATCTCGAATGTCACAGTAGTTGACACGAACCTTGTCGCTCACGGGGTAGAGATTGAACTCATTGCCACCATAATCAGGAATCATGGAATCGAGAACGGTGACTTTAGCTCCCAGCTCAACGAGACGTATGGCTAGATTAGAACCAATAAAGCCCATGCCCCCAGTTATCAGAACTGATTTGCCCGCGAAGCTTTCAGCGGTAATAGCAGTCATCTGCTTAGCTCCTGCTCACATAAAATATACGGAAGATCAATGACGAAATTTATCGTCCTCGACGCTGTGAAGCGCGATTGCTTATCTTAGCATGTGATCGCCTGCCTAAAGAATTGCATAAGTCCGGCATAATCCGGCTCATCAGGTCTAATTTTAAGAGGGCTTAATTCAACACCCCTTCATTTCCCTTACTATTACATGCGAACATATTGACGACCGTCCGGTCAGGAGATTTGCTGTGGTTTTGAACGTTCCCTTTGGCGACATGAAAGTCCGTTACGAGTCCCTTAAGAAGGAAATAGACGGAGCAGTTCAGCGCGTGCTCAACAGCGGCTACTTCATTCTCGGGCCGGAACTGGAAGCGTTCGAAAAGAGCTTTGCAGAATATCTCGGAGTTAACCACGTCGTAGGCTGTGCCTCCGGCACTGAAGCTATCTATCTCGCACTTGCCGCCATGGGTGTAGGACCAGGCGACGAGGTTCTTGTCGTAGCACATACAGCAGTACCGACAATTTCAGCCATTTCTATGACCGGCGCTGAGCCTGCTTTTGTGGACATCGACCCGCTCACTTATGTCATGGACGTAAGCAAGGTCGAGGAGAAAATCACTGCAAAAACCAAGGTCATCATTCCAGTCCATCTTTACGGACAAATGGTCAACATGGACGAACTCATGGAATTGGCAGCGAAGCACAAACTGCCAGTTATGGAAGACGTTGCCCAGGCTACCGGCGCCACATATAAAGGAAAGATGGCAGGCAGCATCGGCGAATTTGGAGCATTTAGCTTCTACCCAAGCAAAAACCTCGGCGCCTTCGGTGACGGTGGCGCGGTTTCCACTAACTTGAAAGAAGCCTATCAGAAGCTGGTAATGCTCAGAAATTATGGTCAGTCCAAGCGTTACTACCATGACAGTATTGGTATCAACAGCAGACTCGACGAAATGCAAGCAGCGATCTTGGCTGCGCAATTGCCGTCAGTGCCGGCTTGGAATAAGCGTCGTCGCGAAATCGCCGACCGCTACAGCAGCGGGCTGGCAGATCTCGTCATCGTTCCACAAGAAGATTCAAACTCAGTTCACGTATATCACTTGTATGTAATTCAGAGCAACGATCGCGATGGATTGCAGAAATATCTCGCCGAGAAGGGCGTGGGCACTCTGATCCACTACCCAGTTCCGGCGCACCTCCAAAAAGCATACGCTTACAGAGGGTACAAAGTTGGCGACCTGCCTGTTACAGAGCTGGCGACCAAACGTATTTTGAGCCTTCCCATGTTTCCAGAATTAACAGACGAGCAAGTCGACTACGTCATCCAAGAAGTGCGCAATTTTCATCTGAAAAATCCAGGCGCACAATTGGTTGAAGGAGCCAGCAAGCACGTCTTTCCCGCAGCTAACCCGGTGCACTAACCCGCAAGTGCACCGCCTCCCGCAGGCAACAGTTCGAACAGTAGGTCCATAACCCGCAATTCACGATCGGCAGCATAATATGAATCGCACACAAACATCTGCAGCAGTAGCCCGTACAAGAGCCGGAATTCCGATTCAATCCATATCGGTAATCATTCCTGCATACAACGACGAGACAACAATTGCTCGTCTGATTCAGGACACGGATTGCTTGCTCAAAGAAATCTCCGATGACTACGAAATTGTCGTCATCAACGATGGCAGCAAGGACAATACATGGAATGTATTGCAAGATCTGGCCAAGAAAGTGAAGAGCTTGCGCTTGATAAATCACGAGCAGAACAAGGGCTTTGGCAAAACGATCAAGGAACTGTACTATGCCGGCTCGAAAGAACTGGTATTCTCCCTGCCAGGCGATTATCAGTTCGCTCCGAAAGAACTTTTGACAATGGCAAAAGGATTGCATAAGCATGATCTGATCATCGGACACCGAGTGAACAGAAACGATCCGCCCCGCCGTAAACTACAAAGCGCGATCTACAACCTCATGCTTCGCATATTCTACGGATGCGGCTTGAAGGACGTCAATTCAATCAAACTCTTCCGCAAAGAAATCCTCGACAGAGTAACACTTGAATCCGATACACCATTTGTAGACGCTGAACTTTGCATTCGCACCTATCGCGCTGGTTTCAAGGTTGTCGAAATTCCAATCGAACACCTTCCGAGACTTTCACAAGGCGCTTCCGGTGGCAAGTTCTCGGTAATCTGGGAAACCTTCTCAGATCTGATGAAGATGTCTTTCCGCATCTAAGTAATACGGAAACAGAAGTCAGACCGTCGATGAATCCCACTTATCGACGGTCTTTTCTTATGGAGACAAGAGCTGGGATGAAAAGGTCCTCGTTTGGAACAATCGATGCCTGAATGCTAAGTTGCCCGCACCAATTTCCCGCGGCTCAGACCACCAGAAAGAGAAGAAGAAAAAAGACATGCTTTCCGAAGACATAATTGTGCCAGAAGCGCTGCGTCATATGCGCCGCTTTCCGCTTGACGGTGCATTGCTACTATTTGATCGCGACACTGGTGTGAACGCATTATGCGAAGGTGACGAGACCGCAGGGCTTCGACAGCTAGCACCGCGAATGGTGCAATTCGGTATTACGAACGCTTGCAACCTGGCATGCACTTTTTGCTCCCGCGACCTAACCGCCAAAAGCCAATGGACTCCCGGCAGCGCGTTTGAAATCCTCTCTCAACTCTGTTCCTTCGGAGTTTTGGAGGTAGCATTTGGTGGAGGCGAACCCTGGTTTTTTCCCGGATTTGCAGATCTAGTCGTGCGCTTGTATCAGGAGACTTCACTCGCCGTGAACCTAACAACGAACGGTTTGCACATGACTAAACAAGAACTTCGAAAGATACACGGCAAATACGGGCAGATTCGACTTTCTCTATACAATAACAATGACTGGCGGAACAAAGTCGCCGAGTTGGCCGATCAGCGCGCACGGTTCGGCGTCAACTACCTCGTTACACCCGAACGGCTCACTGAAATAGAAGCAACTATATTAGAACTCTGCTCCTTAGGGTGTACTGATATTTTACTTCTAAGCTACAACGGTCCGAACCCGAACCTTCATCTCGATGCCTGCCAAACGAAAGCACTTAGCGAAACAACAACACTACTTGCAAAAGCGCTTACTCATCGATGCCAGATCAAACTCGATGTCTGCTGGGGAGAGCGAATGGAAGGCGTTCCCCGCCTATTCCCAAAAAGTGACTGCGGGGCAGGAAGAGAATTTCTAGTTTTAACAAGCGACAAGAATGTTCAACCCTGTAGTTTTCACCAACTCTCGATACCGTTTCAAAACGCAATGGATGTGATGAACATATGGAACGAGAGAAAGAGCGAGCTATTAAGTGCATCAAGTCTTCCTGGCTGCGCCAGAGTTTATGGCTTTGGGTTGGGAGAGTTGAAAAAGGAATGCAGAGAGCAAGATCAAGGAAACAAAAAGGCACTCAATGTAGTATCAATCGGGGAGTAAGGATGTGGCGAAATGAAGATAAAGATCTGGAATGCATTTGCCAGCAACAATAGTGGAAGCTATACCATCGTTGGAAGTTTCGCAAAGAATGAGATAGCCGAAGAAGTAGCGGCCGAACTTTTGCTGATGGCACAAGCGCATTCAAAATGGCTAGAGGCTGCCGAAGCGCAAGGAGACTTTAGCAATAGTTCCGAATCCCCCATCGAGCGATTTTCAAAAAAGCACGGATTGGAAAATTTTGGCGAAGCTATTAACGATGACTTCTGGCCGCAGTACAGTGACGACATAACGCCGAAAATTTTTGCGATCGAGAATAAGGTCGTCATTCATCATGAATATACAGTCTCAATGCCTCGACTATTCGGCCATTACTTCTACAAACGTGGTGGCCGCGTTGATAATGAGATCAATCATGCACACCATCCCATTGTTGCCCTCTTCGAATTACACGTTCCATGGCAAGAAAAGCAGAAGGAAAATGTGAACGTAAAAGAGCGAGCGCAAAGAATTATCGAAGCGCTAAACGCCGTGGATGGTCCATTTGCCAAATTCTCTTCAAATGCGCACTACAGCCCAGGGTGGAGAAGTGGCGAGGGTTTTGGCGAGGCTGACCTTACTGTAGGTGCAATTTTTGATGATCTAGTCAACGGATTCGCGGCTGTTAAAAACATAGCAAGTTCTAACGGGATGAAAACGCATTTGAAAGTGTTCGAGGCTTTGAATGAGGCTGACCCTCTGGCTTTTCTGCGCCCACCATCTCCAGCCTTGAGTCGCGGTTTGAGGAGAGTCAGATTAGATGGTGCAGGGCCTACTCCAAAAGACGTGGTAAAAGTTATCGAGTCTCTCAAAAGAACTACTTACGAAAACGCACGCAAAATGTTAGACGCGGCACCAGTAGAGTTGTTCTATGATTTGACTCCAGAAAGCGCTGAGCTCATTGCAGAAGAACTTCGAAAAGCACGTGCTAGTGTCAGCGTTACTGAGAGATAGTTCCAGAACAATCAGAACTTAGAAGCCGGCAAGATGCCGGCGCTCCCGGGATCGAACCGAATGCTGCTCTTGTTCTCGAAGAAGATCCTTAGGATCGAAGAAGATCCTTAGGATCGAAGAAGATCCTTAGGATCGAAGAAGATCCGTAGGATCGAAGAAGATCCGTAGGATCGAAGAAGATCCTTAGGATCGAAGAAGATCCTTAGGATCGAAGAAGATCCTTAGGATCGAAGAAGATCCTTAGGATCGAAGAAGATCCTT
>JAIEQI010000191.1 GCA_019747875.1 Candidatus Obscuribacterales bacterium
AGCGCGGACATCCTGTCCGCCCCGAGTAGAAGGGTCAAGGACAAGAAAAGGAAGGGACAATGCCAGTAGCAAGTTCTCCCAAGACAAAGAAGAAACAAAAAGGCACCACTGCGTGGCCCGTCATCGTTTCCAAAGATCTTGCTGAGGAAGCCGGCCGTATCTCAATCGAAGTCGCTGATCGTTTTCTTGAGGGCGATAACTTAGCGGACAATATAAGAGTGTTGCCCAGCCAGTCCACAGACAAGATTCCAGTCGGTTTGGACGGCCCAGGACTCTTGCAAGGTTTCACTGGTCTATCTGTTCTCTACAGCCAACTTCGACGCTGCCAACCGGATGAGGATTGGAATTCGCCAGCCAACCACTTCTTAAAGATAGCTGCCGAATACGTAGTACCTGAGAGTCGTGTTTCTAATGACTTATCCATTTGCTCCGGAGTCAGTGGTATGGCTTATGCCGTGATGCAAACATATCGCGGGAAGAGCACTTTCAAAAAACTTCTAGCTCAAACGAATCAAATACTCTTAGACAAAATCCAGGAACGAATCGACAAGTTTGCTGTGCCCGGCGGGCTTGCTGCATTCGATTACGATGCACTTTACGGTGTTGCGGGAATAGGCCGCTACCTGTTAGTTGGATCCACCATCGATGAGCGTTTGCAAAAGCCTCTTCATGCCATCCTAAAAGTACTCATCGATCGCTCTAAGTTCGAGGATGGTTTTCCGGCGCTCTACACAGCCGAGCGCGATCTGACGGAGATGGAAAAGGATCTCTACAATTGCCGCGTTGTAAATTGTGGATTGGCTCACGGCGTGCCAAGTGTTTTGGCTCTTTTGGCGATCGCTTTCAAGGAAGGCTATCAAATTGAAGGCTTAGCCGGGGCTGTCGAGTTCTGGGCGAATTGGCTGCAGGGCGTTACCGTTAATGATCAGTGGGGCGTCAATTGGCCCACTGTGGTCCCAATGGACGGACGAGAACTGCAACCATCGCGCGCCGCCTGGTGTTATGGAACTCCAGGTCTTGCAAATGCTCTCTGGCTGGCTGGCGATGCGTTGGATGACAGTCAGAGTCGGGATGCCGCTATTAAGGGAATGGAAGCTGTATATCGCAGGCCTGTGTCTGTGCAACATATTCTGTCTCCCTGCTTTTGCCACGGTACTTCCGGGCTCTTGCAAGTGACCTTGCGCTTTGCTGCTCGTACTGGACTACCTGTGTTTGCTCAAGCTAGTGAAGATTTGGTGCGCAGAATTATCAAAGTCTACGATCCCGCAAATATTTACTGGGGCTTCTGCGACGTACTGCCGGAAGGACAGAAAACTGATTTGCCGACAATTTTGAACGGTGCCTCCGGTGTCATTCTGCCCCTGCTTGCTGCGGCTTTCCCGGCTGAGCCCATTTGGGACCAGACACTATTGCTCAGCTAAACGGCAACGAATTCAAAAGAGCGATTAGCTCATTGGGTCCGATCCCGGGAGCGTCGGCATCTTGCCGGCTTCGATCTTTTAGAGAGGGATTAGCTGGCACAAATTCAACTAGTGGGGCCAGCGACTTGGACTAAAAAGCGCCCGGAACGCTTACCTAGTAATTCCCCTGATAAATATGAGAAAGCTCTAAATTTAATTGAGCAAAGTCGACAGGCAAGCAGTAGAATGGCGTTTAGCCACTGCCTCAGTTTTGTATTTCTAACAATCGGGCAGGGATCATTTTGTAGGTCCTGGAGAGTACATATGTTCAAGAAAAAGGGGATTTTGCTGGTCCTTTCGCTGAGTTTTCTGCCGAGTGCGGCATTTGCTCAGGATAGTCAGCAGGGCAAGCCGTTTCAGGTAGGAATTGAAACGAACGTGCACATGCAACCCCCTCCGCAAGAAGTGCCTCAGTATTCTTCTTATCCGAAATTCACGCCGATGAATCCTGTGACAGCGCCGCCACAGCCTAAAAAGCAAACGAAGCTGACGCCGAAGATCGAGAAAACCCAAGCAATGCCGATTCAAGGCGGCATTCAGCAGCAGCGACCGCTACCGCCAATGCAGGTTCAACAACCAGTGCAAGGATATTTGCCTCCGCAATTCCTGGGGGTCTGGCAAGTTATGGGCTCCCGTAGTGGCGCTGAAGCACAACCTCAGTATCAAGCGGGCATTGATTCGATTTTTGCTGCCACCACATCTAATACCTGGCGCATTCAAGGCAACCAACAGCAAGGTTACGTTCTAGCGACCGACACTGGTGTGCAAACCGCGCTTATGGTTGAGACTCAAGGTAATACTGCAATCTTGCGCTATCAGCACCCAATCAAAAACACGATGGCTCAAGAAGCGCTAGTCATGCAATTACTTCCCGGCGGCGCACAGTTTGACGGTCTAGAGAGAATCTCGATTGTCAAACAAGGTGAGCCACAGCCGCGCGCTAAGGTTACATATAAATTGATTGGAAGAAGACAACAGTAGACTTCTAATCACTGAGCCATGATCAACGCCTGATGGATTGAATCCTTCAGCTCCGTTCTGCTCTGTTCGAGTTCTTGCTCGAGCTGCTGAGCGGTCTTGAGCGATTGCTCCAGCTTGGCTGCAGCTGGAGCAAGAAAGTGATCGTCGGGGCGACCTTTTGATTTTGCGAATTCTCTTTCCGCTTGTTGAAGCTGCCTGAGACTTTTGTCTAAATCTCTGACCATTTGGCGAACTTGTCTGAGCGAATCGCTTATATGGGTGCCAGTCGAGTCGTTGCCACGGTTGAGGTTCAAGATCATGAATTCCTCGCGACTGAACTGCCGGCTTGCAACTGGTGGTTTCTCCGGTTTCTTTGCTGCATATGCCGCCGGTCCCGATGCCAATAGATATAGACAAAAAACGGCAATCCCGGCGCAATAAATGGACAAGTTTCTCTGCATCTCCCACCTCAAATTGTTCAGCCAAGATTGTAAGATTATGCTGTACAGAAAAGCTAGACCTAAAACCGCGCGTAAAAAGGAACTCATTGCTCTCGTGAGAAAGACCAGGTCTATAGGTGATCAAAAGCCAGCAGTTGCCGCGCTTGTCTGTGCAGGCTCCATGCTCGTGTTGATAATTTCTGCATTGTGCACACCTATCGTTAGCGCCGTGGAGACAAAGCTGGCTCAGGCTGGGCAAAGTAATGCGGGTGAATTTGCCGAAGCAGAGATGCGCCCGGCCTCCCCTACTGATCAGTCGACGTCAGCCAGTTCCAATGAGCTTCTACGGCGTGGTCTGGATTCGATGAGCAAGCAAATGTTCGAGGCTGCGGCTCGCGACTTCCGAGAAGTGGTCAGGCGCGAGCCCGACAATGTTGCCGCCAGCAACAACCTGGCTGTCGCGTTGAAGAAGGGTGGTCAACTCGAAGAAGCCATTGAAGAGTATAAAAAAGCGATTGCGCTGCATCCATCGCGGGCGGAGCTGTATAACAATCTTGCCTCTACTTACCTCTCGCAGGGTGATTTTGAAAAGGCTATGAAGGCGTTGTATCAGGCGATCCATCTAAAACCTGACTATCCGAACGCGCGCTACAACCTTGCGCACGTGCTTTATTTGACTGACAACTATGAGGGTGCTATCGAGCAGTATCAGGAAGCTCTGAACTTGGAGCCCAATTCCTCGATTGTGCATCGAGACCTGGGTGATGCATTGAGAGCGCATGGGCAGCCCAAGCAGGCATTGATCGAATTCAGGAACGCGCAACGTTTAGGCGATTCTTCCATTCCGTTGTTATTGCGCATCTCTCGAACGCAGAAAGATCTGGGCGACCTTGCAGGGGCAAAAGAAACGCTTGCTCAGGCGCTCGCGAAGGACGAGAAGAACACGGAAGTTATTAATATGATGGGGATCATCGCGTGGAAGGGCAACCATCTCCAAGATGCAATCGCGCTATTCGAGCGCGCGTTGGATCTTGACCCTAAATTTCCGCAGGCTCGAAACAATCTAGGCATTGTTTTCTATTTGTTGCATCGTTATGAAGACGCCGTCGCTGTCTGGCGCCAAGCATTGACGATTAAGCCTGATTACGCGGAAGTTCATTACAATATGGGTTCGGCGCTTTTGCGAGCGGGGCTTAACAAGCAGGCGGCCGAGGCTTATGCCGAAAGTATCAGGTTCCATCCATATGATGCCAAGGCGCATAACAACAGAGGTCTTGCTCTGGCGAAGATGGGAGATCATAAAGAAGCTCTGGCAGAGTGGCGAAAGGCCTTGCAGCTGGATCCGGACCTCGGCGCTGCTCATGTAAACTTGGGTCGAGCGCTCATGAAGGACCAGCCGCAGGGGCAAGAGGACATACATGAGAGCGGTTAAGTAAACCTTTTGGCATCTTGCGCTATGATCGTCGCCATCGTTCAAAAGCGATTAGCTCTTCACGGGCGACGCATGGTATAGCCCCTACAGAGTTAGACCGTTGATTCGGGCGACGTGCACCGCCAGCTGTTGATTCCGGACGCGATGTGCACAGGAGCTGTAGGGACGGCGCCATGCGTCGCCCGCTGGGACCCGCAGAAGGTGGACCCCAAAGGAGATGGAGAAGAGCAATGCAGGGAACGGAGCATTTTGATTTAGCCGCAACTGTGGATGCGATCTGGGGAGCTGTCGTCGCACTTGTTTGTCGAGTCGGCTTTGATGCTGCCGTTCATGGGTTGGTTATCGGGCTAATCATCGCCGGTATCGGCGTGTTCTTGTTGAATCGCAAGCATCGATACGGAAAGCCGTTAATGGCGGTTTCCAGAAAGATTGCCATTTTCTGTTGTGTATTAGGCTTGCCCGGTCTCATCGCCCTTGTAAGTTCCGGAAAGCTGCCCCCAGTAAATAACTTGGTCCTTTCATCTGTCGGTCTCTTAGGTTTCTGGGCATTAGTGACTTTGCATCTTTGTATGGAAGAAATGAATTTTCAGTATTTCCAACAAGACACGGCGCAAGAGGGTTAAGCGGCAGAAGCCTGCGCTGGCGCACTTAATACTATCTTCTACAATTTTATTTTGGGGTATCTTTTTCCAATTCAAATGTTGGAACCCTAACCCTTATGTTAATAGTGTTGCGGCACACACCCCCCCAGTGAGCAATAAAAAAGTCGGCAGGCATCTACTCCTCCCCCCCACAGACAGATGTGAACCGACAAAGCAGACTGACCTCTCCCCCAAGGCTAGCCTGCAAGACAACAGAAGACAGCTACCGCTGTCCGGACTAGAAAGCCCGAACGTCGAGCGCCCCCCACACTCAACCTCGGTCTTACTAAAGTTTCGGGCTATGAGTCCAAGCGGTAGTTGTCTTTTTGTATGTTCAGTTTGAGAGCAGGCTTCCCCCAGCCTGCTCTTTTGACTTTGCTGGAGACCAATTGCCACTTCACTTTGCTGAAACATTTTTGCAACTTTTCTGCAACCGGGCTGAAACCAAGTCTGGATAGGATGGTTTTGTTGGATGTTGAATTGATTGAGGGACGGAACAATGGGATTAGGTTTCTTAGAAAAAATCGGAATGCAAAAACAAGAAGATCTGTTCGATTATTCGCGCAGCTCGACGGCTGTTAAGCCACTTCGCAAGACCTCCTATGAGGAACAAGTTGAGCAAGCACTCGCGAAATTTACTGCTCGTCTCAACGCATTTCGTGATCTGTCCATTGATACGCGCAGTCGTCTCATGCTCTTAGTTAGCGCCATTGCTTGCGGCGACCTCAAGCGCCTCGAATCACTCATCAAAGGCTATGCAGGGCAGCCGCAACTTCTCGCTCAAGACATGCCGATTCTTGCTTATGTATTTGAGCAACAAGAAGTTCGTTTCCTTGAAACAACTGTCTATCGTTACGAGGGACGCAATCAGAAGTTTCCGGCTGCAGCCAATCTCCTTATCGAAGTGCGTCAAATCAAGCGCGCAGTCTGTATCTCCACGCACCCTGAAATCGGAACCACTGTGCATCAAGCTTTTCGCCGCGATTCTGGGCGCATCTCGCTTCTGCCAGCTGAAGGCGAAGATCCAAGCTTCGTAATGAAGCGTGTCGGAGTCTCGGCTTGCTCGCTTAAGGAAGTCAACTCTCTTCCTCCTATGTCCACTGTCTCCTATCGCTAGAAAGAGAGCCTGCGATCATTTGAGAGTCACATCGGCGACTCAAGATCTTTAGTGAGCCGTTTGTCTCGGTCGGCGGACGCGTGTGATGCACCCAGACTTTCTATCGTTAAAGTCACCTCCCGTTCAGCCTCCCTCTAATTTGACCTGCGGAGAAGTTGCACTTAAGGCATTACAAGAATAGGCTGCTAGAATTGAGGAAGCTTCGAGGTACATAAAATGCATAAGGCGTCATTATTGCTGCTTTCCTTGCTTTTGTTGAGCGCTACGCCAGCGTTTTCGCAAAACCGTCAGCAATTCGGCAACAATCAGACTGGCAATTACAATCCTAGCTTGTCTCCAAATCTTAATCCGTTCGGTGCCGGTGGCGTTCCTTCTCAGGGATCATCGCCTTATGGGCCTTATATGAATCAACAGTATGGATACGGACGCTATCCTTACGCGAATCAACCTGGCTATGGATACTACGGCGCAAATCCAGTCGCCCCTGTTTATCCGGCGTATGGAGCTCCAGTTCCAATCAACGGTGGTATGTTCAGATTCAATGTCGGTGGATTTTCCGGATCGTATTGGAAGGCTCCCTCTGGGTACTACTATCCGTGGGGAGCTGGCGGCTATATTGCTCCGGCGCCAATCATAGTTGTTGAGCAGGGTGTTTCACAACCAGCGCAACCACAAGTCCCGGACATGCTTCGAGATATGAGTACTTATATCGAAGATCAAAACTCGAAGAAAAAGTTCAAACCAGAAGACTATCAGCACTTATCTCGACGCGTTAAAGATCTGCTTTCATTGGAATCGACAATGCGCACCAGAAATGGTGGCACACTAGATCCTAGCGACGATGAGAAGATTCGCAGAGATACCGCGGCACTCTCTGGTGACATCAGCCGCCGCGTGCTGCCGTAGCAGCGATGCGATTAGTTCAATTCAACGCTTCCATGACGAACTTTCGCAGCTGTTCCTGCACCATGTGCATCGGCATAGAGGCATCCAGAACACGCCAGCGCGTGTCGTCTTTCTTTGCTAATTCAAGATAGCCATTGCGCACTTTCTGGTGAAACTCCAAAGCTTCCCTTTCGAGCCGATCGTGTCCGCTCGGATGGAGTCGAGCTAATCCAGCGCTGCTCTCAATATCAAAAAGGATTGTGCATTTCGGTTTCAAACCTTGCGACGCTACGTTATTTAGTTGCTCAATCAAATCAAGATCAATACCGCGACCAAATCCTTGGTACGCGATCGTGGAGTCGACATAGCGATCGCAGAAGACAACTTTGCCTTCTGCCAATCCCGGCATGATCACTTCAGATACATTTTGTGCACGGTCCGCTTCATACAATAGTAATTCAGCGACGGGGCTGACGACTGATTCTGCATTCAGTAACAGGCGCCTGATTGGCTTGCCTAATGAAGTGCCGCCTGGGTCGCGCGTTATTACGTGCTCAATGCCTTCGTCTTGGAGAAACTTAGACAGCAGTTTCAGCTGAGTTGTCTTGCCGGCACCTTCGGGACCTTCAAGGGTAATGAATGTGCCTTTGTGGTTATTGTTTGAGCTCATTTGATCAGGGAATCCGTTTGCTGAATAAGTTCGGCTTCAGTGAGTACTTTGTTCTTTGTGTCTACAGTCTTTCCGGTTTTATCGACAAATACAATCGTTGGCAGACTCATAACCTTGTACTTGTCGACAAGTGCCTTGTTCTTTTCGTCGTCCGCGTCAATGTGTTGGAAGTCGACTTTGCCTTTGTATTTTTCTGCGACTTTGTCAAACACAGGCGCGAACTTCTTGCATGGAACGCACCAAGCTGCGCCAAAGTCATAAATTATAGGCATTGCCGCTTTCATGTCTTTAGCGGGCGCTTTGTCTTTGCCGGCATCCGCGGCTGCTGGCTTGTCTTTGCTTGTCGTAGCTGCTGGCTTGTCCTTGTTGGTTGTAGCCGCTGCCTTATTTGCAGGTGACGTTGTACTTGGTTTGGCATTTGCTGGATTAAGGCACAAGCTGCCCGAAGAAACAAGGATCACAAGAAGAGTTGACGCCAATTTCCTCAAAAATCTGACATCCAGAAGTTTAGATGTCTTGCTTCTAACAATCATCAGCCGTACCCCATGAAAACGCCGTTTGAAAATTCAGTGGCTCTGAATTATCAACACATTTTTCCATCTTTAAGCTCAGTCCACAATCCACTTGCTCAGCCGCTCTAAGATATATGCGATAGCGTAGGAATATGCTGACATGTGGTATCATTTCGGGACTATCAAATTTTAGATGGATACCCGAGTTCCCTGCGCTTCTTTATTTAAGCGCTTCTGGAGGTTTTCATATGAGTCAGACATTGGCCGCACCAAAGGTCAAAGTAGATCGCAAGTGGCAGCTTTTTATCGACGGCAAGTTTGAGGATGGCGACTCTGAGCGGACTTTAATAAATCCGGCGAATGGAGCAGTCCTCTGTAAGGTTGCTGAAGCGTCGACAAAACAAACTGAAAAAGCAATCAAAGCTGCAAGAAAAGCGTTCGATCAAGGACCCTGGCCAAAGACAACAGCGCAGGAACGTGCTCAAATCCTGTTCAAGTTAGCTGACATGATTGAAGCGAATGCTGAGGAGTTGGCTGAGCTGGAAACTCTAAATGCCGGCAAGCCGCTTCGTGAAGCCAATTACGACATCGCTGATTCTGCTAACTGCTTCCGTTATTATGCTGGATTGATCACCAAACCGAGTGGACAATCGGTTGATGTACCGGCTCCGTCCGTGTCCCAAATCGTGCGCGAGCCGATTGGTGTTTGCGGTCAGATCATTCCTTGGAACTATCCACTGTTGATGGCTGCTTGGAAGTTGGCCCCGGCATTGGCAGCAGGCAATACACTTATTCTGAAGCCGAGCGAGTTTACACCTCTAACAGCCTTGCGTTTGGCTGAGTTCATCAGCGAGCTGGGCGTGCCGGAAGGCGTCGTCAACATTGTTCTGGGCGACGGAAAAGTTGGACACGTGATTGCTGAAAGCGAATTGGTCGACAAAGTCGCATTCACAGGCAGTGTCAAAACCGGAAAGAATGTTGCTCAAGCTGCAATCGGCAACTTGAAGAAAGTAACACTCGAACTCGGTGGCAAGTCACCGATGGTTGTGTTCTCCGATTTCGATCTCGATACAGCAGTCGACTACGCTCTCTTCGCAATTTATGCACACGCTGGTCAAGTCTGTTCCGCTGGCTCGCGCTTCCTGGTTGAAGACAAAATCTATGATGACTTCGTCAAGAAATTCGTAGAGCGCAGCAAGAAGATCCGCGTCGGCCCTGGTTTGGACGACACAACCGAAATGGGACCGCTTGTGAGCGAAACTCAAATGAAGCGCGTTCTCGAATACATTGAGGTTGGCAAAAAGGAAGGTGCCAAGATCGAAGTGGGCGGCGATCAGCCAACTGGTGGCAAGTACGAAAAAGGCTTCTACATCAATCCGACACTGTTCACCAACGTGAAATCAAACATGCGCATTGTTCAAGAAGAAATCTTTGGACCTGTTGCAACAGTTCAGAAATTCTCCAACGAACAAGAAGCAGTCGAGATGGCAAATGATTCGCCATTCGGTCTTGCAGGCGCCGTCTTCACCTCCGATGTAACTCGCGCCTATCGCGTAGTTAAAGCCATCAGGGCTGGTGTCACATGGATCAACGGCTACCACTCCACTTATAACGAATGCCCATGGGGCGGCTATAAGCAAAGCGGCTGGGGACGAGAACTCGGCACCTATGGATTGGATGCTTACACCGAAGTGAAGCAAATCAATCTCAACCTCGCTCCAGATCCAACCGGCTGGTTCGAAGGTAAGTAGATAAAACGTCGCTAGAAGGAGGGAGGTCGCTCACGGCCTCCCTCTTCGTTTGTTACTAAGGCTTAGCTGCGTTAGACTAAAACTAGTAAGTACACGAAATGGTGACGCAGGAACGGGGATGCGCGCTGATGGCAGCTTAGCGCGCGCGAAATGGACGACGAACAAACACACTTTTTGTTGTCCGCGATGCTAAGTTAGAGGAGAGCCCGCTCCCGAGGACTAAGCGACATTCTTCCTATACGAAGGAACAAATGAATAGGCACCAGATTCGATGTCAGAGGGCGGATAGAGAATTGTCTGAGACTTCCAGAATTGCTGATAAATGAATTGCCGTTCAGAAACATTGGTCTCTTGAAGTTGAGAGATATATTAGATGGGAAGCGCCAATTTGTTGGCATCCGAGGCTTTGGAAAATTTCATCTGCAGACTGGAAACACCTTGGCATGGTTGACGGTCGTGATAGAATGACGCCCTGAATCTCTAGATTGGTTTCCCATGGCTGCTTTGTCCCGGCTCAGAAAATCAAAAAAGAACGTTAGCTCTTACGTCCTCTTGTCGTTCTTAGTTCCGCTAATGGTTAGCGGCGGCTTCGCCTCGCCTGCTATGGCGGAGGAGCCGCTCTTCAAGGTTGAGATCGAGAAGGACGAGGTAGCTTCGCCAGGCACCAAGTCTGGTGCCGGTGATGATCTTGAAGGCAAAGACCTCACAATCGAAGATGTTACTGTTGAAGGCAATCGCCTCGTTGCAACAGAGAATATTCTTGAAGTAGTTAAAACTCGCCGCGGCGACAAATTCGATCGCGATCAAGTTGTTCGCGATTTGAAAGCCGTAAACAGCATGGGCTACTTCGATGATCGAAGTCTGCAAGTAGTACCTGAAGTGTCAGGCAGCGGCGGCGTTCTCTTGAAGATTCGCGTACAGGAAAACGCTCCTGTTACTCAATTCGCGTTCCAGGGCAATTCAGTCATGTCAGCGGACGAGTTGCAGAAGATGTTCTCCGATCAGCTCGGCAAGCCGCAGAACCTGACCCAACTTTCGCAATCGATCGATAAGGTAGAGCAAAAATATCACGAGCAAGGATACACGCTGGCGCGCGTCATTGACGTAAAAGACGATCCCGATGGCAGCGTTCACCTCAGTATTGATGAGGGTGTAATTAACAGCATCCAGGTGGTCGGCAATAAGAAGACCAAAGACTTTATCATCCGCAATAACATCAAACTAAAGCCGGGAACCGTATATAACGAAAAGCAGTTAACGGCTGACCTGCGCAAACTCTACGGCAATGGATATTTCCAGGATATACGCCGAAGCCTTAGCCCTTCGACCAGCGATCCAGATAAATACGATCTGAAAGTCGAAGTCGATGAGAAGCGAACCGGCTCTGTCGGTCTCGGCGGCGGTGTCGACACAATCGCAGGACCATTCGGCTCGTTCAGCTTCTCTGATAGCAACTTCAGAGGTCGCGGGCAGATCGTTCAATTCAATAGCAATATGGGTTCCGGAATGTTCGGAAGCTTTACCAATGCCGTAAACAATGGTGGAAGCAGTTTCATGCCCACGCGGCGTACATTCCAGGTCGAGGCGAGTTTCATCGAGCCCAGCTTGCGCGGTAGCAAGACCGCTATGGCGGTTACCGGCTTCGGACGCGACCTCGGGAGCATGGTGGTTGATGACGCCCTGCAGAGATCCATCGGTCTAAACGTGAATTTCAGCCGACCGTTGAAAGAGCATTGGACCGCAAACCTTGGAATCTTGGGCGAGAACACGTTTATGCGCAACATGGACAATTTGACCATGGGAAGCACAATCGTTCAGAACGCTATGAAACTCGGTTATGCAAATCAAGCTAATGCTCTTGCATATGCAAATGGCATACGCAACCAGCAACTCAAAGGCGGCACATACTTCGGTATCAACCCTTCTTTGAACTATGACACACGGGATGTGGCGTTTGATACTCACAAAGGAACTTCGGCCCGTGTCTCTGTCGGTCCTAATATTGGACTTAATGGCGGGGGCTTTATTAAGGCCGGCGCCAATATAAGCAAGTTCATTCCTATAGGTAAGGACAATACCTTGGCCATGAACGTGCAGGGTGGCACCGGGGTGGGCGGCATGCCTCAGTTCTCCCAATATCGATTGGGTGGATGGAATGGTATTCGTGGATATCGAATGTTCTCCGACCTCGGCACGGGCACGGGGATGCTTATGGCAACCGCCGAGTTGCGCATGAAGATTCCGATGCCGAAGATGAGTCCCTCGTCAAAGGCCGGCGCGGTCGTGAACGCCGTTCAGAAGAATACAAAGTTTGTCCTCTTTGCTGACGCCGGCGGCGTAGGTGGCGGAGGTATATTCAATTCGCTATATGCTCGGTCGGCGATGGGGGCTTCTGTTGGGGTCGGACTCCGCATGAACTTGCCCTATGTCGGCCCGATTAGAATAGATTATGGATTACCGTTAATCGCACCGATCGGCGGAAAGATTGTCCCACGAATGACTTTCGGATTCGGAGACAAGTTTTAAGTACACGCAATCACATATAGTGGCAGCTTAGCCACCTGTATGTTGTACACTGAGCCCCGATGAAAGCTCGGCTAATTCAACGTATTTTTCTGGAGAAGAGAATGAACAACTCTCGTATAGCATTATTACTCGCTGTGACAGCGCTTATTTCCACGTCCACAGTGGCGTCGGCCGCGGCTGCCGGTGAGCCAGCCAAACTCAGTGGAGTTATTGGCGTTATTGACCGCGACAAGGTTGTCAGCGGATATTCAAAAGCTCAACAAGCATTCGAAGATTTGAAAAAAGGCGAAGAGAAGGTCCAAAAGTTGGTAGAAAGCGCCAACAAGCAGTATGAAGAGGCCAAAAAGGCCAACAAGCCGCCAGCAGAACTGGAAGGTCTTCAGAAACGCTTGCAAACCAACATTGATGATGAAGTGAAGAAGTTGCAAGCCAACATTCAAAACATCGAAGGACAATTGGAAGGCGACATCGACAACGCTATCAAAGCAGAAGCCGCCAGCCACAAAGTTGATGTAGTTATGATCAAGCAAGCTGTTCTCTACGGTGGTGTTGATATCACCTCAGGCGTACTGAGCAGATTGTCCGCAGCAAATACTGCAGCCGCAGCCGGTAAGAAATAAGCTACTGCGCGCCCCGTTTGGTTTATCTAGCTGGCAGTGCGCGGGCATTGCCAGCTAGTCGTTTTTTACTGTTCTCCGGAGTATAGAAAGAAGATGAAGCTTCCGAAAGAAGTGAGCATTCACGAGATTGCCATGCTGATTGGTGGAAAGGTCCAGACCGATCATGACGTGAAAGTGGACAAGGTTTGTTTTTCGCCATTGGAAGCGCAGCCCGGAGAGGTTGTTTTCCTGTTCGGTCAAAAGATTCTTGATCGTCTCGATGACATCAATGCCTCCATAAAGATCATTCCGACCGGAACTAAGTGCTCGACTCCTTGCATATATGTCGACCGCCCGCTTCTTGCTGTTCAGAAGGTTTTGACATTCTTCCAACCAAAGCGCTATTTGCCGGAGGCGGGAGTTCATCCGACCGCGGTTATAGATCCCTCAGTGGAAATGGGCGCTGATGTCGCGATCGGACCTTATGTCGTGATCGGACCGAAAACAAAGATCGGCAATAAAACCAAGATTATGGCTTCAACTGTAATTGGCGGTCAGGTCGAAATTGGTGATGATTGCTTGATCTATCCGGGCTGTCTGATTGCTGACCACATCAAGATTCGCAACCGCGTTATCCTTCAGCAAGGCGCGGTAATCGGTAGTGATGGCTTTGCCTACGTCACTCAGAAAGAGTCGAATCTCGAGCGTCGCATGCGCGGCAATTGGGAAATGGTAGACGAATCGAATCCTCACCTGAAGATTCCGCAGATCGGCACTGTCATTCTAGAAGACGATGTTGAAGTTGGTTCCTGCGCTACCATCGATCGCGCCACCATGGGCGCTACTACAATCGGACGCGGTAGCAAGATCGACAATCAGGTGATGATTGCTCATAACTGCAAACTCGGCGAAGAAGTTCTAGTCGTTGCACAAGTCGCTATTGCCGGCTCCTGCACCGTGGGAGACCGCGTTGTGATCGCCGGTCAGGCTGGAGTTGTGGATCACCTCAACATTGGCAAGGATGCTATTGTCCAGGGTCAAGCTGGTGTCATGAAAGATGTTGAACAGAATGACGTTGTAAGCGGCGCACCAGCTTTACGCGCTCGTGATCACATGAACAACCTTGCGCATATTAGACGCTTGCCGAAAATGTACGACGAGGTCCGCCGGCTGAAGAAGCAGCTCGACGAGCTGCAGGAAGAGCTAAAAAAAAGAGCTGAACTGGTCAGGTAGGAAAGATGACTGCAACAATCAATGGACAAGGTGAACAAGTGCTCCAGTACAAGGGGCGTGGTATCACTTCTCGCCAGGACATAACTGTCAGATTGATTCGTAAGGAGCCTGGATTTGGGATCAAGTTCTTGATTCCGAAGAAAGGGGAGCAGAGTCTCTCGGTCGAGATTCCAGCTCTGGCATCGAGCGTTGTTAACACCCTACGGAATGTCACTCTTGGAATTGAATCAGATCGCCTGATTCTTGTTGAGCATATTTTGTGTGCCGTTGGGCTTTACGGAATCGAAGATCTTTTGATTGAAGTTCACGGTCCCGAGATTCCACTTGGTGATGGCAGTGCGAACTTCTGGATGGATTTGCTCGAATCTTCCGGATGGCAACAACAGGAAGTCAAAGCAGATCTGGAACTCAAAGAAACAATCGTCGTGAAGAAGGGTGACCGTCTTTTGATGGCAATTCCGGATGACAGCTTTTCGATGAACTATATGATGGATTGGGATCATCCCATGATCGGAAAAGTCTGGAAGAGCTGGACACCGCAAATGGGACTGCGCGAAATTGCAGATGCAAGAACGTTCGGTTCGGAGATGGAACACAAAATGCTCGGAATCTCCGATGAAGTGGTGAGCATTACCAAAACTGGATTTAGCAAGGAATTGCGTTGGCCGGATGAACCGGTTCGGCACAAGTTGCTGGATCTGTTTGGCGATCTCATTCTTGCTGGTGTAAATCCGATGCGATGGAAAGCTCGCTTCATCAGCATCAAAGGCGGCCATGAAATGGACGTCGATATGGCAATGAAACTTTCCGAGCTAAAAGGCTCCTTGTAAAAATTTTTGTTAGTAGCGGGCACAATAGGTCCACTGGCGGCTAGCCGACTCTTCTGCGAATAACTAGAGCGTGCAGGATGCCCGCGCTCTTACATGATCCGTCTGTTCGCTCTTCGGAGGGAATCGCTCTCAAAAGATCGAAGCCGGCAAGATGCCGGCGCTCCCGGGATCGAACCGCACTCAAAGGAACGAATCGGTAATTCGCAAGTACTGAAAGGTGGATGCCATTTGCTATTGTGGGCTGAAGTAAACCTCGTCTGCTTTTTTGAAGCAAGCTTTCGCTTTCTCGGGATCCGCCGACTGATCGTACATGCGGCCAAGTAATCGCCATAACTGTACGTTGCGTGGTTCAGCATCAAGCATTCCTTGGACTTTGACAATGCCCTCGCCAATTTGTCCGTTGAGCAATGCTGACGGATTCGCTTTTACCGTTTCCATTACGAGTTTCGCTTGCGGAAGTCTGTCATCGTTGGGTTCTAACGCCTTGCAACTTTCGTATTCCTCGTTGGCCTTTGCATTGTCGCCACTGATTACATAGGCAGCTGCAAGCAGAAAGTGATTCGCAGCTTCAGTGGGACGGAGTGCCACCACTTTCTTCGATAAATCGAGGAAGAGTTTTTGTGCAACTTTGTCGCGCGGGTTGAGTGTTATTGCTCTGCGAGACTCCAGAATTGCGTTTTCTAAGATTGCTATGCCACTGGCCCCCGCTCCCCTGCTGTTATAAACTTGGTAGTACTTGAGGAAAATTTGCGCTAATGCCAGGTGGCAACGTGCCTGTGTCAACTTGTTTGCATCGGGCCAATCGCCTTTCAATATTCTCTTTAATATGAAAAGTGCCTCCTTGTCATTTCCAGAAGCCGAAAGCGCCGCACTTAATTTCAGCTGGTTTTCTATGGAGTGCTTCAACTTAACCACTACGCGCCATTCCGCGCTAGCCAGTCTATAGTCGCCGAGTTCTTCGAATTGTTCGGCTAACGAAGCCCTGTATGATGCATCGCTTGAATCGTTCCCCGACTCCTTTATGCATTGGTTCAATGAGCCTTGCAGGCCCGAATCTAGATGATTGAAAAACACCGCCAATCGAAGGCAGTTTATTTGCTCTTCAATTTGCTTGTGTTTGCCGAATTTGTCGGCGATCTTTCGCAGCTCGTCTCGTATCAAGTTTCGTACCTTGATCTCATCAGTGGTGTAAAGCAGTGCATCTGCAAATAGGTCGCCAGCTTTTTGAAAGTTTTTTTTCTCTGCAAAATGAAGAGCGTGCTCATAAGATGTTTTTGATAAGCGCTCTACCGCATGGATGCTACTTCTCGCCTCTTGTTCTAGTTCGTATTCAGGTAAGGCAGGAAATTGAGGCAGCGGTGGAAACAGCCCTGGCGTATTTGGTTCGTCGCAAGCAACTATTTTTATTAGTTCGTCTCTAAGCTTTATCTCTTTTTCGGTCAATGGAGCATCGGAGAAAACACCATCTTTCGTACTTGGCCCGATCGTCCCATTTGTCGCTCCCTGCAGCATTGGCGGGGAATCCACTTCCGGGTCGAAAATGTCTCCGCCTGATGCAGCGCCATCTTGCGGAGATTGAGGACCGGTGTATACTCCCACTTGCTGGCTTTGGGAACCCGTGAAATTTCCGGTGTTGTTTGTTTGGTTTCCCATGGCGGCAACTGAGTCAAAAGCATCTTGAGCGTTGCACGAATTGGAAAATGAAACAAAAATGGCAAGCGTCAACGATGTGAGCAAGGCTATCTTCATTATGCGAATCCGATTGGAGAAAGCAGGGGCTTTGGTAATTAAGCTAGTATGCCAAAGGTAATTTAGGTTACCACCGGAAAATTCCTGTGATTGACGTCCATTGCCATCGATTTAATCTTCTGGCTTTGTATAGCGGTCGACTGTTCTGGTAAACAATCCGACTGCAAATTTTGAGTTGGATCGGGTTCGATTCCGGGAGCGCCGGCATCCTGCCGGCTTCAATTCTGAGAGCGATCCGCGGTTTGGATTTTGCTGAGGATGGTGTTATCTCAAGGTCGAGCAAGCGATTGAAACAGCCTTATGAAAGAAGACGGGAAGAACAATCGTCTATGCGGCCATAAGAAGTTGAGTCCGAGCTTGTGATCTAATAAATGCATCCGAATCGTGGGCCAATCTTTTGAGATCTTCCACATCTAGGGATGGATTGAATATTACTTGGCTCCGCACTGCGGCGCTCGGGTCATGACTTAGCTTGCGAAGAACACTTGCCGACGAATCCGGATTCTGTGCGATCCTGAATCGCTCTGTCTCGCTTTGTTCGATCTTGTGTGTGGTGCCTTGCTGGCTACTAGCTCTGTGGGAGAAAGAGTTCTTCAATCGAGCTGCAAAATCAATAACTGAACCAGCTAGTTCTCCGATCAGATCTAACTCCACTTGAAGGTTTTCTTCCATTGGTCCGGCTTGCAATGCGATCGGTAAGCAGTTCATGTTTGTTTGTCTCCGTATTAGACCAGTCGTCTAGTTGATGTTGTTATATTAGACCGGTCGTCTACTAAAGTCAAGTGACAAATCATTAGGAGCTGCTAATATGCAGACTGCTAACGTCGACAGAGGTGTTTAGATGAATTGCCCAAAATGCCAAAAAACTATGGAAGTCTCCAACGAGCCCCAGATGACTGCAAATTCCAACCCTCCTGAACGCGGGCGGCACTTGCATTACGCTCGCTTTCAGTACCACTGCGAGGCTTGTGACGTCTGGACCACAGTCGAAATGCCCCAGCCGGAGAGCGAAGTCAAAACGGCAACCGTTTGACGATACCTGCCAAATAAGTAAGCGCTCCGTGATGCGCTCCAGTAAACTCTTCAAATTAGCTTGGAAAAGCGGGAGCACCGGCGTCTACGCCGAACGCTACTTCCATTTCAGATGCTCAGAATCTTGACAGTGGCTAGACGACTGGTCTAGTATGATTATGTCCCAGCTGGTGCCAAATATGTCGACGACTCCGGTAAAAGGAAAAGAGAATACGCGTTCCCTGCTGATCGAAACGGGGATCGACATTATGTTGGAGAAGGGGTTCAACAATACTGGCTTGAGTGAAGTCCTGGGTGCGTGCAAGGTGCCGAAGGGATCGTTCTATTACTACTTCCAGAGCAAGGAAGATTTCGGCTTGCAGATAATCAACACCTTCGACGAGAAGTATGTGTTGGAACTAGATCGCGTACTCGGTGATAAAAGTCTGTCCGCGGTGGAGAGGCTCACATCGTACATCAACGAAAGTATTGCCAAGGCCGAGCAGCGGAAGTGCAGCCGGGGCTGTTTGATTGCCAACCTCAGTCAAGAAATGGCTGACCAGAATGAAGTATTCAGAAATCGCCTGAAAGAGATTATTGAAAAACGACGTTCTGCGATAGCATTGGTTATGCAAGAGGGCATGTCTACTGGTGAGATAAGCGCGGATTTGAATGCACAGGAGCTCGCTGAGTTCTTCCTCTCCGCGTTCGAAGGTGCCATTCTTCGTGCCAAAGTGAAGAAGAGCACTGAATCATTGCATGTTTTCAAAAAGATGATGTTCGATAAGCTTTTCAAATACAGACAGGATCGTTGATTCCCTCCTTAAATCGAATCCCGGCGATTGCTACAAAAGCCTTATCATTTGTCGTTCCTGCGATAGTAGCTAGTCGCACCGATGCTGCTCGGCATGCCCTCTACTGTTTCAAGTGAGGCTTGTAAAGCCATCTTCGAGTCGATCGATGGCTCCGTTCTTTCGCACATAAGATGAGATGAATCCGCAATTGTCGACGGTTGAGGCGTTTCGGGAACTGATATGGATCTGGTGCGTCAGTAACATCATGAAACAATAAGGAAGCCCTGATTGCAGGTACGCGGAGCAGCGACTGCAACGAGGAGGAGTTTATGTTGAAAAAATCGATCAACCGCATTGCGGGTGCTGCGGCTGTCTTATGTGCAGTTAGTACGGCTGCTCCAGCGATGGCGCAGTATTATACGTACGTTAATCCATGGAGTAATTCGTATTACAGCCCGTATTACAGTACGTCAGTAAATCCGTACTATTACAACGACTTCAATGGTGGCTATTACCGATCGGGTGGTGCCTTACGATCTGCTGCTAAAGGCGCAGCAATTGGTGGTCTTGTCGGGCTTGGCGTATCCGCGATTGACGGACGCCGAGGCGGTGTATTGAGGAATGTAGGTATCGGAGCCGGGGTCGGCGCTGGTATTGGTCTTCTACTGAATAATCGCAATCGCACATACGATTACTGGTACTAAATCTGGTGCCAGTCATTTGTGACCTCTGATACGAAACAAGAAGTTTCAAGTGAGATCACGCGATTATAGCTGATTCAAGATTGTGCTCGCGGATGCTGTGGCTGTTAATCCCACAGCATCCGTTCTTATTCCAGATCTCTCATTGTCCGCTCTTCCGGAGTGAGTCCACCAGAATTTGGAAGCGGAGTTTGTTCGATCGGTCGCGATGGTGGTGCTACCGGTGGTGGCTGGGCGGGCTGCTGCGGTGGCGGTGGCGGTGCTTGCTGAGTTCGGTCTGGGGCCGGTCGCGGCATCTCCGGCTCGGCTGAATCGGGACTATTGCTGGCAGTTCCGATCGGATACGATTTGTACAGCGAGCCATCCAAGTACACTCTCAACTCTACGCTGCCATCTTCTCTTGGTGCACCAGGACCCGAAATATCAAAAGCCCGAGTCTCGTTGGCACCTAATGGCGGCACGAATTCATCAACGACACGTTGTTCTCTGCTCCAAAGAACCTGCGAGGTCTTGGTATCGTAAAGCTCTGTTTTTACATGCAGGTAAGCGACTGATGCTGGACCCGGATTCCAGGCTTCACCCTGGCAGCGGATGCCGCCGGCTGCATTATCGACATCCAAGTGAATGCCACGTAGCGCAACGGTCGGAACCTTCACTCGGCTATCCAATCCTTGCGCCTGCTGCAGGTAAGCGTATCCAGTTTCGGCGTCCCCTTTATCTAGCAATTCCTTGCCGCGTTTAGCTAACAATCCTGCAAGTTTGCGATTTAGATCGTGTGATCCATTTCCAAGTTTTATAGCTCTGCGCAATTGATCAATTGCAAGATCCAACTTGCCGGTTTTTGCGTAAAGGTCAGAAGTCTTTTCATAGCTCTGAGGGCTTGGCGCAATATTATTCAGGTTGCTGAGGCTGGTAAGTGCTCCTTCAATATTGTCTTTTGCCAGCATGTCGTTGGACATTTTTTGATAAATGGTTGCAAGTCTGGTATCACATTCGTTGAAACGAGATCCTTCTCCCAGACTTTTGATCTCTTCCCAGCATTTTAAAGCTTGTGCAGTATCGCCCCTGTTGAAGCATGCATCACCCCAGAGCGCGTTGAGATCTGCCAGTTCAGTCTTTTTGTGAGGGACGTTTGCCTCCGCAAGTGGGCGAAGCAGGTCCGCAGCTCTCGCATACTGATTGCGTTGGACATAGAATTTTGCCAAATCGGATGCCAATTGAGGATCGCTTGCGATACCTTTGCCGGATTGCGTTGCTTGTGAAATGCAGCTCCAAGCTCGCTCAACTTGGTCTGTGCCAACATAAGCGCGTGCTAGTGTCATAAGAATTGTTGGATCGTTTGGCTTGAGCGCCATTGCTTGCTCGAGCGTTTTTTGCGCAAACGCATATTGCCCGTTCGCGAGTTCTTTCTGACCTTCGCTTAAAAGCCGATCGCTCTCTGGAGGACGCGATAAGAAAAAGTATGTACCACCAGCTGAAGCCAATAAAATACCAGCAGCAATAGTGATGCCTAAACCTAGTGGCAATCCGCCTTTCTTTTTTGGGCGGTTTCGTTTTGGTAGATCCTCATCATCCTCGATCTCTTCGGCATCTTCCTCTTCGTCCGATTCATCGAGTTCTTCTTGCTTAACTGGTGTTTGCACCTTTCGCTGATTCTTGAACGCGCCTGGTGGTTTCGGCTCCGTGGCAACAGCGTCGTCTTGCCCTGTGAAACTTCTTCCGCAAGAAACGCATTGCTCATATCGAGCAGGATGATAAAGACCGCAACCAGGACATTGCATAAGTTATTCGGCGTTCCCGCCTTCCTCCCCTTGACCCATAGGCTGCAACCGACCTACCCATTCAGTCTAGCAGTTGCAATGTGCCGGCGCTGTTGATTTATCAGAATCTGAAGAAGTGCTGCCGGGCCTTACATCCATTTCATCATATAGCATTCGTCAAGGTGTTTCCGTTATCGGACATAGCGGACTGCCCATGAAATCTTCGGGAAATCATGAACCAGATTTAGATATGGAATCGGATTCAAACAGCGCTCTAAAAGATCGGAGCCTTCAAGATGCCGGCCTCCCGAGATCGCAGGCAATTCAATGAGCCCACAATTAGAACATTCTTGGCACCAGGTCTGGAAACGGTCGGGGAACTGGGTCTGGGTAGGGGCGCAGACCTTGTCTGGAGCCGCCATCCGATGGTGGTTTCACGGGAAGTAACACTCTGACTTCACCGGTTCCGGTGATTTCGATGGCACCGGCATTTGGTCCTAATCCAATTTCGATTCCAGAGCGGTTTGCGTGGTGTGTGATTTTACCTGACGTATAGTCCCCACGTGCCTGCTCAATCAAAAGCTTTCCATTTGCCCATTTTGTAGTTGTGAATTCGTCGCCGAACTTGAACGAGCCAGGTAGGCGGGTGACTTCGATGCCGTCATTTCGTAGGATGCGTTCTGAATTGTCATTGAATCTGATGGCTTTATTTCCATTATAGGTTTCAATAGTTCGCCCTAACGCATCTTTTGTGAGCTGCGAATCAGTTCCACCCAATCGAGGTTTCAGCGTAACGCTATCGCCTTCCCACGTTAGGACCGTTTTTTGAGTAGGTCCAATCGCGTAGGTATGAATTGTTCGCTCGCCGCTTTTTGCTGTAGTGCTAGGCTTGTCGACGCTGTGAATCATTCCTCTGTTGTCGAACGTTATGACGCGTCCATCCTTGAGAGCTATCGAGTTAAGTCCGAAACCGCCGAACTCGGTGGAGGCGAGGCGAATACCTTCTTTTAGAACTGAATCAGTTATCTTTTCTGTAGGCTCCACGCGCTTTTCTCTGTGAGGCGAGAATGCAGAGCGATCTCGGTTTTGTTCGGCAGCAAGGGGATCTTTCAGGTACTCGACCATCGAAAGCTGGCTTGCGACCGAGCGATTGATTTTTACAACCCGATCGTTCTCCGTAATTATGATTTGGAGTTTCTCGCCCTTTGCGTTCTTTGCATAGATCGACAAAGAATCAGATTCTGGTGTGGTTCGAATTGCACCGCTTTCTATTTTTTCGCCGAGGTCGAATACTTTATTACTATTTGAGCGGGCAAGTGTAATTTTTCCATCCGCGCTGACGCTTACTTGTGCATCCCCAAGTTCTGCCTTTATGGATTTGCCGGCTGTCAGCGCAATCATTTCTGATGACTCTACTTGCTTTGGAAATTCTTCAATTCGTCCGTGAAATCTTCTTTCCTTTGAACCATTCGGTAGCTCTCGAAGGGTTTCCTTTCCTAGCGAATTTTCGAATTCTGTTATTTTCACTCCGTCTGGATAAGTTGTCGTTGTAACTTCACGACCGAAATATTTTTCTGCTATGCGGAGGTCTTTCGTCCAACCTTCCTTGGGATGATGTTCTCTGACAGATCCGTCTTTATTTAGCGTCTTGGTGAGGCCTGAAGGGTACTCAATAGTGCCAGTGCCGTTAGCATTTTTTGTGAGAGATAGGGTGTACGAATCTCCGTTTCCCCACTGTTTTGTGATCAGCAGTGTATTCTCTGATTGCCATGTGACCGTTGACTGGTCTTTGTACACGTAAGTTTGTTTGCCGTCTGCATTTTGTACTGCGACGGGATTCTGCCGATCTATAATCTTGCCAGTCTCGTCAAACGTGAATCTTTCGCCAGTTTTGCTGTAGGCATTGCGGACTTGGACCGGATCAATTCGGTAAATATTATCGTGTTCATTGCCAAAGCGCGTTGGTCTAGAGGCTCTGATTCCATCAGATGGAACTGCGACCATTCTCTCGAGTTGTTTAGTGGGCAGAATCTCACCGACTTTGAAATTCAATTCTGGTGAACCGCTCCAGGGTTTTGCAGTTTCAACAGGTTTTTCAGGCTTGCTTTCTTTCTCATGCGCAAGCGGCTTTTCAGCACGCTTTGTGTTTGCGGTTTCAATTGGTTTTTCGGTAGGCTTCGCTGGCGCCTGGAATGGACGGGTCAGAGGACCGGGACCTTGTTGAGCGTTTCCTTCTAGTTTGTTGGCGACAGATGGTGTTGCTTTCGGTGCCTCTGTAGGAGTAGCCGAATCTCGCGCAACTGAGTCTGGACTTCTCGATACTGAGGGAGTCGCGACAGGCGGTTTTGAATCGCGCGCGCTCTCTGGTGAAGCACCCGATACTGAGGGCGTTCCGACAGGCGGTTTTGAACCTTGCGCGGAATCTGATCGAGCACTCGATACCGGGGGCGTTGCGACAGGCGGTTTTGAATCGCCTGCTATTGGCTGATTGACTGCTGCTTCTCGACTCGTTACAGGTTTTGATGCCTCTGGTGGAACATGAGGTCCAGCAACAGCCGGCCGTAATACACCGTCAGCTGAATTCTCCTGAACAAGACGCAGAGCGTTGCCGTCTTTGAAAATTGGGTTGGGTTCTACTCGGAAATTTACTTTCGGATTCATAGAAATGGTGTCGCCAACACCAACTGTGTATGCTCGTTTCACAGCCATTCCGGTACCGTTCAGGGACCAGAATCCGTCACCAAGTTCTACCTTCGCAAATGGAATTTTGTCTGAGCCAATTCCGAATCGAATGGTCGTGTCGAATCGAGTCGCATCTGTACGAGTCCCATTGCTGGAATAAAAAAGGATAGTTGAGTCACCAGGTCTGGTGAGTGTTTTGCCAAGGACACTGAACGGTCCTTCGCCGACACGCATCGCCGGATTCTTTGCTGTTTCGGTCGGAGGCACTGCTTTCGGTGGCAGATCGGATCTTTCGCCCAATGGCACTTCGACTAGATTTCTGTTGCCGGAGATCGACTCACTTGCAGGCTGTTTTACATTTCTGTCTAAGCTTAACGTAAATTTGCCTGGATTCTCCGGACTCGATTGAAGCCACACCGTGCCATCTTTTCCTGCTCCACCGCGTCCTCGAAAAACGTCACGCTTCGCTAATGCTGGTTCCAAATTGCAGCAGGTCGCAAGTAGATTGACGTTCCCAATCGAGCCGGCCTTGATGACACCACCGCTGCGGTGATCCAGCAACATTGCTCTGGCATCACCAAGCTTTGTGAACTGTTTTCCGAAAAAACCACTTGTAACCGTCTCTAGTTCCGGACGGACAATCACTTCGGCTTGCGACTTCTCTGCACCGCTGGCGATACTGCGTTGTAGATTTGACAGCTCTGCCTGCCCTTCGACTAAATGGAAACTCGCTTTGTGCGCGTTTGCCGGTTCGGTCAATCCGACCTTATCGGTCAAATATCTCCCGTTAGTGATGTTGCTTCCTTCTCTTTGGGCAGAAAGCCAATGTCGCGTTCCAAACGCGCCACCTACGAATGCCATTCCGACAAGGCTCTCTTTGAATTCGCCAGCGGTTGGGACTAGTCGATTGTCGCTAAGTGCTGCTACTTCGGCGCCCACAAGTCCAGCTGGCAATCCGCTTAATGTGCCTGCCAGTAGTGGTCCTCGTAAAGTTGCCGAAAGTGGAGACTTCGCCAGATTAGACAATGCGGATTGTTCAACCGCTGTCGCAGCTGAGCCGAGCGCTTTTGTCATGTATGGAGCCGATAAGCCCAATGTTCCAAAGACGGCTACGTTTCCGATTCCTGCTTTCAGTCGGTCGCCGATAAATGCAAGTTCGCCTACGTTCTTTTCGTTGGTCGGCGTGAGCATCGTTCCGTAAAACAGACCGGCGGCGGCCGATGTTGCGCCCTCGTGTAACGCAAATTGTCTTAGCGTATGAGTGCTACCAATATCCAAAGCACTTTTATAAACTGCAGCTTCGCCGATGATCTTTGATGCACAACCTTGGATTGCTGCTCGCGACAACATAAATGGTATGGTCATTCCGGCCGCGTTGCCGAGTTGCTGAACATACCAGGATGCGGTTCCGAATTCCGCGTGCTCTGGAGCTTTTATTCCAACGGCTTCAAATCCTTTTTGAATGGACTTGTCCGCACTCGTCCCGGCTGCGTGATCGACGATCTGCGCCACGCCACGGATCGGAGATACCACGCCGGCGTTGATTGTTGATTGAACAAAGTCTGATAGAACGTTGCTTTTGGGTTTTTCAACTTCTAACAAGCTATTTATATTTTTTGGCTCGAAGTGTTCCAACGGATTCTCCTCCGCAAAAACCCCGCTCCTAATTTCCATAATATGAATATTGGGGTTCGGTGTCTTTGGGGAAAATACGCCATATGTGAATCTCATAATAAGTGGATCTTGCCAATGCTTTGCCAAACGATGTTTTCGGCGACGGCAAGGAAACCTGGGCTCGGAAAGATCGGAGATTTCTCGAGCTTGGCGTTCGAGGCAAATAAAAAACAGAGCCGGTTTCCCAGCTCTGTTCTTGGTTTGGTTTCTCGATGCCATTGTGGCTCCTTTGAATTCGAGAAAGGCGCTGAGAAACAAAACGGCGATCCTAAGAAACTGTGTAGTTGGACATAAGACCATCCGGTCAATCTAGCATGTTCGACGTTCGAAAATGAATCGTGCCGGCCCTGATGACCCCGCCGCTGCGATAGTCCAGCCGCATTGTTCTGGCATCACCAAGCGTTGTGAACTGTTTTCCTAGAAGTCCGCTCGTAACTGTTTCTAGTTCTGGTCGGATTATTACTTGGGCTTGCGAGTGTTGCTCACCGCTGGCGATACTGCGTATCAGATTCGACAGCTCAGCTTTCCCTTCAACTAAGTAGTAGTTTTCTTTGCTGAAATTTGCAGGTTCTGTCAATCGGAACCTATCGGTCAAGTATCTGCCGTTGGTGATGTTACTTCCTTCTCTTTGTGCAGAAAGCCAACGTCGCGTTCCAAGCGCGCCGCCAACGAATGTCATTCCGACAAGACTCTCTTTGAATTCGCTTGCGGTTGGAACTAATCGATTGTCGCTGAGCGCTGCGACTTCGGCGCCCACAAGTCCAGCTGGCAATCCGCTTAAGGTTCCTGCCATTAGTGGTCCTCGCAAAGTTGCGGAAAATGGGGACTTTGCGAAATTGAACTGTGCTGATTGTTCAACAGCTGTTGCGGCTGAGCCGAGCGCTTTTGTCATGTATGGAGCCGAAAGTCCCAATGTTCCAAAGACCGCTGCATTTCCAAATCCTGCTCGGAAGCGGTCTCCGATAAATGCAAGTTCGCCGACGTTCCTTTCGGTGGTCGGTGTGAGCATTGTTCCATAAAACAGACCTGTAGCTGCCGATGTCGCGCCCTCGTGTAGCGCAAATTGTCTTAGCGTATGAGTGCTACCAACATCCAAAGCACTTTTATAGACTGCAGGTTCGCCGATGATCTTCGATGCACCGCCTTGGATTGCTGTTCGCGACAACATAAATGGTATGGTCATTCCGGCTGCGTTGCCGAGTTGTTGAACATACCAGGATGCGGTTCCGAATTCCGCGTGCTCCGGCGCTTTTATTCCAACCTCTTCAAATCCTTTTTGAATGGATTTGTCCGTACTAGTCCCGGCTGCGTGATCGGTGATCTGAGCTATGCCGCGGATTGGCGATACCACACCCGCATTGATTGTTGATTGGACGAAATCTGATAGAACGTTGCTTTTGGGTTTCTCAACTTCCAGCAAGCTGTTTATATTTTTCGGCTCGAAAAGTTCCAGCAGATCTTCCTCCGCAAAAATATGATTAGTGGGTGTCGGTGTCTTTGGAGAAAATACGGATGTTACTGGTTGCTTTTCTGCGCGTTCTTCGAAATGTGGCATCTGGTAAATCCTTCTAGCGGAGCCGGTTCAATGTTATTGGTAAAGGCGATTGAAAAGTTCATTGACTAGTGGTCGTGCTCTTCGTTTTTATTCATTATGCTCATGCGGAGCAACACAAACAATTTGACTTTCCCCATTGCCCTTGCGTAAATCCGCAAGTCACCGATTTATCGCTCCATGATCTACCATGCCGTTAGCGAAGCTTGCTAGTGACTCCAGCAGGCGGGAGCACGCACCGCGCAGGTCGAAACCTGAAGTCGGAAGACCTGAACCCACGAAGACCCGACCCCACGAACCCCCGACCCCACGAGACCCGAACCCCCGAAGACCTGACCCCACGAAGACCTGAACCCACGAAGACCCCACCCCACGAACCCCCGAAGCAAGGCGTGGACTTAGCAGAGGACGTACAAAAACAGAGCTGGTTTCCCAGCTCTGTCTTGTTGTGTGCCGAGCATGTTCAATAACTGGAGGTGAGAGTCCTCACACAACCCGATGACGGTGAAGTGTAGTGAAG
>JAIEQI010000061.1 GCA_019747875.1 Candidatus Obscuribacterales bacterium
GATCGAACCGAAGTCTGAACATCCGCGCTCCATACGAGAGCGAAATCGCTCTCGAGAAGTTAGAAGCCGGCAAGATGGCGGCGGTTCCGGGATCGAACCGAAGTCTGAACATCCGCGCTCCATACGAGAGCGAAATCGCTCTCGAGAAGTTAGAAGCCGGCAAGATGCCGGCGCTCCCGGGAGCAAACCGAAGTCTGAACATCCGCGCTCCATACGAGAGTCAATCTATGGTTCTGGGCGGACCCTGCCAGAACTATGGTGAATTCGGGACTGTAGGGGCGATGCCATGCGTCACCCGTGAATATTCGAAAGGGCTTCTTTCAGATTTGATCGAAATTGCTCGGCGAAGTTCATCATTGCCTTCGGGATTGCAAGACGAATTGCGCCTGTTGGGACGAACTGTTATCGACTGCTCGGGGACAGGTGGTAGTGGTCTGCCACACTTTAATACCTCCACCTCGTCTGCGTTCGTGTTGGCGGCTGCCGGATTGAAGGTGGCGAAGTTTGGTGGTCGTGCAGCTAGCAGTAAGTCAGGTAGTTTTGACTTTCTGGAAGGGCTCGGCTTTACTTCAAATCTCCCGTGCGAAGCCATCGCTGACGGAATCGAGTCCTGTGGAGTAGTCTTCATTCTTGCCGCTGAAGTTTATCCCCAACTAAAACGCTTAGCCCCGATCAGGAAGAAAATTGCTAGGCCGACAGCAATCAATTTCATCGGTCCACTGCTCAATCCGCTTAATCCTGGCTATAGAGTAATGGGCATATCTTCCGACTCGATTCGCTCACAGATTGCGGAATATCTTGCCAGTTCTTACGAATGCAATCACGCTCTGTTGGTGACTGCTGATAGCCGAATTGATGAGTTGCTGCCTGTTGGACGTAACAGTCTTTCTAGAATTGAGAACGGTTTGTTAAGTGAGGAGATCCTTAATACATCCTATGTGATCTCCAAGTCAGAGTATACGATTCTCGACGCTGCCGAGAATGTGGAAATCTTCGGGCGCATATTGACCGGAGAAGATTGCAGCTCCACCTTCTATTATTCGCTCTTACTAAATTCCGCTGCTGGATTGATGGTCGGTGGCATCGTAGATTCAATCAATGCAGGAGTGGATTTGGCAAAAGGTCTAGTCAGCAGTGGACAAGTTGCTGCAACTCTAGAAAGAGCCAGGAGGTTTTATGGCAGATTTTCTTGATAATGTGTTGCAGCATAAACTCGTTGAAATTGCAGAGCGAAAGGCAGCCAATCCGCTTGAATCCTTTAGGGACAAGGTTGAGAAATCCGAAGGGCGATTTCTTAAAGCGCTATCGAACTCCGGCTTGAATATCGTTGCTGAAATAAAGCCGCGTTCGCCAGCTCTGGGAAAAATGGAAGGCTCGATTTCGGTAGATGAGCGAATAGCGATCTACAGTAAGCATGCCAAGGCTATTTCTGTTCTTTGCGATCAAAAGTTCTTCGATGGAAGTATTGATTTGCTTCGCAATGTTTCCCAAGCAAGCAGCCTGCCAACACTGTGCAAGGATTTCATTATCGATCCATATCAGGTATACGAAGCTCGCATGGCCGGCGCAGACGCAGTGCTTCTCATATGTAAGTTGCTTTCAATAGAACTGTTGCAGGAACTCTTCCATCTCATTTGTCAGCTCGGCATGACTGCGGTAGTAGAAGTGCAGAATATCACTGAAATGGAGTCCGCCATCGCTCTTGGTGCAGAGGTGATTTTGATCAACAATCGGGACTTGCAGAGTCTTCAAATTGATCTTAATACCACTAAGAATCTGGCAAAACTTGCTCCCCAGGGGACCGTTGTTATCGCCGCCAGTGGTGTGGAGAATGCCCAGGATCTCGCTTCCTTGCGGGATCATGCTTCCAATTTTTTAATTGGCTCCGCTTTCATGAAGTCACCAGATCCCCAAGCGAAGTTCCTTGAGTTTTTCCAAGCCGAGCGCGCGTTTCGTCTGGGTCAATTCGTTGATGAGGGCAGCTTCCTATCTGAAGAGCGGAGAAACGCTGAATCGCTGGTGAAAGTATGCGGCATATGCAATATTCATGACGCTGAATTTGCTGCAACTAGTGGCGCAGATTTCCTGGGGTTCATTTTTGCCGAGAGCCCGCGAAAGCTTGACGCTGGCGAGGCAGCTTCAATTATCAGCGGAATTCGAAGTTCATGTGATAAAGCTCCAAAATTAGTAGGCGTTTTTCGAAATCAACCAATTGAAGAGGTGTTGCAGACTAGCCGAAGACTTGAGCTGGATGCGATTCAGTTGCATGGCTCCGAGTCTCCTGACTATGTTCTTGAACTGAGAGAATCTTTGCTCGGTAACGGAAAGTCAGCGCAAAATCCACCGATCATAAAGGTGATTGAGATCGATCCAGCAGATTCACAGGTCTTCAATATTGATCCGGCTATTTACGCTGGGCTTGTTGATCTCTTTCTGTTTGACAGACCAAAGGCGCATGCAAGCAATGTGAGCTGGCTGGATAACGTCCTGAAAACGGTCGGCGACAAGCTCTGTTTATGGCGTCCATTTCTGTTTGCTGGTGGCATTAACGAGGGAAACTTCGCTAAAGCGCTTACCCTGAAACCAGTTGGAGTTGATCTGGCTTCAGGTGTAGAGAGCTCTCCCAGGCAAAAAGATCATTCGAAAATCAAGAACTTTTTTGACAAGATAAAAGGAGCAGTAAAATGCTGAAAACAGGATATTACGGAGAATTCGGCGGAGTGTATGCTCCCGAAACCTTGATGCCTGCTCTTGAGGAATTAGAGGCAGGATTTTTGAAGTTCAAGTCGGACTTAGCTCTTAGAAGTGAGCTGAATGAAACATTGCAGAAGTATGCCGGTCGTCCGACTCCGATTTATCTGGCGGAGAATCTCAGCCGCAACTGGGGTGCACGCATAATCTTGAAAAGGGAGGATCTCTTGCATGGTGGCGCCCACAAAACCAACAATGCGATCGGTCAAGGACTCCTGGCTAAGTCGCTTGGAAAGACACGCTTGATTGCAGAGACTGGTGCCGGTCAGCACGGTGTTGCAACCGCCATGATTGGTGCTTTGCTAGGCATGCAGACTGAAATTTATATGGGCGAAGTTGATATTGAGCGCCAGCACGCCAACGTTCTGAGGATGAAACTTCTGGGAGCTACGGTTCATGCCGTTAAAACCGGTGGGCGAACTCTCAAGGATGCTATCAATGCTGCAATGCGCGACTGGATCGCAACAGTGAAGGAAACGCATTATCTGATTGGAACAGCTGCGGGGCCGCATCCGTTTCCTGAGATCGTCAAATATTTTCAATCAGTAATTGGTAGCGAAAGCAGAGAGCAAATGCTTGAGGACTACAATACGTTGCCTGATTATGTCATTGCTTGCGTTGGCGGCGGCTCAAACGCGATAGGCATGTTTAGTGGCTTCATCGACGATCAGTCTGTTCGATTGATTGGCGTTGAACCGGCGGGCAAGGGAGTGAATACCAATGAGCATGGTGCTGTTCTTGCTAAAGGAACTAATGGATGTCTTCACGGAATGATGAGCAAAGTCTTGCAAGATGAAGATGGACAGATCCATGAAACTTACAGCATAGCTGCTGGATTGGACTATCCTTCAGTTGGACCTGAGCACGCGTTCCTTCAGTCAAGCGCTAGGGCGGACTATACATCCATAAGCGACGACGAGGCGATTGATGCTTATCACGAGGTCTCTCGTTCTGAAGGCATCATCCCTGCTCTTGAAAGTTCTCATGCTCTTGCTTATGCCAAGAAACTGGCAGGACAGCAAGGCGGAAAAACTATTCTCGTAAACGTATCGGGCAGAGGCGACAAAGATTTAGAACAGGTGATGAACTATGTCAAATAGATATGAGGATGTTTTTGGGCCCCTTCGAAAGAATGGTGGCAGAGCATTTATTCCGTACATGATGCTCGGTTATCCAGATCGAAAATTGTGTTTGCAAGCGATTCAAATGATGATTGATGCGGGTGCACATGCACTTGAACTTGGGCTGGCATTCTCCGATCCTCTGGCTGATGGACCTGCTATTCAGGCAGCCGCTGCGGCCACAATCGAGAGTGGTTTCAAAACCAAAGATGCACTGGAGCTGATTGCAGATATTAGAAATGCAAATCCGAGTATTCCGATTACATTGATGTGTTACTACAATTCTGTGCTTGCCCATGGACTTTCACAGTTCTGCAGCCGGGCTAATGGTGCAGGGGTTGATGGATTGTTAGTAGTCGACCTGCCGCCGCAAGAAGCAAAGCCGCTGGCCGAGCAATGCAAAAGATCAGGTTTGGAGCAGATTTTCATTATCTCTCCTCTAACCACTGAAGTAAGGATGAAGTCAATTTCCGAATATGCCGGTGGGTTCTTGTATGTCGTTTCACGCTTGGGTATTACCGGGGAGGAGGAGCGCTATGACAGCGGTCTTGCTGACTTGATCTCAAAAGCAAAACAATCGATGAGTTTGCCGACTGTAGTCGGCTTCGGCGTTTCCTCACCTGAACAAGCAGAGCGTATGTTTGCGATTGGTGCCGACGGCGTTATTACTGGTTCGAAGATCATCAACCTCATGAACGAGGTGAAGAACGGAAAAGCTACTTTGAACGATCTGAAAGCCTTCGTGCAATCAATGCTCTCCGCCGGATTAGCTAAGCTAGTTTGATGGTCCGATCCCCGGAGCGCCGGCATCTTGCCAGCTTCTAATTTTTGAGATCGATTAGAATGACGAATGGCATGGCGTCACACCTACATCAAAAGTTACCGCAACTTTCTGTAGGGGCGACGCCATGCGTCGCCCTCCCAAAGAGCGATTTGATCTTCACTCTGGGTCGCAGTTAAACGCGGACGGGACGTCCGCGTCCCATACTTATGGGCGGGCAAGATGCCCGCGCTCCATACGAAAACAGGATTCGCGGCCCATCGAAAACAGGATTCGCGGCCCCATCGAAAACAGGATTCGCATGTTCTCTTCGAAAGCGGTTCGCTTCTTAGAGTTCGGTTCGATCCCGGGAGCGCCGGCATCTTGCCGGCTTCTCTTATTTTTTAGAGCGATTCCATTTAGTTTAGCGCGAAATTCCGGTGGTTTTGCCGGTGGTGCCTGGCGTTTGGGCCTGACCCATGCCTTTGGGAATTACGATCAAAGGTAGTCCGTTCACAACTCGGTCTTCGATGTCTTCAAAAGTCACCTTTTCGTGCTTAACAGATTCGTAGATTTTGTCGAGCGTTGTTTGATCGCCGTCAAAAATGACTATTGCCCAATAGGGAGAGAATATGGAAACGTCGCCCTTTATGACTCCCTTTTGAGCTCTAAGTGTTTTGCTTATTCTTCTCAAACAGGCTACGCAACTGGCGCCTTTAACTCTGAAGTCAGCGCGGTGCATGTTCTTCGTTTTGCTGGCTGTTGTTTCGTCTTTGGCTGATTGCGCATCGCTCGTCGGCTTCGATTCCTTTTGTGCTGGTGCAGCATGAGAAGCAGCAAGAGGCATGGTTAGGCAAAGCAAAATAGGCAAAACGGCGGCAGTTAACTTAATAAATGCACGGTCAATCATTCTATTTCCTCATAAATATCAAGACGAAAGGGGTTCTTAATAGTCAACGATTCTAAACCATTTCAGCTCAGCTTGCGTAGTGCATCGATAGATTTCGTGGCTAGCCGGCTACGCTTATATACAGTTACAGCGTGGCACGAGAGGGGTATAATTTCTGCGGACACAGGCTTCACTGGAGCTAGAATGCGCATGCGAAAAGAATCAGCGCCAAGCGGAGTGGACGGTAAGTTCACTCGCGATAAATCTACAAAAAGGGAAGCTGATCGGACGCCTTTTAGAGCGCGGCGTAAACGAGGAGCTGCAATTGCAGAGACTGGACCGGCTCTTTTCCTGTTGCTGATAATTATTTTCTTTCCGATGCTGGATCTCCTGGAAATGGGAGCCGCATATGTTTTTGCCTCCATTTACCATGATTACATGATTCGAGAGTTGGCTATTAGAACACCGGAGGCCAATGGCAACGCTGCAGCTAAAGCGAAGATCGATACTGAGTTTCGAAGCAGCGGCTTCTTTAGTTTCCTGAAAATGACCAATGACGATATGAAAGTCGATTCGGTCGAGTACTTGCCTAACATGACCAATCCAACGCAGATCCAGGTTGCGACAAGCGTTACGGTTCGGCCTTTCATCAACATTCCATTCTTTTCCACAGTTCCTGGTCTGGGTGCACCAGTTGTGTTCAAACTCGCTTCGCAACGGCCGCAGGAAGAAAAAGGACGTGATTGACCCTCTTATCTGTAGTGTCGATGCTTACAGGGGTATAATGTAGTGAGCCGCAACTGGGTCGGCTTTTACCAAGGGGGAGAAATAGATGAGCGCTCTTAAGCGTCGGAAAAAGGGTAGTTCCATTACTGAGTTTGGTCCTTCTCTCTTTCTCTTTCTCATTGTGATCTTTTTTCCTCTGCTCGATATGCTGGGGATGGCGGCAGTGTATGGTTGTTGCTGGTACCTCAATTTTATGTGTGTACGTGAGCTTTCCGTCAGAAAAGAAAGTGAAGCGGCAGCTGTTCAGAATGAGGTGAATGCGGCTTTTGATGCTACCGGCTTTGCCCGCTTCATCGGAATCGACAGCATAAACGAAGACGTCAAACATAGCGTTAGTTACACTCCGGCGGCAGCCGGGCAGCAGGCCCTGGTCAGTTGCAGCACTGAAGTTACTGCCAAACCATTCATCACGGTGCCGCTTCCTTTTGTAAACGCTCCAGGACTCAACGCTGACGTCAAATTCACAATTGGCAGTCAACGCCCCCGCGAAGTCACTAACTGATCCTGCGCCTCGAAAACTGCGTGTAGAGCTAATTCCGGCGCTTGGTGCAAGTAACAGACCGGATGGAAAATGTTATCAGTTCGGAACATTTAATTGCTTAAAGGCGCATCTGGCCTCAAATTTGGCTTGATCCAGTAGAATTGGATCAGATTTAAAACTTTCAGCTATAATATGGATGGGTTTTGGGTTAATTGTTCTTGACTATCTTGATGAAAATTAGATAATGATATTAATTAGCGATTTTTAAGACTGCTCGAATGAGCTGTCAAATCGCGACATTAGCAACTTCCCGCGCTAATTGCAGTTTCTAACCGGCTATTACTAAACACGCAAAAGCAGGCTCAGCTTGCTTCCCGGAGGGATAGGTCGTGAGTCAACGTAAAAAGGATGGGGCAACTCTTGCCTTAGTAATCATCCTGGCCTTTGTTCTAATTATCGTGGGTGGCTGCTTCTTCGTCTGGCAACTGCTGGTCGGTGGCGGTAAGGAGTTGCAACATGCAACTGACTCAGGCAACCTGAATGTCGCCAAGCAAGCTCTTATTACGCCCGATGTTGTGGTTCCCGACTCTGACAGTCCGTTTACCAATACGAACCTTCGAAAGGAATTCGAAGAAGTGCTCGAAGGTGGAACGAAGGTAAACTTGCTAAATTTCAACCGCTTGGTTGCCAAAGCGGTTCTTGCTCAGCTCAATGCCCAAGCGGAAGGAACAGCTCAAGCCAAAGCTAATGCAATTGCTCTTACTCAAGCAGTTTATGATCTCGGTTCGCAGCTTCAGAGCAAATTGGATTCGTCATCGAGTTTGAAGGGACATTTCGAGCAGCTGTCCAATTCAAATAGCGTACGCATGCTTCAGCATCCAACGCAGACGTCAGCAGCAAATGCCGTTGCTCACCGCGATGCTGAATATCAAACTTCCTACATGGCACGCGGCAAAGCTAGTAACGTTTATTTCGAGAAAGGCGCTTTTCCTCCTTCTGCGCCTCTGCCAGATTCCGATATGGTCGCTGATGCAGGCAACAAGGTTAAGACTTATTTGAAAGGTTATTCTGCAATTTCCTCCGCGAGCAATTTAGTTGGCTGTCCAACTACTTGGGCTGTACCTTTGCGCCCGGGTGAGCAACCGCACTTGGTGTCAGTCGATGATTTTACTTCCAAGGTTGCTCCTCCTTTTCCGAATGCAATTGCTAATTCATTCAAATCTGGCGGATCTGCCTCATTTATCAGAACCGGTTCAGATCTGGAATTGCGCTCTTGCGCAATCGTCGGTGTTTTAGAGAAGGTTTTCCCTGCCATCCAATCTGGTGGCACAATCATCGTCGATAACGCAGGAAGATCATTTTCTGGTGATATTGATGATCCGGGAAACAGTGAGCTGTTTAAGCCAGGTGGAAAGTTGATGTCCCCGAAGGGAGTCGACGTTTTTGAAGTCACTTGTTTAGATCCAAATGGACACTTCACGGACGGCAAGAAAACACACAAATTCATGTGTCATTACGATCCACCGGCTGACCAGGAAAGACCCAGTCAGTTCATCATAAATAACGCTAAAACTACCATTAACTCAGGAATCGAAGGAAATCCAGAAGGTAAGAATGGAGTCTACGATAGGCTCCGTACCTTCCATGACTCTGATTCGAGCAAGTCAAATCAAACAATGGAAGGTGAAGACTATTGGGCCATGAAGATGCATGACCAAACCCGTTATGTTTCACAGTGGCCAGACCGCAATCGAATTATGGGTGTTAGCGGCGGTAGTCCCGGAACCACCCTCTCCGGCAAAGCAACGAAGGTTACTCCGTTGGCTTTGTGCAACGGATCCAGTTTTGAACCGAACGGTCAACCTCCGGGTACTGCCTCGCCGTCCGAATGCAACAAGATGGATGATTTTGCCAAACTTTGCAATGGACAGTTGAACTCTAAAGGTGGTGGCGGCCAAAACTACGAGAATTTGATGCTTCTCGAACAATACATTCTTGAAATCATCGGTGGCTTTGGAAGTGGCGGATGCGTCACCGTTGCAGGCTACGGTCCAGTAGGCGGCTGCGGCGAAGGGTTCGTTGGTTCAGGGATGAAACACATAGATACAGGTGGGGTGCCATTCTCCGAAGCTAACATTGGTGTTTTGCTCCAGGACACCACTCGCCCCGACGACATGCATAATGGTAGACCGGTTATTGACGTCATTCGCGAGGATATGTCGTATCGCATCAAGCAAATAGTCCAGGGAGCAAATCCTGGTTCAATTATTGATGGTGATCCGCTTCCGTTCAACAAAGTCCTTTATATCCACAAAGGCAACAATGGACAGGTCGTGATCGATGAGCATAAGCCGGCAACATTGCAGTACACCTACAATCCGGCATCAGTTGTTGATCCAATCAAGAAGATTCCTGACGGACAGATGGTCAGAGGTCGCAGGACAATCGGAGTGAGCGGCACATGGGTGCCAGGCTTTATGTGGGAATGCGGAGGCGGTCAATCAAGCGGCATATCTGCATCCGTTGTGAAGTGGTATCCCTCATCAGGTAAGGGAGGGCTGCTTGGCGTCTTACAGCTTATGAACTGTCCAGAGGCCAACGGACCTGATTGGTGTTGTCCTTGATAAGCTAAAGCAGGCGCGCCGGGTGCGAGCCAAAATAAATTGATAAACCAGGGAGAAGGACGCTACAATGTTTTGAGTGTCCTTCTTCTGCAATGAGGGAGTTTTGGATCCATGAATTTGCTTAGAGTTGTTTCGTTAGTGCTGTGCATTGCGATTGTTTGCTCAACTGAGCCTGCGCATGCTCAGAAGAAACAACAGAGGAATCGGCAGGTTTTGCAAGAGAGAGCGAATCAGGCGAAGACACCTCCTGAAATGCCAGGAATTACTTTTCCCAACGGAAAGTTTCTGTACGGCTACAGAAAAGACGAAGGGCGCGGACAAGTTATGGGAGCTCGCTTCCAAGTCCCTGACAGCTCAAGTAATGTCATTGCCTATTATCGAAGCGCACTGCAATCAAGCGGGTGGACTATAAATCCTGCTAGCCATGATAAGAATATGTATGCCACAAACACTCGACTAGGTGCGACGGTGACCGTTCAAACTTTCAATCATCCTCCTGGTTGCGATGTCTATTTTAGTTATGCTATGAAGCGCTAGAGACTTCTGTTCGATCCTAATTTTTGTCGAGATTGCTCAATCGATCTGAGAAGTCAGAAAGCAATGGGTGTGTACCCGCTTGTTTGTTCAAATGCGCGATCATTGTCTCATAGAGTTCTTTGGCTTCTTTGCGTTTTCCCTTAGTCTCCAGTGCTTCTCCGAGCAAGTCCGCAATCTCCGGACCAAATAATGGGCTATACGTTTTGCCCGGACCTGATATTGAGTAGGCTTCTTCGAGAAATGGCAGTGCGTCTTCAAGGCGTTTTGAGCGGCGCAGGAATCTGGAATACCTCAAAGAGGAATTCGCCTGCAGTGACTTTTCCCCTGTCAATTGTGTGGCTTTGATGCACTCGCGATAGAGTTGCTCTGCTTCTTTCTCAGATTCGGCCTTCTGGGAAAGTACATCGGCAAGAATCAATTTGTCTCGAATGGTGTCCTTGTTGGTGGCACCAAAGTGCTTTGCGCGAAGAGCTACAAGGTGTCGAAGTTTACCAAGATCAAAGCGGTCACCGCAGGTTGGCGAGGTGCTTTTTGCGTAGTCTTCAAGAAACCACATGAGTTGTACACTGTCGGGACCGCTGTTCTTCTCTTGAATTGAAATGATTCTGTCTAACAATGCTCCAGCTTTGTCCCGGTCAGCGTGCCTGCTGACAGCGTCTCGCATTTCAGCCAGAAAGGGGATGAGATTCAAGCTATCTGGTCCATAGGCCAGCTCGGCCATTGGAATCACTTTGTCGCATAGCTTTTCGACGGAAACGTGATTGTTTTCCTTCTTCTCTAATGCAATCAGCTTTCCAAGAACGGCTATTTGCGCAAGCTTATCGGCTCTAGCCTTTTCCATCTCTTCTAGCGATGAATAATAGTATTTGATTGCGTTCTTGCTGTCGCCTGCTTGCTGGTACTTCTGGGCCATCTCCAAAGGCTGCTTCCATTTCGTCGTGGTTGAGCACGAACACAAAAGCGCCGTGAAAACGAACGTCACAATCAAGCTGCATGACTTCTTCGGAAAAAATCGCATCAGGATGAATTTATTGACTCCAAAAAAAAACATTCACAGTAATAATATACAGTGAAAAGCTAAAATGCTTTTAGTTCTAGCTAGAAAGGAAGCAGCAGTGCAGTTAAGAGCAGCGTTTGTTATAGTCCTGATTCTCTCTGGGATGGTAGTCCCCTCAAGCTTCAGTGCTGGGACGAAATCGCTTTATTCAAAGAATGAAGTGGCAGAGATAAGAAGGGATCTCAATAAAACCAACGATTCACAAACGGCGCTCAATAGGTTGCAGGATCTGTTAGTTCGAGAGCCGGACAATGCTGAGGCTCATATGTTGTGCGGAACAGTATTGCAATATCTAGGCTATGAGAAACTTGCCGATGAGCAGTATGCAATTGTGGATAAGCTTGATCCAAGCAGACCTAACTCGGCATTGGCTCAATTTAAGACCAAACTTGCCCTGCAAGGGCCGACTGCGGCATACGAATATTTGCGCTATGTCGAGGCTCGTTTTCCCCGAGACCCATCCGTCTTACTAATGCAAGGAATGCTCGAGCGAGCCAATGGCAACCAGATGGAAGCAGAATACTTCTATAAGACGGCCCTTGATCTAAATCCATCAACCCCCGGTATCGCCACTGCGCTTGCGGCTTTGCGAATTTTTCAGAAGCGGTATAAAGAGGCCGTCGAACTTGCTGACCGTGATTTGAAATTGAAGAAAGATCATCCTGCTGCGACGCTTGCCAAAGGACAGGCGCTTTTGTCGATGGGGCAAGCGGCGCAGTCAATCCCCTATTTGCAGAAGGTATTCAAAAGCGGTTCTTTGGACAGAAAGGAGCCCTCAGATTTGATAGCGAGAGCTTATGTTCAAAATGGGCAATATGCAGAAGCTATGTATCCTACTTTGATTGCGATGGCTTGGAGCTCTATGAAAGATACGGAACTGTCGGATAAGTACAAAATGCGACTTCTCTATCTGTTGAAAGCTGCTTCTTGCTCGGACTTGTACAACTCACTGCAGATTGCACTGGAGGATACCAGGGATTTGGATCGCAAAGCCTGGTTGTGTTATGCCGTCGGTGATGTTTTGGATCGAGGAGGATGCCTGCAAGAGGCTGAGTCGGTATTCACTCAAGCGCTGAGGCTTCGCCCCGTTGGCCGGGGATTTATGCGCTTAGCAAAAGTGAAGGAGAAGCGTGGTGATGCAAAAGGCTCCTTCTTGTTCTATGAGCAGGCGGCCATGGTTGATAAACAAGATCTTGAAATTTCGGCCTCAAATGCACGAAACAAAAAGGCTGATCATAGAGGCGATTTAGCATGGCAACTAAAGAATTGGCTGAGAAGTGTCTTCCGAAATTCGGTTTCCAAATAACTGTTGATTTCAACTAGTGTTTTGCGTTCGCCACGCTTCTACTAGCGCGATTCTAAATGACTATTGCATTAATTCGATTTCTAACAGAATATCGATTTGGTCGCCAACCATAAACAATCCCGGTGAAGCCTCTCTGTTCCATGTTATTCCAAAATCTTTCCGATTTATTGTTGTTTTCGCAGTAAACCCAAGGCGCTTTTGCTTCTTCTCATCGGTAATTGGTCCGACAGGACCTTCGCAATCAAGCACAACTTTCTTTTTCTTGTCCTTTATGGTTAAAGTGCCAACAAGCTGAAATTTGCCTTTCGATTGCGGCTTAAGCTCAGTCGAATCGAAGGTAATCATTGGATATGCTTTTGTGTCCAAGAAGTGTTCTGATCGTAAGTGGAAGTCTCTTGGTCCGGAACCGGAGTTTATGCTGGTGGTTTCAATAAAAGCCTTCACGTATGATTTCTTCAAATCTTTTGCATCGTATCTAGCAGAGCCGTAGACCTTGTTAAACCAGCCGGTTACAGGCGCAAGCCCATAGTGCTTTACTGAAAAAATAGCCTTGCAATGCTGTTGATCTAGTGCCCAACCTTCCAGGGCTGCCGCTGATCTGGACGGTGAGCCTAGCTGTATTAACAAGGACGTTGCTAAGCCCGCAAATGTAATCCGCGCGAAGTCATTTGCCTCAACTGCTGCAAAGAATTGCTTTATCATCCACATTCCTCGCCTTCTCTATCACACGCATTATACGAGCAACGAAAGGGGTGTGTGGATAGTTTCTTCTGTTATAATGGGCTTAGCCCACACTTAGTACGTTTTCCAATTGGATGTACATTTCCGGTACTCCCGGTCTCAGGAGTTAGCAATGACTGTTAGGCGAAAACCGCTTGCACAGAGCATCATCGAAACTGTTGTCGGCATTATTTTCTTGATTCCTATCGTGCTCTTCCTCTTTGACGTTGCCGTGCTGGTTCTCTCAAATACAGCTAACGATAACCTGGCGAAAAGTGCAGCCAGAGCAGCTGCCAGCGCCACAGATTCGGCTGGCAAGGGGAATGGAGATGATGCTGAAAAATCAGCAAAAGCCATTGCAGACAATTTTGCTACTTCGCCTATTATTCAGAAGTCCGGAGGCTCTTTCGTGACGGGTTTCTTTTGGAATGGCGGCAGCGGAAATCAGGTTTCAACTGGCGATCCAATAACTCCGGCCCCAGGAGATGGTCAAGTAGCAGTGATTACAACGATGAGAGTCGTTCTGCCGGTGCCTTTCCCATTTTTGCCTGCTCATACCGATTTCAAGGCAAAAGCCGTAGAGCCCATTGTTTCAATCGCTCCCTAAAGGCACCATTTTAAGCGTTTAGCAGTTATTTTCCGGCGCAGCGTCGACTGAGCTTAAGCTCTGTTTTCATTTGTGTGGAGTTTTTGGACTGCGTCCCAAGAGTTAGGCATTGATATGAATCTGAGGCGAATGGGCGCTTGACTATCTGCGGCTTGTTGTCAATGCATAAATCATTTATAGATGAGCTTTTGAAGTGAGCAAGCGGTGCGCTGACAGGGCTACAATTAGCAGCATAAACAAATTTGCTTCTTGCCTGAGCTTGTTTTCCATTGGAGGTAGCTTTGACCGGAGTTTTCTCATTTATTCGCGATCGAAAGACATTCAAAGCCTTGGCGTTATTGCTTTTGTTAGTCGTTTCGACAGTTAGCACCACACTTTCAGGGTCCGCTCAATCACCTCTTTATAGCCAGCCTAAGCTTGTCGTCATGCTGGTTATCGATCAGTTCAGCTATGACTACCTGAGCCGTTTTCAGGAGCGCTTCGGCGCCGGTGGTTTTCGTTTTCTTATTGATAACGGTGCGTTCTTTCCAAAGTGTCACTATAAGCAAGCTACTACGTTGACAGCCTGCGGACACTCAATCATCGCAACTGGAGCTTATCCCTGGTCAACCGGTGTGATTGCTAATGAGTGGTATAGCAAGCGCAAAGAAAAAGAAATTATGGCGGTCGACGATGACACAGTGCAATTGGTTGGAGCCAACGGACCAGGTGCAAGCAGCAGAACAATGGGTGGCACCACTATTGGTGACGAGTTGCGACTGGCAACAAATGGGCGCAGCAAAGTATTTACTCTTTCGTTGAAGGATCGTTCTGCTCTGTTTCTTGCCGGACGTATGGCTAATGGTGCGTTCTGGTTGGATGACCGGACAGGCAACTTCGTAACGTCCTCGCAGTTCGGAAGCACCTTGCCTGGATGGGTCAAAGCTTTCAATGATCGGCATTACCCGGATTCAATGTTCGGTAAGCCGTGGCAGCGATTGCTTCCGGAGAACCTCTACAACGCTTCAACCAAGGATGATTATACTTACGAGAAGCCGATACCAGGCGATGGCAGGCAATTCCCGCATGTCATCACAGGTGGTGCTTCTGGACCGGGTGAAGCTTACTACACCGCTTTCGAGATGACACCCTGGGCTAACCAGATGCTGGCTGACCTTGCCAAGGAAGCCGTCGAGAAAGAAGCGCTAGGACAGCGCGGCGACCCGGATATTCTCGGAATTTCCTTTTCGGCAACTGATTTGCTTGGACATTCGTTTGGACCGAACAGTCAGGAAGTGGAAGATATGATGTTGCGTTTGGACCAAACGCTTGCAAGTTTCTTTCAATATCTCGATCAGAAAGTCGGTCTGGATAAGTGTCTGATTGTTCTAACCGGTGATCATGGCACTATGCCGATTCCGGAGTTTCTCAAAGACAAGGGACTGGATGCTGGTCGTATAGATCCGAAAGCATTGAAGTCCTTGCTTGAATCAGCTCTCGATCAAAAATTGGGACCGGACGATTGGGTAGCATCCTTCCAACCACCGAATCTTTACTTGAATCGAAACACGATTGCAAAGCAAAAAGTGCGCAAGCAAGATGTCGAAGACATTGCCGCACAAGCTGCTGAATCTATTCCTGGTGTTGGTGACGTGTATACGGCCTTCCAGTTCTTTATGAATCAGATGCCACCAAGTCCCAATATTGATGCTGTGAAGCGGAGCTACTTCACTACGCGCAGTGGCGATGTGTACATCGTTCCGAAAAATGGTTATATCTTCATGTCAGATCCAAATGGCACCAATCATGGTTCGCCTTACAGGTATGACTCGCAAGTGCCGCTTATTATGATGGGCTCCAACATCCGTGCTGGTCGTTATGCACAGGAAGTAAGCCCGGCAGATATTGCGCCTACACTATCGGCTATTCTCAACATTGGCACTCCGTCTTTGACGGAGGGACGTGCAATATGGGAAGCAATTGGTCAGGTCTCCGGTCCTGCACGACCGCTGAGCTTAAGTACCGCCGCTCCTGGAGCTCCTCAACAATAGCAGGATTGCACGAACAGCGCTTCGCGCTTTTTTTGAGGTGGACAGAACGTCCACGCTCCATCCATGAGCACAGCACGAGGTCCTGACTAAAAGAGCCCGGCTACTGAAATTCGAAGACAACGAATCAGCCTGCTGGGATCCGGGACAACGAATCGGCTACTAAATTCGAAGCTAACGGAGGTGACGCCGATGGAGATAAAGCGCAAGGTAAAAGAAGACAAAGCGGAACGATCGGCTTGGATGGCGGTACCGATCGTATTGCTGCTCATCATCGGCGGCTCTCTGATCTTCCTTGGGATAAGTGGTAAAGACGGTTCTAGTCAACTTATCTCCAAACTTCGCAGTGCTTCATCCAGCGGCGGTGCCAATGTTCCAGAGGGAAGAGACGCTGGGTTCTATTTCGCACTTGGTTTGCAGTATAAAGATAACGGTTGGGTTGAACGCGCTCGCGAAGCTCTAAATAAGGCAGTTAAGCTTGACCCTGAAAGTACTGCTGGACACTCCGCGCAGGTGTTCTTGAATGTAGCCATTCCAAAACATCATACTACTGACGATGCGATCATGGGCAACATCACCGCTTACAACCTTATGGCGGCCTCTCGGAACGACGCAGCGGTAAACAAGTTTCGTGAACTGATTAAGGAATATCCGGATTTTGAATGGCCTTATGGAAATCTTGGTTCAATGTACTTGGATGATGGTCGTTTCGACGAGGCCGAGGCTTTAATCGACAAGGCATTGGCAATTAATCCCTGCTATCTAAATGGATTGAGATCGAAAATTACGATTCTAAAAAGAAAACACATGCAGCACGAAGAGGAGGAATACATTTCCAGGGCATTAGACTGCCTCGGTCCCCGAGAAAGACTAGAGCCTGCAATCGGAGCACTTTACGATGAATTCGCTGCGATGGCTCCCCGAAAAAATAGACGCAGTACGCTTCCCCAATATAGATAAAAACCAATATGCAAGAAACAAATAACACGCTTTATCTCGTCGATGGTAGCTCGCTTGCATATCGCTCGTTCTTTGCCCTGCTAACGACAGGGATGCGGAACGCCAGCGGTATTCCGACTTGGGCTGTGTATGGATTTTTCTCAGCAATCTTTGATTTGATAGAGAAAAGAAATCCACACTCGCTGGCTGTCTGTTTCGATCTCTCCGGACCTACATTTAGGCATGAGGAATTCGTTGAATACAAGGCCAATCGAAAGGAAATGCCCGATGACCTCTCTATTCAATGGCCGTTGATCAAAGAAGGTGTTGAGGCTCTGCAAATTCCAATTTTTGAATTGGCGGGATGGGAAGCTGATGACTTAATTGGCACCGTCGCTAAGAGAGCAGAAAAGAAGGATTTGAAAACAGTTATTTTGACTGGCGATCAAGATGCATTCCAGTTATTGGATGATCACATTCAGGTTCTGATGCCGACAAAGGATGGACTGAAAACATATGGGCGTCAGGAAGTATTTGAAAAACTTGGTGTTTGGCCGGAGCAGATTACCGATTACAAAGGATTGTGTGGTGACACTTCCGACAATATTCCCGGTATTAAAGGAATCGGCCCAAAGACGGCTGTAACGCTGCTTGGTCAATTTGGAACGGTTGAGGGTATTTACGAGCATATTGATGAACTCAAGGCCGGCTCACAGAAAACGAAGCTGATTGAGGGGAAGGAAAGCGCATTTGCATCCAAGAGGTTGGCGACTATTCGTCTTGATGTTCCGGTCGAGTTTGAATTTGATTGCTGCGAATTGAACTGTCCTGACCCATCAAAAATTGCAGACATCTTCAGGGAGATGGAACAGCGTAAGTTACTGAGTCGCTTGCCGAAAATATTGAAGTATTTCAACAAGGGAGTGGAGCCGGAAATTGATAACAGTCTTCTGCAAGTACCGGCTCGGTCCCGCATGAAAAGCGGCGTCGGGATGGCACCATCCATTTCCGCTGTGGAGAGCAGTGGCCCGGCACAGCATCCATTGATGAAGCAATTGAGTCTTCTGGATGCCACCACAACCGAGTTTGCCAATGCTGTCGTTGCCGCTGAATCGCATAGCGCCGCCGCCGCAACTGCCAGTAGTGGCACGGTCCAAATGAAGATCGGAATGGACATTCCAGGCAGTGGAAATTCTGATCAGGCAGAGTACGATCCTGCTGCGCCGACTGCAATTGCTTCACCGGTGCCTGCTGCTGCAAATGGAGCCGCTGCTGCAACCGCAATTGCAGTCAAGCCTGAAACTCTGACTGCAGAAGTTGTACGCAGCGAAATGGAAATATTGGACCTTATCGAAGAGCTGAAGAAAGTCGGCAACTTTGCTTTGACACTTCGAAGCAGCAGTGAATTAGCACTAGATGGCGAACTCCACGGCATGGCGATCTGTTATTCGGATTCGTTCAACTATGAGGATGGACGTCTCTGGTTGAAGTCACCATCAACCGTCAAACGAATGGTATACGTGCCGACTCTTCGCGCTGGCGAAGGACCTGTGTCGCGTGAGGCAGTGTTAGAGCTTTTTCGTGAATTGTTAGAAAGTGAGGAAGTCGGAAAGATTATCTTCGATGCAAAGTTCGCTTGCAATGTTCTCTCGATCTATAACATCAAAATGCGTGGAGTCTGTTTTGATCCACTTTTGTCGAGCTACATTGTCAATCCGGATGAGAATCACAAGTTAGCTGTCCAGTCGCAGGCTATTCTAGGCCGTCCATTGCAAGAGCTGTTCTCTAGTCCCTCTGCTCGCAAGAATATTAATCTCGATTTCTTGCCTGTCAGTCAGCTTGCAGACAGCACTTGTGCCGAAGCAAAAACGGTACACGATCTGACCATTGCCTACGTCAAAGCTATGGACGACGATCAACGTGAACTCCTTTGGGGCATTGATCTACCAACCAGTTATGTTCTGGCCACGCTCGAGCAAAATGGTGTGAAGCTTGATTTGCCTTATTTTTCGTCCCTCTCTAAAGAGTTAGGTGCTGAGATCGCTCGGTTAGAGAAAGAAATTTGGGATCTGGCAGGTCACAGTTTCAATGTGAATTCACCGCCGCAGCTACAAAAGATCCTGTTTGAAGAATTGAAGCTGCCAGCTAAAGTGAAAACCAAAACAGGGTACTCGACCGATGCTGCTGTTCTTGAATCCCTTATGGATTCGCATCCAATCATCCCGAAAATTCTTGAATTTCGTCACGTAAATAAGCTGATGTCAACTTATGTCGATGCTCTTCCGAAGCTGATCTCGCAACGGGATGGACGCTTGCATGGTGAGTTTAATCAGGCTGCCACCTCTACCGGTCGTTTATCGAGTACGAATCCCAACCTGCAAAACATTCCAATTCGCACTGAGCTAGGCCGGCGCATTCGAGCCGGGTTCATCGCTGCTGACAGTGACAGCGTATTGATTTCGGCTGATTATTCGCAGATTGAATTGCGTTTGCTCGCTCATATGTCCGGAGATGAAAACCTGATTGCGGCGTTTAAGGACGGCGAGGATATTCATGCTCGCACCGCCAGTCTGATCTTCGATAAGCCCGTGGCTGAAGTTACTGATGAGTTGAGGCGCATTGGCAAAACTTTGAATTTTGCTCTCATCTACCAGCAAGGAGCTTTTGCTACCGGACAGTCACTCGGGATAAGCACGAAAGAAGCGCAATCCTTTATTGAGAAGTACTTCACGAGCTTTCCGAAGGTTCGCAATTTCATGAACCGCATTATTTCGGAGGCCCGCGAAAAAGGTTATGTACAAACATTATGGGGTCGCCGGCGTTATTTCAGTCATTTAAACGACCGCAATGAGGGTATAAGAAAAGCAGACGAGAGAGCTGCTTTCAATGCTCCGTTACAGGGAAGCGCTGCCGATTTGATGAAGCTGGCAATGATTCGCTTGGAGGAAGAATTGAAGAACCGTAAGCTAAAAACCAAGCTTATATTGCAAGTGCATGACGAGCTTGTGCTTGATGTTCCCTCTTCCGAGGTAGAGGAAGCCAGCTCTGTCTTGCAGTCGGCAATGGGATTGGGTCAACCGCTTACCGTGCCGCTTCAAGTCGACGTCGGGGTCGGCAAAAACTGGAAGGATGCAAAATAGGCTAAGTGCGATTTGGAGTTCTACAGAAGGGACTTATTCTCGTCGCCGTTCCAGTAGTACTGGAAATAATCCTGATTTCGGTTTTGGGCTATCTGTTGCATAAAAGTGATATCTTGCTGGCTAATGAAGTCCAGCATGCAAAACTGGCCATGGATGGTGCCAGGCTCGCTTTTGCCAATACCAATGCTGGTGCCGCGTTGGTTGAATGCTGGACCCGCCAGGATTTCTCGATGATGCCGTATTTCGAGTCCGAATGCAAGCGCATCGACAAGTTGGCTAAGGCGGTGAACAGCTACAGGCTGCCTGAAGGTGTTGATGCAAGCGACGGGATAATGCAGACGCAAGCAGCTGTCACCAAACGTTTGCGAGAGTTTGGCGAGATAACAAATGAGGGATTTGGGCTTGGCTCTATGCGCGCCATCATGGCTGGGCAGGCTGAGCTTCGGCGCGATTTGAATCGCATGATGATTCTTCTGCGCAGGCGCTATCGTGATTTGGATAATGGACTTCCGATCGAATGGAAGAAAATGGAGGACGTGCAACGTACCACCGTTCTAGTATTGCAAGCTGGAATCGCTGTGAATCTTGCGGTGGCTATCGGGCTCTTGTTCTACTTTCGAAGGTCATTTGTTACTCCGACGCAGCGCATTCGCAAGAACTTAGATCTGATGGCAAACAAAGAACCATTGCTGCCACCGCTGCCGCACACCGATGAGATTGCTGAACTAGATCGGACCTTGCACTCAATGGTGCACGAACTTGAAGTAGTAAAAGAGCGGGAACATGCTCTTTTTCGAAATAGTAGCGACGTCATTGGGATACTGACCTCAAATCTGCTCTTCTCGAAGGTGAATCCTGCCACCAAACGCATGTGGGGAATGGAGCCAGAGGATGTATTGGGAAAACCTGTTTCGCATTTTCTTTCTGCCGAATCGTTCGAGACCCTTACGGAGCGATTAGAGGAGGCCAAAAACCAGAAAAAAGCGACTGGGTTCGTTTGTACTATGTTCTTGCCTGACAAGAAAATTGAGACTTTCTGGTCTGTATTCTGGTCGCCCGACGCTTCTGCCTGTCACTGCGTTATTCACGACATCAGCGAGGCTAAAGAGTTAGAGAAGCAGAGAGAAGCGTACATGCGGTTGATCGCATCTGATTTCCGCCTGCCCTTATCCCGTATGAACGGACTTGTAGATGATCTTGTTGCTGGACGGGATGGTTCTCTTCCTGAAGCTGTGGCAAAGAAAATCAGAGGGGCTGCGGAGACTCTAGGCCGGATGGTCTCAATGGTTGACGAGCTCATTGATCTTGAGACTCTGAAAGAGAACGAGATCAAACTCAATCGTAAGGACTGGAAGGTTCGAAATTTGATTGACGCTGCGATTAAGGACACCGAATCGATGGCGGCATCGCGCCAGGTTGTTCTCGAAGTGGAGTGCGCTGACGACCTGGTCTTCGCTGCGGACTTCGATCGAGTTGTGAGGGTTCTGGTCAATTTCGTATCAAATGCAATTAAGTTTTCCCCGAATGGTTCGAAGGTTCTTATGAGGGCTTCGAAAGCTGATGATGGGGAGAATCATGACTCAATCAAAGTCGAAGTGATTGACAGAGGCAGGGGAATTTCGGCCGAAGGGTTGGCTGGACTTTTCCAACCTTACAAGCAGGTTGAAGCTGCTGATGGCAAGCGAGGAAAGGGCACCGGGCTCGGTCTTGTCGTTTGCAAGAGGGTAATTGAACAACATGGTGGCGTAGTCGGTGCTGATAGCACGGAAGGGCAGGGGAGTAAGTTCTGGTTCATTTTACCTGTTCAAGAATCATTGCCGCGCAAAGCTGAGTTGTCAACCGAATCTGCAAGTTCACAATTGCCTGCCGAAAACATGATTGCCGGTTTGATGTCACTGAAGCAAGCCCCATTGTGGGGCGATCTTTCGCTTAAGAAGAAAGGGCTGATACTAGTCGGTATTCCGCTTCTATTTCAATGCGCGTTTGTCGGCCTCATGATGACTTGGATGATGGAGACTGGCGATGCTTTGACTAAAGAAATACACAACAGGGAGATAGCTCGTACAGCATCGCGTGTTTGTATGAGCTTTTTCGACATTATGGTTGTGCTCAGACGACCTACCTTCTCGAAAGAAGACGTTGAATTTGCACTGAGCGAACTTCCACAAAGAGTCGATCAGATGGTTCAAAGAACCGAGGGTGATGAGGTCGCAAAGAGATATGCTCAGCCTGTTCTCTTTTATGTGGACAATACTGTAAGTACTGTCACAAAGAGATTGAACCGGCTCATTCGAAAACAGGATGAAATTAGTCCGAAATTGCTTGAGCGCTATGCAAACGGCATGGTTTCCGTTAACGCGGAGCTTGGCAAACATGTCGAGCGAATGATTGATGCTGTTGAAAAACATAATGAGAAGAACCCGGCGCGGATTATTCAGTTGCGCAAAACGCAGGCATATGCGCTAGCCGGTGGTTTGCTTCTCAATGTCGGGATCGCTGTTTGGTTAGCCATGTATTTCTCCAAGGATGTGATTCGACGCTTGCTGGTGATGTCTGACAACAGTCGGCGTTTAGCTCTTTCAATGCCGTTGAATCCTCCAATCGAGGGGAAGGACGAAATCGCAAATCTGGACAAATCGTTCCATGAAACTGCCGATAGCCTGATTGCCGCGCGGGCAAGGGAAAGCGCATATCTGGATAATGCGCAAAACATCATTGCTGCGATCAGTCCCGATGGAAAGTTTGTTACTGTCAATCGTGCATCTTCAATCCTATTCGGTATTGAAAGTCGCGATTTGATTGGGCGTTCGTTCAGTGATTTGCTTGCAGAAAATGATCGTGACGCTACTGCTAAGTGTTTGGAAATGGCCAAACAATCAAATGAACCAATAACATTTGAAACCCGAGTGATTAGTGCGTCGAAGCCATTGGACTTGAGTTGGTCTGTACTCTGGTCCGATCAAGAGAAGCAGTTCTATGCGGTTGCTTATGATATTACACAACAGCGTGATCTCGAGCGTATGAAGCAAGAGTTCATGGCGCTGCTAACGCATGATTTGAGAACTCCGCTGACGACCATTCAAGGATTGGCGATTTTGTTGCAGACTGGTGCGCTTGGGCAGTTGCCGGCTGGTGCTGTGGCTAAGCTTGCTGCAATCAAGGGTGAGTCTGACAATATTCTCGAGCTGGTTAATGATCTTTTGGATATGTCTAAGTTGGAGAGTGGTCAGGCACAGTTTGAATTTCACGAGCAGAGTTTTGCGAAAATGTGGGGCATTGCCGAGGAACTGAGCAAGCGTTCTGGGGTCAAACTCGTCTTTGCGGGACCGGTTCCGGAGACTAGTATTTTCGCGGATCAAGATCGATTGCCATTTGCGCTTGCGGCACTGTTTGCAGAGTGTTTTGAAAATCACTCTGCCGAGGCTACAACCAGTGCAAGCGAGAATATGTTGAAGCTGAAACTGAGCGGACCAGCCGGTGCCGACAGCAAAGACGTAATCAACCGACTGAGCGCTGATAAAACGGCGCCAGATTTGCGAGCCACCAGCAGGCGTTTCCGCTTGTCGATCGCCAAACGAATATTGCAGATGCACAAGGCAGAAATACAAGCCTCCGAAGAGGTCGATCAAAAACTCGAACTTGCCGTCTCCTTTCGGCGCGGCGACAAGTGATAGCAGTCCTGATTATTTCGATTCCTTTTGTTTCAATTCCATGACGATTTCAACGTCGGCTTCAAATCGTTCGGCTATTTCTTTCATTTCGTCGGATAAATTCAAGCTACGGATCTTGCTGAGGATTTCTTTTGCCTCCCGGTGCTCTCCTAGTGTTGCACAGATCCTCGCAGTCGCAATCAAGTTCATCACCGAAAGGGGGCGCTTCTGCGAAAGGGCGATCAAGAGATCCTTCGCTTCCTTCAGTTGTCCTTCCGACGCGAGGTAATCTGTCTCGATTTCAGTAATGCCCGGAATTACTTCTTGCCGGAGTTCGCGCAGAAGTTTTGCCCACTTGTACGCTGCCGGTTTGAGATCTGTCTTATAGAGTGCAACCGCAAATTCGCGTGCTTGCACACTTTCGATTTGTTCGTTCGATACATTCAAATATTCATCGGTCGCCGCTAGCGTTTTGCCGATGTCGAACAAGACTCGTCCCAGCTCCCAGGAGATCCATTTGCGCAAGTTAGGGGCAGCAAAGGTCTTGGCGCGTTGCAGCGATCCAACGGCTTCGTCGCTCTTTCCGAGCTGCCAAAGTTCGTAGGCCAGTGCCAGTATTGTTTCGGGTTCAGATTGAAATTCTTTGAGCAAAATGTCGACGCAGCGTTGACCGTTTTTTGAATCTTGCAATAGACGGTATGATTCCAACATCCGGCATAGCAAGCGTAGGCGCCATAGGCGCTCCGGCTCCTGGTCGACAATTAGGTTCCAGATCTTTAGTGCATCATCGAAGGCGCAGGCGTGGAAGTATGCTTCGGCGGCAAGCCGCGAGCAGATGATCGCATAATGTTGAGAAGTCCCCTGCAAGCTGATCAGTGCTGCAGGAAGATTGCCGAGCGCGATGTTTGCAGTTGATTTATTCAGTTTTGCTTCAGGGCAGCCTGGTACGGCTAGCAAAACCTGATCGCAGAGTTTGATGCATTCATTGAAATTCCTGGACATCAAACTCAAAAGTGAACGACCCAATGTTGCGATGACCAGCAGTCCGTTCAGATCTTGCTCTTTAGCAAGATTCTCCGCGCGTGCGAATCTTTGGTCAGCTTTTTGAATTCGTTCTTCATGTTTTAGACGTTCAGAGCCGGGCAATGGCGGGTCGTCGTAATAATCATCTTGCACCTGCATAATGTCTGAGATCGACAGAGTTAGGAGCGCCAGAATATCGTCAGGGAAGCTTTGAAAATGCCTTTGAGCAACACTTTCCAGGTCTTCGTATCGGCGCTCCAACAAAAGGACGTAAGATTCTAAGAAGAACGAAACGGGATCGATTTCCTTCAAGAATTCTGCGGCAACTCCTTGCCGTTTTGCGATCAGAAACTTTATGGCTTCCTGCACTACTGATGATTCAAGCGCGCTGCAGTGTGATACTAAATCCGATGCGCGAGCAAAATCTGATTCTGCAGGCTCGTATTTGATAATCAAAGCTAAAGCTAATGCCAGGGTGTAGGCGGGACTTGCGGGATCGGATTCCAGGCACTTTGCAAATCCCGTCTCGGCCGCCTCAAAATTCGAAAGCGCATACATTCTAAGTGCTGAGAGAAAAGCCGGGTTTCCTTTCAATCCAAACTCTGTTTCGGTAAGGATAATTAGATCCTGTGGGCTTGCTTTGATGCTGAGCAATTTGTCGAAACTAGCAAGAACATTTTTACTAGAGCAGGTTGCGAGCAGAAGCATCGTCACATCATGGAGGTCAAATGCGCGGCTAAATCCTTGCCATATATAGAGTTCGTCGATGCGAACGCTAGCACGAGAATCCTTAACACGGAAATCGGCGCGCACAAGGGCACTAAATGCTGACAAAGCGTCGTCAATCGGAATGCCGATCAGGAAGCTCTCTGAGTTTGAAAGCTGTACAACGCTACGGCGAGCTAGTTCTAACGAAATACTAGATGCTTTTGTATGTGCTGCGGACAGCAAATGAGCGAAATCATCCGACGAAAGCCAGGTGGAAAAGAGGTTCGATAACTCAATTGCTTTGCTGGTGTCATGGGGATAGAACGCGGGACCTAATTCTCCGCATGCTTTAGCCAGGCTTTCAAACACGACTGGAGTTTCGCCTGTGTGTTTTGACCAGAGGGCGATTTCTCTAACAATGATAGGGCTGAGAAAGTATTTCAATTGCGGAATTCGTTGTTTACTGCCGAATCTACTAGTGGCTGCTGAATTTAGACTTCAGCGAAAGGAACGGGCGCTCGATTGCGTAATATGATAGCGCAGAAACTGCGAGAATCCAGCCATATTGATAGAGTTCAGCTTTTGGACCATGTTTGCAGAAATAGTCCCAATAGAATGCGCAATAGATGCTGTGGACCAATGGGTGCCACAAATAAAGGCTATATGACAGCTTGCCCAGCCATACGAATAATGGGTTGCTGAGGATTACGCTGACAAGTGCACGTGGCGCCAGCAAGATAGAAGTTATAAATGCGGCGACCGTGCTAATCACCAAAGGCATTTTCACTGACCAGAAGAACATTGCAGGTTGCTGACCGGGATGTCCGAGAAGATGGAAGCCAGTGATCATTGTGATGAGCAAGGCTGTTTGAGCCCACCCATTGCCGAGAACTTTTGCTGCCGCGCCTCGCCATGAAGGATTGCTGATGACCAGGGCAATCAGCGCGCCGTACATCAGAACGTCTAGTCGCGTATCGAATCCATGGCAGATTCTCACCCAATCGGCACCGCGGCTAACAAGTAACAATTTCCAGCAGTAAACAGCGGCTATGATTGCTAGTACCACTTTCGTTGCGTGCTGTTTCAAGCCCTTCAGCATTGCCGGCCAGAAAAGGTAGAACTGTTCCTCAACGGCTAGCGACCAGAGGTGCGACATTCCGAGTTTGAGTGGTATCAAGTTCCAGGAGAATGCCAGATCGAGATTCGTGAGATAGAGAGCAGCGGCGATGAATGGTTTGAGGTGATGATTGCCTCCCCAAATGGTCCATGCAAGAACCACGCCGATGAAGGCGTAGTATGCAGGAGCGATGCGTAACCAACGTCGGACGTAGAAATTCTTGAGGCTGAAAGTTCCGGTGTCTTTGGATTCTTTTAGCAGAATCGATGTGATCAAAAATCCGCTGATTACGAAGAAAACATCGACGCCAATCCAGCCGTTTAGGTAGTGTCCATAGTTTGAGGTGACTGGACCAATGTCATGGAAGAACATGACCAGGAGAATGGAGAATGCGCGCAAGCCGTCCAAAGCCGGAATGTAGCCGATTGAGTAGTCTGACTTCGGCTTGGGTTTTGACTTAGTCGAGATCTTTTGTTGGGTGGAAATCTCGAGTTCAGGTTTTTCGTTTAATGCTGAGCTTTGTGCTGTGACCACTAGTACGACTTCCAGAAGGCTGTCTTTGCTGACAGGCATGACGGTTGTCAAATGATCTCATACTCTTGGTGCCTTCTCCAGTAAGAGACTTTAATGTCACCGCTTTACATCGTCGCCTGAGAATTAATTCACGCAGCCGCAGGCAGCCGCTCTGGCGTAGGTTTCTAACTCTTTCGATAATTTGTCTTTGTTTTTCTTGAGGAATTTGTCCACAGCTTTTTCTACTCGGCCTGGATAGTGCATATGCCAATGTCCCAACCCATGCAGTGCATTTTCTTGGCACGCTATCGAGTCGAGTTCCAATGTTGATTCCATGACTTCTAGTGCAGCTTCATCCAATTTCTGAAAGTTGCGATCGTTTGGATGTCCAATGAATGGAATGATGTCCCACCACATGTAAGTGACGCTGTTGATCGGATTTGCGCCTGCTTGATCTAGATGAGACAAGTGAGCGGAGCAGCGTTTGTTCATGAACTTTGAAAACAAGTCATACATGGACAACATTGCTTCAACTCGCTTTTGGAGAGGCACCTTCTCATCGTAAATAGCGAGTGAGTGCATCGAGCACCCGTTTGAGATCAGAAAATACAAACCATCGCGAACCTGTTCATCGAGGTATTCATCTAGTATTTGAGGTTCTCGAAAAAGTCTGGTCAAATAATCGACGCACGTTTCCGCATCAGGCTCGATAAAATCGCAATTCCAATACCAGGGATTCGCTTGCACCGGATGCGCAAAAACGGCACGCAGCCATTCAGAATATTCATAGGTTTTCGAATCAATTGTTCGCATTGTCAGTCACTTTTGCAATCTGCCCAGGGAAGAAATATGGAAATAAGTAGTTTCTTGGGATTATAGGGCAGTGACACTCGTGGGGAGAATCCACTGACTTGTCGATATTGCTAGTAAGCAATATTTGACCCCCCTTTTTTATTGCTAGGTGGACTGGACCCCAAAGAGTGGACACTTGACGTGATAAATCCACCTTCGTGACTTAAAATGTCAGAAGGAGGAA
>JAIEQI010000168.1 GCA_019747875.1 Candidatus Obscuribacterales bacterium
GGCCATCCTTGAAACCCTTCAAAAGTCCCAATAAATGGAAAATGAAAGAAAATGAAAATGAGATCGCCAGCAGCATCATGATGTCCGCGCTCCATACTTAGCTTCAAGCTGCACTCAGCTGCAGCGCGCTTCGCGCTTATGGGCGGACGGGACGTCCGCGCTCCATACTAGCCACTGGGTGTTTGTGGTTAGTGGACTACTACCGGGACTTTGATGTCGAGTGAGTTGTTCTTGAGCGAGTGCTTCGCGCCCTGGTCAACAGTCGGGAACGGAGGTATCAGTTTCATTTCGGTCTTGTTCTTGGTGCTGTCAGCCTTGCTTGGCTCGACTTTGCCACCATTCACCAGATGAGCATACTTGCTCTTAACTGGCGGACGCACTTCTTCAGAAATAAGCGGATCATCGATGACTGGTGATTGCCAGCTCTCGTACGATGCCATTGCAATCTTCGGACTGCTAATTTCTGTTTCGTCCAGTGAAGAAATCGTAGCAGCTATGTCGTCTTGAAGAGCACGTGGTGCAGTTGGAACAACTGGTGTTTCAAGCTTCAGCTTCGCCGATGCTGTTGTTGGAGCACTTGTTGGTGCAATTTTCTTTGGCTCCGCTTGCAATGGAGCTGCAGCAGGAGCTACCGGGAGTTTTGCGGAGACGCTCGGAATACTAGCTGAAGCGATGGTAGCCATCTTCTTCTCTATCTCCGAAGGCTTCTCAGCTTCCCTGGGCTTCGCCGGATTCTCAACTTCCTTTGCCTTCGCTACGACAGGCTCAGTCTTGAGTGCTGTCATAGGAATACTGCCGTCTTTGTTGGCTGCAACGTGGATTTTCACAGAAGAGTCTTTCTGCGATTCCGCCTGGATCTTGGCTCCAGTTGGCTTCACGTTGACGCTTTCCGGCAACGTGATCTTCGCTACTATCGGAGCCGGTTCGGCTGATGCAGTGGAATTGATCTTGGATTTAATAGGCACCGGTTGCACAAGTTTCTTGTCAGAGCTCAAGATTGAATGGAGCTGTACATCGGAGCCAACAGATGCAGAAGCTACAGGAAGCGGCTGCAATGTCTTGTTTGTATTCGCCAGCTCAACACTCTTTATTGGGAGTTCTTTAAGAGCCTCTTTGGAAGTCGGTATTACAGCTGGTGCCACAGGGTGTACTCTTGCTGCCATGCCATCTGCTGAACCGGCATGATTTGGAAGCCCCGTGGGAGCAATAGCTTTTATAGACTGCGATTGACGGACATCTAAAACTGGAAGTGGCTTGGACGTAACAATAGGCTTTAGCGCAACTGGTTTATGGGCAGCTGGTGGTACAACTGGTTTCAACACAGCTGATGGAGGTACAACTGGCAACATTGCCAATTTGTGCTGCTCTTCGAGCTTTGCAGACATCTCTTTGATCTTTTCAGCTCTATCCTTTAAAGCATCAGTGCTTGACTGGCTCGCTGCTTCATTTAGGAGATCATGCAATCCGTTTGAGTCAGCCGCGATTGGAAGTGATGCAGTATTGATCGGTTCTGCATCTTGAGCCGAGCTGACATTCAAAATGTTGGAATGATCTGCGATCGGCTGGTGTGATGAAGCTGGAGCCGTGGATTGTGCGATCATTTCCAGCGTTCTCTTAGTTTCAGCAACGGCCGCAGTTGACGATGAAGCGGTCGCATCGCTAGAAGACAGAGATGTTGAAGCATCAGCTTGAGCGATTGGAGTTGAAGCCGTATCAGATCTATTCTCTGAAGTGTCAGCAGACTCTTTTTCCGATTCCGAAAGGCTAGAAGCAATTGCGTTATTGGGATTTGCGTCTGTGTTTTCTGCAACCGTGGCGTCATTGCTCGATGTATCATCTGCAATCAAGACGTTCTCGCCGTCTGGATTCATACAAGTTTCGGCAAGCGAGTCGCGTTCTAAAAATCCGTGGATCGGCTGAGGATTGTGTGCCACCAACTCGGCTGGCGTCAGCATGTGATCTTGAGCAGATGGTTTTGGCGGTGTCGGTGCCGCCGGCTCTGTTTCCTTGAGCTGTTCACGAATCTGATTAAGTGTGGCGGTAAGTGCTGGTTTCGCCATGGCAAAACGCATACCAGCAAAGAGACGGAAGTCCATGCCAGACAAACCAGGCGTCGAGCTTCCCTTGAAGTTCCAAATTGGTTCTGCCCTTACGAAGGCTTGCAAACCTGGATATTCTTTCAATATACGACGGCCAACTTCGAAATCGGAAATGAATACGTAGTTGTTTTTTGGAATCGTCGCGTTGCCGTGGAAAGGTTCTCTGAAGTTCTGGACGAAAGTTGTTGATGCAGAGAAGGTCCAACCGTTCTTCTGATACAACATCCCCCATGTATAGAACGGATCAATTTCCTTCTTGGGAGCCTGGAACGGTGCCTTACCTCTCATCTGGACCAACGCGTTGACGAATGCAACCATACGCGGCGTCACAATATACGAGAGGGTTAAACCTGGAAGGAAGTCGAATACCGACTGTTGGTGCAGCTGCCACAGTTCTCGTCCTTGGAATTCAAACTGCAAGCTACCCTTGGCGCCGATCGGCACATCTTGTTGCAAACCAACTGCATAAGAATGAATCACAGTATTCAAGCGATTACTGTGAGATAAGTGGTCGCGGATCATGAAGTAGTTGGTGAACAATCTCGTATGTGGAGTTAGTGTCCAGCCACCAGAGACGTTAGGCAGAGCACGAAATACCCCCTGGCTTCTTCCTACCAAGCCAATAACGTCGTAAATCTGAGCCTGTTGGACAGCACTTAAAGTTCTAAATACCGGAGGAGCGGGCAATTGCGTAAGCAATTTTCTCTTTGTTGGGAATTGGAATGGATTGGATTCCCAACGACCCGTTACCTCTACGCTCGAGCTAAAGTAAAGACGTGAGGGCAGTCTCTGCAAAATACGCAATTGCATATTTTCGCCAAAAGAGTTGCGCTCTAAGTCGCCGGCAAGTGGCACGACGTCAGTTGGAAGGATCGTCGTTCCCTGGTTTGTGCGAACATCGGCATTAATACCAGCAGCGCTCGGCGTAACTGCCGGTTGAGCCATACATGACAAGGTAAGTAAGGGCGAGACGGACAAGGCAATAGCAGGGCAAAGCAGAAGACTTTTCTTCAACAAACCAGCCCGCAGGGCAGCAGCTTTGCTGTGTCTTGATTCCGTCACTCGACCTTCTTTCTAGTAAATAAGTTGAACCCTGGTTGCCAGGGTTCAACCTCGTGTAACCATTAGCTCTGTTGAAGCAGAGCCTTCATTACTTAGCACCGCCAGCTGCTGCTGGTGGATTAGCCGGTTTGGTTTCGGCAGAGCCGCCACCTGGTCGCAAAGTTTGCGGAGAGAGCTTCTTGACGATTGCATCGGTGATATCTTCGCCACTGTTGACAATCTTGTCACCACCGGAGAAAACACCAGAGCCATCTACAACAACGTCCAGTCCCTTTTCTTTAGCTACTGCAGCTACGGTCTGAGCAATTGTTTGATTTGCCAAAGCTTGCTGAGTTTGAACGAGCTCGATAAGTGCACGCTGCTTGGCATTAATTTCTGTCTGCAATTGCTGCGCACGCTTTTCAATTTCTTCTTTTGGTTTTTTATCTTCTTGCAACTTCTGAAGAGACTTGTTGCCTTCTTCAACGTCACGTCGGAGCTGATTTTCAGCTTGGACTCGCAGAGCCTCTGAACCCGCTGCTTCGGGGAACGATGCTTTCACCAGTGCAAGATTGAAGTAGCCAATTTTCACAGCTACTGATTGCGCCGGCGCTGAAAAAGCCGGTGCGGCTGAGATGGCTGCTAGCACTGCTAGTGCTGCGAATTGAGTAGTTCTTGACCTCATTATATTACCTGCCCATATACCAACAGACGGCTTGATTATACACTGGCCGACCGACTTCAACCAGACTCTAAGTGCGCCGTACACCTAAGTCCGCGGATTATTTTTTCTTGTTGAATCGATCGAGTGATGTCAGTAGTATTCGCTAAGTGAAACCAACGAGCGCCTTCCGACAAAACCATCACTGAGCAAATGCCAGTGAGTTATATCGTCCTCGTCGGCCTTCCAACACAAATAATACTTGAAATCTCCCCTGCACGCTGGGAAATCAAGCAAGCCCTCCTTCAACTTTCGCAAGATCACCCCGTGCTTATCAATCTTGTCAACCCAGAACTCAAGTCGTCGAAGGAATTCACTTTGTTCCCTGCTCAATTCTTCGATACATGACTCGAAGTCCGCTCTTAGCTTGCGAAATCGCTCAATAGAGCTGTCGCTGTCCTGATTCGGAGCATCGCTTGACTTGGAAGGAAGCTGGCAAGCATCAAGCTCTTTTTCCGCCATTTCGTAATTACGATTTAGTTCTTGAATTTTCTCAGCATGCAAGTCCAGCTCTTCATTTGCTTGAGTCAGAATCGAACGCAATTCCGGCAAGAGAGCACGCGCTTCTTCAAGAGTGAAATACTTTTCTTCAGCCATAGGGTTTCCAATTTTAGCTGCTTTTACTGCCACAAACATGAGGCAATAGCAAATTGAGTGGATTCGTTTATTCAAATGCAAAGTGATCCGAATGGAGGAACACCAGATTCGGTATCAAGCCAAAAACTAAAAAACCGGACTCATCGTCCAGTTTCTAATCGTTCAAGAAGAATTGGAGCCGCCGGTTGGTTAATCTTTCGCACGGCCCATACGAAAATCCGGCGGCTTCTATGGAACACAATACAGAAATTATTGAAAACCGACCACAGTATTTTCCCTAGATCACGAAGTACTTTTGCACTAGTTTTCATGAGATCGACTAGCTCCGGAATTATTTAAGCTACAAAATCAAACGCATTTTCAAGAGGTCTCAGACCTTGTGCCACGATTGATTTTGACAAGAAAACAAGTTGCATTCCTTAACGAAAGGATAGCGAGCAAAGCAAGCCAGGCACTTGACGACGAAGGTCGTAAAAGCCTCTTGATTCCCGGAGCCTAAATACACTTGTAAACAGCTCGACTTTCAAGCGTGGTATCAAATATAGAACTGTAACTTAGTGATGGTGCCACGAGAACTTTGCTATCGGGGCAAACTGCAATGCCTCCATATCTAGTATTAGCCACCACTGCCTTTTTTATCCGCCGCCCGGGACTACCTAGCACCAGATTCGATACTGATACCATCCTTATATATAAGGATGATAAAGTCCGAACCGGATCAAAAAAGGCGATACTAGCCAAGACGCTCAAATGCTTTTCAAAACCGCGTTCTGTGACTTTGTTTTCTGGCTGTGAACGAACATGGCATTATCCATCATGTTGTCCAGTTTCTTATTGTAGAAATCAGCTTCCTTCACATAGCCAGCTTTGTACAAGCTTCGAATATATAGCGCCAGATTTTCTTCGAATTGCGGAGACGCGGCATCGAAGTTTTTATCCAGAAGCTCCGTTGACTCCTTAAAGGTTTGGATACTCTCCGGATACTGGTGCTTAAGTGCCTTGAGACATGCAACCGATGCTAAAGCAGAAGCGCGAGAAATCACGGAGCCCGCTTCTTGATTCGCTTCATTTTTCTCCTTCGACAAAGATGCCAAAATATCTTCAGAAAGCTTGCCTGCTTCTTCCAATTTATTGAGTTCCAGATTGGCAATAGCCAAATTATTCAGAAACACAAACTTCGCTGTCTTATCAGAGACCTTATCGCTTTTTAGCAGATTCAAACCAAAGGAGCTATCATTCAAGGCCTGATCATATTGTCCGAGTCTTAAATGGGAACGAATCAGCAAGCTGCTGGCATTAAGAGCGTCAAGTGCATCAACATCTAGATTCGACTTTTGTGCCTCTCTTAAGACCGGAACGGCTTCCTTATTCCTGTTCATTGAAGACAGCCAGGCTCCATATCTGTATGTGATAAATGCGCGAGTCTTGCTTCCGACAGGCGGACCGTATTGCCCTTGCGTATCAATGGCTCGCAGATAAAGTTCCTTTCTCCCGTCCTCGCCATACTTTTGGTAAGAATCCGATTTGTACATATCGTCAGCATGCTTGATCAAATAATCCGATCCAAAAAAGAGAACGCTGATTAGCATGTTCAGATTGGACCAATTGAAGATCAGCACGATTAGCAACGGAAATGCCACTAATCCCGCAAGCAAACCCAAGATGACTTTTCTTCTACCAGAAACGCCCACGCTCTTCGTTTTCTTCTTCGCAGTCTCTTCGTCCATACCCACCCCTAAAATGTACTGTTTGTCTCACCAGCTTTTAGGTCTTCTGAATCAACTTACTTGGATCTTCCCGTCTACCAAAATAGACTAAACGTCACTACGATCTTCTAATAAAGTTAGTGTCAAACTTTTACGTGGAAGAAGCTTAAATGAGACCTAGTAAGCAGGGCAAAATGATTCATTCGATCAAACAGATGAAAATTGTAGCTGCATTGCTTCTTTTGTCCGCTTGTCTTCAGCCTGGACTGTCAGCCACCTTTACCGCACCGCCATTGAAATCTCTCGATTTGGAAGTCTATCGAGATCCTTATAATGATTCGCTCGGACTAGTCCGTGATTCAGTAAAAAAATACATGAGTGAGTCAAACTTCGCCTCTTTGGAGAGCCTTGCGAAAAAATGCGCAGAAAGACCAAAGGCTAGCCCGAATGGGTACACCCACACAGACATCTTTTTCGATGCATTCGACATGAACGGACTGACCGAGCCAGAGTTCAAGACTTGGCAGGAAAAATTTCAAAAGTGGCGAGCACTCTACCCCAACTCTGACGTTGCAACGTTAGCAGAGGCTTTTTACTGGCTTGAGTATGCCTGGGTCGCTCGCGGTAGCGGATACGCAAATACTGTTTCGGACGAGGGATGGCGCCGATTTAGTATGCGGCAGCAAAAAGCGAAGGCATTACTCGATTCAATTCCGCAAAAGCAGCGAACTCCCAGTTGGTATGTTTGTATGTTGCGTCTGGCACAGAATCTGGAAATGCCAGATGAAGAACATAATAAATTGTATGCAGAAGCAATAACTGCCTTTCCTGGCTCCACCAGCGTTTACTTCAGACAAGCTATTGATTATCTACCGAGATGGGGTGGGTCTGCTGAACTCTGGGAACAGTTTGCTGCCGAATCCATTAAGAAGGCGGGAAAAGTCGATCCGCTAAAAGGCGATGCCCTCTACACTCAAATTGTTTATATGCTTTTGATCGACTGGGGCGAATCAGACTATTCAAAAGTCGATAGTGAGAAACTGCACAAAGGCTTCGATGCAATGAGGAAGCTGTATCCAAAAGATCCCACAATTGATGCGATGGAAGCTCGCTTGGCGCTGGCAATGGAAAATTATGCTCTGGCACGCCAGGTCTTCAAAACGATCGGACCAGTCGTCGATATTGTAGTGTGGAATTCAAAGCGAAACTTCATCAAGATGAGAGAGAAAGCTTTCGCGAATAAGTGACTTAACCGCCAAAAAGTTTTTGCCAAAATCCTGGCTTCTTTTTGTAGGCGAAAATGCGGTCTTCACCGGCCCGCCTTAGCTCCGTATCCGGCCCGTACCTTCCCCATGAGAAGCCTTCGCCCACACGAGCCTTTCTGAGATCAATAAATTGATAGTTCTTGTCCAAAGAAGCAGCAAACGCACTCAACTGTCCGTCACCGACTAGTTGTTTTGCCTCCTCATACGATTGAACGTTTGGATTCTCGTGGTAAATTCGATGAGCTAACTTATCATGCACTCTTTCAATTGGAGAATCTATTTCCTTTCTTGCAAAGGCAATCAGCTGTGCAACAAAATCCTCAAACTTTTGCGCTTGCAACACCAAGACCGGCGGGTCGTGACAGAGATAATAAACAGGACCCCAGTCCTTTGAATTAGGCAACAGATCAACCACCCAGAAGTTACCACACTCGTCCCCGGCGATCGGCCAACCGAATGGACAGAGATCTGCGGTCTCGACCAGGTCCTTCAAACTCAGCCCTGTAAAATCAACCATGTGGAGACTGGGCACCAGACCGCGAGTGGTATCAAGCACATCTCTTATATGTTGTGGGATCGGTCCTGGAAGCAGCGACTCAATCTCCAGAAGATCAGCTTTCGTTGCGCCCGGAAGCAGTTTTCCGTGAATCGGATTTCCGTTTCGGTCCTCTCCAATTTCCTTGCCATCGAATTCCTGAATCAGACCAACAAGACTCATTTTTGGTCAGCATCCTCATCAGTTCCAGCAGCTGGAATAGCTTCCAGCGTCTTATCTTCATCGGCACCAGGAGAGCTGCCTGGCTCAGTTCCCTGGACTTGAGGCCTTATGTATGCACACATTGCCAGCAGCAGCCAGAATATAAACTGAACTTGCGGCCGGTAATAGACTGTATCTACCAGTCCGTGAACCATCATTCCCATCAGCCCGGCGGCAGCTCCTGCGCAGAGCCAGCGTTCGGAGCCTGAGAACTTATTCCAAAAATTGATATGCGCCCGGGTTAAAGCAGCAAGAATCATCCAGGCGAAAATGAAGAGACCAAAGATTCCGGTTTCCACTGCAACTTCCAGCGGCACGCAATACGTGCCCAACGCATCAAAACCGGTTCGCATGTACAATCCATAAGCCAGTTTGAAAGTTGAATTTCCTGGACCAATACCGAGCCACCAGTTGTCTAAGAACATTTGAAAGGATGACTTGTACACATTCAATCTATAGGCATTGGAACTGTGTCCCCATCCGGCAAAAATTGAAAGAAGCCTGTGCTCGTATTTTGGAAACATGTGCAGTATGCCGAGCAGTCCAACCGGAATGGCGACCACGACACTTGCCAGGGCAGGGCGCAGTTTCGGTTTTGATGACCAGAGAATATTGAGGATGATAAATCCCAAGGCAGCAAGCGAAGCCGCGATTCCCATGTAGCCGCCTCGACTACCAGTAAGAATTGTGGCCACAAGGATCAGTGCGGAGGCCAAAAAAATAGTAATGCTGAGGTGGCGTTTCCAGCCCCCCTCAACAAATGCCATTATCGCTGCGCCAAAGCCGACTGGAATGAGAGGAACAAGATAACCCGCTAGAAGGTTCGGGTTGCGTAAAAAGGAATAGATGCGGACTGTCTTGTCTTCGACGTTGGGATCCTCCCAAGTAGCGAGCGGGGCGACGCCAACCTTGTATTGCCATAGTCCGTGCAAGGAAACCACAACACCTGCAACTAAAAGACATGCAGTAAGAACAATGCCACGCGTTCGCGGAGCTTGCTGGATCGTGCTGGCAAATAGAAAATAGCTGCAAAAATAGACAGCCATTTTCATCAAACCTTTCACACTTGCTGCCAGGTAGTGTGATCCCAAAGTCGCAATAATGTTCATACCGACAAAAGCAAGAACAAGAAAGTCTACGGCTGAGGGAGTGTATTTGTCTTTTCCTGAGAGCAACGCACCTAAAATACGAAAACCAAAGGCAGCTGCAACGATCATTGCCAACCACCCCTTATCCTCCGCAAAATATGGCGCTGGAAGAATTAAGAAAAGAACCGCTGAAAGCAAATAAGACAGGAAACACAAGAAGTTTCCGAATTTCGAAAAATTATCCTTCAAAAATTTGTGGTGCAAGTTTTTGATAGCCAACCAAATTCCAAAAACTTTTGATTGATTGAGCGCATCAGACCAGCCCTGGTCAAAATTGCTCAATGCAATTGCCGGGTTCACCTTCTCATCAATGAATTTTGCTAAAGACATATCGATTTTATTGGCTTTGAGACTAGCGGCCGGTGATATTTACTACAACACCCTGGACCCGATAGTTGAAGCTTTCGAGTTCAACCTGATTTCCGACTTTGATCTTTTGTCCACGGACAACATATCCATCCTTGGTTCGCTCCGCATCATCCGATATGGTCACAACAAAGTCATGTGCAAGTGGATTGGTGGGATCATCATAGGCGATAGCTTTCTTACCATCAGCAGACGGAAATGCGATTTTCTTCGGCCAATGCTCAACCTTAGTGATAGTCATCGGCGGCTCTACAGGCTGGTTTCTTATCGTCAGTGCAGACTTATCTCCTTCCTTGAAGATGTTCGGATCGCGCGTTTTCAAACCAACAAAGTAGATCTCGATATTAACCTTGGCTGGACCCAAAATCGCTTGATCGACACCGGCATATCCGGCTTTTGCAAGCGCAAAGCCTAGTAGTCCAATTAGCACCACCAACAAACAGAGGAAATCGAAAGGATTAAACCTGCCAAAAACTTTCATTTCTCACCTTAAATACAGCCAGAACGCGGCCAGTCTATCATCTTTGCCTCTGAGCCCGCCGAGCCAAGCAGGCTTACAAAGCCGCTCTAGCGCATACATAGAAGAAAGCCATTCGGGTCTCCAATATAAATACGATGCAAACCTATCAATATGATTCGTTTTCGAGCTTTGCTTCCGGAATACGGATTTCTTTTAGTTCGAGTCCGGCTTAGACCTTAGCGCACGGATTGGGTGCAGCGCTGTTCAGTAACGGTTTCCAGAAATTGGGCTTTGCGATAAATTGGGCTTGACACGCCTACATATGTATGGTACTGTTCTTATATAACTGATTTATCGGTTGTACGGCTCAAATAATTGTGGCACTGCCTGATTATCGCCTGAGTGTACCGCCGAGCGGAGTGTGCGGGCCCGCCGCTCCGCTCGGAACAAGTGCCCAGTGTCGATTAGTGGGGCAGCTACACGCGCTGCAATGAGTTCTCCGCGCTGACTTTCCGGCATCGGGTGCTTGCATTCATTGCTGCGGCTGGCTCCGCCTTGGCTAGTCCGGGAGGGATAGGCTCCGGTCCGCTGCACCCGGATCCGCCTCAGAACTACACATCTGTGCACTTTTGACCTTTGGACAGATTAAATGACCTTTTTTCCAAGTTTTGTCGTGGTGGAACTACGTATGAGAGCTGTCTAAGAAACTTTGGGTTCCGGTAGAACTAATCACAGGGAGCACACAAATCGTTTTTAAGGGGTTAACAAAATCATGACAGCCGACAATATCAATGACAAAGTAGGAAGCAAATCAGCCGAATCAGCTGCCTCAGAAAGCCAAGGACTAAATCTCCTCTCAGCTATGAAGGACGGGTCAGGCGAAAAGAAAGATCCCCGCTCACTAGAGGAAATCCAAAAGGCCTTTGATGATATGCCTCGGCAGATTGAAGCCGCCCAGAAAGCAGTGGAAGCGGCAAGACAAAATCTCGCAGACTTTATTAAGAAGAACGGCGTCGGCGATCTGGCACACTCAGGTGCAGAATGGCTCGCCTATCACGCAGAAAAGTCCAAGAGCTAAGTCGGCACAGCGCTTAGTCAGGAATCTTCAACTGATCGAGCGCTGCCAGCAGTTCGCCCTGGCTGGTGACTGCAGTACCTGGTTTTCTGACGACGATCCCCGCTGCTAAATTTCCGAGAGCCATCGCCTCGAACATCGAAGCGCCCGTAACCATCGCAAGCGTCATAGTAGCTACGACGGTATCACCGGCTCCAGTAACATCAAATACATCGCTTTTATTAAAAGCTGGCAACTCATAAACAGGGTGATCAGCCTGGCAAAGGATCATACCTTCGCCGCCTCTGGTCAAAAGTACCGACTTAGAACCGCTGATCTCAAGCATTTTTCTGCCGGCCTTTTCTGCGGTTTCTTTGGATACGACCTTAAATCCGACAGCCGCTTCTGTGTCTGGCTGATTTGGTGTGATCAGTGCCGCGCCCTTGAAACGAGCAAAATCGTTCTGGGCATCGACAACGACTTGAACCTTGTGCTCGGCAGCAATAGACATGCAGCCATAAACGATTTGATCGGTGATTAGTCCGCCACGATAGTCTGACAAGATAAGCGCACTATATGAACCGGCAACAGCTTTTAGCTTGTCCAAAATTCGTGCACCGATTTCGGCATTTACCTTCTCGTGCGATATTCGATCCATTCGCAGGAGTTGTTGCCGAAGCGCATGCGCGCTCGATAAAATTCTCGTTTTTACAGTCGTAGGACGGGAAGGATCTTCGACAAGTCCGTATGAAATACCAGACTTCTCAAACAATCGGGCGAGCTTCTGAGCATAATCGTCGCGTCCAGTAACTCCAATCGCATGACACATGCCGCCGAGTGCAGACAAGTTCGATGCTGTGTTCGAAGCACCACCAAGAATCAATTCCGTCAGGACATGCTCTAGTATCAGCACTGGTGCCTCTCTGGAAATTCGTTCAGGACGGCCTTCCAGCAGCTCATCTATTAGAAGATCGCCCAAGACAATGACTCGACCGCCAGTTAGTGCGTTGATCCGAGACCGCAATTTCGATTTGGTTAAATTACAATTTTCCGGCATTGCCACCTGTACATTTCGCGCTGCCAGATCTTGTGGATTCATTCTTTCCAATTCCTTGAACACTTGTTTGCTTACCTGATTGTTTGGATCGAGTCCGAATATTAGATTGCGCGCTTTCTTCTCTTCCTCGAGTTGGTTCATTTCCTTGTATAAACTTCGTAGCTGAAGAGCCTTCTGGACGGCCTCAGAAACGTCGTTCGCGCTTGATAACTCATCTCTACTTTGGTGCAGCTCCTTGAGTTCTCGACTGGATAGTTTATGCTCATCATGCAGCTTTGTGTCATTCAAAAAATTACTAATCAGATTTTTCAGTTCATGCACTTGCTTGTCATGATCAGGCTTTAGAAATTCTGATTTCTTCAAAACGAATGGCCCTTTTTGCCCCAATGGATATGTAAGAGATGTATTGGAGCGCGTTGTTGAGAACTGCAAATCAATCTTGCTCAAGTTTTTTTCGTCTTCCGCTTTCTCTTTTGCAATTTTTTGAGCTTGCTCTTGTGAAGCGGCAGAGCCCTGACTCGCAGGGGATTTCCCGACGCTGTCAGTAGCTTCGCGTGCAGTGCTTGAACTCCCAAATAGATTTTTAGAATCGGAGGCAGCAGTGCTGTCAGCATCCTGCTTGTCGGAACCGGGTGAATTCTTAGAGCCAAGCGGAGCCTGGTTTTCGCCGGACTTAGCAGCGTCCCCCGAGGCATTAGATGGCTTGAACGGATCGTTCATCTTGGCGACTACTCCGGCTATTCACTACTATTTTATCTTGTCGCCCTTAACATCGACTTATGTTAAAATCGGGAAGGTCGCAAAAGGCACCACATTTGGTTGGGCATTTGTGATTGGTGGGAAAGGGGAGTTCAAATGACATTTGCAAGAAAGACTTTGGTTCTGGCAGGCGTTGCTTCAATGCTGGTGCTCGGTTTCAATCAGTCCTCAAGAGCAGCCGATAATGAGCCGGCTCTACGAAATACCCTACCTGCATCTTCGTCAGCATCTTTGGCGGCACCATCACCAGAAAGAATCAAACGTGATTGGTGGCTAGCTTACAGAATGGCCAAAGCACCGTGGCTGGACAAAGTAGTCGAAGCAGACCCACGCATCGTAGCTGCCATTTGTTCACATCCAGGTCCGGCAAAGCAATTGGCTCAACACCAGCATCTGGACAAGATTGCAGAAGCAGATCATTACACCTGCCGAAGACTCACCCAGTGGAACGGCGCTACTGAAAAATTAGTTCGTAGCAAATGGGCAGATAAAGTAATTGCCCTCGATCCACAAGGCATGGTTTTTGCTCTCAATCGCAACCCCAAGTATGCTCGATTGCTAGCAAGAAGTCCGATGTTCTCAAACCTTACAGATATTGATCGCGATTGGGGTCGCGATATGGCTAAGCGCATCAAGTAAGGAATAGATGTCGGCCGAGCTAATCGCCCGATTGGCAGTTATTGTTCCCATTGGACTTTTATCGGGGTTACTAGCTGGCGCTTTTGGTATTGGCGGCGGTATCGTCTCGGTGCCTCTCGTTAAGCACCTTGTTGGGGTAAGCGCCCACGTAGCGATTGGCACTACGCTTGCGGTCATTCTTCCGACTTCACTTATGGGTGCCTATACCTATCTGAAAAGCAAGAAACTGATTGTTTCCTTAGCTTTGATTTGCGGAATACCGGCAATCGTGGGCACCATATTCGGTTCGCACTATAGCCATGCTATCGAAGGAAAACATTTGATGGTGGCATTGGCAGCGCTAATGATGCTGGTCGGACTCGACTTTGTAAGCGGTCTGGGAAATAAGCTAAAAGCCCAAGGCGGTGCGGAAGGCGAAGAATTCGAATTCAAGATGGATACTAAGTCTTTGATGACAGGAATCATCATTGGTATCGTTGTTGGACTGCTTTCCGGATTGCTTGGTATCGGCGGCGGTTTCATAATGGTTCCGGCATTTTGCTATTTACTCAGGTTACCTCTGAAAGTCGCTTTCGGAACATCACTTGTCGTTATTGCTGTTGTATCCCTTCCCGGCACGATAGTGCACGCAATGCACCAACATGTCGATCTTGGAATTGCCGCCCAAATGCTAGCAGGCTCCGTTCCAGGAGCATGGCTTGGCAGTAAGTTCTCTCTTCGAACCAAGGATCAAACTCTGCGCAGTATTTTTGGATCCATCCTGATCGTTCTATCGATTGTCTTTGCCTGGCGCGAACTAGGTTAATCCGCACTCCGCCAGACGCCCGACGAGGATTATTAACCATTAAACCCCTTAGTCGAAATTAAAATCTACGACCCCCAACAAGTCGCTAACACCGTCTTCACCGCCATTTTTGAGGTAAGACATATAGTATTGATACCCCTCTGCAAGAGCCTGCAAACCGCTCAGATGCTCCGGCACGCTCTGCGTGTTAGTTCTCTCAGTTCTAGTAATATCTTCTTGCATTATCCCGCTCCCCAGCGATTTGATGCTCTAAGGATATTGGCGGGATGGGGCTAGGTACGGGTCCCACATGTCAAAATTTTGGGTCATCACCTAAAACAGGTGTAAAGGTAGTTATCGCGAGGTTTTCAAGCGATCTTCGCTGTACCCGGGAAAGAACAGCGACTTTGTTTCTGCAGCGAGGTTCGTGCGTTACAGGTACTTGTCCGCCTGCATCTTAAATAACTCGGCGTAATGCCCATTCAGAGCCATGAGTTCTTCATGGCTGCCATCCTCGACAATCTTTCCATTCTCCAGTAAAAGAATGCGATCAGCCATTTTCACAGTCGAAAAACGGTGTGAAATCAACACTGTTGTTTTTCCTCGCGTCAACTCCTTGAAACGAACATAAATATCGTGCTCCGATTGCACATCGAGGGACGCCGTAGGTTCATCAAGAATGAGTACCTGAGCTGCGCGATCCGCACCGGCCTCATCCTTTTCCGGGGAACGCATAAAAGCACGTCCCAAAGCTATCTTTTGCCACTCACCGCCAGAGAGATTGGCACCTTCGTCTTCGCGATAATAGTAGCCAAGCATGTTCTCATACCCTTGCGGCAACTTCTGAATAACCGCATGTGCACCACTTTTCTCAGCAGCGCGCCTTACCCTCGTCTCGTCGCGCAGAAAGTTAACTTGCCCAAGTCCAACATTTTCACCGGCAGTCATGTAGTACTGATTGTAGTCTTGAAAAATGATCGCTATGTCTTGGCGCCAACTCTCTAGATCCATCTCCTTCAGGTTTATCCCATCAACCAGAACATCACCGCTAGTTGGATCATACAGTCGCCCAATTAGCTTTACTATCGTTGTTTTACCTGCTCCATTCTCACCCACGAGAGCCACGCATTGGCCCGTCTTGATCGTAAAACTAAGGTCTTCAAAAACCTGCTTATCATTTCCTGGATAGCTAAAAGAAACATTCCGGAATTCGATACCTTCTTTGATTGGACGCGGCGCATCGAGCGCCCATACGGGATCTGCCAATTTCATGGTAGGCTGCATCTCCATGAATTCAAAAAGATTATTCAAATAGAGATTGCTTTCATAGAGTGATGAAACTGACCAGATAATGCTCATTAACTGCCCTTCTAACTGAGCCAGTGCAGATGTATAGAAAGTGAATGCACCCAGCGTGATCGATCCGATTGCTGCTTGAAACGCGATGAGCGCATAAGCAATAGCCTGAACGATGCTAGCCAGCGTAGAAAGTACTAAGTTTTGGAATACTTGCTTTCGCCGGATCTTTGTTCTGCGATGAAAGTGTTCTTTGCTCTTATCTAGATAGGAATTTAGAAAGAAATCGGACAGTCCAAAAAGTCTGATCTCTTTTGCGTAATAGTCATAAGTTAGTATGCGCTGGAAGTAGCTTAGCTGCCTGATTTCAGGTGTCTGCCAGGATTCTTGTTTGTAATTGTCGTTATCCTGCTTGATTCGCCAATACATATGCGGCAGCGTAAACAAAATTACTAGCAACGCGAGCAGAGGTTGGAAGATGAAGAAGCTTGCTGTCATAGCAATGAACTGAACGAAGGCTCGCACAACCGAAATACCATGCCGAACGATTGCCATTGGACGGTAGTGAGCTTCTCGCTCTGCCTTTTGCAGCGCGTCGTAATACTTTGGCGACTCAAATAACGATAGATCGGCAAAGCTATTTGCCTTACGCAGAATACGCTCATTCATCATCATGCTCAGGTGCTCCCCGAGCTGATATTCGACATAACCGGAGAATTGAGAGGTGATCCCTTCTAAAATATGGATGACGCAGATCCACACGAGCAAATGAAAGAACCGCAAATTCGCGAGGTTTTGAACTAGAGCATTCAAATCCCAGTGTCCTAAAGACTGTGGCAAATGGACACCGGCAGCTTTGGTAATTTCATCAGTCAACATTTTGATTAGCCAGAGATTGGCTAGCGGATAAATCCCCAACAGGAGGTTGGCCAGAAGCATCAGGGTTGCATGTACCGAGTGCGCTTCCCAAACCAAGTGAACAGCCTTAGGCGTTCTCGAAATAACTTTCAAAACATCTTTAGATTGCGCTAGAAGTTTTTGCCACTTCTCGCGCAATGAATTCAATTGCTTCTCATAGAAACTCATATGCTGTACCTGATATGCCTAAATCCCTATACCCGCGAGGATGATATTGACATCAATCAATTTGGACTTGACAAAAGGCGCCGAACAATGGCGGCGGCAGATTCTCCAGAATTGGTGCATAATGTGGATATTCTGACTGGCATAGTTGAATTGCTCGATTGCAGACCAGAAGAACAAAATCTGATTTAAGTGAACTCCATTGTTTAACCATCGACTACTTGAGATCGAAGCTGAAATGAAAGCAAAAGAACAGGCGCAAAGAAAGCCTGATCAAATTTCGCCGGAATGTTTTGGGCTTCTTCAATACGTCGAGAAAGAGATCGAAGTTCGGCTTGGAGACAAGGTTCCGAAAGATTGGAACGGCTGGATTTCTTACTTGAGAAACAAGCAAGCGATGGTAATCTTGCGCGGACGTTCTTTTAAGGAAGGCGGTATGTTCGGCACGTTCAAGGCAGGAGCAGATGTGCCGTTCGGACTTGATACGGTAACAGAGTATCAGCGAGGATTTGATGTTTCGCCACCGCAGGACCTCGATCATCTGCTGATCAATTTCGGCATAGATAACGATCTCTTTCGCGTCTTTCTTTGGTACGGAGAGAACATTTCGCCATACAAGCTAATCTTCGCAGCTAATGTTGAAGATGACCCGCACCAAGAGCTTTGCGAAGCAGTCATAGAAGCCTGCATCTGGATTCTGAAGAGACCAAAGCATATGACATTACAGGCATATCTAAAATCGCAGGACGGTGCATAGATATTTGCCGGTCGGCGTATTTCGAGACCGGCAGCTCCATAGTTAGCGGCAGCAAATGTCCGCGCTAGTTAGCTTTTTCTTCTACTTTGTTTTCGAGCGGAATCGCCTGCGCGTTGCTCGTGTTCGCAGAGTTAGCTGGTGTCTGTACGATCCCCTGAATTTTCTCTACTGCTTTTTGCACGCCAGCAGGGTTGGCACCACCGCCGGCAGCGAAGGTCAGCAGCTCGATCGGAATCGGAAAAATGAGCGTGCTATTCTTCTCAGCAGACACTTCCACCATGGTTTGCAATTGTCTTAGCTGCATTGCGCCAGGAGATGTAGCAATCAAGCGAGCGGCTGCAGACAAACTTTCCGCCGCCTGCAACTCGCCTTCAGCCGCTACAATTTTCGCTCTTCTCTCCCGCTCAGCTTCCGCCTGTCTTGCCATAGCGCGTTGCATCGACTCAGGAATTTCAACATCTTTCACTTCGATCGCATTTACTTTGATGCCCCAACCTTCAGTCTGGCGATCGATAATAGCTTGCAGTTGCACATTGATCTTATCGCGCTCCGTAAGCAGATCATCCAACTCGTGTTGTCCGAGAATGCTACGCAAAGTTGTTTGTGCAATCTGGCTTGTTGCAGTATACGGATCCTCAATTTTGGTTACGACCTTGAACGGATCGACAACTTGAAAGAAACAAACAGCTGCTGTTTTTGCAGAAATGTTGTCCTTGGTAATAACTTCTTGCATAGGGATCGACATGGTGACCATACGCATGTCGACCTTTTTGAAATTTTCAAAGATCGGCATTATCAAAACTGGACCTGGTCCACGTACACCACTGACGCGGCCGAACCGAAAGACGACGAGGCGATCGTATTCGTTTACGAACTTCAAGCTGGATGCCAAAATTGCTAGTCCGAAAAAGAAAAGTCCGAGAATAACTTCCATAACGGCTCCACTTTTGAAGGTAATTAGACTTACAGCTCCATAATACCCAAAAATTAGCTCTCTCGCCTGAGTCGAGATATGAAAAAGCCAGACGTAGAATGCCGGGAAGGCAAGAGCTGCAACATTCCAGCCTCAATTTGCTCTGAAGTTTCCGCCCAGTGTGATTCTTCCTTCCATAGACCGATAATCTCGGTATTCAAGAAGTCCCAAAGCGGCTCGCTCCGAAATTCATGATGGGTGCGCAAAAACTCCTCGATGTTCTGACGATTTTCTTCCGGCTCCATTGAACAAGTTGAATACACAAGAATACCGCCGGGTCTCAGAAGTCGTGATGCATGGCTCAGAAGATCTCTTTGAATTGCAATCAATTCCTCGAGATCCTCCTTCTTGCGTCGCTGACTCAGATCCGATCGGCGATTGATGACGCCGGTTCCTGTGCAAGGCGCATCAATAAGAATAGAATCGAACATTACTTGCGACGGAAAATATCGACCATCAGCTTGAACAGTTTCAATATTTGTTAGACCTAGCCTTCTGCGCTCTGGAGCGATCAGGTTGAGGCGCTTCTGATTCACGTCCGCCGCAACAATTCGACCCTTATTCTCCATTAGTTCGGCCATGTGCAATGACTTCCCACCTGGAGCTGCACATAGGTCCAGTACCAATTGTCCGGGAGTCGGTGAGACCACCAGCGCTACAAACGCCGAAGCTTCATCTTGAACCGCAAACAATCCCTCCGCATATCCCGGCAACTTACTAACAGGTCCTCCGACAGGACCGCGATCCACAATATTCAGACAGGAGGGAACGAGTTTTCCTTGCTCCACCTTCATGCCCTTGTCCGTGAAGATGCGCATCAAACCTTCCGGTGTTATTGCAGATTCGTTTGTTCGCAAAGTCAAAACTGGAATCTCCTGAGAGTACTTCAGAAGCAGTTCAGTTTCCTCATCTCCGAAATTTCTCTTCCACCTTTCGACCAGCCATTCCGGCACAGAATGATCTGGCTTGCTGTCAGCTTTGCTCTTGAAGGAGCGCAGCACCCCATTTGTGAAACGAGCGGAACCCTCGTGCCCCGTTTTTCGAGCGATTTGAACTGCAGTGTTGACGACGGCAGAAACAGGAATGTCATCCATATATGTGAGTTGAAAGAATGCACAACGCAAAACAGCACGCAGAGCTGGAGTCATTTTTGCCAGCGGGCGAGACGAGTGCTCAGCAATCTTGCGATCAAGCTCGACGATATGGCGAGTCGTTCCTTGCACAAGAGCAGTAACAAATGCGCGATCGCGTTCGCTCAAAGGGTGTTGCTTGAATGCACCTTGCAAAGCCAAATTAGCGAAGGCACCTTCCAGTTCAACCTTCATCAATACTTCAACAGCGATCTTGCGCGACGCTAATCCTTGCATGGAACAGGCGTCGGGTTGGTAAATCGCGCACCGGACTGCAGGCGCAGACCATTCGCCCAAGCAAGGGCATCCATTCTTCCCTTGTTTGCAGGCTTGACACTATTTAGAATAATTCGTTCCTTTCCTTCAGGTCCGCATGCCACCATAAGCGCGCCCTTCTGAGTTGCATGCGCCCCGATGGCGGTTTTGCCAGTCTCGCGAATTATCGTACCCGGCGCCTGTGCTGACGAATCGACATGATCAGCCGCCACTAGAATAGTGTTCTCGATCTTCAATTGTTGCCCTTCATAAAAGCTGTACGTGCCGGGCCATGGGTACAAGCCACGAGCCAAATTATGTATATCTTTGGCTGACTTGTTCCAATCAATCTGTCCCATTTCTTTTGTCAGACGAGGAGCGAAAGTTGCCTCATCATCATTTTGAGGAACTGCTTCCAGACTGCCGGACATGAGCTTATCCAGAGTTTCAACAAGCAGATCTGCACCAACAAAGGACATTGCTTCGGCAAGCATTTCGGCGTTCATGTCGGGATAGATTTCCATTTCCCTTTTAAGAAGCATTTTGCCGGTATCAACACCTTTGTCTGAATACATAGTAGTCACACCAGTGACTGTTTCGCCATTGATGATCGCCCAATTGATAGGCGCTGCCCCGCGATACTTCGGAAGCAAGGACCCATGAACATTCATGACACCGTGTTGGGCCATCGTCAGAACTTCTTTCTTCAAGATTTGCCCGAATGCTACGGTAACAAGAATATCGGGATTGAGATCTCGCATAGCTTGCACCACATCCGGTGCTTTTGATAATTTCTCCGGCTGCAGAACGGGAATGTCATATCGTCCCGCAACCATTTTTGTAGGAGGTGAAAAGATATTGTTGCCACGTCCTGCCGGACGGTCTGGTTGAGTTACAACGCCAACGACCTGTACAGCCTTCCATTGAATAAGTTTTTCCAGGGATGGAACCGCAAATTCAGGCGTCCCTAAGAATAGAACTCGCATGTTTTCTCCGATGAACGTAGCCTTGAGGCACTTGAGATTAGCCAGTAAGCTTCTCAAGCACCATTTTCTCATCCTGACAGCCCTTTAGTAGTATATTGTTCCAGACTTGTGGGCGTTAAGGCAAAAAACTCCGTGAGCCAAACCAGACCAATTCCCAAGGCGATGCTGACACTTGTGCCAGCGGGCATTTGGCTGACGGTTTTCATGATTTTGCCTCTTCTCATCATCGGCGTCTTCTCGGTCGGATATCGCACGGAACTAGGGACATTCGCCCCAGGATTCAGCTTCCACAATTATGTGCGCTTCATTGAGGGTCCGTATCTGAATTGCCTCTGGCGTTCGATTACACTTTCAGCATCAACGACGGCGCTCTGCCTGCTTCTTGGTTTTCCAGTGGCGATGTGGCTGGCTTTTAACGTACCAAAATCGAAGCAGAACTTGGTAATGCTATTGCTGACTCTTCCAATTTCGATTTCATTCTTGCTTCGACTTTATGCGTGGATAACTATATTGCGCCCGACCGGACTTGCCAGCAATATCATGATGTCCATGGGCATTGCAGAACCACCTGTGTTGCTGTACACACAATGGGCGGTTCTTCTCGGGATGGTTTACAACTACATCCCATACATGATTCTTCCACTTTATGCAGCCCTGGAAAAATTGGATCTTAGACTTGTAGAAGCTGCTTACGATCTCGGTGCTGGTTGGTGGCAAGCATTTACAAAAGTAATTGCACCATTGAGTTTGCGCGGCATCGTCGCTGGCGTAATCATGGTATTTGTTCCTGCGCTCGGAGATTACGTAACCCCCGATCTCATGGGTGGTGCAAAAAATATGTACATCGGCAGCCTTATCCAAAACCAATATCTCGTAGTCAGAGACTGGGCATTTGGCTCGGCCGTGTCCAGTGTCTTGTTAGTAATTGTCGGAGTCGCTGTTTGGCTCTACATCAAGTATGCAGACAAATCTTCCATGGCATAAGTAATAAGGAGTATGAGTTGAGATTCCTTACGTCGTTAATTGCAGCATCACAACTAATCGCTCTCAGTCCTGCGATGGCAGCCGATACGTTGCATGCAAAAGGTCAGCCGGGAGCCCGGAATAAAGCCTCGGTAGCAACAAAAGAATCGGATGGAAAAGTAGCTATCAGCATCGCAAATTGCAAGAAAGCTGCCGAGTATAGCGAAAAATTCGAAGGTGTTTCGGTGCTCGTAATCCAGAATGGAAAAGTAATTTACGAGAAGTATGCAAATGGTGGCGGCGCCGACAAAGCACAGGAACTTGCAAGTGGCACGAAGAGTTTTTCAGGCGTCGGAGCATTAGCAGCAAAGGAAGACGGCATCATCGATCTCGATGAGAAGATCTCAGACACCATCACTGAATGGAAGGACAAACCAGATCGCAAAGATATTACAGTGCGCCAGTTGCTGAACCTCGTTTCCGGAGTTCAAACGAAGGTTCTCAATGTTCCTACGTATGCAGAGTCAATCAACGCCAATATCACCGCAGCGCCTGGCACTCTCTTTCAATACGGTCCTGCCCCATTCCAAATATTCGGCGAGTTCATGAATCGAAAGTTGAAGGACAAAACCTTCGAACAATATCTTACGCAACGAGTGCTGGAGCCAGCCGGAATCAAGATCGGAACCTGGCGCAAAGGCAAGGATGGGATGGCTCTTCTGCCCCAAGGCGTACAGATTACTGCATCCAATTGGGCACGTCTGGGCGAGCTGGTTCTAAATCGCGGCACTATCGATGGAAAAAAGATTCTTGAACCGGATGATGTCGATATTCTTTTTAAAGGAACCAGTGCAAATCCGATGTACGGACTAACTTGGTGGCTAAATCGGCCAATCGAAGAATCATTGAAGCAAAAGATCAAACAGCTGACTATGGCGACGGATCTACAATACAGTGCCATTGGCGTTCCTAACGATTTAGTTATGGCCGCCGGCGCAGGAAAACAGCGCCTTTACGTGAGCCGAACTAACAACCTGGTTGTAGTTCGCCAAGCATCAAAAATCATGAAAGCACTAATGAGTCATGATCAAACAGGCTTCTCAGATGTCGCTTTCCTGCAACTGCTGACACGCGGCAAAGCTGACGAAAAATATTTGACAGCTGCCAAAACTCTCCAGTCAAAATCAGCGACACAAGGCAACATGGAACGCCAACAGCGTTTCCTCAATGCTTTTGACAAAAACAAAAACGGCAAAATCGATCAAGATGAGAAGCAAGCGGTTCGAGAAATGATTCGCGAACGATGGAAACAACGACGCGGACAAAATCAGTAGGTATTGGGATGGATCTTTCGCAACACCGAGCCCAGCCTGTCATAGTCCTCTCGAAATAATTTGCTCAAGTGCTGACCCGCTTCCACTAAGTACTGGTACTCTTCATGTCGTGCCCGTGCTGCACTTCTAATCGCCGCAGCCACGAGCTCATCAGGCATTGATCCAGGTGCGACGGATACCAGGCGCAAGAATTCCAAACTTTCGGTTATCTCGACCAATTCTTCCCGATCCAAAACAAAAACGAAATCGTGAACCTGTGGGGGCTGCGGCGGCAAACCAGCGTGGGCACTCCGCCCCTGCCTATAAGCAACGCAAGCAACATGCCATTCTGTTTTTAACAGCGAAAAGATCTGAGGTTGCTCTCGCTTGAGCTCGTCACGGGTCATCTGTAATGCAACCGGCTTATGATGCTGATCTTTCGGTCCTGTTATGATGTCGTAGACAACACCATATACGGTGACACCAGTTTCTTCTGAATGGCTTTTCAAAAAGCTGCCAAAATGCGGGGAGGCGTCAGCAGCTTTGAAGTCGTCGTTAGTTCTCCAGGATTCTGCGATGAAACCCTTAATACTAGCTGATAATACTTCGCCAATCGCAGCCATTTTGCAGAGATCCTGCTAGTTAGTCAGTGGGTGGATTGAGTGTATCCGGAGTGTAATTTTCGTCTGTAACTTTAGGAACGCCCTCTGGTTCATCACTTAGTGCCAGCGTGATTGATGTCTGGTTCTTATCATCAAGTGACACCATAACACCGGCTTGCTGACCTTCCTTTACTGCCGTCAAATTAACAGAGTTTGGTGCTTCCATGGTGCTAACCTTCCATCCCTGCTTGCCCAGCTCCTCAGTATAGAACTGCACAATCTTCTTTACAGGATCAGGAGAACTGAGAATCATGAACTCAGAGGAATCACCATCGCCAGCAGCTTTCAACGCAGAGGAGGGCTTTGAGTTCGGATATATCGGAAAAGGAAAATTCTTCGCTGCGTCCTTACCATCTTCCCACGTATGGGTCATTCCGCCCGATTTGTATGACACTTGCTGACCCGATGTGCAAGCTGCCAATCCCAAACAGCAAGCAAAACCCAATATAATCAAGCTAAGTTTTCCGTGGGACATTTCCATTTCTCCTCAGAACAGAATATATTTTATCCTTGAAGAGGTTGGAGTTTATGAGCCCAACCACATGGAGTTCTTGACGTTACCTGCAGGCAACATTATTCAGTCCACATGAAAATACGTTATACCAGAGCCGGCGCCCTGCTGGCTGTAATAAGTGGGTTGTTAGCTGTTCCGGCAATAGCGGAAGAGAGCAGGGAAGGCATTGTCCAAGCTCTTCCAGCGGGCACGGCTGCGCAGAGCGCCTCAGCAGCCCACGCCTCACAGTTTTTGGGACCGAACACGATTCCAGATCTCGTCGATTCAGTGTCTCCGGCTGTTGTAAACATCGTTTCCACCTCGCCAATGACCCGAGATCAAGCGACGCGCATTCGCGAACAACGAAATGCCGATAACGCCAGAAGGATTCGCAGATATTTCGGAATGGACGGGGATCCCGGGAACCAAGTACGCACAACAGGAGCCGGCGTCATTATCCGGAGCGATGGCTTCATTCTTACTAGCTTGCACGTGGTCAGAGGCGCTGATTCAGTCAAAGTCACACTGAAGGACGGGCGAAGCTTTGATGCAAGCGTCATTGGGCGGGACACATTCAGCGATCTGGCTACCATAAAAATCAACGCCACCGGGCTACAGACCGTAAAGTTCGGCAATGCCGATAAGTTGCGCTTGGGGCAGTGGGTAATGGCAATCGGAAATCCCTACGCCTATGAAAACTCAGTATCTGCAGGGCTCATCAGCGGTCTAGGCAGAGAAGCAAAAGCATTTACCCAGGCGTTTGGAGCCAGAACAGGCGCGCTTCGCTTCATTCAAACAGATGTGCCATTAAATCCAGGCAGCTCCGGCGGACCCTTGTTCAATTTGCAGGGCGAAGTAGTGGGCATCAACAGCTTTATTAGAGACGAAGCCCAAAACATCGGTTTTGCCATCCCCTCTAATGTCGCCAGAGATGTTGGCGAAAAGCTTATTAAACAGGGCACGGTTCAGCATCCATACCTGGGAATTGAGATGCGCGATCCGGCTGAAATGCCCAGCGGCGCTGGACTAACACCTGGAGTAGAAGTAACCAAAGTGAAGGTACCAAGCCCGGCAAGCTCAGGCGGGATCGAGGTTGGCGACATAATTATGTCAATTGATACTAATCAGATTCGGGAGCCTTCGGACGTCAGCAATATGGTCGCCACGCGGTCCGTCGGCGAAAAGCTGCAAATAACAGTTAAGCGCAATGGCTCCGAAAAGAATCTGCTAATCAAGATCGAGAATCTGCCTGAGGAGCTGGAGTAAAAGCTCCTAGAATCTGAACTATAAAGCCGCATGCCTTAGTCCTGTCATGTCGACCGGACTCGCGACAGATCGGACAAGTTCCGTAACCTTCGTTTGCTCCTGTCAACCATTCACGATAGAATAAAAGGTCGCATCCCCATGGACGGTTGGCGCAGTTGGTAGCGCATCACTTTGACATAGTGGGGGCCGGGGGTTCAAATCCCTCACCGTCCAGGTTTTCAAGCCCGAGAGGGTCCACCCAAAAGTCAGCGGAGAAAGAATTGTAGCACAGGGTTTCCAAGATGTCCAAGGAATATCGGCGGCATAGCCAAGCGGTAAGGCAGTGGTTTGCAAAACCTCCATTCCCCAGTTCAAATCTGGGTGCCGCCTCCATTTTCCTTATCGGAGGTGTCGATGCCTAAGCCACTTAGTGAGAAGATTCCGTCAATCATAAGATCTCGTCTTCAATCACTCGGATATGCTTCCTTGAAAGATTTCGCAGACCATTTAGAAATGCCTGTTAGCACTGTTCGCAACCTGCTGCAAAGAAACCGACATACCAGCATCGCAAACGTATATCGCCTATCGATGTTCTTAGGTATCTCGTTCACCGACACCGTCGATCTCATAGAAACTGGACTTATCAAAAGCCGTGGCTCATTGGATTCATTGGCCAAGTCTGCAGATCTCTCTTCATCAACATTGCACCATTTGGTAGCTGGTGGCATACCAGCGGCAGTACGAAATTACCTACGGATTCTTCAAGCCTTAAACATTGAGCCTAATGCTGTAACAGACATAGCGGTGTAACGCCATGGCTTGGTTGTGGGTTTTAGTAGCAGGCTTTGTCGATGGTTTCATTGCGATAGATTCAAACCCAGAGAATCCAATGGACAAACGAATCTTGTGGATAACACATCCATGGGCAGCGAAATTGCTGCGTACTCTCTGTTTAGCCGGTTTTGTTATTAGTGTGTACTTTTTCGCAACCGAGAATATCTGGTTCGCGGCTGGAGCGTTCGTTGCATTTAAGGTTGCCGCTTTACTAGGTGTCATTACAGCAGGCGTCAGGCAAACGGCACCAGGAGAAGATTTCATGACACAAACAATACTATTTGACCACGTTATTAGAGAAACCGCTTTAAAGTTGAAACAAGAATTTCCCCAAATAAGCGATAACGAAGCTTTGATTCATTCAATGATCGCTCATGGTGAAAAACTGCAAATGTCCGATTTGGAAATTATGGCTCTGTGCAAGACCTCAGGAAGTGCCGAAAACGCTATATACGATGTATGCAAAACTGCCTTCGATAAAGGCGCTCGGCTCACTAAGTAGTCAGTACCTTGCTCTTTTCTCATCATTACTTCAGGGTATTGTCGTCTTCCTTTTTGGGTGTTATTCTGTCATCACACCGAACGGGATATATACACCGTGTATGGTGGCATGATGTTTAGACTCAATTAAGTAGCTCGAAACAAACTTACAAAGCCGGTTAGCGCCATTGCCTGTGCTTGCTGTGCGATTGTTCGCGACTATTTCAACTTACAGTAACAGCTCGACACTGTTACGGGAGGCTTGTGTGCCCTTGCTCACACGGATCGTTCTTTTCTTGCTCTGTCCGTGCGTGAGCCTTGACCATCCTCGCAATCCATATACATCTCGTACGTGCACCGATTGTGGGCGCACCGCGAGCGAGTCTAAGCATGACGCGCTAGTAGGACTAGCAGCTCTAACGCTCACCATATTTGGTGCCGCGTTTTTTGTATGGGTTCTCTTGTAAAGGTATTTCTGAATGACAACAGTGAGTAAATCGAAAATCACGCGCACACCTACGTTCGCTGGCGGCGGTATCACGGAAGAAGAAAAGAAAAAGCTTGATGAACATGCACAGATGTGGATTGACCGCATTATGCGTACTGAGCCAATCGAGCCGGATAAAATTGGACCTGCTATTAAAGGATTGTATGCTGCGGCAGGATTAAAGGAGCCGCGAGTCGTTATCGTGGACAGCCCAATGATTGCGGCAGTTGCGGGAACCTTTGCGGCAGCCATATGGCATCAACGGAAAAATCCGACATGGGCGGACGGAAAACTTTCTCCAGCGGAACGGTTGATCTTTAGATCACCGCTGGAGAAGAAGATCTACGCTGCGACCTACGCTGCGACCAGAGCTGCGACCAGAGCTGCGACCGACGCTGCGACCGACGCTGCGACCTACGCTGCGACCAGAGCTGCGACCAGAGCTGCGACCGACGCTGCGACCTACGCTGC
>JAIEQI010000069.1 GCA_019747875.1 Candidatus Obscuribacterales bacterium
AGTCAAGTGCTACTGCAATTCTTCTCGGTTTACAAGCGACCAGCTTTCGCTCGGCGCTTACATAGTATCTCCATACAGGCGAGCGCCCGCGCTCCACACAGACGGCGTCGGCGCTCCATACAAAACAAAAAACCCCGGACACTGTCCGAGGTTTTTCTTGAATGATTTGGAACGGTCCGTTTCTAACCTAATCTCACCTAATTCCTTGAGGGCCTTAAAAGGCTTATCTCTTCTTACCTTTTTTAGCTGTCTTCTTAGCTGGCTTAGCAGCAGCTTTCTTAGCTGGCTTAGCAGCAGCCTTCTTAGCTGGCTTTTCAGCTTTCGGCTTAGCGATATTGAGTGACGGCTGTTTAGCACGACCGTTGACGATATCCTTGAGCTCTTTGCCTGCGCGGAAGGCCGGTACTTTTGCAGCAGCGATCTTCAACGGGGCTAGTGTGCGTGGGTTACGTCCGGTGCGAGCTTTGCGGTTACGACGCTCAAATGTGCCGAAGCCAACAAGGGTTACCTTGTCGCCTTTGGCGAGAGCACCGGTCACTGCATGAATCAATGCGGACAGTGTACGTGTTACTTCAGACTTTGGTTGTTCAGTGACTTTGGCCACTGCATCAACGAGCTCAGCTCGGTTCATTCAAGATCCTCCTTACGAAAAAACGCATTCCAACCCATTCGCAAGGGATGATATCAAACCGATCTCTAATAGACAAGTGATTCTGACTGGAAATCATCAATTTTTTTTTTTTGCGTTTTGCTCAAACTGAGGGAGCAAGAGCTTTCTGGAAGAACGTCAAAATGCCGAATACACAGACAGGGCATAGAAAGCAAGGATTCACGAGCAGAAAAAAGGGGAAGCGGACAAGATCGGGACACCATCAGCTTTATATACTTCTGTGACGAAATAGATATGTCACACTGGAAGTCAAGCCAAAATATTTTTTGAATTTAGATCTTCTTTCTATGCGCCAGTCTAAGCCGGTTTAGGACTAGCGCCTCAGGGTTATAATTTGAGATAAATTATTAGTTCGAGGTCAATCATGCTACCGAAAAATCTCGGTCAGTTGCTGGAGCGAAATGCAAAAGCCTTTCTGCTGGCAGCTTTCCTGTTCCAGTTCAACGCTACCTCTTTTGCTGAAAATGCACAGGTCCCTGTTAGCACTCCCGCAGTGCCTGCCCCAAAAGACTGGTTAATGTTCCACCAAAACACTGACCACACGGGCTTTCTGTACGCTGATCAAGTTTTTCCAGTCGGTGGAAAGCTTAAGTGGTCCTTTCCTGCTGAAGGAGGAATTGACTCGTCACCAGCTATCTTTCGTGGTGTGGCCTACGTTGGCTGCGATGATAGTTACCTTTATGCCGTCGATAGCAAGCTTGGAAAAATGCTATGGCGTACAAAACTCGGAGGACCGATTAAATCATCCCCGATGGTCAACGCCATGAACGTCTTTGTGGGCAGCGAGGACGCCAAGCTTTATTGCCTCGATGCACGCACAGGAAAACTCAATTGGACGTTCGATGCAAACATAAATGCCGATAGTTCACCACACAAGCTTTCATCTTCCCCAATCCCCTGCAAAACGAATGTATTGATCGGTAGTTGGGATGGAAACATGTATGCGGTTGATATGAAAACAGGCCAACTATCATTCAAGGTTGAAACACAAGGCCGCATAACATCCTCTCCAGCAGCCAATGACAGCACAATTTTCATTAGCTCACACGATGGCAGCTTGTATGCAGTTTCTGCTGACAACGGTAGCTTAGTTTGGAAATTCAAAACCGCAAACAAAGTCTATTCATCTCCGATGTTAATGGAAAATATGGTGTACTTCGGAAGCTGGGACAAAACCTTCTACGCACTGGATATCCACAGCGGGAAACCTGTTTGGAAATTCGCCGGCGCAGAAACATTCAGCATCTCTCCGGTCGGATATAAAGGAAAGGTGTTTGTCGGCAATGATGACCTCAAGATGTATTGTCTTGATGCAAAAACAGGAAAACTAAATTGGAAGACACCAATTAGCAGTCCCATTCCCTTGCTTTCGTCATCCCCTGCAATAGGCGGAAACTTCCTTTTTGTAGGCAGCTCCGACGCGAATGTCTATTGTCTTGATTCCAGAAATGGTGGAATCAAATGGAAATACAAAACCCAAAGACCAATTATTAGCTCACCAGCCATAGGCGAAAAGGGCGTCTGCGTTGGTAGCCAGGATGGAAACTTGTATTATCTCGAATAGAAGATTCGCTGCGGTGGTAAACTCTAGCAAGAAGATCGCAGTGTGATTGAAGCTGGCAGCGCTAGCGCTTCGCGCCAATCATCAGGTGGGATTTTTTCCTTGATATCGTCAATCTTCCAGAACTCGCCTTCTTTCACAACTGTGAATTGCATGTACCCGAGCGGATCCTTGAAGAGCCGGTCACCATCAGCATAAAGTACGACTTTGTTAGGAACGGCAGAAACGATCTTGAAAGCCTTCAAAGGCACCGAACCGCTAACGGCTGTTGAAAGAAATGGTTCACTGCCTGTGGGTAGTGCTTTCGATTCCTCGCCATTGAATATTCGCATTGGCTTTTTACGGAGATCCTCAATCAGTTTATCGTTCTGTTTTTCAACCGAGAGTCCGGCATAATGCTTATCGAGATAGCTCTTACTGAAAAAACGGTAGGGTTCAGCCTCTGCAGAACCCACCAGAAAGAAGTTAATCACGACATTTGCAGCTACTTCCGAATCGCTATCGGAGCCCTTCTTCTTCGAGAATTTTTTTAGTTGGCCGGTCTTGTCGTTGCCAACATAGTGGATGCCACAACCTCTACCGAGAGCCAATTCGATGCCGAGCGCCTTCGCTTTGTCATCTCTCTTCATGCCGGCTGAGGTCAGCTTCACCAGCCCCTTTTTGGTATTAACATGAATCTCGTTGATTGGAATACGTTCAGTTGCCTCCGGCGGATTGACATCAGTATCAACGTAGAAGATTTCCCCTTGTATGTCTCGTGGTCCATCGGCGTTAGAGAAAAACATAAACGCGCCAACACCGCCACCAATAACAAGAATCGCTCCTACTATGCCTGCTATCAGAGCAATCGGTGCCTTCTTCTGAGCGGCCGCCTCGGCTGCGCGAAGCTGGCTGCTTGATGAACTAGATGCTTTTATGTTATCGAGGTCAACTCGCTTTACTGGTTGCGTTGCATCAGTCGCGTAAGATGATGCAGCCATGGCGCGTGCGCTTGCCTGTCCCTGCCCTGTTACGGCATAAACGAGATCTTTTTTGAACTCGTTCATACTCAAGAAACGGTGGGTGGTTTCCTTCTCAAGCGAGCGAAAAACGACGTTTTGAAGATTCAACGGTAAATTGAGATCGGGCCTTATCGACTCAAAAGTCGGTGGTGCATCAGACAAATGTTTAGAAGCCGTTTGCACAACATTCTGCCCCTTAAAAGGCGGCTTACCTGTTAGTGCTTCGAAAAGTGTGATACCTAGCGAATAAATATCAGAACTGGGCTCCAACTTCTTGCCCATGCACTGTTCAGGGCTCATATAAATTGGGCTGCCAAAGACCTCCCCGGTCTTGGTTAAGTGCTGAGATTCCTTTCCAGACCACGGCATCAGCTTAGCAAGACCAAAATCGAGTACTTTTACGATCTCTTCGCCATCTCGTCTGATCAACAAAATATTGCTCGGCTTGATATCGCGATGCACTACGCCTTTGTCATGGGCATACTGAAGCCCGTCCATGACCTGCGAAAAAATTCGACAGCACTGCACAGGATTGATCGGGCCCTGTTCCTTGATCATTTCTGCAAGGCTTTCGCCCTCCAGATACTCCATTACCAGGAAAGGTTGCTTTCCATCGATCATGCCGTAGTCGTACTGGGCGATCAAATTGGGATGCTGTAAATCACTGGCTGCACTTGCTTCCTGTTGGAATCGTTTGACGCTGACTTTGTCCTCTGATAATTGTGCGTGCAGCATTTTAATTGCTACCCAACTATTCTTCTTGCCGAGAACCTCTGCCAGATAGACAGCGCCCATACCTCCCTGGCCGACTTTCTCCAAAATCTTATAGCGTTCGTTTACTACTTTGCCTAAATTATCATCGCCACCAAAGGTAACAAGCTGTGTTCCATCTTTTGGGCAATTGGTCATATTGCCTTCAAAAGTTTGATTGCAAGCCAAACACATTTTCTTTGTTTGTGGTTTGCTGCTCTCGCTGCTTGTTGATTTTTGTCCGGTGGAATCCACAACTGTCCTTTTCTGGTTGTCCTATTCTAACGCGCAATTTGAATAGTGAAAGTGCGCGTTGTATTTATATCTATAGTTTGTGCGCCGTAGCCTCTTCAGAACCTTCTTCCGGCAGCTCGTCGTCCTCGGCTTCTTCTTTAGGTTGGCCCTTCTTCTCCGCCTGTTTCTTTTTGAACTCGTCTGCATTTTTCTTGAAAGCAGCTTGAATTCGGGCTGTTCTCAAAGCCTTCACATATTCCGGGACTTGAGAAAGATAAATCATTGGCTCAATATACTGATTAGTGTCGTTCTTGATGATCGTATAGTGCAAGTGAACACCAGTGGAACGCCCGGTTGAGCCGGCAAAACCAATCACTTGCCCGCGCCTAACCCACATACCGGGCTGTACAGAGTAAGCGTTCAAGTGTCCGCAAATAGTTCTGATATTCGGATACGGATGATAAACCTCGACCGCAACGCCCAAATTGCCTCGATAGCCAACTCTGGTGACCATACCGTCTAATAAGTTGTAGACCTTGTCATTGAGATTGGCTGCCAAATCCACCCCGTTATGAAAGTCTCCTTTTCCTGTAACCGGGTGTTTGCGAAAGCCCGCCTTAGATGTGACCAGACCCAGGCCGACAGGCGTGTAGACCTGTTCGTCCTTCATAGGCGAAATGAGGAAGCAGGGCACGTAGTACCCTTCAAAATGATACGCAGAAGACGGCAGTGCCACAGCCGATTGAACCGCCGCAAGAAGCAAACCGAGAGAGATTAGTTTGGTTTTTGTCATTTGTGCTAGCTAGAGACCCCAGAGTCTCATACCACGATCGCAGCCGTCCCATATAAGACACGTGGCGTGCCCGGCGTTATGCCACTTGCCAACGGGTGGAGCGCGCAGAGCGCAAATGCGGCACGGCGGGCAATGCGGAGATTTTATGGACCCGCAAGTTTCTCATCAAGAATCTTGTTAATTATTTCGGGGTTGCCTTTACCTTTCAGCGACTTCATGACTTCGCCGAAGAAAAAACCACGCACTTTTACTTTGCCGGCCCTGAACTCGGCAAGTTGATCAGGTTTGCTGTCGAGTACCGTTTGCACGATTGAGGCAATCTGCGTTTCGTCCGATACTTGGATGAGACCTTTTTTCTGAATGTAATCTTTGACATCAACAACTTGAGATCCCCTGTCCATCGCTAGCAAATCCAGCAAAACTTGCTTGGCGGTTGTGGAATTCAAGGCACCAGAGTTGATGTTTTCGACGATGTCTCTCAAATTCTGCGGGGTCAAAATAGTATCCGATATAGTTTGCTGTTCTCCAGAAAGCTTGTTGAAATGCGACATAGCAGGGCCCAACAAGAGGTTAGCGGCGGCTTTGGCTGAGGCCCCTAAAGCCAGCGCCTGATCGTAAAAATCGGCGAGATCTTTATTTTCGACCAGAATAACCGCATCTTCGGAGCTCAAACCAGCATCACCCACGTACCTGTTGCGCCGCGCCTCCGGCAGCTCGGGTAGTGTTTTTCTGATGCTCTCCACCTGAGCTGGCGAGATCTTCAACGGCACAAGATCCGGTTCTGGAAAATAGCGGTAATCATGCGCTTCTTCCTTTGAACGCATGGAGAAAGTACTTTGCGTTGCTTCATTCCACAAACGTGTTTCTTGAATAACGCGCTGCCCCTTCGAAAGTAAGTCTTTCTGGCGTTCAATTTCTGATTGGATAGCACGCTGAACAGCTTTGAAGCTATTCATGTTTTTGATTTCAGCTTTTGTGCCTAGCTTTTCCTCACCCACCGGCCTTATCGAAACATTCGCGTCACAGCGAAAGCTTCCTTCCTCAAGATTGCCATCACAGACATCCAGATAACGCAAAATAGTACGAAGCTCCGTTAGATACTGGCGAGCTTCATCTGGTGTTCGCAGATCCGGCTCAGAAACGATTTCCAATAGAGGCACACCAGAGCGATTGAAATCAGCAAGACTGTAGTCAGATCCATGCAATCCAGCAGCTCCTGCATGTACTAGCTTTCCGGCATCCTCCTCAAGGTGAGCACGCAGGATTCGGATTTTTCTATCGCCTACCATTAAGTAGCCGTCGGAACATACCGGCTGATCGTACTGCGAGACTTGGTAGGCTTTTGGCAGATCCGGATAGAAGTAATTCTTGCGGTCGAACTTACTATTTTCAGAAATTTTGCAGTTGAGCGCGATACCACACTTGATACCATACTCAAGAGCCTTCTTGTTTAACACAGGAAGCACACCTGGCATACCAAGACAAACAGGGCAAACCTGTTGGTTTGGTTCTGCTCCAAACTCAGTTGAACATGAGCAGAAAATTTTGGACTTTGTTTTCAATTGGGCGTGAACTTCAAGCCCAATTACCGCCTCGTACTCAAGCATAGCGCCTCGCCTTAGTGAAAGCCACCGGAAGAGTTTACTGAAGTTCCATCAGGACTTTCAATTTTTTTGGGATCTTCGACTTTTTGAATCTTAATTTCGCCGGGCTTGCCGAAGAGCATTTGCAACAAAGGCGCACGCTTTCCAAGGATCTGGTGGAGCTGCTTGGCCGCCACGTCGACATTGTTTGCCGCCGTGCGCACCCTACCCATAGTCTGCGAAAAATCTTGTTTGAAAGTTGGTTCTGAAACTATGTCGTTGGCTTTTGTCAGAGCTTCCTTAGCTTCGCGAACAATCTCACGGAGATCACCGCGTAGACCCTGATCATCGGCTAGTTTGTTTACCATTTGCATTGACTGGCGAATCTCACCAGTCGAGGTTTGAATGCGCCCGAGGATTGTGAGCATGTCTTGGCGCAGCTCTTTCCCTTGGGTCGAAGTGCTCAAATCACTTATAGTGCTCTGAATCGTTTCGGCAGTCTTTTGCGCCATTTGCACCGTTTCTCTGAGGTCTTTGCTTAACTCCGGATTGTCCAGAATCTTTGCTACTTTCTTGTTAGTGTTGCTCAATCCGCCAGCCAAGGTTTCCACAGAATCAAGAGCGCGAGTGCCTTCATTAAAGAACCTATTTGCACTGTCAGCCATCCGATCAGCACGATCTGCAGTCTTGCCGAATCGTCCGGCAGTCGCGCCAATTGCATCGGAACTCTTGCGAATACTCTCGGTAATTGCAGGCATCTTATCCATGGTCTTGTTTAGCTTGCGTGCCGCAGCGCCCAGGTCGCGGACAGCCGATGCGGCTTCTTCAGAAGATATAGCATTGGCAACAGTGTTGATTTTCTCGGCAATATTGTTTACGACCAACTCTACACGGACCGGGTCTTTACCGATTACAACGACTTTGGGATCGATCGCTTCCAGTGCCGTGCTCATGTCTTGCGGAAGCGTGATTTCAATATACTTGGCGCCCACAAGGCCGAGCGTTTGAATCGTTACTGCCGCTTTCTTCGGAATCGGCATTTTTATGCCGGAGATCTTTAAGCGAGTGTACACGCGCGGCGACTTGGGATCTACATCCGGCGGCTCGATCTGCCCTTCCGGTAGTTTGAAAGAAATCTGGTCGACTACCCCAACGCGGACGCCCTGCACGTTGACGGTAGCGTTGTTACTCAATCCGGCAACATCGTGAAATCGAACCCAGAAAATTTGCGGAGGGTCAAAAGGCGAAAAGCTCTTCAGCCAGCCCCATCCGTAGAGCAAAAGGATGAGAGCTCCCAGGCTGAAAAATCCAACACGCAAATCGTAGCGATCCTGATTCATTTACTTTTTAGTGCACTCCTACTTTTGAAGCATGGGTCCTTCACGACTGGCGTGAGCAAACTGATGAATGAAAGCGTTGTCTGACGCCATCGCGTCGCTTGGTTTGCCTTCCCAAACTACGCGTCCTGCGTGCATCATGATTACTCGATCTGCTGTTCTGGTCCATGTCGACAACTGGTGGGTCACCACAATTGATGCTGCGCGTAACTCCTTCTCCAGTTCAATCATATAATCTTCAATGATTGTTGACATTACAGGATCAAGACCAGTAGTCGGCTCGTCGTAGAGAATAATAGGCGGATTGTAGACAACGGCTCTGGCAAAACTGGTGCGCTTTTGCTGCCCACCTGACAGCTCTGCCGGGAAGTGGTCGATATGGTCGCCAAGCCCAACTAATCTAAGAGTTTTCTCAATCTGCTCGTCTTGCTCGCGTCGTGACATCCGGCGATTTCGCAACGCTAAACGCAAGTTCTCTCTAACCGACAATGAGTTCAACAAAGCCGAGCCCTGGAAAACTAGACCAATCTCTTCGGAAGCTTTGATTATTTGTCCGCCGTCAGGTTGAATGAGACCGCAGACGAGTTTTAGAATCGTCGACTTACCGCAACCAGAAGGTCCAATGATGCCGAGCGTCTCGCCGGGATAGACTTCAAAACTGATACTTTTGAGTACCGGGCGTCCGTCGAAACTCTTTTTGAGATCGACTACCTTCAAAGCTGGTTGGCTTACGTTTAACGATGAGGCTCTCGGGTCTTCCATTGCTACCTCAACGTGGCGCGTAGGTCAGTGAGGTGACGATGAAGTTAAATACGAAGATCAACGTCATGGTCCAGACGATCGATCTTGTCGTAGCAATACCGACGTCTTCCGCGCCGCCTCTGGTGCTCAATCCAATTGCACAAGACATGATTGTGACAATAGTGCCATTGATAAATGCTTTCATGAAATGAACATGGAAATCTCGATCCAGAATGGTTTGCTTTACTGAATCCAAGAAAGTTGCAACCGGTAGATTTGCCGCACTTGAAGCAATCATGATGCCGGCTAACAATCCCATAAACATTGCATAAACAGACAAAACCGGCATCATCATGACGCCAGCCAGGTATCTCGGTACGACGAGAAACTCGACTTTGTCGATGTGCATAACTTCCAGCGCATCAATTTGCTCTGTGATCATCATGGTGGTTAGTTCAGCAGCGATGGAAGATCCGACGCGCCCAGCCAGCATAACCCCGGCTGTAATCGGTCCAATCTCGCGGATGAGAGCAAGCGAAACAACGCCACCAATAGCGGTATCAGCACCAAAGAGCACCAGCTCTCGAGAAATCTGCAAGGACATGGCAAAACCGGTAAAACAGGCTGTGATAGCCACGACCAGGAAGGATTTCAAACCAATCATATTGCACTGCCGAAATGTCTCCGGCCAGTCGATTTTTCCGCGTGCAATCAAGATCCACACTTTGATCAGCATGATGATAGCGTGGCCGATGATTCCTACACCGCTGCCAAAATATTGCTCTAGAAAGTCAATCGGATTCCGGAAGCGTCGCTGTGCGCGCCGCCTTCCAGTATCTTCGATTGCATCTGCTCCGTTTGACAACCGCTTCGCCTCTGATTACCCGAGAATTCTTGCACTTCTAAAAACGACTAGCATAGCCAATCCGGACACTTTTTATACTGTCGGTTGGAGCAGCCTCACCTTTACTTCCGGTAATGCCTGACAGAGCCCGGTCTCAAGCGATTCTAGAATATTTTTAGTAATTCCCCATCTAGGATTCTCTCGATATCGTTTGAGACCTTGCTGCGCCTCCGCTGGATATCTTGTTATCGTTACTGATTGCTCGACGCGTTTCAGGCGGTCATGTTCCTGTAATCAGCCCTTAGTAATAACCGCAAGCGCAATACTCAGGCAGAGCTTATGTTTTGCACTGAGGCCGAGCTTATGCGTGGTTTCCCCAGTGAATTTAAGCTGCCCTTAAGCTAAAAAGAAAGGACGTTGGATTTGACCGAATCGGTCTGGATAGCGACAACAATAAGCAGCCAAATGACTACGACGCCAGAATCTGGAATAGAAAACATTCTCTTTGACGGTCGGCTTGATTTCAAGTCAGGCAGCGCCTTTAAGGCATCGCCGGAACTAAGGGAACTGCAAGAGCGGTTCTTACAATCAAAAGCTGAAAAGCAGAACATGGCAGTTGTCGGCAGCTGTTTCGCGTTGGCGTCACCGCTTATGCCCCTCGGCTTCCTATCTGCTCTTTTCATGCTTGGCAAGATGGACGGAATGGATAAAAGTCCGGAAGAACTATTACTTGAAAAGGGAAGCGGTCTGCAAGGTGAAATGGCAAGAATTGCTGCTGCCGAAGCCTTAATGCGCAAGAAGAAAGCAAATGGAGAAGATCCCGAGACGGATGCATATATCCGATACGCATCCCGGCAACTCGAGCTTCGCCCAATTCGGACGGCCATGCGCCCAATCAAAGGCGCTGAAACTAGAGTTATCCCGAAGAAGCATTCAACGCAACCATCAGACTTTTTCATCACTCGCGAAAAACAAAACAAGATGCGAGACCTCCGCAAGCAACGAATCCTCTTGGAAGTACTAATGGAGAAGGAGCAGAAAGAGCAAAACTTCAGTGAAATTTGCAAGCTCTCTTCCAAACTTGAGCTACTCGACAAAATGCTCAAGAAACTGGGCGGCGGAAGCGGTCCTCAGCAAAGATAGTCCGCAGCGGGTTGAATAACAACTTATAGAGCCGCGCTTCAGTGCTCCAGAAGTCCCTTGTAACCGATTTGATACTTTTTGCTATCCCTCGAAAGGCTGATAGGGTAAGCATCTACTTTACTCTGCACAAATCTAGGGGAATCCTGATCCGTTTTTAGGGGCAGACCCCGGCATGGTCTTCGGTCTTTTCGGGTAATAAAAACATAGATAGTCCGCAGTCCCCCGTAGGTAACAATAGTGGTACACGAAAATTACATCAAAGCAGGCAACCCGGAAACACCGGTGGAAGTCCTGAGAACATTAATTGATGGCGCTGACCGCTCTGTACGGCGCCGCCTTGCTGAGAATCCACGCACCCCAGAAGATCTTCTTCAGATGCTCTCACGCGACGAAGATCCCGATGTTCGATGCGCCGTCGCAGAGAATGAAACGACACCGCGCGCGATACTAGAGCATTTGAGTGAAGATCCCAGTGTTCAAGTGCGTTATGCCCTTGCAGGGCACTACACTCTTCCCAAAGATTTGTTGGAGCGTTTTGCATCATGGGACGAAAATCCCTATGTAAAAGATCACGCCAGGAGAACTTTGGAAGGCATCTTTTTGGAAGAAGCACTTCGCGAGATCGGCTTTGTACCAAGACCTGGCGAAACTGACAAACTAGGAGACCTGCTCATTGACGCAAATGTGCTATCGAAGGAGCACGTTGATGAGCTCCTACGCATATCCAAAGAGCGTGAAATGCCACTTGGTCACGCCATTGTGGAATCTCGTTGTGTAGCGCGCTCCGTTGTTGTTGCAGCGCTAAAATCACAGCGATTGATTCGCGAAGGACAATGCACCCACGAAAACGCTGTTTGGGAAATCAAACACGTGTGGGGAAAAATCTAACTAGTTCAGTTTTTCCAATCCTTTTCGCGCAAGACTGCCTGTTTTGGAATCAGGTGAGAGCTTTATCGCCTGCTCATAGGCAGTTCTTGCCTCACCGTAATTCTTCAGCTTTGTCAGACAGATTCCGCGAATATAGTGCATCTCAGCATCCTTAGGCTTAGATGATAAAGCATTATCTACAGCTCTAAGAGCTGCCTGATAATCACCTTTGCTAATCAAGCCCATTACATTTTGGGACCAGCCGCTAGCGCTGCCCGTGGTAGTGCTTGAAGCACTGCGCGAACCTCCCAAAATCATAGAAGTGGACGAAGCTCCAGCTCCACCTGAGAATGGCACATAGTTTGTAACCGAGCCATAAACGCTTGAAGCGACAGCTGATGATACGTTTGAGCGTCCGCCAACGGCTTTCGGAAGGTCAACCCGCACACGCCTGAATATGGGACTGCTAGATGATGATCTTTCCAAACCAGCCAAGACACTAGGATGAAAGTTCTGATATTGCCGTTCAAGTGCTTTTACGTCATGCGTGGTAAGGCGCATGCGGGCGACAGTATCTTGTGCCTTACCCCCAAACACCTGAAAGAACATGACCGCCTCAGAATCGGATAAATGGCCCAGGCCCAGGGCATGCCCCAGTTCATGCAAAATTGTGAAGTACATAGATCGCTTTCTTGCTTCTTTTGCCTCAGCAAGCGCCAAGTCATTTCCTAATGAAACAAACCCTGCGGCGCTTAACGCCGTTGCAATGGCAATATTTTTCTTCTCGATGAGCGAGTTTCGTCCCGGATAGACAGGCCCGGTAACGCCAAGCGTGTGACCGCCGCGCACCACATCGGTCCAAAGGATGTGAATATCGCACTTGACTGGGTCCTGAAAAGTCACGACGCTCCGCCCGCACAATTCAAAGTTGTTTTTTGCAGATTCTTCAAAAGGGCTCGGTGGCAGAACGATAAATTGAAAACGCCCTCCGGATGCGTCTGACCAGTCCCGCAGCGACTGAATCACCATGTCTCGCATATAAGGCTCATAGTATTCGCAATTTTTCCCGTCATCAATGTAGACCGTTATCGGTCTGGAAAAGTCCCAGCAGCCATGATGATCTGCACCAGCAAAATCCTCATGTTTTGCTTTCTCGATATCAAGCAGATTCTCTTGGGCGCGCTTGGCATAAACAGTATTGGGAAACTGCGAAGTTATCCGCATATAGGCATCACGTGCTGCGGCCTTAGCACCCATGGCATCCTGACACTCGGCGATACCTAGTAGGGCCTCTCCGTCACTTGGATCACCCTGGTACGCCTGTGAAAATTTTGCCAGAGCCGTATTAAAGTCCCCGCGATTCTGATAGCAAACGGCCTCCTTGATCCTTAAAATCGTCCGGCAAGCAGCAGTGTTATTTGGACCAAATCGGCTAGGTGCATCGGCATCGTTAAAACGCCGGCACAGACTGGCGTACTCATCGCCGGCCTCAGCATAGCGCTGCAAATGATCCAACAGCCCAGCAAGATAATAAGGCGCTCTTAGATCATCTGGACATATTGACCGCAGCTCCCGCAAGAGAGCTATCTGTAAGTCGTAGTTTCCTGCCAATCCGGCGGCCACATAATCGCGAAGCCGTTTCTCATAAGCAGGCAAAGTCTGGTTTCTGTACTCACTCGTTTCAATTTGAGTGACCATGCCAGTTAAAGGAATCAGATGCCCGTCAATCCTCAAGATCTTGTCCCCCATATTCTCCTGATCAAGAACATAGAGAGAATTTGCCGCACCGATGGAAGCTGCCAGCGCAGAATCGTTGCTCCTAAAAGGTACATTTAAAACACAAAAAGAGGCTAAAAGTAGCGCTGCACATGCCTTGTGGTAGGGGGACATTCCGGCGTGTTTTTGGCTTCTACGCATTTTATTGAAGAACGATTATCGAGAATTGGAAGCTTCAAGAATAGCTTCCCCGGATTTTCATCTGGGATAACAGTTTGGTCTATTTAAAAGTCAAAAAGCAGTTTAAAAAAATGAAAGCCAAAAGAACGGAAGTGGGAACCAGTTTTTACACCGATTCCCACTTCCGGGTGATTGACGAACTTAGCTGGCCGTCACCGGTTCAGCAGAAGACAGTTTCTCGAACTCGCCGATGTACTGTTCGAATACATCGAGAGCTTTCTGCACAGGCTCCGGGCTCGACATGTCGACGCCGGCGCCCTTCAGCAAATCGAGGCTGTACTTGGACGATCCGCTTGAAAGGAACTGCAAGTAACGTTTTACTGCCGGTGCGCCTTCTGTGACAATCTGCGTTGCCAGTGCAACAGCGGCAGACATGCCCGTTGCATACTGGTACACGTAGAACGAGTTGTAGAAGTGAGGAATGCGCGACCATTCCACTTCCAGCAGACCATCGACATCAACGACCGCACCATAATATTTCTGGTTCAGGTCCTTGTAGATCTGGCAGAGCAGATCCGGAGTCAGGGCCTCGCCCGCTTCAGCCTTTGCATGCGCTTCCTTCTCGAAAGCAGCAAACAAGCACTGCCGGAACAACGTGGTGCGGAAAGTCTCAAGCACATGGTTGATGATGTACATGCGCAATCCACGATCCTTTGTTGTCTCGAGCAGGTAGTGCGCAAGCAGCATCTCATTGCAAATCGACGCCACCTCGGCGACGAAAAGCGTGTAGCTGCCGTAGCAGTACGGCTGATTCTGGCGAGTCAGATAGGAGTGCATCGAGTGTCCCGACTCATGAATGAGCGTGAACATCGAGTCCATCGTGGGCTGCCAGTTGAGCAGCATGAAGGGATGCGTATTGTAAGAACCCCAGCTGTAAGCACCGGAGTGCTTGCCTTCATTCTCCATAACGTCAGCCCAGCGATCGGAAAAACCCTTGCGCAACGCTGACACGTACTTGTCACCAAGCGGAGCCAGAGAAGCGAGGCACTTTTCGACAGCTTCTTGATAGTCGATCTTGTATTCGACGTCCTTGACCATCGGCACGTAAAGATCATACGGCTTCAGGTCAGCCAGCCCGAGAAGCTTCTTTCGAAGCTCGAGATAGCGGTGCAGCTTCGGCAGATTGGCATCCACCGTCGAAAGCAGATTGTCATAGACGCTGGTCGGGATGTTGACCGGTCCGAGAGCCGCCTCGCGCGCAGAGCCGTAATTGCGCTGCTTCGCGAAGAAGATATTTGCTTTCACTTGAGCTGCGTAGTTGGCGGCCATCGTGTTGCGCATTTCGGAGAAGGTGCCGTGAAGCCCTTCAAAACCAGCACGACGCATATCGCGATCGGCATGCTCAAGGAAGAATGACGCGTAATTGCCGTGCGTCAGTTGGATTTCCTTGCCGGACGAGTCCTTGATCTTCGGCAGCTTCAAATCTGCATCGTTGATCATTTGGAAAACTTTGTCCGGGCCGGAAGCCAGCTCGGCCGCTTGAGCCAGAATTGCCTCGATTTCGGCGCTGCGAACATGAGGACGCTGCCTATCCAGTTCGTCGAACTCATGCTCGTAAACGCGCAGCTCCTTCGAGCGGGCCAAAAGACCAGCAAGACGCTTACTTGGCGTAGCCAGAAGCTCGGGCGTAATGAAGGAGGTCGCGGCCGAGACATCCGTGGAGAGTTTGTCGGCGCGATCGGCAAGCGCCTGGTATGTGGCATCAGTGGTGTCCTGATGGAAACGCATGTTGGCGAAGCAATAAAGCTTGCCGAGAATTGCACCAATCTGGTCGCGCAGCTTCAGCGCATCCAGAAGGCTCTTGCCGCTCTTGGTCAGCTTGCCTTTGTAAGCAAGCAATTTGGGAAGCATCGCGGTGACTTTGGCGAAGTCTGCTTCCCAATCTTTGTTGGTCTTGTAAACGCTCTCAAGATCCCAGGTCATAGCGACCGGAACATCAGCGCGTTTTGGAAGAGTTTGGTCGTTCATCGTAGCTCCTGTGTGCGTCTTTAAACGCTTTCTTGGGTGCATTCCCTTGCCGGGACTACACCGTTAAAACAATTCGCCAATGGTAATTTCGTGCCATGACGACGGTAAGAATCGGCTGAAGCCAGTTTAACACCCGCAAGTAAGCTCCACCTTATACGCATAGAAATGCGCATTCACGAACAGGGAAATCGAAGAAGGGTGTGGGGAGCTTGAACTTAAAGCGGGAAGGGGAATCAGGTTTACGTGTCAAGAATAGAAATGCACACCGAAGATCTCAAGGCTCCCACCCGCAAAACGCTTGACGACCATCTTCGGCCGACGATTGCTTTCGCCATCAGAACCGTCAACACCGCGCAGATAGCAGTTTCCAAGCGCTGCCTGGGCATAATCGCAGAGAAAACTCTAAGCTTCCAATTCATTTGGAACTATTATCGGAGCTGGCCGAGTTTGCAGTTTCGCACTTTTGCAAGAGAATATAGGCATGAACAAATCTGCCACTTTATGCTTACTTTTAGTAGCAGCCGCAAGCGCATGCATTACCTTGAAGCAGCCCTCAGAAGCCGGACCTCATAACATTTTGCTTCCGGAAATTTCTATAGCCGAAAAAGAGTTCAACTTCGGGAAAGTATCCGAAGGCGTAGAGACCCGTCATGTTTTCAAAATAACCAATACTGGAAAAAAAACACTCAAAATCTTCAAGACCGAAGTCAAGTGTGGTTGCACTGTTCCTAAGTTGAAGAAGGACGAGATAGCGCCAGGAGAAACCGTCGACCTTGAAGTGGTGATGGACACCTCTATGAAGCAGGGTAATATCTCCAAACCAATTACAATAACAAGCAACGATCCACTTCATCGACAGTCTGTCATTCTTCTCAAGGCCCAAGTAAGAAGCCCTCACGCCGAGCTCGGAACTGGAGAGGAAAGAGTGGCAAAAATTTTTACAGGCAGGTGCGCCGCCTGTCACGTGGAGAAGGGGAAAGGCAAAATCGGTGAGGATTTATTCCTGGCTGATTGCAGCATGTGCCACGGTTTCCGCGCAAGAGGCGTCCCCGGAGTGGCACCAGCTTTAGTACCATTTGATTATCACCAAAAAGACTTTGCTTCGGCCATGCGAAAAATCATAGCCTATGGAAGCAAGTCTCATCGCTCAATGCCAGGCTATCTCAAGTCTTCGGGCGGACCCTTGAGCGATTCAGAAATAGATTCACTCGTCGATTACCTTCGATGGAAAAGCGATCTTGATTTGAAGCCGAAAACCAATTAAAGCACTCAGTGAGCTTGCTCCGGCTTTCCGCAATCCGGACTCGGATAATGTAAGTGATCTTCATATCCAACAAAAACATATGGCACTGTTTCACAGCGCTCAATACAAGCTTCGCATGCAAAACGCTTGTAAACAGGCTTGTCCGAATGAAAATTCGCGACTATGAAAAGGGGCAAGTTGGACAACTCATCCCGTTCACTCCCATCAAACGGACCTCCCCACAATGAAATGGTCATAAATTTCATTGCTCCTTATTAGTTGCTGATTGGAATATTGTGCCATTCATTCTCAATAAGAGATCGAAAATATTGCTAATGCGAAACAATCAACAATCGTTTTCTTGATAAAGGACACCCCCTCCTGAGGAGGGTTGCCAAGACAAGACATCCCAAGCGCGCTATGCTGAACAACCCGAAAGTATTGCAACTACCTCCCTGCCAGCAGATTTAAGGTTTCTCAAAAGTCGCTCCGCCCAAGCCGAGAGGTTCAGAAAGACTCTCAAAGTTAATGCAACTCATTCTCAATTTAGAGAATTTGTTGTACAGTAGAAATAGAAAACCGGCTCAGAACTTTCGACCAAAAGAGAATCTTTTGGCTGCTTTTTATCGCTCACCTGGAATCATTCTGATGGATGCGACTTTCTCAAATGAGAACACTGGCACTGGACAGCTACAACAGTGGCTAGCCAGCATGCCGGCTGAATCCCTGGATCGCTTGACTCAAATCAATAGCCACACCGGCAGTGCGCATCATGTGATTTTGACGCTGGCTTACGGGCTGCGTGACCGTTACATCGGAAAGCTGAATCGAATGATTATAGGATTGCTGCTCAGACGCATGAAAGCCGAACGCGAAGGCAACGATAAACAGGTTGAACGCATCAATTCATATATGAAAGAAATGCATGAGCTGATCGATTGCGTGACCGGCGTGAACACTGCCATAAACGGCGATCGTGCAGCCTGTAACCGAACAAAATCCGGACGTCGGACTATCTTGCCCAACAGTCACTAAGCAGGTTTCTGCATACCCCGAATTGCATGCTCAATAGTTACGACTGAACTCTTGGTTGTTTTTCGAGATACATATACAGGCTCACCGAATGAAACAGTGACATGCTGCGCTGTTGGATACTTCTGTCCCTTGGGCAGCATCTCGGCAGTGCCACTTATATGAATCGGAACGACAGGAAGATTGCACTCAGCAGCCAAAATTGCAAAACCGCGTTTGAAACTTTTCTTTCTTAAATCCCGGCTACCTTCAGGATAGATAAGCATAGAATTACCTTCTTCCAACAAGCGCTGCGAGTCAGACAAACTTTTTCGAACGTTATAGCGATCAAACGGAAATATATTGAGCAGCGCAGATACACAGTTTCCTAAGAACCTGTTCCTATAGAAATAGTCTTCTGCTGCAGCAATAACTAGCCTTTCCTTCAAGCGATTAGGCAGTGCCCGAAGTATGGCAACTGTATCGGCGTGGCTGTTGTGATTAGCAACAAAAATAACAGGTCCATCCAAATTCGCCAGATTCTCCAAGCCATTAAGAGTGAAGCTCTTCAAATTGGCATCGAAAATCGGATAGAGGAAGATGCTTTGCAAAAAAATGTGTTGATAACTCATCGCTAGACTCCTGAAAGTAAACGGGTCAGGTAATAAACTGACGGAATCACAAACAACAACCCATCAATGCGATCCAGGGCTCCACCAAAGCCGGGCAGCCAGACGCCTGCATCCTTAACCTGAAAGTAGCGCTTCAACGACGATTCGAAAAGATCACCCAGGATTCCGGACAGCGCCACTGTCAGCGGTATCAAAACCATAGATGCCGTACTCAGGGAGAGGGAACCGGCAGCGGACAATGCCATGAATCCAAGGTAGGCACCGAAAATGCTGCCAAGCGCTCCCCAAAGAGTTTTATTCGGGCTAATCGCACTGGCTAATTTGGGTCCCTTAAGAACCTTTCCAAACACAAAAGCCATAATATTTGCAAGAGCGCTAGACGCTATCACTGATAACACCAGCGCAACACCGCCAGAAGAAGCACTGTACAGCGCCACCATGTGACTTGCCAAAAACGGTACATAGAAAATACCGAGAATGCTAAGCGCCATTTGGTCAAATTTCTCTGCCTTGAACAAGCTTACTAGCGCAAGCAAAACGAAACCTAAAAAGACAGCCGGTGTTATGAATGAAGCTCGCAGCAAGGTGACCATGGGCATCGCAAGCGCAAATAGATAGAGAACAATACTTGCTTCTCTATTCTGTCGGCTGATCTTGCAGTACTCCCAGGTGCCAACCAAAGCGACAAGCCCAGTCAAAGCAGCAAACGCAATAGGACCTGCAAGTGCACAGCTCAACCCGATTATGCTAATCGCAAGCCATGAAAACCAGCGCAAGATGAGCTGTTTCTGCAATTCCGTGTCGATCGTGAGATGCCGCCCGGCCAATACCCCAAGCAGTCCAACCGAAAGCAAGCAGCTCAGCGTCGAAGCCAGCGGAAGAAACAACCCGTTAGTCAGAGGATTTGAGATCCACATAAGTCCTCGCTCCTCTTTGAACCAATGTAACTACCGATGCGACTAGAACAATTGCAAGAAAACTGTTGACCACTACAGAGGCAGGCATCAAATTCTTATTCTCAAGGAAAAAGGCAAGCGGTCCCATCAATCCCAAAAGAACCATCCGATCAGCCTTTCCCATAAGCCCACCGAATTGTCTTTTTGCTCCAGCAGCTTTTGAAAGTACACCCATAAAGCTCGAGAGCAAAATAGTCACAAGAACACTGGCCAGTACCGGTCCGTACGCTAGCCTGGAAAGAAACAGTCCAGCAAAAATGACTAGATCAGAAAGACGATCTGAGAATTCATTCAAAACCTCTCCCCAAGGACGCGCAGTCGCCGTTCGCTGAGCCACCATTCCATCAAGAGCATTAAGTGCTGTGCGAATGAAAGCAAAAATAGGGGTGGAGCAAAGCATTCCCAACATCCCTGGGAGTCCACTGATTGCAAGGGCAGTTCCCCCCGCAGCGGAGACAATCAATGCCGCCATTGTCACTGCGTCGGGGTGAACTCTTGCCTTGACCAGGAAATTCTCAAAAGGGCGCAAAACCTTTTGGAAAGCTGGTTTAATTGCATAAATTCCGTTCATAAATTATCCTTTCAAGCAAAACTAGCGCCAAGAAAGGGGCAATACTTTCACTGGTAAGATTGGTTTGTTACTAGTACTTTGACTGATCAGCAGCTGGCCGTGATCACTGACAGAACAGCTGGCAAACTGTTACACGGGGGCTAGCGCAGGCATGCTAGCGAGATTTCTTTTTGGAGATGACTCCGCACTTCACCAGCAAGCAAAGTCAAAGTTGTTGAATTAGCTACTGGAAGCGACTTTAGCCGTTTGTTACGGCTTGCAAGGTAAATTGCGCAAGCAAAGTTTTCTTGATCGAAAAGACGACTTTTTGTCAAACCGATGTAGTCATCATCTTTCTCCCTCCAAATTCAGTCAACTCCCAAAACAAAACACTTTCAACCGGCTTCCCTCAGAACGCTTTGCGTTCCCGGAGTTTGCTGAGTTAGGTCAGGAAAGATGTCCACGGCTGAAGAAGACTCTTCAGCGAAACCCAAAGAGGACCAAATGAACCCCAGGTTCGACTTCCACTCCCTGCTGTTCTACGTGATTTCGGCGGCTGTCGCCGGCTTCATGGGCTACATGTTCTTCCCCGGCAACGTCCTGTTCATCGGCGCTGGCGTGGTCATGGGCGTGCTCATGAACTACTTCAACTTCTTCAAGGGCGGCAGCCAGGGCGTGAGCGACGCGGAAGGCTTCTTCGCCGTCTTCGTGCTCGTCAGCCTTCTCGTCTCGGGCTACTTCCTCGGTCAGACGGCGCTCTGGATCTTCGGCGCTGCCGTCATGGGCAATATCGTCGCTGCCGTTCTGCGCCTGGTCACCTCTGGCCGCTGAGCAGCCACGATACTAGGACACTGCTGAGGCAGTCGCCATTGTTGTTCTAGATCATCAGCAAATCTGTCGAACCATCGGTGCTGCCTCCGGGCACGCCGATGGTTCTTCAGACCATTGAAACTCCAACTTCGCCCTTTATGCAAAATCATTTTATACTATCGCGTATAGCATCTTGAACAAAAAAAGGCGAAATGGCAGGCACGACAAGTGTTCTATCTTTCGATCGCAACCCTTCGGTCCGTTACGAGCAAGATTTGTGTGTGATGAAAAAAGAATACTGGGGGTGAAGAGGAGACTAAGCCCACAAGCGAAAAAGACCCTCCTTTCGGAGAATCTCTTTTGCCCGTGTTCCCACTCTCCCCTTCACCTATCTGCAAACGCTACCACCAACGCCGGCGAGGACGCCCGTAAGCGATGATCACGTCTGAACCCCAGAAGTTGTGGATCACCTTCAGACGAAACTGCCCCGTGGCCTTCAGTCCTCTGTACAAAACCCGAGTCGGACCTTTCAACCAGCGTGGTGATGCAGTGATGAGAGTCCGGTACCGGAAATCCAGCGGATGCACATCGAAAGCCAAGAACGGTGCCTTCCCTGCGTTCAACCGCTCAATTCCTGGACCGAGATTGGCGAGCCATTGCTCAACCGCCTTCATCCGATCTGCTTCGGTGCCGGCTACATAAAATCGCAGCTGTCTACCGTCGTACTGAAACCAATACTGGTAGTTCCGCTCGCGACAAATCTGGAGCAGTTCGGCGGACAGTCCGCTCAGAACTCCTCTGATTCCCAAAAACGGGACAGCCCAAGACTGCTCATGACGCGGCACGAGAAACGACAACTCGTAGAACTTTGCCGGGATGAGCTCTTCCAAACGCGCGATGTTCTCGCGCGTCAACAAAACGTACGACATCAGAATCTCCTGAGTGTTCATGTATGCACCCAAGGAAGAGAGGGGAGATTTTCAGCTCCCCTCTCTCCTTGATGTGCACACGGTTAAGCTTACTCGTCCTCCTCGCTCAATGCCCAGGTCGAGTAAACCCAGATCATGATATTGAGCGAGTAGGTGCGCGTGTCGCCATTGTAGACGTACTCGAGCTCAGGCTGCAGACCCCTGGAGTGCAGAAAGTCATAGACCCATGCCCCCGCCATACCCAGAAACGACACATCCGGCTTTCCGCCATCGAGCATCCGCGGCAGCGTGCCCGGATACTCCTGGAGATTCAGCTCCATCACGGACAACTTGATGGGGTCCTCCTGGTCACTACGGCTGGCTGCCACCGCCCTGGCGATGAGCAGCGGCACCTGACAGATGACGCTGTAAGCACGAATGAGGACCATGTCCTGATCCCCATTCGATTCCAGTTCGTAGATGGCCTTGTGACCAACCGTGGCAGCGCGATTGCGTGCTGCACAGCCGGCGCGAACTGCGATCTGCATCTGCCTGACGAAGTCATTTGCACCACCTGCGGTGCACACATCAGTATCCAACATGCCTTCAGTTTCCTTCTTGTTTGCTCCCGGATGAGGCATTCAACGCGGGATGCGAGTGATCGGGATCTCCTTCTTGGAGCCCGAGGACTTCTTGTACATCTCGAGATACTGGTGAATCTCGCGCTTCGGCATCGCATGCCGCCAGCTGCGCTGGGACGACACGTTTTTGCCATCAGCGTTGTACCAGAACACACCGATTTCGACAGTCGGGAAGTTTTTCACTTCACCAGCCGCCTCGGGGTTCTGGCTCACGTCGACGACGTTGAAGCTGATCGAACCTTCGTACTGCTTGCTGATCTCATCGATGATCCCAGCTTGCATTTTGCTCAAATCCGAGCCATCGACGAAGGCTTTGACGACGATCTCGCCACGCATGGCAGTGCGCTCGGTCGTATCACGAACCAGCCATGAAGCACCGCTCAGCAGCAGGAGCGGCACAAAAATGATAGCGAGCAAAGCACCAATCAGCCGTCCAGCCGAAAGTTTGCTCTTACCCGTATCGTTCTTGGCGTTGTCCTCAGCGCTGTCCTTCGCAGGCGCCTCAGCATCATCCTCTCCAGCTTCCGCAGCCTCGTCCTCCGAGGACTCATCGGACTTGGACTTGGGCGGAAAGAAGTGAACGAACAGCAGGAACGCGCCGCTCAGAAAGACCGCGATCCCGGCCGCCGAGAAGAACACAACCCGTTGTGACATCCACAGTCCATCGTTGCGGATTTCGGCAAGAGCCTGATCGACGATCTCGCCTGAACTCCAGCTCTTCACGTCCGGTTGGACCGGCGAAAGAACGGCACCAGCGGCATCCGTCACGCGACCAGCATCGGCGATTACCGTTACCGGCGAGCCGTCGAGCACGACCTTGTAGGCCGCGTTGATGCTGGTATCACCAGAGCTGCTGTGACCAATGACACGCGCCCGCCCTGACTTCTGGAGCGCAATAGCCAGCGCTTCGGCGGTCCCGGCAGTCTTCGAGTCTGTCAGCACGGTAAGACGCTTCTCAAAGCGTTTGCCCGAGATGGCGACTTCCGTGGTGGAATCGGCCACACCGCCGCTTTGCTTGCGCTGCAATTTGCCGCCCTCCATCACGTAAACGGTCTGCACTCCGCCACCATCAACGGTGCTGAGCACAAAGCCGTCGGTCATGAAGCGCGCGCCAAACTGAGCGGCAACTTCGGCATCATTGCCGTTGGCGCCGCGCAAATCGAGAATCAGGTCCTGGTGCTTGTTGAGCTCTTCAGTGAAGTCGTCCATCAGCTCAGGAAGCCCACGCCAATCCAGATGCCGGAATGAGATCCGGTACCAGTCGTCGCTGCCGCCCATCTGACCACGGAAGTCCCAAATCGTCTTCATCATGTCCTGCAGCGGCTTGCGCGTCACGTGAAGCGTCTGGTAATTTCCATCCCGGAGGATACGCAATTCGACCACCGACCCTTCAGCGCCATTGGCCAGCATCTTGTAGGCAGCGGCATTGTCTTTGCCGTCAGTGCTCACACGGTCAATCTCGACGATGATGTCCTTCTCGCGAAGCCCAGCCTCAGCGGCAGGTCCCGTCTCACCAAGTGAAGGTACCTCGAATGCGCGGCGAACAAGCGGCAGAACCTCAATGCCGAGCTTCTCATCGATGTCGCGTTGCACCTGGATTGTGTGCGCTACACCATCCCGATATAGCTCGAGCATCGCAAGGCTACCTGGGGTGCCTTGAAGCATTACCGTCGCCTCGTATCCGGTCTTGTCGCGAAGCGACTTCCCATCAACAGCGATGATGATATCACCTTTACGGAGACCGGCGGCTTGTGCCGTCGAATCGTCCATCACGTTGGTCACTTGCAGCCCACGCGAAACGAGATCGGTTTCCCGCAGCGAGACGCCGATGCCGATTTCGCTGCTGGTCACCTTCAGCTCATGCGCCACCGCTGCCGGTGCCGACAGAACTTCATAGCCACGCAGTCTGGACGACGCAAACGCGCTCCTGAGGGCTGAGCGCACCGCATCTGCCGAGTTAAGCTTGCCAGCGAACTGTTCCGACAGCTTCTGGCAATTCAGCCGAGCACCGTCCGGATGACGCGCAGCCACATCGCGGCAAATCTGGTTGAAGGCGTCCTGATATTTGGACGTCTCAGCCGCCCTTGCCGGAATAGCGGTTAGCGACAGCGCGAGAACGAGAGTCGACGCGATAATTTTGAGTCCATGTTTGAGCATGGCTCACCTCTTTCCTGTCAGTTTTACCTGACCTTAGAGTTTCGGTTCTGGGTTCAAACTCGATACTAGCCAGTCTTCTTCAACCGGCGATTAACACGCTCGAGCAGCACAGCTGTGCGTTTGCTCGGCTTGGACTGCCTGTACACCGAACCGCGCCCTTTCTCGTAGGGAATAGCAGTGGTGAACTGAGCAGCCGTCAAATCAAGAACCTCCCTGCTTTCGCGGTGCTTGAGATAATAGTGCTTGACGCCCTCGTGCACGATGCTAGCAGGCATATAGCCGGAGCTTTTGCCGCCGAGGAGGTAGTACATCGCTTCGGTGGCAACATAGCAGTGTCCGCCGAGACGATGCTTTTTCTGGAGAAACAGGAATTCCTTCTTCACGAGCTCAGGAGTGAGCGAGGCAAGAATAGCAATCCTCAATTTCTTCACTTGAGCCGTGGCAGTCGTTTTCTTTGCCATGACGGCTGTCCTTGTCGAAGATTTCGCGATGCATCTTGAGGCAGCCAGGCTGCTTGTGACGTGTAGTTGAAAGAAAGATGCAATTGGGGCTTTAGAGATCTGGATCGCGAAATGAGATATGAACTCAACAGTTCCCTTTTTTATATACGTAGTCAAGAGAAAGTGGCCCAGAGTGCTTTAGACTATGCTAAGCAAATGCGAATGCTTGCGCTAGATCTCCAAAAATCCCTTCTTACCGATGGTTTCCAGGATCTTTGTCATGCGAACTTTAGCCCGCTCATAACATGCCGTATCAAAATTACAACTTGTAAAGAGGGCGTGTTTCTTATTAGCTGCTAATTTAGTGGGACTATTTTTATTCCCTTTGAGATGTTCAATGCTAAAAGCCGTTTTTGGATTTGCACTTTCACTGTCGCTTCTGCTGGCATCGTCTACTAACTGCTTAGGAGAGACTCCGTTAAATGCTCAGGCTCAGCAGACAACTTACCAAGCACAGACTGGTCCGCCTCTAACGCAAAACTCATGGGACCCAGCTCATACCTGGGTGTTCATGGTTTGCATACTCAATTGGCCAAAGAAAGCCGGTTTAGACAATTTCGACACAGAAAGCCGCAAAGATTTAGTCTTGAAAAACACACTCGTCAAGCTCGGTGTACCGGCTGATCACATTGTTTATCTTGCCGACAAAAACGCAACTTTGAAATCGATAGACGATCAGTTGTCCAAGCTGCTCGCTAATACTAAAGCCGGAGACTTCTTGCTCACCTACTATTGCGGTCACGGATGGACTAGCGACGGTGATGCTTTCTTCGGCAATTATGATGCCGATGACAATGACAATCACTGCTGGCGCGTTTCTTCATTTGCTCAAAAAGTGGCACGTGAGTTCCAGGGGAAGAACGCACTTTTGACCGCAGACTGCTGCCACTCGGGTGCGCTCGGCGAAGAAATGAGTCGACTGAAAACTCCTTTTAATTACGCGACTTGCAGCTCCTCGACATCAGCGATTTCCTCGACTGAAAATTGGACTTTTTCTCAAGGAATTATCGATTGCTTACAAGGGCATAGGTATGCCGATTTCGACAACAACCGCATCATCAGCTTCACGGAATTAACAAAATATCTGCAATCGGAAATGCAATCAATCGAAAAGCAAAACAGTGCAGCGTCACGCTCTCCCAGTTTCGATCCTGATTTCACAATCGCCAGAGTTCTTTATCCAAACGAGACTATTCCTGAACTTGTCGAAGTTCTCTGGGATGGGGACTGGTTCCCCGCCAAGGTAATGGAAAAAAACCAGGGAAAATCTCGGGTCCGATGGCTGAGCATCGGATGGGATGCACCAGAATCTGACGAATGGGTGACAAGCAAAAACATTCGCCCATTGCGCCGAGAGGCACTGAAACTACCAAAAGCAAGCGCTCAACAATGGCAAGTCGGGAGCAGGATCAAAGTAGAATCAGAAGGACAGTTCTACCCGGCAAAGATCTTGAAATACCGCAATGGAAGCTATTTCATACACTACGACGATTACGACAGCAGCGATGACGAATGGGTAGATCCCGAACAAATTCGATCATTGCCGTAGTTTTGTGGACTTTTGAATAATTTTTGGACGCCGCCAAGATCCCGTAGCTACACGACTACTTCAGAGAGAACTTCTCGCCTGCTGGATAAATCGAGTAGATAACGTTCTTGATTGAAGCCATTTCCCCTTCCTTGCGGGCGGCAAGCTCGGAAGAGAAATCGGCAGCGCGTTTGTAAACATGCACGACACCGACACCATGCACGGTGGCATCATAGTTAGAGATTTCGACGGCAGTGTCCTCATCCAAACCGATTCCGCCGATCCCGTCAACCATTGCCATGCCGACCATAAGCCGATCTTGACGTCCTCGCGGATTCACATGAGTATCGACCATGAATCCAGGAAGTAGTCCCAGCCCTTTCGCAATCATTAGCGATCCCTTTTTGGGCTTGCGATCTTCCATTCCGCCACCGATCATCTGAATGGGCACTGCTGCTGCACCGGCACTGGAACCACCAATAACGCAACCATCCCTAAATAACTGTTTCAGTTGCTCAATTTGATGTGGCTTCAAGAGCTTTAGCAGTCGATTTTGATCTCCCCCAGTCATGTATACGCCCGTACATTTTGGCAGATCTTCACTTGATGTCGTGGCGAGCACCGCTACCTTGGCTCCCGCTTTGCTGAACAATTTGCTCATATCTTTGCCCGATTCTTTGGGTGAAGCGCTGGAATGAGGAATGACAAGAATAAATGCATTTTTTCCGCCGCAGGCTTCGACAAATCGCTTTAGAACTTTGTCCGCAGCTCCACCGACTATGAAAAGCTTCCCTTTACATTCTTCAAGCTTGATCGAACTTGTGTGTTCGCTCGTAGCCGCAATTCTGCCAGTAGCTGTCGGTTGGTCCCCTTGAGCGTATGACGGGCTAAGATTTGTTGCTGCTATCACTAGTCCGGAGACAAGCAAGCAGTTCGAATTTTTTTTCCACAGCATAAACCTTACACTCCAACGGTTTTCAGCCCAACTACATTCTCAGACAGCCGTGCCTACGTATTTCCACACTTCCAATCAACTCTTTGAAACACTAATATTCGTGTCCGGGAGATTGGGTGGCTAATCCAGCCTTTTATACAGGATTGCCCCCCATGCAAACAACTAATTCGTTTTGGTCAACTTATGTCGATCTAGGCTCAAGCGCGCAGAGGCTAGGTCAAACCGATCTTGCCGACAAGATGATGAAGGCGGCAATGGATGAATCTCGCCGCATGGGCTACCTGCACATGCCACCGCCTGCGGTATTCAACAAAATGGCAGCGACCTTCTACAATTCCGGCGAGATTAGGAAGGCTGAGGCAATTTATCGTTCCGCGATTGCCGGATATGAACGCCGACTAACGCCTGATCATCCGCACCTGAACAATGTCCTAATCAACCTTGCAGAGTTATATTTCTCCCAAGGCAAATACTCCCAAGCCGAACCATTATTTGAACGCGCCTTGCAAATCTATGAGGAATGCCAGGGCGAGCTGTCCGAAACCGCCCATCGGCGAATACTCAAACTGGCATGGGTGTATTGGTCTATCGGAAAGCATTCTCACACCTTTTCACTATTAAAACGGATGAATATAGCTGAGAATGAGTTTTACGACTCCGATCACGCTATGGCTTCCTGAGGACTAAGCAAATTATGCAATCAAAAGCTTTTCTCGATTTATTCTGCTGAACGCCATTTTGGAATCAAAGTTTTTCTCGATTTATCCTGCTGAGCGCCATTTTGGAATCAAAGTTTTTCTCGATTTATCCTGCTGAGCGCCATTTTGGAATAAAAATCACATCGAAAATATTCCTTATTGGACTGGACCCCAAAGAGTGGACACTTGACGTGATAAATCCACCTTCGTGACTTAAAATGTCAGAA
>JAIEQI010000150.1 GCA_019747875.1 Candidatus Obscuribacterales bacterium
CTCCCGCTGCTAACTACATTGCTAGCTTGATCAACGGAGATCTACTTTTCAATAGTGTGATTGGTGGAACGCTTACGGTAAGTTGCGTCTTGATGTGCCATTTGAAGACTGGCACGGGCAAGACAAAATTTGGTTTGAACATGAGCATTTCACAAGAGATGAAACTGCGGACTATACAAAGTTGGCGTTCAGGTTGGATTACGCAGAGCAGGGACCATCTTTGCTGCGTCTAGCTGACACATCACTGAGGGGATATCGCAAGGTTCGAGCACATAGTGACCCACGAATTAGGCAGTTGGAGCCCAGGCTGAAGACCAGGTGCTTAAGCTTCTATCCACTTTTTCCAGCTTGTCTTGAACATGCTGAGAACAAGAAAACTATTGAGTTATTGAACTATCTGATTCAGGAATTTGCAAAGGAGTTTGGGGCGCCGGGTCCCATCACGCAACTCTCTGCCTTTATCGTGAAAGTAATGGCACGCCTGGAAGCGAATCGTCTCAAGAATCCGCTCTACATGCCGCAACCCGGTCTGCAGTACAAAACTTATAGAATGAGCTTGGCAGATAAACTTGCAACGATCTTTACACGGAATGCGGAGAGAAAGCAGGTGGTGCCAAAATCTAAGCAAGCAAATCCAGTAAGTTCGCGAGCCTACAGCAGTGTTGACAACTGAACCGTATTGTTCAAGGCGCTAATTAGCTGGTGAGTTGAGACGGGTGGGCAATAGCCCAGCGAACCCGAGTGTATTAATTAGGACTGCTCTTCTGCTTTCGCCAAAATTTCGTCCACCCAGGAAAGGTTAGCCATCATTGACGGAAAACCTAATGTTGTAACGCTCAGAACAATGACTTGCCTGATCTCAGCCGGGCTGTTGCCTGCTTCCAATGCGCGCCTTGTGTGCGAATGAACTGCTCCTTCCATCTTGGCCCCGGCAGCAATAGCAAGTTTGATCAGGGCGATTTCCTTTTTTCCTAAAGGACCATCTTCTCCGGCTGCTTTTCCTAGAGCTTCGTAAGCTTCAAATACGGCCGGATGTTCCTGTTGAAATCTAATAAATCGTGATGGTAGCTTGCTCATGACTAAACCTTCTGAACACTTATCGTGTAATACAATACATCATTGCTGATATTGAGATCATTATTCCTGTACTTCCAGTAAATGACGACTAATGATCAATCGCTGAATTTGGCTTGTGCCTTCGTAAATTTGAAATATTTTTGCGTCGCGCATCAGCTTTTCAACAGGATATTCCTTGGAATAACCGTATCCGCCAAGCACTTGAACTGCATCGGTGGCAACGCGCATTGCGACGTCCGCAGCAAAGGCTTTGGCAATGGCTGCCTCTCTGGTGTTGCGATGACCTTGATCGATCAACCAGGCAGCTTTCCAGCACAGCAGACGTGCAGCTTCGATGTCTTTGTCCATATCTGCCAGCATGAATGATACGGCTTGAAAGGAACTGATTGGCTGTCCAAATGCTGATCGCTCCTTTGCATATCGAACGGCGGAAGTCATCGCACTGCGCGCCAATCCGACCGCTGCCGATGCCACAAGTGGTCTTGTATGGTCGAAAGCCGACATGCAAATTTTGAAGCCTTGTCCTTCAGCTCCGACCAGATTAGCAGCAGGAACTTTGACATCATCGAAAATGATCGATCTAGTGTCACTTGCTCTTTGACCCATGTTTGATTCCTTTTTTCCAACAGTAATTCCTGGAGTATCTCGCGGAATTACAAAGGCTGACATTCCGCGATGACCAGCTGCCGGATCTGTATAGGCCAAGACATAGTACCAGGAAGCGACGCCCGCATTAGTGATCCACATCTTTTGGCCGTTGATAATGTACTCGTCTCCGCATTTTCTGGCAGTTGTTTTTATCCCAGCCACGTCCGATCCTGCTGAAGGTTCTGTTACGCAGTAGGCTGCAAAAATCAATTCTTCGTTCATTGGAGAAAGGAAGGTTTTCTTTTGTTCCTCGCTGCCAGCGACTATCAAGGGTGCCTCTGCAAGATTGTTGGCTTCCATGGCCGTCCCGATGCCGGTGCAACCCCTGGCAATTTCTTCGGCAATCAGACAGGAGTCAAAGACCCCTAGTCCAGCTCCGCCGAACTGTTCAGGGATATGCCCGTTCATCAAACCAAGCTCCCAAGCCTTTCTACAAATTTCACGTGGGAATTCTCCGCTTTCATCATAATGAGACGCGTGCGGAGTAATTTCCCTTCGAGCAAAGTCTCTAGCCAGCTGTTGCATTTGCTTCTGTTCAGGAGTTAATAAAAAGCCCACCATGATCGTCGCTCCTCCATCTATTTCTATGGTGATCGTACTCTCCGGTGCTTGTTTCGAGGAGCACACTTGGAATGATTCGTATCATCCCTAGGAGTGATTGTGGTGTTCAGCTATTGAATTACTTACTTGCGGGTTCCCATCTAATAGCCGATGTTTTTAGCGGCCGCCTGAAAAGATAATTGTGCGAGGCAACGATTAGCTGTGTTATTGATCGGTATTATTAGTCAATGAAAACTATCATCGAACCATTCCGTACAAAAGTGGTAGAGGCTTTGCGATTCAGCACGAAGGAAGAGCGCAGACTCGCTCTGTTGAAAGCGCAATTCAATGTTTTTAAACTGAGGGCAGACGAGGTTATGATCGATCTGTTGACCGACAGCGGCACTTCGGCCATGTCGGCTGAGCAATGGGCAGCAATGATGCGAGGTGATGAATCATACGCAGGTTGTGAGAGCTTCTTCCGATTTGAAAGAGCTATTCAAGATGTATTCGGTTTTCCAGAAGTGATTCCTGTCCATCAGGGTCGAGCGGCTGAACGAATTGTCTTTGGGGCACTTGTCAGAGAAGGACAGATAGTACCCAGTAATAATCACTTCGATACGACTCGCGCAAACATCGAAGCTTTCGGAGCGATAGCTTTAGATCTGTGCTGTAAGGAAAGCTTTGATAGCGCTAGCACCTTTCCCTTTAAAGGTAATATCGATATCGAAAAGGTGAAGGAAGTTCTCAGAGCAGATAGGGAGAAAATTCCCTTTGCTATGCTGACGATCACCAATAACACAGCTGGCGGGCAGCCAGCCTCATTGGAAAATATTATTGAATATAGCGGCTTGCTCAAGCAAGCGAGAGTTCCGTTCTTCATAGATGCTGCTCGCTTCGCGGAGAATTCCTTCCTGATTAAAGAGCGCAGCTGCCAGTATCGATCCGAGACGATTGAAGGCATAGTGCGGACGACTTTTGATCAGGCAGATGGATGCCTGATGTCGGCAAAGAAGGATGCATTTGCAAACATGGGAGGTTTTATTGCTTTGCGCGATAAAGTTCTTGCCGAAAAATTGAAGCAATCCTTGATTATTAGCGAAGGATTTCCAACATATGGTGGCTTGAATGGGAGAGACTTAGAAGCCATTGCCGTCGGTATCAGGGAGGTCTTATCTGAGAACTACTTGCGATACCGCTATGCAGCGGCTAAATACCTGGCAAATGGACTAGATAAATTGGGGATACCTTACGTCAAGCCTCACGGTATGCATGCAATATATATAGACGCTCAGAAGTTTCTTCCTCACATTGATAAGAAAGATCTCCCGGGGCAAGCTTTAGTCTGTGAGTTATATCTAGAGGCTGGGATTCGGTCTTGTGAAATCGGAACTTTGATGTGCGGAAAATCGGATCTGGTCACCGGTCAAATCGAACTTGCTGATTCTGAGTTGGTTCGACTGGCGCTACCTCGCAGAGTCTACAGCCAGAGCCATTTTGACTATGTTATCGAAGCCCTCGGCGAAGTTTTTGATAGGCGTTCGGAAATTGTTGGACTGGCAATTAAATGGCAGCCGAGAGTTCTCCGGCATTTTACAGCCGCAATGGAACCACTACGAAAAACTATGGAAGGAATTGACGGCAGCTCATGTAGCCAATTCAATCAGCTTGCTGAGAGTACTGGCAAAGCCGCTCTCATGGATGCGATATCGAGCAGACATTTTGCAAAGTCAATCACCGATTTTGAAATATGAGCATTATGAAAAGATCCAGGGCTAATGAAATAAGTATGGAAAATAAAATTACGACACCCGACTTTCCGGAAAATTCAGTGGATGATGCACTGGCTCAACAGAGGGAAGATTTTTTGAGAGCATTGCAGTTGCGTCTTCGTACGCCAGTGCGGGCGAACAGAGTCACATTAGGGCATCTGCTGGAGGGTGAGTACGGTGAACTTTCTGAAGAGCAGCGCTCAGTGCTCTTCATGCTGTCTGAGAATAACTATGAAATTGAACGACTACTTACAATGTTAGTGACGCTATATCGATTTCAAAATGGAAAAGCCGAGCTTAGAAAAGAGAAGTGCAACTTTGCCAATCTAGTTGAACCTGTGGTTGCCGAACTGGCTGCTAAGGCGAAGCAACGTGCGATAGAAGTTAGGAGGAACTGCCGATCACAAAATGCGTTGGTCCAATGTGATTTTGTTGAGCTTCAGCGGTTGTTCCATCATCTGTTAGACAATGCGATTAAGTATGCTAAGACAACCGTCAATATTATGTGTGCTATTGAGAATACCAGGTTGATCTTCATGATAGAGGATGATGGCGCCGGAATCTCGGAAACAGACATTGCCAATCTATTTAATCGATTTTATTATGTGTCAAACAGCGGTTCATATGCTGCCACGACCGGGGTCGGTTTGTGTCTTTGTGCGGAAATTGCCAAGGCTCATGGCGGGGTAATTTCATGCCAAAGTGAACCTGGCAAGTATACTCGCTTCAGAGTGGAGCTTCCCTGTGTGCCAAGTTGAGTAATGGGTTTAGCGGATTCCTAGTTTCGTGAATAACGGTGTAATCGTGCTGAGCTGCGTTTTTAGTATGAGGGGATCTATTGGGATTTCTTTTCGATCCGAACTTCGTGCTATCTGAAGGGTGTAGTTCTCGACGCCCGCGTTTGACAAAATCTCCGCCAGCTTGCCGATGCTAAGGGCGGAGTTTTCATCATGAACCGTGGTCCTTACTTCGTAGGCTATTCTCGATCTGACCAGTAAGTTCAGTGAGTCGATCACATTCTTTTCGGAATTTTTTCTACCTGTAATGGCATCATAATTTTCTGGGAGTGCTTTAACATCAAGTCCAACCCAATCTACTAAGTGCAGAACTTGTTCAAATCGTGAGCTTTCGATGCCTGCAGTGTGCAATCCGATTAGATATCCCAAGCTCTTCACTTCGCGGATGGATTCAAAGATCGCCTTTTGCAGTGTTGGTTCTCCGCCGCTGAAAACGACAGCGTCCAGCAAGCCCCGGCGGCGATTCAGGAAGTCGATGATATTGTGCCATTTAACGTTTCCTGAGGAAAATTCCTGCAAATGCGAATTGTGGCAATAGCTGCAGCGCCAAGGGCAACCCTGGCAAAATATGACTGCGCTTATCTGACCTGGATAATCAGTGGCAGAAAACGGTACCAGTCCGCCAACTTCTAGCATTTGCCTCTCCTTTCGAGCGATCTGTTGTAGTTTAATCACAGGTCGAGGGGCGACGTTTGCATCGCCCCTCAAGAATGCTTCGATCAAAGTTTCTTTTCCCTGAAATGCAGTCGTTCAGCGTGTTCGCTCTGTTTTCCTCTGTTGAACGATGCAACTGGCCTGTGATATCCCATAACTCTGGTCCAAACTTCACATTTTTGCCTGTGGCAGCTGATAATCTCGTTGATACCGTTTAGCTGTTGTGACCGATCGCATGTCGGACAGAATTCGTGCTCGCCTGGTAGGTATCCGTGTTTCGGACAAATTGAAAATGTGGGAGTGATCGTTATGTAAGGCAGTTTGAAATTCTCCAGCGATTTACGAACCAGGGCTTTGCAAGCGGCACCACTGCTAAGACGTTCGTTCATATATAGGTGTAGTACTGTTCCTCCTGTGTACTTTCGCTGTAATTCGTCCTGATGTGTCAGTGCTTCAAATGGATCGTCTGTGAATCCGACAGGAAGTTGGCTTGAATTTGTGTAATAAGGAGCCTCCGTCGTCCCTGCTTGAATGATATTAGGGAAACGTTTTCTATCTTCTTTGGCGAATCGATAGGTTGCGCCTTCTGCTGGGCTAGCTTCCAGATTGTAAAGATGACCTGTTTCACCTTGAAACTCAATCATCTTCGCTCGGACGTGATCCAAAAGTTCCAGAGCGAATTCTCGCCCATCCGGCGTGCTTATATCTTCTCTGTCATCGGTAAAATTGCGGATCATCTCGTTTATCCCGTTTACTCCAATTGTTGAGAAATGGTTTCTCAATGTGCCCAGATAACGGCGAGAATAAGGGTAAAGCCCTTCGTCCATCAGCCTCTGTATCGTCTTGCGCTTAATCTCAAGACTATTTCGCGCTAATTCAAGCAAGCTATCAAGTCGTTTGTAAAGATCCTCCGTTTGGTGATACAAGTATCCCAGGCGGGCGCAATTCACGGTGACAACGCCAAGAGACCCTGTCTGTTCTGCTGATCCGAAAAGACCGTTCCCGCGTTTTAGTAATTCTCTGAGATCTAGCTGAAGCCGGCAGCACATCGAGCGCACCATATTTGGGGTGAGGTCGGAATTCAGAAAATTTTGAAAGTAAGGTAATCCATACTTGGCAGTCATATTGAATAGCAACTCCGCATTGGGGCTGTCCCATGAGAAGTCCGGTGTAATATTGTAAGTAGGAATGGGAAACGTGAAGACTCGGCCTAGAGCGTCACCCTCAGTCATTACTTCGATGTATGCTTTATTGATTATATCCATTTCTACTTGCAAGGATCCGTAAGTAAAATTCATTTCCGTGCCGGCAATGACTGGAACATCGTTTTTCAGGTCTTCAGGACAATTCCAATCAAAGGTCAAATTCGTGAAAGGAGTCTGAGTCCCCCATCGTGAGGGCACGTTGAGGTTGTAGATCAATTCTTGGATGTGTTGTTTTACGTCTGAATAACTCAGTGAGTCCTTTCTGATAAAAGGTGCCATGTAGGTGTCGAAGGAGCTAAATGCTTGGGCACCGGCCCACTCATTTTGCAAGGTGCCGAGGAAGTTGACGATTTGCCCGACTGCACTGGATAAATGCTTTGGTGCACAAGCTTCAGTACGTCCGTCAATACCATTGAAGCCTTCGCGCAAGAATGTTCTCAATGACCAGCCTGCACAGTAGCCGGACAGCATATCCAGGTCATGAATATGGATATCTCCGTTTCGATGGGCGGCGCCGATTTCGCTCGGATATAGTTTGCTAAGCCAGTAGTTTGCACTCACCTTGCCGGCGACGTTGAGTATCAAGCCGCCGAGTGAATAGCCTTGGTTGGCATTTGCCTGGACGCGCCAATCTTTGTTATCGAGGTATTCTTCTATTGAATCGACGACGTCTACAACCGTTCGCTTTGTGTCTCGCACTTCGGCGCGACGTTCACGATACGCTATATAGGCTCTAGCTGTCTTGAAGAATCCCGCTTTGAATAAGGTATCTTCTATTGTATCTTGAATATATTCGATAGCTGGCGGCTGCTGCACCGCGTTAAGCAATCGGCGAACAACCTCTTTGCTAAGTGCGCTTGCCCTGACCGCATCCAATTCGCCGCTTACAGCACCGGCGCGTGACAGGGATGCGGTAATTTTAGTTTCGTCAAACTGAACACGGCGTCCATCTCGTTTAATGACCGAACTAAGACATGGCTTTTGAACGAAAGAGCCATTAATATCAGTAATCGAATTTAGCATAACTTCTCCTTGCCACTGTATTTGGTGCACGTATGTTCATGTGAACAAGATACCTCGACTTTTTTTGCCGGACAAGTCGCCACTTTAAAATGCCGTAAAGAGAGGTAGCTAGGGCGAAGGCGGGAAAATGCATTAAAGACTCAAATTGAGTGGACATCTGTCAGGACTAGAGGAAATATCTTTTCGATTTTGAGTAAACATATTTGCGACGACGCTGCCTGTGGTTACTTGAAAGTATCATCCTTTCGATTCCCTTCTAAGCTTGGCGTGCCACTGCATATGGTATCGACAACTTATTGAAAGAGGGAATAATGTAAGATGTAAGTGTAGACTGGAAGCTGAGTTCTTGACTAAGCAAACCTAATGGAAAGGGTTGCTTGGAGTTTCTGTGGATGCTATGCTGTCGCATCCACAGAAACCCAAGTGCCCTTGTCTTAGACATAACTATCCATGTCTCGAGCGCAAAACAAAACCGGTGTCATACAAACTTCCATCAGCACAGTTTCGTTTCTGCTCTGTTTCGCATGCTGGGGACTTGTTTCCGGATTGGCCCCTTTTTTTAGGGACCTATTCCGACTCAGCGCCTCGCAAACATCTCTCTTAATCGCATTGCCCGTTATCCTCGGAGCTTTGGCACGTATTCCGATCGGACTGCTGGCTGACAAGTTTGGTGGTAAACCAGTTTTTTTCGGGTTGATGGTAGTTACATCAGCGCTCTTGCTGCTTTGTACACAGATTCGTAACTCTACTGAGTTAATGGTGGCAGCATTTTTTCTTGGCATTGCTGGTGCTTCCTTTACCGTCGGAGTCCAATATGTCTCGTCATGGGTTAAGAGCGATCGGCAAGGTGCTGCTTTAGGTATCTACGGTATCGGTAATATTGGCCAATCCTTTGCTGTTTCCTGCGCGCCACTATTGGTGGGTACTGTTGGTTGGCAGAATGTTTTCGCTGCAAGCGGCTTAGGACTCTTTCTGTGGAGTGTTCTTTTTCTGCTGTTTTCTAAAAAACCAGTAGAATCAAAAACTGACCATGCGGTAGGTGGTGGGTTCGGAAAAGAACCCAAAGTTTGGCTTCTTGCATTTTTCTATTTTTTAACCTTCGGAGGGTTTGTCGCTTTATCTATTTATTTGCCCACGCTTTTGAGAGATGAATTTTCTCTGGACCATACTGATGCCGGAATACGCACAGCGATCTTTGTTGCTGTGGCAACGTTTGCTAGACCAGTCGGCGGCTGGCTTTCTGACAAAGTAGGTGGAGCTAAAGTCTTATCTGGCACATTCTTTGGCATTTCCTTTTTTGGCTTGCTCATGGCGTGGCCTTCCATCCTGCCTTTCACAGTAGGGGCACTGGGAGCGGCTGCGCTACTTGGCTTTGGCAATGGTGCCATATTTAAGTTGGCGCCCGAAATCTCTCCTGCTCGAGTCGGTGCGGCAAGTGGGTTGATTGGTGCGATCGGTTGTTTAGGTGGTTTCTTTCCACCACTTCTTTTAGGTTATTGCCGGCAGGAAATGGGGCAACTCTGGCCGGCATTCATCTTGCTTTCTGGCTTGTCGTTGCTTTGTTTGATCTTGAACAACAAAGTTTTTGTCGCTCGTCAAATTGAGTTGGAAAAATATAGCAGTGGCGCGTCGCTTCGAAGCAGCGCACGCTTGCGCGCCGCCTCGTATGCAAGCTTGCTTTCTGCAATGCTTGTCGCTGCCATAATAATAGGGTCCAGAAAGCTTCAGAACTTCGATCCGGCTCTTGTGATTTACACATTCTCCACTGTTTTTGCTTTGTGGGGAATTACTTATCACTATTATTTTTGGTTGCAAAAGCCACCGACAAATCGCTATTGGGTTCGAGGTTGGCAGCTATTTAGGCAGAACGGATTAGGCAGTGCCGTTAAGCTTATCACTGTGGCTTTCACGCATTTATTTGCGCAGAATTTTATACGGCGTCGTTCAAGATTGAGATGGATAATGCATCAGTGCCTCTTCTGGGGATGTAATGTTGCCGTTGCTCTGACATTTCCACTAGTATTTGGTTGGATTCATTTCGGAACAAGGGATGACAATCAATCAGTTTATGTTGCTTACACTTTCGGGTTTCCAACCATGGAGGTGCCTACACCGACAGTAATGTCCTGGCTGCTGTTTCATATTCTGGATTTCGCTGCGATATTGGTGCTCATCGGTGTCGGCCTATCATTGTGGCGACGAATGAGAGACAAAGGGGCTCTGGCCGTGCAAACATTCGCACTTGATTTCTTTCCTTTGTTTATATTGACCGCTATTTCCATAACAGGTCTAGCGCTAACTGTTTCGACAATTTGGCTTCGCGGAGACTTCTATGATTTTTTATCGATCATTCATGCAATCACGGTCATCATGGGTCTTCTGTATTTGCCATTTGGCAAATTCTTCCACATCTTCCAGCGTCCGGCACAACTTGGCGTGAAACTTTATCATGAGGTTGGCGAAAGAAGCGAAGGAGCCATTTGCATTCGATGTAAAGAACGCTTTGCCTCGCGCATGCATATTGAGGATCTAAATGACGTTCTAGCCCAACTTGGATTTGACTATTCAATGCCTGGTCCGGCCAAAACATGGCAGGAGATTTGCCCACCATGCAAGCGAAAATCTTTAGCAAGTGCAGTTCTGCGAATGAGGGAAAAGATCGATGGCTAAACCACCACTACCGCCAGAGAAGCTTGTGGAAATTTATGGTCCACACCCTAATCATGAGCCTCCCGGCGGTTGGAATTATGAGTCAACGCATCCGGCTGATAAGTTGGTAAAAACGCATTGTTGTTTTTGTGGACAGCAGTGCGGTATTCAATTGAAAGTCCGCGACAATGAAGTGATTGGTTTTGAACCCTGGGAAGAGTTCCCTTTTAACAGAGGGATGCTTTGCCCTAAAGGTGTGAAGAGGTACATGCAGAGCAATCACCAAGATAGACTGCTTGATCCTCTCATGCGAACAGATTCTGGCTTCAAGAAAGCCAGCTGGGAAGAAGCGTTGTCATTCACGGCAAAGAGGCTAAAAGAGATTCAGGATAAATACGGAAAGGACGCTGTCGCCGTATATGGTGGCGCATCTCTGACCACGGAAAAGACATACCTCGTCGGTAAGTTCGCGCGAGTCGCCTTGGGTACCAGGCATGTCGATTACAACGGCAGGCTTTGTATGGTGTCGGCAGGAACTGCTTATAAGCTCGCATACGGAGTAGATCGATCTTCCAATCCATGGGAAGACATCACTAAGGCGAATGTAGTACTTGTTGCGGGATCGAATGTCGGCGAGTGTTCTCCTATCACTACCGATTACATTTGGCGCTGCCGTGACAATGGCGGCAAGCTAATCGTGGTTGATCCGCGCATGACTCCGATCACTCGAAACGCCGATCTTTATCTGCCGGTTAGACCGGGAACTGATCTTGCACTCTTCATGAGTATGTTGCATGTGATCATTAAGAACGATTTGATCAAACGCGACTTTATCGACAAACATACGATTGGGTTTGATGAACTTGCCAAGTCGGTCGAGCAATACGATCCAGTGACTGCGGCTCAGATTACTGGTGTGCCACCGGCGGCGATTGAACAAGCAGCACTGATGTTTGGTAGGGCTGAGCGTGCTATGTGCCTACATGCTCGCGGAATTGAGCATCATTCAAAGGGTGTCGAAAATTGCTCCTCATTGATAAACCTCTGTCTTGCCACCGGCAATGTAGGCAAGGAAGGCTGCGGATCCTTAATGATTACTGGGCAAGGAAACGGCCAAGGTGGGCGCGAGCACGGTCAAAAATGCGATCAATTACCGGGTCAACGTTCTATTGAGGACCCAGCCGCCAGAGAGCACGTGGCTAAGGTGTGGAAAATTCAGCCTGATGACATTCCCCAGAAAGGGCTATCTGCCGTCGAAATAATGGAGGCGATTCATCGAGGCGAAATTAAAGCATTGTTCTCGCTCTGCTTCAACCCGGTAGTGTCTCTGCCAGATTCAAATTTCACAAGAGACGCTCTAGATAAATTGGAGTTTTTCGGAGTCATTGATTTCTTCATGTCGGAAACTGCGTACCACGCAGATGTAGTTTTTGCAGGGGCAGTGCAGGAAGAGGAAGAAGGTGTGGTCGCTAATGTTGAAGGACGGGTTATTCATATTCAGAAGGCAGTTGATCCACCAGGTAATGCCAGATCGGACACCAGGATCCTTTGTGAACTGGCAAAGTATTTGGGCAAGCAAGAATATTTTCCATATACTCAGCCAAGAGAAGTTTTCGACGAACTGCGAGAAGCTTCACGTGGCGGAGTCGCTGATTATTATGGCATCACCTATGAAAAAATAGATCAGCAATTGGGAGTTTTTTGGCCTTGCCCCAGCCTGGATCATCCAGGAACTCCACGCCTTTTTGAGGATGGAACATTCTTTCACCGTGATGGGAAGGCAAGATTTGCTCTGACGCCGTATCGGGAAAGTGGTGATCCTGTCGATGATCAGTATCCTTATTATCTGACTACCGGGCGAGTTGTTAGCCAATACCTTTCGGGGACTCAAACTCGACGAATTGGAGCGCTTGTGGATCAGTATCCGGAACCACGACTGGAAATTCATCCGCGACTGGCTAGCAAGCACGGTATCGCAGACGGTGACTGGGTCAAGCTTACAACGCGACGATTCTCAATGACGGTAAAGTCCATGCTTGTAAAGACAATCAGACCTGACACAGTGTTCGTGCCGTATCACTGGGCTGGAAAGAAGAGCATAAATAGGCTCACGCATCGAACTATAGATCCACGCAGCAAAATTCCGGAGTATAAGGTTTCAGCCTGCACGCTGGAGCGAGCGCCGGGTCCCTCAGCAGATCCTTATTAGGAGCCTAAAATGAGTCATTTTGAATTCTTTATCGACCCGTCACGTTGTATCGGCTGCCGCTCTTGCGAAGCTGCTTGTGGGGAATGCGAAACACATCGAGGTTATCCGATGATAACTGTTGATTATGTGGACCGAAAAAATAGCATCGCGACTGTTCCGACGGTTTGCATGCATTGCGACAATCCTACGTGTGCACAAGTATGCCCTGCCGATGCTATTAAGAAAACTGATGATGGGGTAGTTCAGTCTGCTTTGAAGCCGCGTTGCGTAGCTTGTTCGAACTGTGTACTTTCCTGTCCTTTTGGCGTGCCTAAGATGATGAGCCAAATGGAGCAAATGATGAAATGTGATATGTGCTACGACCGAACTTCGGCAGGTAAGAAACCTATGTGTGCAACGGTATGTCCGAGTCAGGCATTGACATTTGTCCCCAAAGAAAAGATAGCGAAAGAACGAAGGGAAGTTCCGACAAATGTTTTTAATTTCGGAAATGAGACCGTGAGAACCAAAGTTTTCATGATGATTCCGTCGGGCTTCGATGCTATCTCAGTAGACGTTGTGGATTATATGTGGGAAGGAGATGAATCTTGTGAGCCGGCCTGATTTGCAAAAGGTGAACGTCTGGGAAGACGACTTTCCCATCGAGAAAGGAAAGGAGTCCTATGTAACTCGTCGGCAATTTTCCAATTTCCTGGTGCTAACAAGTCTGGGCATGTTCATTGGGAATCTGTGGATCTTGGCTCAATCTATTTTTTTTAAAGCTCGTACCGTCTTCCCGAAAAAGGTGATCGGCAGAGCAAGCGAGATCAAAACTGGTGGCGTCAAGATATTTCGTTACCCTGAGGAAAAGGATCCTTGCATACTAATACGAACTCCAAAGGATCGCTTCGTAGCGTATAGTCAGAAATGCACACACCTCGCCTGTCCAGTTCAGTATTCTCCCACCTCGAATAAACTTGAATGTCCATGCCATGATGGTCACTTTTCTGTTGAGACCGGTGAGGTGCTGCAGGGACCACCGCCGAGACGATTGCCAAGAGTAATTATAGAAAGGGATGGAGACCTCCTGGTAGCTGTTGCTTTGAAACTGGGAGAAGACGATGAATAAGAAAGGCGAATTCAGTAGCTTTTCACGGCGCAGCGCGATGGTTGCTATCGATGGGTGCCTATCTTTGATAGCATTGTTTTTGATCATTCAGATGTGGATTTTGACCGCCACCTTGGAGTCATATCTTTCTGGGCACACTGATACGGCGTTGCCGGCGGCGATTATTTCAGGCATCTTGTTCTGCGGTTCTGCATCACTCTACTGGTTCAGCTCTTCTACCGAGAAGGCGAACAAGCAACCTGAGCGTTATCCAAACGTTTCAGAAAGTAGCAGCAACGAAAAATCTGATTGACGTAATACAGATCTTTCAACCTTAAGACTGATGCGAAGAAGAGGTGAATTCCCTTTACAATGCTATAGTGCGCTTTTGGAGTTTTTCAGTTGTCACCTCGATCACAGACGCAGAAATCGTGTCCCGTGTCTCCCCTCATTAAAATAATTGGGGGTAAGTGGACTATGGAGATCATGCGGGAGTTAGCTCTCCAGCCGGTAAGAACAAGGAAGTTTCTGGTTCACATTCCCGGCCTGACCATGAAGAGTCTGCGAGAGCGGTTGCAAGAAATGGAACAGCAAAATTTGATCATAAGAACAGAATACGATGGTCGTCCCCTCAAAGTAGAGTACAGCCTGACAGAGCGCGGCGTGAAAATACTAGCGATTTTGGAAACTTTGAAACAACTTGCCGAGGAGGGCTCTGAACCGAGCTGCAGCTGTTCGGTGGAAAAGGATTGTATGAATGGTTCTAAGCCATTGAATTGTCCATTCAGAAGAGAGGATACGCGGCGGCAGAGAAACCCGTGAGTTTGATCCACCTAAAGGATGATGTATAAGCTGATCAGCTGAGCAATAATAAAGGAGTCGAAAGAGGAACTGCGGTAGACAACACAGCAAGCGACTCGACAATAAATCAAAATCAAGGGACAGGCAAAAACGACTCGACAATCAATATCCAAGAGTAAATAGCTTCTCAATTGAACCCTTGATATAAGCCTCTCTTCTCGAGAGGCTTTTTATTCCAAAGAGCGATTTGCTCTCTCGTATGGAGCGCGGACGTCCCGTCCTCCTATAGCCTCACAGAGCTGTTCGTTTTCTATCGTTCCCGGTGAGCGTTGACTTCCAGAAAGCGATTGCTATGGCGGGCAAGATGCCCGCTGCCCATACTCATGGGCGGACGAGACGTCCGCGCTCCATACTTAGGACAGATTTGCTTTTCGATTTCAGAGCGATTCGCTCTTTAGCTTTGTCGCAGTTAAAAGCGGACGGGACGTCCGCGCTCCATACTTAGGACAGATCGCTTCATGTTTAGGGCTTGCGATTTGGAGTTGCATTTGATCCCGGGAGCGCCGGCATCTTGCCGGCTCCTATTGTTTTAAGAGCGATTCTCTCTATACTGGGTACTCGCTGCAGAGGTAGAACTTTCTTGGTTCATCCTCTGTAATTTGTCGCGGTTTGATTCCGAATAAGAAACAGTTGTCGGTGCCGTCGTCATTGAGGCTGCTAACTTCACCGACGCAGATTTTTGCATCGCCGTGAAATCCGCAGAATTGATGACAAAGTTTTGGTGGCAGTGTCACACTTTCTCCTGGTTCTAGAATGATCTTTCCGCCGGCTGGTATTCGCCTTGTGATACCATCTACCTGAACCTCAACCGGTCGCTGATCTATATTTGTCTCATCATCAGTCGCCCATCCAAGTTCAACTTCAAGTCGACCGCCGCCGCGATTGATCAGGTCCTCTGTTTTCATCCAGTGGAAATGCCATGGCGTTGTCTGCCCCGGTCTGACCATCATCGCCTTTTCGGCATATGTTTTGGTCGTACATGCCTTTTCGTTTTCCATTCTGCCGTTTCGCAAAATGAACAAGAGCAAACCTTGTTTATCAAAATCGCCGGATCCAAAATCAGTTATGTTCCAGCCCATTCCATGTGTGCGAATTTCGAGCGTGTCTTGATTCAACTTATCTTGCCACTGCTCGCATGTCCAGTATGCCCATGGTGGCAAAGCTAATTTGTGTTCGGAAAAGAATGAAATTGCATCGTCAATCAGGCGGTTGATTTGGCTTCGATTCATGTGTTCCTCTTTAGTAACGTTTTCTTCTGAATATGTCGGTCTTGAGGCTGCTGACTCGGTCTAAAAATAGCAATCCGTCGAGGTGATCTAATTCATGCAGAATTACTCTTGCCTCAAAATCGCTGCTGCTCAATTCCTTTTTGTTGCCATCCGGATCGAAATAAGTAAGAACGATACTTTGAGCTCGCGTCACATTCGCGGTAAGATGCGGCAGGCTCAGGCATCCCTCTCGGCCTAGAATCTCTCCGGTCGAGCTTGTGATAACTGGATTTATCAATGCCAGTCGACCGGCATTTGGAACTGGCTTTCTGCTTCTGGAAACATCGATCAACAAAACGCGGGATAGATATGCAATTTGCGGAGCAGCTATGCCGACGCAAAAAGGTGAATCATCCAATGTGTCTTCTAGATCTTTTACTACTGTCTGAAGTGCTTCGCCAAAATCCACAACCTCGGCAGAAACCTGTTTCAAAAGTGGATCAGGATAGAGCAAGATTTCCCGAACTGCCATGGGCTACAGCTCCATCACTTCAAGTTCGCGCACTGTCAGATCCACTGAAAGTGATTTGCCTTTGTCCTCCAATCTTGATTTGATGAAGTCGGCATTCACTTCGGTTTTCGAGGAGATCTCCAGCATCATTACAAAAATCTCGCGTGTACCCTGAGTTATCTTTTTTGTTTGAACATCGCTTATGTTCAGATTCAACTCCGCGATGGCGCGCGTGATACCAGATACGATGCCAGGCCGGTCCGCCCCGTACACTGAAACTATGAACTGATATTGATCGGCATCTTGCTCGGTCAATTCCTCAACACTTAATTTACGAACTGACAACTGCAATTTGAGTTTTTCTTGTAGTTGGGAAAGTTGTTTTTCCAGTGCCTCAACGCTCATGGAATCGGGCAATGTTGCCATAAGGATGAGCGCGAACTCTCCTCTCAATAGTGTCATACTTGAATCGAGCAGGTTGCATCCGGCTTCAAAGAGAATCGAGGTAAGTTCGGCAACTATGCCAACCCTGTCTCGGCCGCACCCTGTTATTACCACTGTATTTGCCATGCCGGTTAATTCCTGTGACTGATAAGGCGAACTGTAGAATGATTTGCCTAAATTCGTGGAAGAGAAAGCAATAAGAGTCTAAGATTATACCCGGCTGATTTTAGCCGAAAGAGAGGCCGATTCCAGATGACGCAAGATGCAACACTGATTCCAATCGGAGAGTTGCTGACAAAGTCCGGTATTTTAAGCGCTGAGCTGCTTTCAGACGCACTCAACAAGGCGAAAGAGCGCGCTCTGCCATTAGGAAAAGTGCTTGTAATGCTGGGATACATCAAACAGCGAGACCTGAAGGCTGCCGTTGAAGCTCAATCGCTTATCAACGATGGGATGGTATCTCTTGAAATGGCTGCTACCGCCCTTTCGGTGGTTGCTAAAAATGACGTCAAATTGCCAGAAGCCCTCGGACAGATGGGCTGGAAGAAGCAGAAACAAGGGGCGACAAATCGCCTTGGAGAGCTTCTAGTCGAGGCCGAAGCTGTTACCTGGGATCAACTAGATGAAGCGTTGAAGACCAGCCAGGAAACAGGTCTGCCGGTTGGGCGCGTGTTGGTCTTTAGAAAATACATTGCCAACGAGGTCTTGCTGGCGTGTTTGACTGCCCAAAAGCTGATCCGGGAAGGGGTCATCAACAGGGAACAGGCTGTTCAAGGGCTTAAGTCTGTGCGGCAGCGTCAAATTAGTTTTGAGGAGTCATTACAGCAAAGCGGCTTCTATCGACCGCCTGCCAGGAGAAGTACGCCGCTTGGCTACATTCTGGTGCAAGCCGGTTTGCTCGACCAGAACCAGCTAATGACCTGTATGGAGTTGGCGTTAACTAATGAAAAGCCGATTGGGGAAGTCTTCATTGAAGAACGACTTCTTTCGCGATCGCTGCTCAAGGCGGCTATTAAGGTCCAAGAAATGGTTGACAACGGGACTCTGACCGGGCAGCTAGCATCGCAGGCGTTGCGGCAGATCTTTTCTGAAGGGTGTTCGGTAGTTAAAGCAATCGCCCATGCTTGTGTGCCGCGGGTAGAGGCTAGGCATGCAGCGCTTATGCAAGAATTGTTGACTCTCTCCGGGCTTGCTGATCCCAAGGATTTAGCACAGCTGCTTGGTGCCGGTTCCAACGCTTCTATTGATATTGAGAAGGAATTGCTGCTCAGCGGTATCGTCAATGAGTCGATGTTGTACGCACTGTTACGCGGCGTCTATTTGATTGAACAGCGCTTCCTGGTTCAGGAAGACGCCATTATGGCGCTGCACCATTGTCAGAGAAATAACACAAGTATGGATGAGGCACTTCGTGACCTGGGGTGGACCGCAACTACAAGGCGACGTGCGTAGACAGATTAGCTGCAATCGAAGCCGGCAAGATGCCGGCGCTCCCGGGATCGAACCGAACTTCGAAAAAGCGATATCGCTTTTTGCAAGTCAACGCTCACTGGGATCGATAGAAAACGAAGGGCTCTGTGAGGCTATGGGCGGACGGGACGTCCGCGCTCCATGCGGGGATCTTCCATTGTGCCGTAGAAGGCTTTGACGTTTTTATTCGGATCTAATCGGTTCGTTTTCTTTGCCCAGAGCTGGGTGCCGTAGTCGTAGTGCCACCACTCATTTGCGTAGTTCTGAAATCCAGCTTCGGTCATCGCCCAATAGAGTATTCTTCTATTCTTTCGCGCTTCCACATCGCTTGCGCTGAGATCCTCGTCCTTCTTGTTTTCGAAATACGTGCTCGCACTCTGGCTCGACGCGTCGTCAAAAATGCCGCCCATGTATGCTTGCTGTTTCGTAATTCGTGCCCTCAACGTCAGGTCCACCGCGCCTCCTGTTGAGTGCGTCGGCCATGTCGTTTGGTCGCTCTTATCGAACTTGCGTGGATCGGAACAGTATTTAGCAGCGAAGTCTACAAGATCTTTTTCACTGGCGTTTTTCAAAACCTCTTTCCCTCGTTCGATGAAATAATCCCATAGAGCCCTCTGACAGGAAACGGGTCTGTATGCGTCAAGGACAAGAAGCTCGAATCCGTATTTTTTCAACGCAGAATTTACCCGCTCTAGTTTTTGCGCGATTCCTTCCCGCGTCAACGTGCTTCCATCACTTTTGCAGACACATGAATAGTACGGTGCGTTTAGACCATCTTCACGTGCATAGAATGGCTCTGATGCGATCTTTGTTTTACTGAGCGTGATCAGGCGCTCTTTTGATCTTTTGTCGCCAAAATCGAACGGAATTGTATGATACGAAGCGGTGCCTTCCGTTGAAGCATAAGTGGGAATGGGCTTCTTTCCCCAATCGTTCGCATACGGATCTGCCGGATCTATAGATGTCGCCTTTGACGACGCAGCACCAGAAACGGATCCAAATAAACAAAGCAACCCCAGTAGTACGATGGACTTCCTTATACTTATATATGAATGCGTTTTAACTACCGGTCGTGCTTCTTGTCTCATAAATGACCTGGGCTGCTGCTTGCAGGGGATTATATCCCAAAGTGCCCGTGGCTTGGGCTTTAGGGGTCCGCAGCGTCCGGTAAAGATTACAAAGTCAAGAAAATGGGTATACTGTTGTCGGCTGCATGGAACAGGCGGTTCCTGGGGGTAATTAAAATGTCCGGCGATAGAGCAAATTTTTCCGACTCAGGGCAGCAGTCGGACCAACAAACAGAGACGACTCCGTTTCACGAAACAGACCTCCATTCGGCCCCGAGCGAAAGGGCTGAAGCGGCGAGTCCTTTAAAGCATTGTTCACCCGATATGCCGGTTGTCGCCGCGCGGGATCTCAAAGGGGATGATTTGCAGAAGTTTCGCGAGTCCTGGAATAATTCCTACGAACAGTGGGAGAAGGTAGCACAGCCCGTTCGAAGCGTAATCGCGAATGCTGAGCGCCAGCAAGAACATGGCACTTCTGAAGAAGCCGAGAGTAGCTTGAAATGGGCGCGAAACTACTGCGCGAAGGTAGAAGAGGTTGTCAATGACAACATCAAAGCCGCAACATCCGACATGGATAAGCGCGTGGCCGTTGGTCGCCAGTCATTTTCTCCTGGGCCCGATGGAAAGCCAATTCCAGAGACCCTGTACGCGATGTTTCCGCCGCCGGAAACCAAGATTATCGATGGGCATGTAGCCATTCCGCTTCATTCGGCTGACCCACGACGGGAAGCTGAACTGCGAAGCATGCCGCCATCACTGGCTAATTACGCCACAGTTTTCGAAATGAAGTTTGCTTTGGCCGCGATGGATGTGATTCCAAGGCGCAAGCAAGCCTGAGCCAAATTCTAGTTGTTGACCGCTAACAAGCCGGAGCGTTTAGTCCTCCGGCTTGTCGCTTTCTAGGGACCGATAGAAAGTTTGCAATGGCTTGATAAGGGGGTGGTAATTTTGTGCAAACTGGGCAAAAATCCCTTGGGAAAGGCTTTAGGTGCCATTAGTGCTACACTAATCTTTCAAGTGCCAGGGAGTAACGAAGAGGTCAACCGATGAAATATTTGCATAGCGGCTATATCCTGCTCTGTAATGAAGCCGATCATGCTGCGGACGGACGGGTTAATGCTAAAGGCTTGTTTGATCTATTCGTTGTTGAAGATTTTCCATCGCAACTGAAGTGTCAGTGCATTATCGGCTTCGGGACGCCGTATGAACGTCGCCAGTACAAAGGTCATCTTGAAATAGAAGATCCAACCGGACGCACAATATTCACAGCTGATTTTGAAGCAAATGATCTTGAAGATCTTCTCCGTGGTCATGCCATTGTTCCATGTGAAATCTGGCTGCACACCGAGGGCAGTTATACGATCCGTTGTGCTTTATATAACTGGAAAAACGAAAACGTATGGGAAGTATCGCGTCAGCTGTGGGCCATGCGCACGCCATCACCAGCTGATGCAGAGCCTGCAGAAGCTGAACTATCTTCTTGATGATTTTAAGTCGCCAATGAACTAGAACTGTTCAGTCAAGACTTAGTTCCGGATTACTGCAAATGTTTTCGCCGCTAATCCAATTGCTCGATGTAATGTGGTTCAATTGTGTTGCCTAAGTCGGTAGCCATCTTTGAGGCAGATTCATTCCCTGGCGAATCACTAGGCCTGGTCGAGGACAAGCTGGTATTTATGAAAATTGCTTTTGGATTGTTGTTTATCCTTTTTCTTCAGAGCTGCGCTGAGGTTACTGCGCAGACAATAAGCAGGAAAGTCAATGCCGATCGAAAACGAGGCGAAATATTGATCAAAGCATACCAATGCAATAGTTGTCATATTATTAACGGCACCGGTGCCAAAGATGGACTAAGTTTGGACAATTTGAAGAGGTCTAAGAAATTTATTGCTGATCACATAATGGATCCAGAGGAACATGTCACCAAAAACGGTGCGCCATTTAATTTCGACCCTAGTCTCATGCCTTCTCACCAATTAACTCGTGCTGAATGCGAAGCGATCGCAGAGTATCTCCTTCACAAGGCTGATATGCCGAAGACTAACAAGATCACTAAGCAGAGCAAGCGATCGCTCAAACATAAGTGAGTCTTGACTGTGTAAAGGAAAGCCTCTCGTTAGAGAGGCTTTCGGGACGACAGAGGTTTGATTGAGCTCGCTCATGGCGTATCGAGATCGCTAAATGTCAGCGCCGACGAATTTTCTTTTTTGTTTCGCTTTTCCAAATGAGTAAACATACTCTTCCGGCCACAGCAAAATACTTGGCACTTTTAGATACCTGACGAAGACTGCAGGAGAGCTTGTAAGAACCGTTAGCCTTTCATTTGCGATCTCACGGGTTGGCATTACTATCAATGCACTATCCAATCCATTTCGCGCAATGTCTGCATCGCCAGTAACTAACCAGGCGCCATCACTTAATCCTTGTTTTGCATTTGTGAAGGCGATTGGAACTCCGATTAATCTGTTGTTGGCACTTCTAAGGTCAGAAACAAACTCGCTTAACTCCTCTTCAATGCCACCACATTCGATTACGATCAGACTTGCTGGAAGATCTAGCGCGTTTGCAAGATCCAGGCATGAGTTAATGTACTTCTCATTGATATGTTCCATTGAAATCATGATTGCCAGTGAGGTCCAGGATTTACACTCACCCTGTACAATCAGCAAGGGGCGGGGTGAATGAATCGCCAGGGATTCTGCCAGTGATAAGCGTACGAATTCCGTATAATGGGTGGTGTCCTCTTGTGGCGTGTTGAGCTGCGGACGATGCCCGATCACTACTAGGTTGTGATCATCGGCTCGACGACAGATCTCCTTCATCGGATTTCCCTCATCGATGATGCATGTATCGTCGACAGAAAGGCGCTTTGCATCACTTGTGTATGCTTCAGCAAGCTCCTCCGCAAGAATATACATCGATTTGCACAAGCCTTGATAGGCGTTCACGTATAATTCTGAATCTAGAAAACCTGGTTTCTCTTGTCCAATGAATTGCCAGGCATTGTGAGTATCTATGACGTGATGAGCAGTCATTTTAGATCTCAAAACTTGGGATAAGCGCCATGCCACTTCGGCTGCATAGCGAGACTGTTGCGACCCGCTCAAGGCCAGTAAAATTGAATCTTCTGTCATGTCAAAACCTCTCTAGTCGATAGCTCTGTTTCTCTGGTGGAAACTTATACCTTCTGCAAACTGCCTTCTTTCGATTGCTCTGTTTTTTCTGCATCAGGTTTGGGCTGCCTTACGATTACAACGGAGCAAGGTGAGGCCGAAAGAACTGATAAGCTGACACTGCCCAATAGAAACCGCCCGAGTCCGGTTCGTCCATGAGAGCCGACTACTATTAAGTCTGCCGGCCAGTCTTCTGCAAGTTTCACGATCTGTTCCTTTGGACTTCCTTGCTCAATTACTTCTTCTATATGTGCTGCTGGAAGTTTGCTTTGAATAATGGAGCCGATATGCAAGGTTAGACTTTTGGCCGCGCGCCCTCGTTCTTCATTTATATTAGCCATCAGTTCGCTCGGATAACCATGGAATGCCGGCACGGGCATCGGTTCAAGAACATGCAGAATTTTGAACTCAACATCGTTAGCCCAATCATGACTGCTAACAAAATCGGCAATGGCTTGCCCAAAGGTTTTATCTTCAACTGCCACTAAGATTTTCATAAGAACGCTCCACAATGTTGGTATTAAACTCTTCACCATTATTTTCAAATTCTTGGAACTTTGTGGCATCGATCCAAGTGCTTACTTTTAAGCCAGTTTTTGTTTGTTTCCGGTAAGGGATCATCCTTAAGGATCATCTCAAGCTGGAAAGAGCACGCACTGATGTTCAGTCTATGGAAGGATTCGTAATGCTTACTTGAATGAAAGAATTTAATTGTCAGAGGATTGAGAGTTCAAATGGATAAGCCGTCGACCGAGTCACATATAGAGGAAGCACCGGCAATTGCAATAGTTGGCATTGGTAACTGTCTAAGAAGCGATGATGGTATTGCACAGGTACTCCTGAAAAGTCTTCCAAGTGATCTTGTCGGGCGACATAAGGTGTTTGATATAGGAATACACACGCAACTCATCAGGGAATGCTTGAGCGATTTCTCGCATGTTGTTGTGATTGACGCCAGCCTTCCCATGGGAAGCCCTGGTAAAGTCTGCATCCTTGATCTGAGCATGGCCAATGGAGAAACACCGTCCGGACAGAACCTTAGAATAGCGTCGTCACATGGGTTGTCTATTGCTGATGAGCTTTCAATTTTTAATTTGTCGTCGCGGAAGGCGATTAACACAAAAGTCATTCTTTTTGCAGTCGAAGCCTTTAAGCAAGACTTTGGCTCCACCATCAGCGAAGAACTCAGCCAAAGGCTGCCGGACGTGAGAGCTAAGTTGTTGGCGCTAATCACTGAATTGACACCTGTAAACATGTGTCCGAGTTCAAAAGGCTGTTTGGAAAAAGCAGCGAAAAATGATACGGAATGTTCGAAGAAATCAAGATCGCTTGCAGCTTGTTCTCACAGATTGAAGATTGATGAGGCAATGAGCTAATATGCATGAGCTTTCCATAGCACAGAATATTCTCTCAATGGTAAATAGCCGCGTCGAAAAGGAGGGCATCCAGCTTGAGGCGACTGCTGTAACCGTAATGATCGGTGAGTTCCGCAATGTCGATCCTGAGAGCCTGGAGTTCGCATTTGATGCCATGAAGCCGTCCTTCGAATTCTGCAGGAACTGCCTGCTTAAGATCATTAGTGTAAAAGCTGAAGGGATATGCACGAAATCGATGCATTCCTTTCATCCTGAAAAACAAAATGGATTCTCTTGCCCCATTTGTAACTCTGCGATCAAAGAGTTCAAATCCGGTGAAGAGTTGGACATTGTAAGAATCATCATTAGTACCATCGATCAAGGGAGACTGGAATGCACGAAGTAGTAGATGAGCACATCCTTCAAAGGATAATGGGCAACAATGAAGATGCTGCGGAACACAATCGAGAGCATTTTGACGAAAATGGCAACGTTGCAATCAACTTCATGAGTGCACCCGGTGCCGGCAAAACCACATTGCTTGAAGCCTGCATTCAAAAGCTGAAAGCTAAATTTAAGATCGCCGTTATCGAGGGTGACATGGTCGGTACTCTGGATGCCGACAGACTTGCTGGCACCGGGGCACCGGTTCACCAGATCTCGACTGGGCGTGCTTGCCATCTCGACGCTAGCATGGTCGGACGTCTGCTTCACCAAGAACTTTTTGATAAATATCAGGTGCTATTCATTGAGAATGTGGGGAATCTGGTCTGTCCGGCCGAGTTCCCCTTAGGAGAACACTTTCGAGTTGTATTGCTGTCGGCAAGTGAAGGCGATGATAAACCCCTGAAATATCCTGTAATTTTCAAGAATTGCAATGCTGTTGTTTTTACAAAGTGCGATTTGCTCCCTCACGTGAATTTTGATCTAGAAAAGGCTGCCGAAGCAGTGAAGAACCTTAACCCGGAGGCGAGCATCTTTTCAATTTCTGTGAAAACCGGCGAAGGTCTTAGTCAATTTTTGCAATGGCTAAGCGCTCAGATACTTGCTAAGCAGAAGCATGCATTGCACAACAAGGCTATTGCGGCCGAGGGGGGATTCAATGTGTATTTCGATGCCAGTGAAAGTAATATCTGTCGACGGCAATAGTGCCAGAGTCTGTATGCAAAACGGAGAAGCAATGGCTGTTTATCTTGCCGTTGACGCCAAGCCAGGAGACTGGATTCTGCTCTACGCTGGTGTTGGAATCAAGATTATTGACGAGCAGGAAGCGGCGTTAGGTATGGAAATATTGAAGTCAAAGTGAGACAGGGTCATGCAGCATTACTACTCTTTTGAAAAAAGTTCAATTGGACGATTTTTTGATCTCATCAATAAAATCGGTCGTGTTTGGGCACCAGTTCGTGTTTCTGAAGCTTCCTTCTCTTTCAAGCCTGTAAGCAATCATGAGCAAGTAGCTTTCGAGGCTCTGCGGACAATTTTGCCTCCAAAGAAACTTTTCTTTAGTCCTGAAGAAACATTGTTTCGATTTGATGAAAACAGCATTCATGAAGTGAGTCCGCCCTCGGAAAGAGAGGTCCTTTTCGGAGTTCACCCCTGTGATCTTGCAGGTCTCAATGTGATGGATACGATCTACTCTGCCCATCCACAGGACAGTCATTATATGAAGCGTCGCTCGAAAACTCTAATTATCGGGCTCTCGTGTTTGCCCGATAAATACTGCTTCTGCGAATCTATGGGCACAGATACACCTAAGAAAGGATATGATCTCTTCTTGACTGACATAGGAAGCCACTATTTTGTTCAGGCGCAAACGCCTGAGGGGCTGGAACTCATAGACTCGTGCCGTGAACTCTTCAGTCCGGCAGATGAGGATCAACGGAATCGATTTAAGCAATTTTGGATATACCGCAGCCAGTGTTTTACAAACAAATTTGAATCGGACAATGTACCTGCAATCGTTGACATGGAATGGGATAACAAGCTCTGGGATGAGCTTGGACAGCGTTGTCTAAGCTGTGGTAACTGCACCCCGGTTTGTCCGACCTGCTATTGTTTCGACATTGTCGATATTAGTTCTCTGGATGGAAAATCGGGAGAACGCAAGCGAGAATGGGACAGCTGCCAGATTGTCTCCTTTGCGAAAGTTGCCGGCGACTTCAACTTTCGTCCGGGTCCGGTGGATCGACTCAAGTTTTGGTACAGGCATAAGCTTCATGGCTTCGATGACCCTTATGGGTTTCCTACTTGTGTAGGATGCGGGCGATGCACTGTTTCTTGCCCTTCAGGCATCGATGATATCGTTGGTGTTGTGCTTCAACTTCAAGGCAAGAGAATGAAGGAACAGGGTGCTGAAGCAACAAAAGGAGATTCATCATCATGCTAAAAGTTAAGCAGAATCTTCAAAGTCCATTCATCCCACATTGGGCGATTATTAGATCGATAACGAACTTGTCTGAAGACAATACCTTGTTTGAACTTCAGATCGAAGATGGAGATTTCAGTGAGTGCAAGCCAGGACAGTTTGTACAGCTGTGGTTGCCAGGTGTAGGCGAGAGTCCAATTTCCGTTTGCTCTGCGAAAGTCGGAGAAACAATCGAACTCTGCATTCGTCGGGTTGGTCGAGTGACAAATGCGCTCTTTCTTCTCAATGAGGGAGAACGCGTTGGATTGCGGGGACCATTTGGAACCGGTTTTCCGCTGGAAAAATATAAAGGTAAGAACCTGTGCTTAATAGCAGGAGGTTTAGGCATCGCTCCAATAAGATCCCTCCTTCAGCATGTACTTTTGAATCGAGAAGATTACGGAAAGTTGATTCTCATTTACGGACTACGGCATTCAGCCCAGCTTCTATTTAGGCACGAGCTAAAACACGTTTTGCGCCGACGTGATATCGAAGTGTTCATATCAGCCGAAGAGATTCGCGGACCAGACCTGCCACCAATGTCTATGCAACTAGGTAGAGTAACCGACATGTTGAGTCTGGCTCCTGTTGATGAGTCTTACGAAATCGCAATTTGCGGACCACCCGTAATGTACAAATATGTTGTACAGGGATTGAAAGCAAAGGGTGTAAAGGAGAACTCCATATGGTTGTCTCTGGAGCGCCATATGAAATGTGGAATGGGCAAATGTGGTCATTGCTTTGTAGGCGGACGGTTTACATGCATGCAAGGTCCTGTCTTCAACCTTACTGAATTGAGATTCCTTCCGGAAGCAATTGAATGTGAGGGAACCGAATCATGTTGAGTGATCTGAAACGAATTCCAACTATAGCGGTCTACGGATTGACTGGTTGTGCTGGCGAATTGCTGGTAATTCTGGAGAACCTGGACAAGTTACTGCCTTTTGTTAAACTCCGCAGCTTTCCTTTTGCTCAAAGTCATAATGAAATCACCCCGGTGGACATTGCATTGATTGAAGGCAGTGTCAGCCAGCCGCACGATCTGGAAAAATTGAAAGAGATAAGAGCACGTTCTCGATGGCTGGTGGCGGTTGGCAATTGTGCTGTTTGGGGTTGTGTCCAAGCAGAGGGATGTAAGCGTTTCTCGCTGACCGAAATGGTTAGCAGTGTTTATGGAAACGATTCGAAAATTGCTGCGATGGAATCAAAGCCATTGGCGGATCATGTAAAGGTTGACGTAAAACTTTCGGGTTGCCCGATTAATGCCAGCCAGTTTCTCGCCGTTGTAGCCAGTCTACTTAAAGACAACCTGCCTTATATTACGCATAAGCCACTTTGTTTGGAGTGTAAATTGAAAGAGAATCCTTGTGTATTAATTGAGAAGAATCTACCTTGTCTGGGACCCGTGACGGCGGCTGGCTGCGGAGCTCTTTGTCCTTCTATGGGCGCGGCTTGCTATGGCTGCTGGGGACCGTGCGAAACGCCTCAGATGGATGCAATGGCTACCGTATTGTTGGAGAAAGGTTTTCAGTTTGATGAGGTTCTAGGTCGCCTAACCACATTTGGTGCACCGCATGATCTTTTTAAACGAATGAGCGAATTTAAGACAGCCGAAAATTAAACAAAACAAACAAAGAAAGTTACAAGCAACTGGTAGAGAAACATGACAGAGAGTAGCAAAAAGGATGGTATTAACCGCATCGAGATCGGCGAGGTATGCCGGGTCGAGGGCCATGAGGCTGTACTTGTCGACATCAAGGATTCGAAAGTTGAGTCTGTTCGGTTGGAGGTTTTCGAAGGCACGAGATTTTTCGAAAAGATTGTGATTTCGCATCCGCTGTCACAATTGCCACATATTACTTCACGAGTTTGTGCAATATGTTCAACCGGGCACGTATTGGCGGCTATTAACGCGGTGGAACGCGGTTTGTCTTTGTCGGTTTCTGAGCCAATTATCCACCTTCGCGAACTCATGCATCTTGGAATGATTATCGAGTCTCACGCTACTCATATTTATGCGCTTGCTTTACCTGATTACGTGAAAGCAAATACCGTTGCGCAACTGGCAGTGGAGCATCCAAAGGAGTTTGGTGCATGGATTCGATTTCGCAATCTTGGTTCCAAGATTCAATCAATTGTGGGAGGAAGACCCTTTCATCCAGTAAATTTGCATGTCGGTGGATTCTCGTGCTGGCCTGATCCTCACAAGCTTCAAGAGCTGTTACCAGAGATTCAATCAGCCCAGGAGGAAGCGATTCAATTGTGTGATCTTCTGCAGAGCTTCGAGCCTCCCTGTGCCAGAACAACAGAGCCAGTCTTTATGGCTTTAATTCCTAGCGGAGAGCACTATTCATACTTTGGAGATCGCGTACGCTGTTTTTCGCAAATTAAAAATCAGCAGATTTCTTTGCGGCGGCAATCGAAAATTCAGCAGTTTCTCCATCGCCGTTT
>JAIEQI010000174.1 GCA_019747875.1 Candidatus Obscuribacterales bacterium
ACTCTTGATTTAACAGTTCCAATTTACAGGACCTGTCAAGTCCAATGTAAGAGCGCGGACGTCCCGTCCGCCCATAGCCTCAAAGAGCTGTTGTTGTCTATGGATTCCGCGAACGTCGGCTTGCCGACTCCGATCTTCCGAGAGCGATTGCTGGAGCGGGCAGGATGCCCGCAACCCATACTATGGGCGGACGGGACGTCCGCGCTCCATACTTAGGACAGTTCGATCTTTGACCCGATTCGCTCTAATGGCGATCCCGAGAGCGCCGGCATCTTGCCGGCTTCGATCTTTGAGAGCGTGATTCGCTCTAATGGCGATCCCGGGAGCGCCGGCATCTTGCCGGCTTCGATCTTTGAGAGCGTGATTCGCTCTAATGGCGATCCCGGGAGCGCCGGCATCTTGCCGGCTTCTAATGTTCTGACTCCGTTGCAAAATCCCGCTGTTTGGCTGGGCTCTGTTATGATTTCTGCTCAACAGAATTGCTGATGACCGGTTTCCGCTATCTATGACATATACGAAATCACCTGCTGCTAAACCGGCCGTAGAACTTGAAGTTCTATCTGGCAGCATTGAACGCGTTACTTTTCACAGTGAGGATAGCGGGTTCTGCGTTCTTCGTGTGAAGGTTCGCGGACAACAAGAATTAGTGACAGTAACCGGAAGCGCCGCTTCGATCTCTGTTGGTGAATTTGTCGAGTGCGAAGGCTACTGGTTTAACGACAAGAACTACGGATTGCAATTCAAATCGCAGCGCTTGTCTGTGATAGCTCCGAGCACCATTGAAGGCATGGAGAAGTACCTCGGTTCCGGCATGATCAAAGGCATCGGTCCACACTTTGCCAAAAAACTGATCAAGGCCTTCGGTGAGGAAGTATTCGAGATTATCGAAAATACGCCCGAGCGCATGTTGGAATTGCCTGGCATCGGTCAGAAGCGAATGTCTTTGGTTTCATCTGGATGGGCCGAGCAAAAGATCGTGCGCGAGATAATGGTCTTTCTTCAATCATATGGTGTGGGTAGTTCTCGTGCGGTGCGAATTTATAAGACTTATGGAAATGAGGCAGTTTCAAAAGTTTCGGAAAATCCCTATCGATTGGCCTTAGATATTCATGGAATTGGATTCAAGACAGCCGATACGATTGCGTTAAAGATCGGTATTCCAAAGGAATCATTGATTCGCGCACAAGCCGGAGTACGTCACGTGTTGCAGGAACTCTCCTCTGAGGGGCACTGTGCAAGTCCTTTGAACAAATTGATTGAGTCATCATCTTCTTTGTTGGAGATCAGTGCGGAACTTGCAGCCGAAGCGATCGAGAAGGAAGTTGAGGAAGGAAACATCATTCGGGAGCAGATTGATGAGCAAGACATGCTTTATTTGACCCGCCTTCATCGTGCGGAGTGTGGTGTCACCGCGCATATCTTGCGTCTCATGGAAGGGGAAGCTCCCTGGTCGGATCTGGATCTCGACAAAGCAATTCCCTGGGTTGAGCAGTCAACTGACATTGCATTATCCGAATCGCAAAGGGTGGCCGTGCGAAAGGCGCTACAGAACAAGGTGCTGGTCATAACTGGTGGACCGGGCGTTGGTAAGACAACGCTAGTAAACAGCATATTGAAGATTATCGAAGCGAAGGATGCTGAGATTTTGTTGTGCGCTCCAACTGGACGTGCCGCTAAGAGGCTTGCGGAGTCTACCGGTAGAGAAGCTAAAACGATACACCGATTGCTGGAGTTTGATCCGAAGCAAGGTGGCTTCAAGCGAAATAGTGATAATCCATTGCAGGCTGATTTGATTGTGGTGGATGAATCATCAATGATTGATATCGTGTTGATGAATCAATTGCTTCGCGCCATCTGCGATGAAACAGCTCTATTGTTGGTTGGTGATGTGGACCAGCTGCCATCAGTCGGACCGGGCGCGGTTCTTTCCGATATCATCAACTCTGGTGTGGTTCCTACTGTAAGACTGACCGAAATTTTTAGACAAGCCGCCAGTTCGAAGATCATTTTGAATGCGCACCGAATCAACGAAGGGAAGATGCCGGTTCAAGAGGAAAAGAGAGAGGCTCTTTCCGATTTCTATTTCATCCCTGCCAATTCGGCTGAAGAGGTTAACGACAAGCTAATGCAGGTCGTCTGCGAGCGTATTCCGAAAAGGTTTGGTTTTGATCCGATCAAAGATGTCCAGGTGTTGACGCCGATGAATCGTGGCGGACTGGGAACGCGCTCCTTGAATGTCGAATTGAAAAAACGCCTGAATAAGAATGAAGGTCCGCAAGTAAGCAAATTCGGTTGGGAATTCGGGGTTGGAGATAAAGTTCTTCAAACAGTAAACAACTACGATAAGGAAGTATTCAACGGTGATATTGGCACCATTTGCAGTATCGATATGGAAGAATCGGAGTTGCTCATCGAGTTCGACGGAAGGCAAGTTGCATATGATTTCAGTGAGCTCGACGAACTTTCGTTGAGTTATGCTGCGTCCATTCATAAGTCACAGGGATCGGAATACCCTGCAGTGGTGGTGCCTCTTGCTATGCAACACTACACAATGCTCGAGCGTAACTTGCTCTACACCGGTGTCACTCGCGGGAAAAAATTGGTTGTAATTATCGGTCAGGCTAAAGCGCTTGCTATGGCAGTGAAAACGAAGAAATCATCAGTACGAGTTTCAGCCCTGCGCCAGCGGCTGAAACTCGTATTTGAAAATCCACAATTACTGAATTAGTTGCAGGCGCGGTCACTTGCATGCACCGGCAGCCGAGATTGAGTGGATGCATCGATTTCTCTAAACTTCGTCATATCCAGGAATCTTGTCGATCTCAAGAAAGTCGAAGTTTTGATCAGACGCTTTCTTCGTGACTTCATATAGCTTTGCGCTGCCAGCGGCGGGCTCTTTAAATATGAAGCGATCAGTGTATTCGCCGTCGATTGGATGACGTAATGTCCGTTCGTTAGTGCGCTCGCCAACATCCAGGTAGTCGTGCGACGCAGAATTTAGGTTCCAAGCATTGTTTAGACTGTCCTTATGCCCTTTGAGTAGGATAGCTTTCGGATCATCATACTTGGCAAATCTTGTTTCTTCGACCGACTCTTTGACCAACCGTTTCAAAAAGTCCTGCTTGTCGTCGTCGAATTTCATTCCGCGAAGCTCTTTGTAGACTGCTTCATTGAATGCCTTTTCTGAATCGTATTTATGTTGGTCATAAAACGAATCTGCTTTGTTTGAAATTTCCGTGTATGAGTAATCTCTTGGCTCTGCCATAATCGTTGCCCTCTCCAACCGTCCATGAATTAGAGTCTAGGAGACGCGTTCGTCCGTCACGGGTCCTACCTGTAAAAAATTTGGGTCAACAGATTAGATACACCCGTTGGGCTGATCTAATGTGGTGATTGCGCTGATCGTTCGGCTATGGGGCTAGTTTCTTTAGAAGCACATCAATCTCGCGGCGTGCTTCCTTTGCAAATTGAGTATGCTTCGTCTCATTCAGAACCGCGATCAAATGCTGTTTCAAAATACTGTCGAAAATGTGAATTAGCAATTCCGGTGCTAGTTCGGGCGTTAGCTCGCCATCTTCTTGTGCTTTCTTCACGAAGTCGATCGGTGTTAGACTTCTAGGTGGCATAGCTGTATTTTGCTTTGCAATGTGTTCTCTCATTGCAAAACAGAAAGCTTTGGCTGAAGCGGGATGTTTGTCAAACCACTCTGCTGCCGCACTCAACACTTCGCGAATGGCGTTGCTGGCTGAATGGCTGAGCGCCAATTCCTTATGACCCTTTGCTAACCACTGCATGGCGACAGAGTCCGTAAGTGCGAGCAAAACCTCTGCCTTTGATTCGAAGTGATTGTACAGTGTGCCGCGCGCGACATCAGCTGTTTCCGCAATCTCTTCCATGGACGTCTCAAGATAGCCTTTGCTTTCGAACAGTTGCAGTGCAGCTGAAAGGATTGTGTTGCGGCGATCCTGGACTTGCCTTTCTCGCCTATTTAAAGGTTGGTTTTTCTTTGACAGCTGTTCAATCATATACGCCACTCCAGGGCTGCACTTGTTCATTATGTCACGTTCTGGCTTTGATCGGAATGGAAATCTACCAGCTTAGGCATCGATCTTAGGCAAAGTCGTTAGACATGTGTATAATTATAATCAGTGTTCAAGATTTGACGCCAGTCTAATTTGGTCAGGTAATACTATGCAAGGACTCCTTGTCCCAACGAAAGCCAAGCAAGCTTTAAAAAATCGCTTCAATAGAAGGATTCTGCTGCTATTGGGCATCCTTTTATTGGTCGGAGGCGGCGGTACTACTGCCTTGCTATTGATCAGCCAGTCGAAAGACTCCCATAAGGCAACTACTAATGAATCCGTTGCGCCTGTCGCAACAGTAACGACGCAGCCCGTAGCTCGAATCCCCATTGTCAGCACCGTTGTCGCCAGCGGTACGATCGCCGCCAGGCATACGGTTGACATTGGCTCTGAGCTTACTGGTTTGCGTGTTACGCAGGTGAATGTCGATGAGGGGGATTTCGTTCGACGAGGACAAGTGTTGGCACGCCTCAACTCAGATGTGCTGAGCGCACAATTGAGTCGGGAGCAGGCGAACCTTGCCGGAGCTCTGGCAAACGTAGAGAAGGCGCGCCAGCCGAATAGGTTGGAAGACATACTCGGATTGCAGGCTGCATACCAGCAAAGTCAAGCTGCGGTCGCGCAAGCAGAATCGAATGTGCGGCGGCTTGAAGCCAACCTTGCGAATCTAAAAACCACAGCGGCTCGCTATCAAACCTTAAAAATGGAAGGTGCGATCAGTGACCAGGATGCTTTGGACAGACAAACCGCGTCACGAATGGGAGAATCTGAGTTAGCGGCGACTCGCCAACAGCTTGAAGCCTCTCGTTTCTCCGCCAGGCAAGCTCAAGAGCGCTTGCGCGCTGCTGAAGCTGGTGGGCGACAAGTAGATGTGTCAATCTCTCAAGCTAACGCTGCACAGATTCGGGCGACCATTCGTCAAATTGAAGCTCAACTTGCACAAACAGTCATCAAGGCGCCATCTGACGGTATTATCACTAAACGAAATGCAGAAGCAGGCGAGATTCCTGCGCTGGGACAGTCGCTTTTCACAATGGCAAAGGAAGGCGAACTAGAGCTACGGACCCAGGTACAAGAAATAGATCTTCCTGGTATCAAGCCTGGTGCGCGGGTCACAATCACGCCGGCAGCCCCAGGTTTGAAACCGATATCTGCAACGGTGAGAGAGATAAGCCCAATTGTGGATCCAAAAACACGCTTGGGGACTGTTTATGTTGATGTCAGTGCTGCCCACGGCTTGAAGGAAGGCATGTACGCCAGTGCGCAGGTGGCGACTGGAATGCGCCTTTCGTTGGCTGTTCCGACTAAGGCGATCCGCGCTGAAGAGAGTGAGAAGATCGTCTTCGTTTTGGACGGTAACAAAGCCACAAGGCGAGTAGTCGTAACCGGCAACAATTCGGGTGACATGGTCGAAGTAAAAACAGGATTAGCTGATGGCGAACAAATAATCATTGCGGGCGCCGGATTCCTTAAAGATGGTGATGTCGTTGAATTAAGCAAGAACGAAATTAGCCCAACCAGTGACGGAGCTGCATCGGCTCCAGAGGGTCAGGTATCGAAGAATGGACTTCAGTAAGATATCGTCATGGTCGATTAAAAATCCCGTTCCGACGATTTTGCTGTTTATTCTGTTGACTTTCGCGGGACTTGTCGCTTTCCCCCGATTGGGAATTGATGAGCAGCCGAATATAGATATCCCCAGCGTTTCCGTGACCGCCACCGAAGCTGGTGCTGCTCCATCCGAGCTGGAAACGGAAGTTACGCGCAAAATTGAAGATGCCATCTCTGGTACCCCGAATATTAAACACATTACCTCGACCGTTAACGAAGGCGTGTCCACTACCATGGTCGAGTTTGAATTGGGCACCAACGTCGACCGCGCAGTCAACGATGTGAGAAATGCTGTCACAAAGATTCGGACGCAGTTACCGGAAGGGATCGATGAGCCAATAGTTTCGCGTGTCGATTTTGCCGGTGGTGCATTTGCGACATACACATTATCATCGCCACGTAGAACTGTCGGCGAATTGAGTTGGTTCATCGACAATGACATTACAAAAGTCTTGCTCGCTCAAAGCGGAGTCGGGCAAGTCCAACGCTCTGGTGGTGTAGATCGCGAAATTCGCGTTAACTTAGATCCTGCTCGACTGGATGCTCTTGGTGTTACGGCAGATCATGTCTCTGCGCAGCTTCGGCAGCTAAATATAAATATGCCTGGAGGCAGAGGTGAGCTTGGCAGTCAGGAACAATCCATCCGCACGCTCGGAAGTGCAAGCAGCGCAGAACAATTGCGCAACATGCAAATTGCGTTGCCTAATGGTAGCTTCGCTCAACTTAGCAGTTTAGGCACTGTAACAGATGGCAGTTCAGAGAAACGCCAGAGCGCATTCCTAAACAATAAACCTGTGGTTGCGTTTTCCATTGTTCGAAGCACTGGGTCTAACATTGTTGACGTTGAACATCGAGTTGACTCTGTTCTTGAAAAATTGAAGGCAACCATGCCGGCAGACATGGAGATTAATAAGATTCGGACGAATGCTCGTTTCGTCGAAGAGTCTTATCATGCCGCTATGGAGCACTTATTGATCGGTGCGGTTCTAGCAGTGGCTATCATATGGGTGTTTCTGAAGGATTGGCGAGCAGCGCTTATATCTGGGATTGCAATGCCGCTCTCATTGATACCGACTTTCTTCATTATGGCTGCCGTCGGTTTTACTCTGAATAACATGACATTGCTTGCGCTGGCATTGGTCATAGGAATTCTTGTTGACGACGCGATTGTGGAAATTGAGAATATCGTTCGTCACTTGGGAATGGGAAAGAACCCTTATCGGGCATCTCTTGATGCCGCCGATGAGATCGGCTTGGCTGTTGTCGCGACGACGATGGCAATTGTAGTGGTGTTCTTGCCTGTTGCATTCATGGGTGGCATTCCAGGGCAATTCTTTAAATCGTTTGGACTTACCGTAGCCGCCAGCGTGCTCTTCTCGTTAGTAGTCGCCCGTATGCTGACTCCGTTAATTGCTGCACACTTCATGAAACGTGTGGAGCATAAGCCTGAAACCGGCATTATGATGAGAACTTATCTAAGGATGTTGACCTGGGCACTTGCTCACAAGAAAGCTACACTGACACTTGCTTTTGCTTTCTTTGCGGCAAGTCTTTTCTTGTTTTCAAAAATGCCCACATCTCTGGTTGCAAACGTCGATAGAGGCGAGTCAATATTCCAGGTAGAGCTACCTCCGGGAGCAACTTTAGCTGATACGGAAGGTGCTATGCGAAGGATTGGTGATGTTGTCCTTGCCCGTCCCGAGGTAAAACGGGTATTCGCCACTGTTGGAACTCCTTCCACGGGTTCCCGTGGCAGTACTGCCGCCGGTGGTATCAATAAGGGCACAATGTACGTTGTTCTTAAACCCCGAGGAGAACGGCAGCTGTCACAGCAGAACTTTGAGGCCGCTGTTCGTGGACAGCTCAAGGATGTTCCTGGCGCGAGGATAACGGTTGGCAGTATCGGTGGATTGAGCGGCAAATTGAAGCTCGTCCTCAGCAGTGACGATAATGCGGCACTGAAGCGAACAGCTGATACTCTTTTGAATCGTATGCGCAGAATGCCCGAACTGGCAGATGTTGTGTCTTCTGCGGCATTGACCAGACCTGAAATAATTGTGCGTCCCGACTTTGCTCGGGCGGCTCAGCAAGGAATCTCGGTATACAGTATCGCCAGGACAGCATCTGTTGCAACCCTTGGGGATAACGATGCAGCCTTGCCTAAGTTCAGTTTGCCAAACAGGCAAATTAACATGCGTGTGCAGTTGGATCCGAAGTACCGTGGAGATGTCGAAACAATCAAGAATCTCAGGGTTCAGGGTCTTAATGGTTTGGTGCCGCTCGGTACAGTGGCTACCGTCGACTTCGGTGCTGGTCCTAACCAAATCGATCGTTATGATCGAACAAGGCAAGTTTCTATTGACGCAAGCTTGAAACCGGGAGTCACGTTGGGCGAGGCTTTGAAGAAGGTCAAATCTTTGCCTGAGTTCAAAAGTATGCCTGAATCGGTAAAGGATATTCCGTCTGGTGATGCCGAGGTTCAGAAAGATGTCTTCACCGGATTTGGTATCGCAATGATGTGGGCCGTATTGCTCATTTACGCTGTACTAACTTTGTTGTTCGGTGGATTCTTGCACCCAATTACGATTATGGTTGCGATGCCTCTTTCCCTTGGTGGAGCGGTTCTGGGACTGATGATCGGTCACCAGTCCCTTGGGATGTATGCGCTCATTGGTATTATCATGTTGATGGGAATTGTCACCAAGAACTCAATCCTGCTGGTCGAGTACTGCATTATGGCGCAACATAACGGGGTGAAACAATTCGATGCAATTATGGAATCGGCTAGCTCCAGAATGCGTCCAATCTTGATGACCACTGGCGCTATGGTTGCCGGTATGGCTCCGATTGCGCTGGGATTAGGTGCTGGTGCCGAGGCAAGGGCTCCTATGGCAATTGCAGTTATCGGCGGATTGATTACATCGACTCTATTGACGCTTGTTGTTGTGCCGATCGTTTACAGCATGATTGATGACTTCCAACACAAGCTGTTCGCAATGGGCGTCTTTTCTCATAAGCATGAGGAAGAACAAGAACCGGCAGACCTGGTTAAACACTGATAGGGTGCTGAACTAGTTAGGTGCGGGAACCGTCACCGGTGCTTTAGGGACTGAGAACCAGAAAGTGGAGCCTTGTCCCTCCATGCTTTCGACACCGATTTCGCCACCGTGTTGGGCGACAATTGCTTTGCAGATCGCCAGTCCTAAACCTGTTCCGCCTTTTTCCCTGGCATCTGAGGAGTCTACTTGTTCGAACTTCTCAAAGATGCGTTTGATCTTGTTTTGTGGAATTCCACGTCCCTGGTCTGCGACTTCGACGATCACGAAGTTCTTGTTATCGCGCATGCGGACTTCGATCTTCGATCCCTCTGGAGCATACTTGATTGCATTTGTGAGAAGGTTTGTAAGAACTTGATTCAAGCGCTGTTCATCGCCCCAGCACGTTGTATTGAGCAGCTGATCGCTAATGCTTACACGTTTAGCTTCTGCAACTGGACGAACACTTTCAATAGCGTCCTTTGCCATTGCATTCAAAGTGACGTTACTGCAAGTCAGTTCAAATGATCCAACTTCGATTTTTTCGAGCTGTAACATGTCGTTCAATAACCGAAGCATATTATTGCAGTCGCGACGGGTGCGGGCTGCCATTTCCTTGCCCTTCTCGTTCATTTGTCCGAGGGCTCCTTGTTCCAAGAATGTCAGAATACCAGTGACGGACGTCAGCGGTGCTCGCAAATCATGTGTGACCATCGCTATGAATTCTGCTTTCATGCGCTCAAGCTCGTAGTGTGCAGTTTTGTCGAGGAAGACGAGTAATATCTTTTCGCCTTCAGCCATTTCGATGTTGCTGCGCCATATCTCAACCGGCATGTTTATGTTGTTCTGTCCGAGCGTGGTTGATTCCACGCTTTCGTTGCTGGGCATGCCGTAGCCTTGATCGAGAACCTTATCTTTGAATACTTGAGACACATTCATCTCAGAAAGTTGTTCAGCCGAATAGTCGAGCCATTGAGCTGCGCAGCGATTGGCAAACTCGATTTTACCGTTTTCGCGCGCTACGAGGACGCCAGCTGGAAGTGCCTCTAAGGTCAAGCGCAAACGTTGCTCGCTAAGTCTAACCATGCGTTCGACCAGCTTTTGCTGAGTGATATCGTGTGCGATGCAGAACAATCCGCTTTCCCTTGCGGACCAGTGACCAGTCACCACAATGTCGAGCAAGTAGCCATCCTTCTTTCGCAATTTCGATTCGAACACAAGCTTATCGATACTTTTTGCGGCGCCCAGAATTGAATCCATCGGGCGATTTGCATCGTCGCCTTCCAAAAACATCTGTAGCGGCTTACCTATAACGTCGTTTCGGGGATAGCCCCAAGACTTTTCGCATGCTTTGTTGATGGAAACGATGTTGCCAGTGATATCAATAACGAAGATGACGTCTATCGCTCGATCGAGAAGCATCTTCTCCATGCGCTTCGATTCGGTTAGTTCGTTTGAAACTTCGTTGATTGCATCGACAAGTGACTCGTAAAAATCTTCTTTCTCAGATTTCTTCTTGATTTGAGTAGATAGAAGTTTGAGGGAATCTTCCAGCATTGCAGCGCGATTCTCGCCTGACACCGCAGAGTTGATCGCAATCATGACCAGACCAGCCGTCATAATCGCCTGCACCACTAACATAATCAAAAGCGGCGTTTTCAGAGCCATCAAGTCTGAGTCAGTGCTTGCTGTTATCAGCATGAAGCATTCAACAAGCAGCAATATGCAGACGATCGGTCCGCAAATCATACTTATCAGCTTTTCAGTCTTCTGCTTATTCACTGGATATCTCCACCCTTGCCATATACCACGGCTCGCCCGCCTTTGAATCAAAAACCGACTTTATTGGTCACTCGGAAGCTGTGCTGGCGCCTTGTTGGCAACGTTTCTTCAAGATTTCACATCTTGAGAGTTGCCGTAAACCATTGGTGTGTAAAGATTGCCGGATTTATTCGATGTTTTGACCTCTGAACATCGCGTTACCGCTTGGAAACGCTTGGTCTTCGAAGACGTAAACTTTCTCAATGTGCCAACACGTCAGATTTCGATGTCAGGATACTGCCGATGCCCACAATTGCTCCGATAGTGATAAAGCGACTAAATGAGTCTAACTTTCATGACGCAGATAAGTGCGATGGCAGCTTTGTTATCGATTCGGAGCTGGTTTTATCTGCTAATGAAGGAAAAATCTACTATGAGATTGTAAGTGTCGAGCCATATAAGAAACGCTATGTTCCGGATAAAGATCGCAATTTGCGTACTTACATAGACAGCCCAAGGGGGGCTGTTTACCTGGCGTACATTGAAGATCGAGTATGTGGTCAAATGATTCTCAGTTGGAATTGGAACAACTTTGCGCTGATCGAAGATTTGGAGGTCGATGTTGATTTTCGCAGGCAGGGAGTAGGGCGGGGGTTGATCGAACAGGCAAAGGTCTGGGGACGGGCAATGGGTCTGGCGGGAGTAACGCTTGAAACACAGAACAACAATGTCTCAGCATGCGCCTTCTATGAACAAAGTGGCTTTGTCTTGTGCGGTTTTGACAGTAATCTCTACAGAGGAATGAATTCGGATACCACTGAGATAGCACTTTACTGGTACTATTTTTTCAAGGACGACGAGCTGCTAGTCAGTGAACCATGAGCGAAAATTCTCCAATTGAGTGGACGGACGCAACGTGGAACCCGATTACGGGATGCACGAAGGTTAGTCCAGGCTGTGCAAACTGCTATGCAGAAACCTTTGCCGAGCGCTTTCGCGGGGTGCCGGGTCATCCTTACCAACAAGGTTTTGATCTCAAGCTTTGGTCGAATAGGCTCGAACTGCCGCTCACATGGCGCAAGCCGAAGCGCATCTTCGTCAATTCAATGAGTGATTTGTTTCACAAAGATGTTCCCCTTGAATTTATTCTTGAAGTCTTTCACACTATGAATAAGGCTGATTGGCACTGCTTCCAAACGCTTACTAAGCGCGCCGATCGATTGCTTGAACTCGATCGCCATCTTCCATGGACAGACAATATTTGGGCGGGAGTCAGTGTTGAGAATGCGGACTACGTTCATCGGATCGATTATTTGCGCGAGACTCATGCCAAAACGAAATTTCTTTCAGTGGAACCGCTTTTGGGCGCAATCCCTGATATGAATTTGAAAGGCATCGACTGGGTAATTGTCGGGGGCGAGTCGGGCAATAGGTGTCGACCTGTGCAGAAGGACTGGGTTTTGGATATCCGCGATCAATGCCAGAGAGCCGGTGTCCATTTCTTCTTCAAGCAATGGGGTGGTCGCAATAAGAAAGCAGCCGGGCGCGTTTTGGAAGGACGGACCTGGGATGAGATGCCTCCAAGCATAGCCTCCAAAAACAAGTGCGCGATATAATAGTGTTCGATTTCGAGAAGTGCTCTGGTGCTGTTTCGGGTGCTCTGGTGCTGTTTAGGGCTGTGCTCTTGTGCTGTTGGTAATTTCTGTCCTGAAGTATGGAGCGCGGGCATCTTGCTCGCCCATGAATTTAGCAGCCCATCCATGAATTGGAACCCAGCCCAGATGCATCAGGTAGTTCACTTTCATAGGATTCATTCTTTAGGGAGCCGATTGCAATTCATTGAGCGAAACAGATATTTCTAACAATCCGAAAATTGAGGATGAAGAATTTGCGGTTTCTGCCGTGCCGCTCAGTCTTCGAAAAGACCCTGTCTCCATGGCTTTGCTCTGGCTCACGATGGTGACCCAGTTCCCTTCTGTTTTGATCGGGTTTGAATGGTTCAAGAATGGATTTACCCTCACCCAAGTAATCATCTGCACATTAGTCAGCTGCGTTATGTTGATGGCGTACACTGTTCCGGCAGCGCTTCTCGGTGCAGTTAGCGGACAAACCTACTCAGTGCTTTCGCGATCCGTCTTTGGTAGTTGGGGCTCTCGCATTATTTCTACCAACCTGATCTGGATCTTCATCGGCTGGTACACCGTTTTGGCTTTGTGTTTGGCAGATGAGCTATCCGATCTATTGCCGATCAAAATTCCACTTGCTGTTTCAGCTGCTTTACTGTCGTTTTTTATGGCTTTCAACAATTTCTTCGGATTCAGTGGTGTAGCCAATTTTGCACGTTTTTTCGCAGCCCCGCTCTTGCTCCTCTGGATTGGAATTTCATTCGTCAAGGCGTACCCCGCCGATCCTTCTCCACTGTTCGCCGCAGTGCCTACGCAGACTGATTGGACCGCTCTCTGCTCTATCTCCAGTTTCGTTGTCGGTTTCAGTGTTTGGGGGAACGAGCCCGATTACTGGCGTTATGCAAAACCGAAAATATCGCACTCGGTTTATCCCTTGCTCGGATCTTTATTGTTGGGAGTAGTTCTCTTTCCACTGTCTGGCTGGCTTTTTGCTTTATCATCCGGCATAACAGAATCTGCCCAAGCAACTGCATATTTAACGAAGAACTCGATGGGCGGGATGACACTACTTGCGGTGTCGATTATTTCGGCTGCATATTTTGCTGCCAACGACTCAAATCTGTATGGAGCAATCAATGCGCTTGAGAATATGAAGAAGATGCCACAGAAGATCACCGTCTTCATCCTGGCAGTTCTCAGTGCTGCAATTTCATACTGGCTGGCCGGGTCTGGAGCTTCGAAAGCGCTTGAAGGAATTTGCTCATTGAACTGCGTTATCTTGCCCATGCCGACGGTAGTTATGGTTTGCGAATGGTATTGGCAAACGCGCGTGCTGAAAGAACGTCCGTATTTTGAGGTGATTCCCTCCTTCGAGCAGTTACCAGCAATGCGATGGCCGGCATTCTGGGCGGTGATTGCGGGCATGACTGTCGGATTGATTACGGCAGGGCTGGTCCCTGGATTGGACGCCCTTAAAGGTGGCATTCCATCGGTTCAAAGCTGGCTTCTTGCCGCTGCAGTTTTCTTCATCCTCAGGCGAAACGAGAAAACGCCACATTTCGTGCAAAAAACAGAAGCTGGATTGCCAGGCGCAGGTCTGGATGCAAGCTTGGACCTTACGAGTCAAATCGTCACCGAGCCGGATTTGGAAGAAGTTGAAGCAGACGAAGTCACCTCAGAACGTTCTGTTTAGCCCGGTTCGATCCCGAGAGCGCCGACATCCTGCCGGCTTCAATGTTGGATCTTGTTGCCCGGTTCAATCCCGGGAGCGCCGGCATCCTGCCGGCTTCAATGTTGGATCTTGTTGCCCGGTTCAATCCCGGGAGCGCCGGCATCCTGCCGGCTTCTATGGTGCATCTTGTAGCCCGGTTCAATCCCGGACCGATTACTTATGCGCTATTGCTGCGCCGGCTTAACAACTGCCTGCACTGATTTTTCGCCGTTTCGAAATATCCAGGGAGGAATCGGTTTCGCCGAAGCCCACAAGCCAATATGTTGAGATTTTGCGTGCTCGTGTAACGTCTTCAGATCGCTATCTTTAGGCGCGAATTTGTCGCTCCACCATGCTAATCCTTTGCTAACCAATAGCTTATTAAGATCAGTTCCATCTTCTAAGACGATGTCGGCGATCAGGCGATCGAATTTGTCTTTTCCCTTTTCAATGATTGTCACGGTTTTGCCGTAGCATGCTTGGTTTGTGAATTCGCGTGCTTCTTTGCCGAAATCCTGTGCTGACTCTGGGCAATCAATTCCGTAGAGTATGACGACTTGCTTTTGGGTGCCATTCTTGATGGTTATGCTATCCCCATCTTTTACCGAGACAACTTTTGCTTTGTAATCACTAGCTATGACACTGGCACCAATTACGGTGCAAACTGCGACGAACATCACGCTGAGGATGAAGGAGTCGGATTTTGCAAAGTTTTCAGAGATTGCCATGGATTCCTGCTGTGGTCTTTTCAGAGCCATCTACTTAATAGCTTGTAGTCTATCTGGTTTCTGTATTCAATATGTGCGCAAATTGCTCGCTCCTATCCATAATTTGAAAGATTTTGCCTGGATTTAACGCAGGACTTTGCTTCCTGCCGACTGTTCTGCGCTCGACACTGTGTTCATCAGCTCTTCGCGCTAGAATCGAAGAAGAGCAAAGAAAGCTTGAGAGGACTATATGTCGCCGAGAAAAGTAGTGAGAATAACGGAGCCACCTAATGGGCTTATCTACGTTCCTGACTTCATCACGGAACAAGAGGAGGCGGAACTTCTTTCGCGTTTTGGCGAGATCGAATTTTATGACTTCGTGCTACAGGGCGTTGTCGCCAAGCGTAAGGTGCGCCACTACGGGTACAGCTATGAGTTCTATTCTCCTGCCGTTGATCCTGCTGATCCCTTTCCGGAGTGGCTGATAAGCTTGCGGGATCGCGCGGCGCCGATTGCAAACCTGCATCCATTTCAATTAGCGCAAGCACTTCTTGCAAAGTATGATCCTGGTGCCGGAATCGGTTGGCATCGAGATGCTCCTGCTTTCGGCCCTACGGTTGTTGGTATCTCATTTGGTGCGTCCGAAACAATGCGATTCAGGCGCGAATTCGAAGACCATTTCGAGATGTACAAGCATGAGTTGGCGGCCGGATCCCTTTACGTGTTGAGCGGCGCCGCGCGAGCTGTATGGCAGCATAGTCTTCCGCCTGTGCGAACGCAACGATATTCAATCACCTTTCGTACCGTCAAGGAAAACTATAGACGAGATCGACCCCCAAGATCTGCTACTGCCAGTTAACGGTTGCGACAAATTCCAACAAAGCATGATTTTGTTTTAGCGCGTGCTTAACGCCAGATTTACATCAAGAACTTAATCTGCTCATGTTGGGTGTTGAGGAATCGCAAAATGAATCGAAAATCAAAAGTTCTCTTATCGGGATCGGCGCTCTTGTGCCTTATGTTTCCGAACGCATTTGATCGCTCCGCCGTCTGTTATAGTGCTGAGCCCCAAAAGGGAGACCAAGCGGCCGCATCTTCCCCCTCATTTTCCGCCAACGCGGAGGTGGTAGATCTCTCTTCGGTGTTCAATGGTTACACTGGCACTTTTCTAATGCTAAATGAAAAAACAGGTAAAGCGATCTGCTATAACCCTGCCCGTGCCAAGCAAAGGTTCTCACCATGTTCGACCTTCAAGATCTTCAATGCTCTTGCCGGGCTTGATTGTGGAGTTCTGAGTGGAAAAGACGATTTGGAGAAATGGGATGGCAAGAAAGATCCTCGCGTCGAGTTGAACAAGGATCACACGCTTCAAAGTGCAATGAAAGATTCTGTCGTTTGGTACTTCCAGCGAGTTGCGCAAAAAATTGGCGAAGAGCGAATGAAGAATTACTTGCATGCTGTGCATTATGGAAACATGGACATGTCGGCCGGGCTCACCAGGTTTTGGTTGAGTGACGATTCAATCAAACTGTCTGCCGACGAGCAGATTGAGTTTTTGAGACGGCTCGATCAACGTGAGCTGCCATTCTCCGAAAAGGCGATGGATACGGTCTCTGAGATCATTAAAGTGAAGAAAACGGATCGCGGGGAATTAAGCGGCAAGACTGGAACTCTCGGGAAGAACAACAAGCGAGTTATGGGCTGGTTCGTCGGGTACGTCAAGCATGATAATGATACCTATATTTTTGCTACGAACATTGCCGGCAGTGATGTTTGGGGGGCGAAGGCACGTCAGATCACTGAGCGAATTCTCGAGCAACGAGGCTTGTTATAACGAGGCTTGCTATAATAGGAATGTAAGTGTTTCCACAATTCCCGGAAGCTTGGAAACACAGCCTATTAGCAGACCTCCCTTCGAGTTGCGATTACACATCGGACCGCAAGGGTAGCGATTTCTTGCGTGAAATCGGAAAGTTGAGGTTGATGTGAGTGAAGATGGTTTAGATTCAATTTTTAGAGCTTTGAAGTTTGCGGCAGCACTGCATCGCGACCAGAAACGGAAAGACAATATCTCTCCATACATTAATCATCCCATTGATGTTGCGGAAATGTTGGTGAGAGTCGGCGGTGTCAGCGACAGCGAAGTCCTTTGCGCAGCGCTGTTGCATGACACTGTTGAGGATGTTGGCGCGACAAGAGAACAGATTGAGAAGCTCTTTGGTGATAGGGTTGCAAGCCTGGTAATGGAGTGCACGGACGATAAGAGCTTACCAAAAGCAAAACGAAAGGAGCTTCAGGTAGAAAACGCTCCACACAAGTCCGATGGCGCAAAAACCATCAAGATTGCGGACAAAATCTCCAACATTTCTGACATCATGATTGCACCGCCCGTCGATTGGCCCAAGCAGAGAATCATTGATTATCTCGATTGGTCAGAGCGCGTAGTGAATGGATTGCGCGGAGCGAATAAAGACCTCGAAGAGCTCTATGACGAAAGGTTGACGGAAGCACGTAAGAAATATCTGGAGAAGGATTAGATTAAAAATCAAAGTTGAGCAGAACCAAAAGTCGGGAACAGTGTATGAGGAATAAGGACCCCTGGCTAGGATTGTTCAATGAGAAACGCCATCTATCTTTCTATCCCGAGTATTTTGATCCTCTTGTTTCAGGCTGCTCCCTGTTTTGCTGGCGATTCACTCTTTAATGATCCCAGCTGGGATAACGGTAAACGTGCTCCCATGGGCGGTCGAGCTTCCGTGTTTAGAAGGGGCGCTAATCGGAACAGCAGCCTTTTCGACAACAAGAATTTCATAACCAACACAAGTAGCGGGCTATCATCAAAGGGACCGTCTGGCCTGGATTTCTCTGATGTGCAGAAATCAAATGCCGCTAAGATGCCGACGAGTTTGGGTCCAGGTTCGAGCAAGGCATTCTCGAATCCGCGTGCTTCCAGTTCGACTGGGGGGAATCGCACAATGAAGATTCGCAATGGCTCGACAATGGAGATCGGGCAGGATGGAACCCGATCTTTTATGGATAAGAACGGAATGCAAACGATGCTTAATCCAGACGGGACTGGTAGTCTTCCAAATGGCAGCACCATAAGTAAGGATGCCGTGTCAGGTTCGACAACTATGAAAACCAAACAAGGGTATGGATTCACCAACAAATCCGACGGGAGCAAGGTTTTCACTAGGACAAACGGTATTCAGACTGTATTCACTCCAGGCAAGGCACCGGTTATGCAAACCCAGGACGGCCATGTCGTCCAGGAAATCAAATAGTCTTCGTGCATTTGGAGATCTTCTTCTCCTTTTTCATCATCATCTTCTTCTTAGAGCAGGAGTTTTATCCCCGGACCTCTTGAATACTGTCGCACCATTGGCGGTGGCGACAGCAAATTATTAATCGCTAACTTGATCAAACTCGTGTTACCTTTAACGAGATGTCGGATGGGTAACTCCACGAGGGAAATTAAAATGCCGAGAAAGAAGAAGACCGATAATGCAAAGCCCATGAGCAAATTGGCGCCTCCATTGTCCGTCCAGGTTGCTTCCCAGCCGGTCTCCCGCGAAATACTTGTGACCGATAAAGCGAAAGCGGAAAGAATTCGTCGCCGTCAGGATTTTCTCGCGCTTGATGAAGCGATTGCATATTGGTTGGATCAGTTGCAGATAAATCCGGACGACGAAAAAGGTGTTCGGCATCTACTTATTCCATTTCTTGTGGAAGTTGATCGGCTTGATGAGGCCAGTGTGCTTCTCAAGCAATTCTCCAGCGATTGCACGGCTCACATGCTCTATTCCCGTGCCTTGTTGACCTTCAAAAAATTTGGACCCTGCCCAATGTCTGATACAGCATTAAAGAATGCAGTGAAACAAAATCCATCAGTTCTCGATTACATCTGCGGTGCGGATATGCCACCAGTTGAATTCGATTCATTTGAGCCAGGCAGTAAGGAAGAGGCCGTTGTCTACCTGGAAGTTGGTATGGAGGGCTGGCTCAATACAGACGGAGCCGTCATCTGGTTGATAGATTATCTTATGGAAGAACTTACCAAATTCAATCACTCAATGGAAATGGCGGGACCCAAATTCGAGAACGCCAACCGCAGTGCACTAAGTTCTAACGTAATGGACTTCAGTCCTTAGTCCGTCACCTTCAAAAACGCTCTGCAATCAACCGCAGGTCTCTAAGGTAAATCCTACAAACTTGCTAACAATGATTGATAATCTTGGGCCGTGTCGATGTCGATTGCGCCTTTTGGAAAATCAAGAAAATAGGTCATGGTAAGATTCTCTTGAATCAGCTGCTTTGCGCCTTTATTCGAAGGAAGCTTTAGAAGCTGATCGAACAAGGGGGCTCGGAATAGAGCAGGAATTCCAAAGGTATCCTCATATTTTGATGCGACTATGTTGCAATTGGTTTCTCTATTCAGTTCCATTACCATGTCTTTCAGAATCTCGGAGTTCACAAACGGTTGATCGCATGCAATAACTACGATCGCGTCAACGCGGTCTTTGAGAAAATGTGTTCCAAGTGTGATTGAACCGCCAATGCCTCTCTTCCAATTGCTATTTTGTCTGATTTCAATGCGTTTTAGCTGGTGCTGGTTCTCCAAAGATGCAATGTGCTCAAGAATTTCATAGTGATATGCGCCGGTGACAACAAGTACCGGATCGCAGTTGATACCATCCGCGGCCGCGATAGCATTCTCGATCAGAGAACGTCCGTTGAACTCCAAAAGTTGTTTCGCTGACCCAAAACGCTCTGCCTTACCGGCAGCCAGAATGATGGCACCGACTCTCATTTCTGCTTTCTCAACGGCATTGATTTCGCATGCTGCTTGCACTCGGTCGTATGGTGACTTGAGATCAAATTTGCTTATGTAAGTGGAGCTTACAATTGGAAATTCCTCTGTACTTTCGCAAATCTGATCGTGAATGGGTGCGTTCCGATCTTTCAAGAATCCGCCTTTTCTCCTTCTAACAATGGCGGTGATCTCTGCAATTATTGCGATTGCTATCTCTGTTGGATCTTCTGCGCCAATATCCAGTCCCGCCGGATAGTGCACATTCGCCTGGTTGATCCTGGCATTCTGTTCTGAGCTGAGCTCCTCCAACAGGCGTTCGGTTCGCTTCTTGGGACCGAGCACACCAAGGTACATAATGCTGCTGTTGCTTGAGTTAGGAGCGCCGGCGTCTCGCTGGCTCCTAATATTTGCGCTGCTCCGCAGTCCTGATAGGAAACGCAAAGCGGCAAGATCATTAGACAGGCTGTGAGACATTATTAGTGATGCCGAACTGTGAACGGCATCAGCAATCTTAGAATCAGACTCAAATGCTTTCTGCAAATCATCGAAAGGCAGGCAGTGTACACTGGTGCCAGCGGCAAATCTTTCTGGCTTGGCAAAGGCGGGTCGCCAATCGAAAACTGTAACTTGCCAACCTAAGTTTCTTGCTAGCTCAACCAGTGGTACGGCGTCAGCACCGGCGCCAAAAATTGACAGCTGGATTGGCGGAGCCAAATATTCAAAAAATACACTTACTGAAAATCCGTCTAATTCGATATTGCGTATTTCTGATTTAGCGGTAGCCAGTATCTCGGTAGCATGTTTTTTTAGGGTGTTCAAGAATGAGTTGCTGATGTTTTCATCCGCATTGATGTTTCTGCGGGGGACGCATGGCGTGGCTCCCAGATCATCTTGAGCAATAATGTCAGAGTTGGAAATAGAAGCCGGCAGGATGCTGGCGCTCCCGGGATCGAACGGTCTCGTGTTCGCTGTTTCGGACCCTGCTCTGGTCGCTGTTGCGTAGTCTATCTCCGGCTCCAACAATAGTGATTGCAGTGAAACAAGATCTGGATTGGAGCTTTCAAAAACTCTACAAAGAATTTTCGGCTGGTCTGACGAAACGTGGGGCTCTATCGTATTGATTTTCTCAAGCAGTAGAATAGTTTCGCCGCTACAGCCGGTTCCACTTCCGAACAAGATATCGTCGTCTCGACTGGTGTCGTACCAAACGACCTCACTTTGGCGATCAGATGCAAGCAATGTCGAAGAACGATGGCGCAAATCGGACTCTAAACAGCCACCACTGACAATCCCTGCGGAGCTGCCATCTGCGAAAACCAACATTTTGGCGCCCGGACTGCGGTAGGCCGAGCCACGAGTTTTGACTACAGTACAGAGAACAGCGGGCTGTTGTTCGTGCGTAGAAAAGTATTTCGTCCAGCTTCTGACCAGTTCAATATCGTTCATTAGTTTGTCCCGTTTTAGATGGTGTCAAGATTCGTCGATTTCCGGGATGCTGCCATTGTTTCCATAAAACTTTATCGCTTTGTAAATTGCCATTTCGGATCTCGTTCGGAATATCTGCTGCTCCGAACCTTTATCTGTCATCGCTGTCCCTCCGACAGGCTGATTGCTAGCGCGGGCAAGATGCCCGCTGCCCATACTTATGGGCGGACGAGACGTCCGCGCTCCATACTTAGGACAGATCCGCCTGTTCGATTTTATGCGATTCACTCTTTGCATATCAAAATAATTGATCCAACGTAATAGGTATGTGCCGAAGTCGCTTGCCGGTTGCGTGATAAATTGCATTCGCTATGGCAGCAGCTGCGCCGTTTATCGCAAGTTCGCCTACACCCTTTGCACCGACAGGATTCACATGCGGATCTTCTTCCGGTATAAAGATTACGTCGAACGATGGCATGTCTGCGTGTACCGGAATATGATATTCGGCGAAATCGTTGTTGACGATCCGGCCGAGCTTATGATCCATCAAAGTCTCTTCGAAGAGCGTCATTCCCATGCCCCAGATCATTCCGCCGAGCATCTGGCTTCGTGCTGTCTTCTCGTTGAGAATCTTTCCTGCCGCGTAGGCACCTAGCATGCGAGTGACGTGCACTCTTCCTAGATCCGGTTCAACTTCTACTTCTGCAAATTGCACTCCGAATGATCGCTTCGCGTATTTGTCATCTTTCGGGGGAGTTGACTTCGCCGTAACTTCGAGTTTCGGCATGTTATTTCGCTTAAGCAGATCTCCAATTTTCTCTGAGCTCTTGCTCCCCTTTTTTGTGAGCACACCGTTGCGAAACTCAAGATCCTTCTTTTCTGATTTTTGCAGTGGCGATTTTTCATCTCCGATTGCCAGATCAAACAATGCATCCAATAGCTTTTTCGCAGCAGCTGTCACTGCTGAACCTACTGATGCTGCCGTCTGTGAGCCTCCGGATAACGGCGTCTGTGGAAATCGCGTATCACCCAGCTCGACTTTAATTTTGTTGATCGGTAGCCCCAAAATATCAGCAGCTACCTGTGCCATAATCGTGTACGTTCCGGTGCCGATATCTTGCGTACCACTCTTTATTGTGGCCGTGCCGTCGGAGCTTATGGATGCGATTGCGCCTGCTTCGCTTCTATAGGTGGGGTGTGTTGCAGCGGCCACTCCGAGACCGACTTGCATCTTGCCGCGTTTCATAGATTTGATCGCTGGCGATCGTTTCGCCCAGCCAAAGCGCTGCGCCCCCACCTTGTAACATTCAAGTAGTGAATTGCTGGACCATGGTTTACCGCTTTCGGGATCTTTATCGGCGAAGTTCTTAACTCTTAGCTCAATCGGATCGATTCCCAGGGCGTATGCAAGTTCATCCATCGCCGATTCCAGCGCGAAACTGCCTGGCGCATCGCCTGGTGCGCGCATCCAGGTTGGTGACCCGATGTTGATAGCTGCTTGCTTTATCGCGGTGGTGACATTCGGGCATGCATACATCACGTTTGTAGGTTCTGTGCAGTATTCGGTGAATTGACGAAATAGCGATGTTTCATTCACGCTCAAGTGTTTCATCGCCGTTAGCTTGCCTTGTTTGGTTGCACCCAACGTGATTTGCTGAAACGTCTTCGGGCGAAAACCGACAGGTCCGTACATTTGAGTGCGCTTAAGAACGAGTTTGACTGGGCGCTTCACCTGTTTTGCAGCCAGAACTGCCATGATTGCGTGCGACCAAACGGAGAGCTTGCAGCCGAATCCGCCTCCAAGAAAATGCGTAATCACAGTTATATTGTTGGCTGGAATTCCTGCCATTTCTGAAATTGATTTCTTTGATGGAAAAACTCCTTGAGTCGTTTCGTAAACAGTGAGTTTATCGCCTTCCCAATGAGCAACCGTTGCGAATGGCTCCATCGGATTGTGTGTTTCAGTAGGAGTTGTATAGGTTGCCTCAATTTTGACTGCTGCATTTTTCATGCCTGCGACAAAGTCTCCTCGACTTTGACCCGGCGACTTCTGCATCTGTTCAAATAACGTGTTTGACAGTGGGTCAGGATTTGTATTTGGTGATTTACTTGGCGCATAGGTTACCTTCACCAAATCCGCGGCGTGGGTCGCAATCTCAAAAGTATCGGCGACAACCACTGCAATGTTTTGTCCGGCAAAACGAATGATATTGTCTTGTAAAATTGGAACATTATTTTGGTCGTTGTCGCTCTTTTTCAGGCGAGGTGCATTCTGGTGCGTAAGCACCGCTAATACACCGGCAACCTTTTCAGCTTCTGCTGTATCAATTGCCGTTATCTTCCCAGCTGATATCGTACTTTGTACAACAGCTGCATATGCCATGTTCGGCAAACTGATGTCAGCGGAATACTTCGCCTGACCAGTGACTTTCAACTTGCCATCTACACGATCGATCGGTTTTCCGACTACGCTGTTTCCACCTTGAGGTTTTGTGCTCATGCCAGGTTCTCCAGCGCCGATAGTGCCTTAACAATTGTGCGTTTGCAGAGCTCCACTTTGAACTTGTTGTGCTTATGCGTGACAGCGCTTTTAACAGCTGCCTCTGCCGCAAGTTTGAATGTCTCTTTCTTAGCCGGCTTGCCGACAAGAATCTTCTCCGCTTCCGTGCATCGCCACGGTATCGTTCCGACTCCGCCCAGCGCCAATCGCGCTTCCTTTATCACGCCATTTTTCACGTCCAATGCGCAGGCCACCGACACCAGTGCGAATGCGAAACTCTTGCGGTCGCGTATCTTTAGATAGCGTGAATGCTTCGCTGCCGCCAGCTGTGGTATTTCGACTGCGGTGATGATCTCGCCATCCTTAAGGACGGTTTCTTTCTCTGGATGGGCTCCCGGTAGCACGTAGAATTTTGTGATCGGTACGGATCGTTTAGCGCCCGATCCTTCTATATGGATTACGGCATCCAATGCCATTAGCGCAACTGCCATGTCGGACGGATTCGTTGCAATGCATGAGTCGCTCGTGCCAAGTATTGCATGAATGCGATTATATCCATCGATTGCTGGACAACCGCTACCGGGGTCGCGCTTATTGCACGGCATCGTCGAGTTTCGGAAGTAATAGCAGCGGGTTCTTTGCAGCAGATTTCCTGCCGTTGAAGCCATGTTTCTCACCTGAGCTGACGCCCCGGAGAGAATTGCTTGTGAAAGCATCGGGAAATTTTCCAGGACTTGCTTATTGTGCGCAAGATCGCTGTTTTTGACCAGGGCTCCAACAAGTAGCCCGCCTTTGTTGTTTTTGATCTGCGAAAGCTCGGCGATCTTATTTATATCGATCAAATGAGCGGGTTGATTCACATCGAGTTTCATCAAATCAAGTAGGTTTGTTCCACCGGCAATGATGGCGCTGTTGCTTTGCTTTAGCGATTTGCTCGCATCGGACGTTTGCGATGGTTTTGCATAGGTGAAAGGACGCATTAGTGTTTGCCTCCTTTGCGAACTTCTTGTATTGCCGCCAGGATATTAGGATAAGCACCGCAACGGCACAGATTTCCGCTCATGCACTCGCGCACATCGTCGTCACTGGCACCGCATGGCTCTTTAAGCAAAGCAACGGCTGACATGATTTGCCCAGGTGTGCAAAACCCGCATTGGAATCCGTCGTGTTTTATAAAAGCTTCCTGCATGGGATGAAGATCGTCACCCGATGCGATTCCTTCTATGCTTGTGACCTGATCACCGTCATGCATGACGGCTAATGTTAGGCACGATTTGATACGGCGCCCGTTAACGTGCACTGTACATGCACCACATTGTCCAAGGTCGCAACCCTTTTTCGTTCCTGTTAGATTGAGATTTTCTCGCAGGAAATCGAGCAGAGTCACTCGGGAATCGATCTTGAGCTTATGTTGTTTGCCGTTGACGTTTATCGACAAATCGTACGCGTGTGGTGATGAAACCGCTCCGCTTTGTTTGTCCTTGGTTTCTGCAAGCGCTTTTTTCATGATCCTCGGTGAAAGTTCTTCCAAGCTCGATAATACAGTCGACGCTATCAACAATTGACTGAAACGCCGCCGCGAGAAATTCAATCTCATGCTCGTATCCTGCTGCCATAAAGGGCGTCTAGCATACCATGCAGTGGGCGTCGCTACATTAGTGCAACTTGTCAACTTTAATATTGCCAACGAGCGTGGAAACATTTTGTCGATTATTGCGCCTAACACAACATCATTTCGTTTATAGCCAACGGTTCCCCATTCGCATAAGAATTTTCGCGGAGGAGTCTTTATGAATTCAGTTCCTAGAGGCACATTTTTGTGCCGGTTATCTCTGGCGCTCCTGGTAGGATGGACGTTGCAGACAAGTACCTTGCCGGCCGATGCCCAGGGAGTTGTGCATAGAGCTTACATTAGCGCATCGCCTTCTCCTGTGCGTTTTGCAGGAGAGGATGTGTTTTCGATTCGCACCCCGGCTGGACTTTTCTCAGCAGACGAAAGAAGGCTCATTGTCGAGCGCAATCTGAACAATGCATTGAAAGCGACGCGCATGCGTACGCCTGAATCGGTTGAAATCGAAATCGTCAACAACTTGCCCGTTGTCCGTTTGGGCGGCAAGCACGTTGTAACGATCGATCATTTGATGGCAGCAGACTACGGAATCACTCGCTTTGAGCTAGCAAACCGTATCGCTGATAATCTAAGGAGAGTATTAAGCGACTCCGTCAAGATTGAAAATTATGTTGCTCAGCTCGATGGCGACTTCTTGACACATCCTTATTCGCCACCATCTTTGCGCGAACAATGGCAAGCTGCGCGCAAGAATCACGCCGCCAGCGCTTATCGCAAGGATTTGCCAACCGACATGATTTCCTCGGGCTCATTAAAGGATCAAGGATTTCAAGCTTTGATGAAACGCGATCCAGTTGCAGCCGAGCATCTGTTCCGCGCTGCCCTTCGTGAAAATCCAGAGAATCAGCGAGCATTGTACGGACTCGGACTTGCTCACATGAAACTAGGATTCAAGCAACGTGCGTTAATTGCATTTGAGGCATCAAGCTACTTGGATCCAAATGATGCAGAAGTACATATCGCAATGGGCCAGTGTTTGGAAGCCCTTGGTCAGGACAAGGAAGCAATCGAGCACTATCAAACAGCAAGCAGATTGACGCCTGAAAATCCTGAGCCAATGCTCTATGTTGCCGACATGCGCGAAGATCGCGATCAAATTGGCACTTCGGTTTATGAGCTTGGTGCTCCAAATGCTAGAGCCAGTGAGTATGTTCGCCTGAAGAGAAAAGACCAACTCACTTGGCGCTTGAAGAGAACGTACTAATAGACGCGATACGGCGCGATTTTCTCTGATCTTATAGAGCAAAAATTGGAACTAATCGCTGCAGGATGCGCCTAACAATACATAAATGGGACGGGTAAAACCGGATCCAATTGCAAGCCAGAACGAAAGTTCTGGCTTGTGCTTTTTTTGAATAAATGGATCGCTCGCTTCCATGAGATCGCTGGTTGCTTTCCATGACGTCATTTACCGCGTGTGTATTTCAGCTCCCAATACACATCGTCTGTATCTGGTACCTCATCATGCTTGTATCCGCAGATTTTCATTGCGACAGTCGTTGGGACATCAAAGAGATAATCAGTTTCAGGATCGCTCATGAGTTGCTTAAGTAAGTCCGTGCGCGTTTCTTGATAACAGTCGGGCACTGTCCCTTCTGCGCGAATATCCTGAAGACCACCCCGTTCATTGTCGTGTTCAATCAGCCACACCCTCACACCATCTTTCCATTCTGATGCGGCGCTGTACATTACGTGTTCCTCAACGACAACGCAAATAAGCTCAGTACCCTTCGAAAGAGTAATAAGCAAGTCCTTTTTGTCGCGCATCATATCAACGTTATTTTCAACCAGCCAATGCCACTCTTTACCTCTATCGAAGTAGCTAAGCTTCCAGTCTGGAACTTCGGAGTTCTTGCCGGTTTTCTGTGCCCCGATTTTGGTTAAAAGGGTTGATTCAGGAACGTTTTTGACTGCTAACCAGGAAAGACTAAAGCCCATATGCTGTCCTCAATCTACACGAAATATTTGCCTGACAGATTGTACTCCGTTCTTGAAAAAAGTTTCTGGAAGGAGGAACCAAAGTGGATGCTTCTGCATCTATAGATTCATAGAAAACGGATAAAACCGAATTCTGAAGTTGCAAGCCTGAACGAAAGTTCGGGCTTGTTGCATTTTAAAACCCACTTTTTTGAATTTGCAGGTTAGCGTCGATCTTCAACACCTCAATTCTTCAGCCAGTGCAGGTATCCGATCTGCTCTGGCTGAGTTATAGGCACCACGCGAGTCATGCGATGAGGCTATTATCGCCCAAGGCGAAGGAAAACTTCATAAGCCCGCGCAGCGCCAACTCATGCTCCTCTTTGTTTTAGATACCAAACACCGCATGGATATTAGGCTCGTTCCATGCGGTGTGGATGCCCTGATAGGCTCTATTTGCTCAGTTGTCGATCACTTTCTTCTTTTATTAAATCGAAATAGTTCTTGAGTGCATTTCCCGGCTCCGGATTGCTTTTGAGGAGCATTGTAACGAGCTTCATTGATGGGACCATATTTGCAACGGCAGCAAATTCCTTATTGCTGTTTCTTTCATTAGCTTCTTTCTTCTCTTGTTCGAATTTGTGGAATTGTTTGTCTACTCTCGCCAGCTCTTCCGGTGACATACTCGAACGAACTTTCTCGGTTATTTGTTTTTCCATCATCTTGATTCGTTCATCGACGAGATGGTGCATAGGTGAGTTTATCTGAAAGGAAAACTCCTTGGAAAACGGACCGCTTATCCTTATGTGAGGGCCTTCCTGCTCGCTCAGGTATTGTGCGCGTTGGTTTGGTGTGAGATTCTCGATTGCCTTAGCTTTGATTCTTTCGGATATAGTTTCGGCGCCGAAGAAAGTATCCTTCAACTCGCGGACGACATCTCCGACCAATCCTTCACTGACTTGCGTAGCTTCCTGATTAAAGCCTGCAATCTTAAGCGGAGAAATATCGAGTTCCGTCACACTAGCACTACCGCGGCCGCTGCCTCCTCGTCCACCTTCGTATGTGCCTCTTACGGCGTGTCCGCTTGCAATGCCGCTTTGGCAGCCAGTCTTCTGTCCTGCGTCGTTTTTGTCTCGTGTTTTCTGATCGGCGGGATCTTCTGATCCACATTTGGTAGCAATTGTATGTTTTATCTTGTCGGCCGGAATGCTCGCGTCCTTAGTTGCATGCTTGGTTTCATTCGGGTGTTTGCTTGCGGCTTTCGCATTCGATTGCGTGTCGCTCATAATGTCAGCGAAACCTAAGTGAAAGCTGTTCAAATCCGTGGATCTAGTTTCAACTTTCGAATCATTGGCAAGACGATCTTGTACCATATCCCAATCCCTCCTAGTAAGTCCGCAAGCACAACTACAGAGCTCAGAGAAAGTCGTTGCTCGTCATTCTTGCGGGAATAGTCAGTTGTACACAATGAGAAAAACAACTAGACATTTTTTAGACGGCAACAGCTGGATTTAATTGTTATGGCAGGTTCTTGGCACTTTCTTGGCAGAATCTTGGCAGGTAGGATACGAACTTGGAACAAAATAAGAGCAAGATGCGCCTAAAGAGTCAGAAGAAACGGATAAAACCGAATCTGAAATGTTACAAGCCTGGACGAAAGTTCGGGCTTGTGCGTTTTTAAACGGAAAAATTGATGGAAGAAAAAGTGCATTAGATCGAGCGATGAAATTGGAACAAAGCAAGGGCAAGATGCGCCTAAAGAGTCAGAAGAAACGGATAAAACCGAATCTGAAATGTTACAAGCCTGGACGAAAGTTCGGG
>JAIEQI010000096.1 GCA_019747875.1 Candidatus Obscuribacterales bacterium
ACACAAAGCCCCTATCCAGGATGCAAGCGCAACAATATTAGTATGGTTCTGTAAGTCAGCAGCCAGAGAAGCCGGCAGGATGCCGGCGCTCCCGGGATCGAGCAGAGAACACAAAGCCCCTATCCAGGATGCAAGCGCAACAATATTAGTATGGTTCTGTAAGTCAGCAGCCAGAGAAGCCGGCAAGATGCCGGCGCTCCCGGGATCGACAGGTCTGGAATTAATTGCGGACTAGCTTGCGAACAAACGGTCTGTAGGTATGGCCCGCAAAGTTGCAGGTGACTGGATATTCGGGCACAGCAACTCCATCTTGGAAGGTACCGCCGTACTTGTAAAGCTCATCGCCGCGAACGACTTCTTTAACCTGACCAGTGGAATCATAGTATCCGCCCGCTAGACTCTGTCCCCAAACCATTGTGCCGCGTTTTTTGGGAGGTGGTGGTGGTGGCGGAGGCGTATTCACTGTCGCGGAATAATCCGCCGACTCAACTAAGGTCATCTGGGGCATTGTGACCTTGTTTTTCTCAATTGTGCCGGTCAGCTTTGCCGGTTGTGAGCCGCGCAAAACGGTGTTGCTCGGTGCGCCCCGCCTGATCCTATAGGCATCAGCCTGCACTTGACCATTAAGAGGCTGAGCAGATGCCGTTTCCGCTGATTGGACACCGGTCCTTACTTGCGGGGATGCAAAGTCAGACGTGGAAATCGGTGAATCGTCTGCACGGGCAGGCACGTAGCCGAGCATCGACATAGCAACAAAAGAAAACAAAATATTTCGGGAAAGCATTGTGCTCACGTTAATCACGCTCGTCACTCGGGATTCAATAATAGTTCAGACGACATTCCTTGTATACTGTTCCCTTACCACACAAAAGGTAAAGGGGTAACTCATCATCCCCTGTTCAGCCGACAAAGGTGCGTTTTGAGCTGGAACAAGAAATGGTCCTTTTGGATTGACCGCGGTGGCACGTTCACCGACATAATTGCACGCAGCCCTGAAGGGATCTTGCAAAGTAAAAAGCTCCTTTCAGAATCAAACGCGGATATTGACCCGGCAGTAGCAGGCATTAATCAGATTCTTAAAGAGAACTTCTCCAACATGGAGGAAGTTAGCGAAATACGGATGGGTACGACCATCGGAACCAATGCGCTACTCGAGCGAAAGGGCGCCCGGACGGTGCTGGTTACTACCCAAGGATTTGGAGACATTGTTCGCATCGGTTACCAAAACCGCCCTGACATTTTTGCGCTTGAAATAGTATTGCCGGAACAGTTATATGAAACTGTAATCGAGTTTCAAGAACGCATACACGCAGACGGCGAAATCGCCCAAATCGCCAACGAAGGCAAGCTGCGAAGCGACCTGAAAGCGGCATATGAATCAGGAATTCAGAGTTGTGCAATTGCGCTTTTGCATGGATACCGATATCCGAAACACGAAGAAATCGCTGTACGCATCGCAGCTGAAGTTGGTTTCAAACAAATCTCATGCTCGCACGAATGCGCTGCACTTATGAAATACGTAAGCAGGACCGATACAACCCTTGTTGACGCATACTTGACGCCGCTTCTACGAGACTATGTGGACACGCTTGAATCGAATCTAGGCAAGAACAAAAAGCTCTTCTTCATGCAGTCAAATGGAGGGTTATGTGAATCAGCCTTATTTCGCGGAAAAGATTCAATCCTCTCAGGACCTGCAGGTGGACTGATTGGCGCCGTCAAGGCAGCACATCAATGCGGTTTCGAAAAGCTCATAACTTTCGACATGGGTGGCACCTCAACTGATGTAGCACATTTTGCAGGAGAGGTCGAATACATTTACGACAAAGAAATATCCGGTGTTCGGATTCGAGCACCAATGATGGATATTCACACGGTCGCAGCTGGTGGAGGTTCAATTCTAACTTTTGACGGGTCCCGATACCGTGTAGGCCCAGAATCGGCAGGTGCAAAGCCTGGACCGAAGTCCTATAGAAATGATGGACCACTAACCGTTACTGACGCCAATCTGTTGTTGGGTCGCATACGGATAGATCACTTTCCAAAAATCTTCGGCGAAAACTGCGACGAAGCGCTGGACAGAGATTGCGTGAAGGGTGCGTTCGAAAACTTAGCCCAGGAAATCAGCGACAAGACGCGCAATAACAGGAGTTCAGCGGAAGTTGCTTTCGGCTTCCTGCAAATTGCTGTGTCCAAAATGGCCAATGCGATCAAGCATGTGTCAGTTCAACGAGGCCACGACGCTAGAGAGTGTGCACTTGTTTGCTTTGGCGGTGCAGGCGGGCAAGTCGCTTGCATGATCGCGGACGAGTTGGGCATTCAGAAAATATTGATTCATCCTCTGGCAGGACTGCTTTCTGCCTATGGAATCGGGCACGCTGATCGCCGCATTGGAAGAGACATCGACATTAATGAGGACATCTCAACGCTAAGCGCACATAAACTACATGCCGACATCGAACACACGCGAGAATTACTATCAGAAGCACTCTCAAAGAAAGGCATCGCAACTGATGATCAGGAGCTCTCTGTACAGGCTTTGCTTCGGATGGAAGGGAGCGATTATACACTCTCAGTACCATTCACCGAAATTGAGAGCATGGTCAAGACCTTCCATGATAAACACTTGCAGCGCTACGGATTCTCAGATAGTAAGCGAAAAGTGGTTCTTCAGAGCCTGTCCATTCAGCTAGTAGGGCGCACCCTGCCTGACGAACAACTCAGATACAAACAGCAAAGGGCAGGCGATTCTCAAACCGGCTCAATCTATTCGCGCGGGCTGTGGTGCGACGCGCGGATTGTTGACCGAAATAGCCTTCAACCAAACACCACATTAGTAGGCCCAGCGATCGTTGTTGAGAAACACACTACAACAGTGATTGATCTCGGATGGCAGGTTGAATTGTTAAAGGAAGGCTCCCTACTCCTGACACATACTGCGCAATACTACAAACCTGACGCAGAGAGCTCGACAGAAAATGCGGGCACGTCGGCTGAAGACATGGAGAAGGCTTTGTCATCCACCGGGTCTCATAGAGCGATCTCTGACTCTGGCTCGCGACTCAAGGTGATCGAAAGAGGCGGAAAGAAGGCTCATGCAAAAGCTTTACACAAAGCCAACAGCCATGGTGAGGCAGATCCTGTAACGCTCGAGCTGTTCAACAATTTGTTTCGCTTCGTCGCAGAACAAATGGGAATCACCCTGCAGAATACGAGCTACTCCGTAAATATAAAGGAGCGACTCGACTTCTCATGCGCACTATTTGATGGCGATGGCAACTTGATCGCAAATGCTCCACACATGCCTGTACATCTAGGATCGATGGGCGAGTCGGTGAAAAACCTGATAGAAAATCACCTCACAACAATGAGGCCCGGGGATGTTTATGCGACAACGATCCTTACAACGGTGGCACACACCTCCCGGATATTACAGTTATCTCTCCCGCCTTTGACGAAAACAGCACAAAAGTACTTTTCTACGTGGCATCAAGAGGGCACCATGCAGATATTGGCGGCATTTCTCCTGGCTCGATGCCGTCCGACAGCAAGACGATTGACGAAGAAGGTGTTCTTTTCAAGCAAGAGCTGATTGTTCGCGACGGCAAGTTTTTGGAAGACGAATTGCACACGCTATTGAATTCCGGTACTTACCCAGCCCGTAACTCGCATCAAAATGTTGCAGATCTCAAAGCTCAAGTCGCCGCAAACACACGCGGCATCAACGAAATGAAGTCTCTGATTTCCGACTGGGGACAAACGATGGTGCTGGACTACCTTCAGCATGTTCAGGACAACGCGGACGAATGCATGCGCCGTACGATTCAAAATCTCCACCCAGGTCAATTCACCTGCACCATGGATGATGGCAGCGAAATCACAGTCGACATTTCCATAAACAAGGCAAAGCGGACAGCTATTGTTGATTTTACGGGCACATCGCAGCAGTCCGAGTCTAATCTTAACGCTCCACTGGCGGTCACCAAAGCTGCCGTTTTGTACGTATTCAGAACCCTTATCAGGGATGATATCCCTCTGAATGCTGGATGCTTTGTACCATTGGAATTGAGAGTGCCTTCAAGCAGCTTGTTAAATCCAGAGTATCCAGCGGCCGTCGTAGCGGGAAATGTGGAAACATCACAAGTAATCGTGGACACACTTTACGGCGCATTAGGCATAATGGCTGGTGCGCAAGGCACAATGAACAACCTGTCATTCGGCAACGAGCGCTATCAGTACTACGAAACCATATGCGGTGGCACCGGTGCCGGAGAAAGTTTTAACGGATCCGGTCCAGTGCAATCGCATATGACAAATTCCCGTCTCACCGATCCCGAAGTACTTGAAACGCTCTTCCCAGTGATCGTGGAACATTTCCGGCACCGCCCAGGTAGCGGCGGAGCCGGCAAATATCGTGGTGGTGACGGTGCAATAAGGCGTATCCGCTTCAAAGAACCGATGCTGGCCTCCATCCTGTCCAACCGCCGCAGTACGGTGCCCCATGGACTAGCTGGTGGCAAAGCAGGCGCACCTGGCAGAAACTTCCTCGCCAAACCTAATGGCAAGACCGTAGAACTAGAAGCGCGCGCAAAAGTCCAACTCCAAGCCGGTGACTGCCTGGAAATCGAGACCCCAGGCGGTGGTGGATTCGGCGCGTAAACCAAATAGCCATTAACCTACTAGCCAATTTTAACCAAATAGGTTATTCTCGGATTATGGAAAAGAGAATTGCTCACTATCCTCTATCCGAAATTAAAGCACTCGTGGAGAAGGGTCTTCTGCGCGTGACGAAATCAGCCTTGAGGGGAGCAGCGACTATCGGATTCGGTCCTCAAGATATTAGAGATGTGATCATGAATTTGGAAACAAGCAATTTGCACAAAAGCATGACTAGCCATCAAGATCATCGTATTTGGCAAGATGTTTACTACGTACCAATCGATGACATCGACCTATATGTAAAACTTCAAATAGTGGATAAAGTAGTCGTAGTCTCTTTCAAGGAGTTGTGGCAATGAAGTGTGTTTCTTGCGGCTCAGCAAAAGTGGTGAGCGAAGTCCGAAATATCTCATATACCTATAAAGGGCACACCACAACGATTCCGAATGTAGGCGGAGAGTACTGCACCGCGTGCGATGAATCCGTTCACAACGAGGAAGAAGCAGAGTATTTGAGTTCGGCAATGTTAGCCTTTAACAAAGAAATCAACGCAAGCTCAGTTGATCCGATGTTCATAAGCAAGACGCGCAAAAAACTCAAACTAGATCAACGTGAAGCGGCTGAACTTTTCGGAGGTGGCCCTAATGCATTCTCTAGGTATGAGACAGGAAAAACACGTCCTCCACTAGCATTGGTCCAACTTCTGAAACTGCTAGACGCTCATCCTGAGCTAATAAACGAACTACGTCCTAAGAAGAGTGTGGCTGCAAGCGCAGCACGACAGATTCCTGGCAAAGCCAAGACATCAGTACAACGTGTTCGGAACAAGTGAGTTCGATCGGCGTCGTTCGATCTTGTTGAATTACAAAACTGTCAATCCGGAGTGGGTGCTGAAAACAGCATGAGCTGTGGCTTTTGCTAAACAGATCGCCTTTTTTACAGAGATCTTCCTAAATCGGTCAAAAAGCCGGTTTCAAAAAGAGTACAAAGAGGAATGACTCTATAAGTCAAAGGTGGGTTGGGCATCTTTGCAAGTGGGTCTGGGGGAAGCTTTGATCATGTCGCGTTTTGCCGGAAGCCGTTTTGGGGCCGTTCACCTTTTGTTGTTAGCTGCACTATTTTCACCTTGCGCGTTGGCTGGGGGAGCTGATACTAACGGGGCGTATAACGACGACCGGAAAGCCCAGGCTTCGTCGCCCGCTTCGCATCATCATCATGCCAAACACAAGACCCACCCCCCGGAAGTGACTCACTCCATCATGATCAACGCGAAACCGCAGCTTGTTTGGGCGGCAATCCAGCATCAGAGAGAGTCCGATAATCATCGCAAACTTATATCATACGACGGCAAGAACGCCACATTGAAGGAAGTATTCGCAGCATTACCAATCGTTGGCGAAGCATCTTGCACCTACGTCGAGAACGAAACCTCGCAGTTTGAGCGCATCGACTACGCTTTAGTCCAATCAGACCGATTCCACGTTTTCGAAGGAGCCTGGGTAATCACACCCGGCAAAGATCAGAACTCCACTAACGTAGAACTGACCAATGCAATCGATCCTGGCATTCGAGTTCCCTTCTGGCAAGACGTAACAAAAATGGCTGCTAGCAAATTGGTAAAACGCCGCCTTGATGCTGTCTGCGCCTATGCTGAACAATTGCAGAAAACGGCAACTCCGTAGATACCGCTAGTTCTATCTCAAACATCCATGATCCGCGAATACAAAGACAGCGATTTCGAGGCTTTGCATCGTTGTTTCTGCCTGCTTCAAGACTACGAGCGTGATTTTGAACCGCTGCGCTTGCCGGCGGATCAAATGGCTGACGCCTACCTCAAAAACATCTTTGAAAAGATCGAGCGATATAAAGGCAAAATATTCATTGCTGTTGCAGATGATGTCGAACCTGAAGAAATCGCGGGTTACATTAGCCTTCTCGGAAGGATGGAGTTCGACTCAGACCTCAACTATACTGCGTGGATTGCATACGTGACAGATCTGATCGTCTTGCCAGAGCATAGAAAAGGGGGCACTGGGCAGAAGCTGATCAAAGCCGCGGAAGACTATGCGCGCGAGCAAGGGTCCAGCGCTCTCTTTCTGAATGTTCTAGCAGAGAACAAATTAGCGCGAACATTCTACGAGAAAGAAGGCTTCAAGGAATACGATCTGCGCTTGCGGAAAGAGCTATGACTCTTGTGTATGGAGAGCGGACGTCCCGTCCATCCATAAGCGCGAAGCGCGTTGCAGCTGAGCCCGGCCATATTTTGAGCCGACGCAAGTGTTCCACCCCGGGGGGGCAACACGGCATCTTGCCGTTTGCATTTTAGACCAATAGCCGCTGCAGATCTTTTACCACTTCGCTAACGCGATCCAGCTCCAGGACGGGACTAAGCGGGTAAGCCATAATGCCTCTGCCTTTGTATTCAGCTGGAAAATCCGCACGCCGGGGAATCACATGAACATGAAAATGAGGAACAGCCTCGGCCAACGAATAGGTATAAATGCGTTCACAGCTCGGGATCAGCTTTCTTTGAGCAGCCATGAGCTTGGACAAAATGACTCCATATTGCTCCAACTCCTCATCACGCGCAGTCGAAAGGTCGAGAATATGCCGCTTGCTTTCTAATAGACAGTATCCTGCTATATCAGTTTCGTCGATGTGCCTGATTCGCCAAAAGGAGGTTTGGTACACCACATATGGTGACGAGTCTTCGACCTTACATATCTTGCAGTTTTCTTCAGGCATTTAGTTCCGGCTCTCCATGTCGGTATTCTGAGATCTTGTACATTGATGTCCAAGATCTCAACTATTTGTACAAGCTAGCTCATAAGCTCCTCACTATTGGAAATTGCTTCGTGAGCTGCTTTCTTGCCTCGCTCTTCGTTCACTGTCAATAAAATGAATAGACCGATCAGAAAAAATACGCTCGATGAGAGAATCGCCAGGCGGTAGTTGTTGTTGGTGAAATATGTTACCAGTCCAAAAGTGAGTGGACCGATGGCAGTTGCAAGTTTTACCGCTAAGCCCCATAGTCCGAAGAATTCACCGGATCTACCAGGTGGGGAGAAGAGCCCGACGAGCGCTCGTCCACACGATCCGCTTGCCCCCATCGCGACACCGATCAGATTCGCCAACGCCCAAAACCATCCGCGATCAGTACAGAAATATGCCCCGGTGGTGGCTACCATCCAGAGAATAAGTGCTACGGAAAGCGTTCTCACAGATCCGATCTTGTCCTGGATGAAGCCAATCGAAAAAGCGCCTGCAGCGGCTGTTATGTTAACGACGAAGATCATCTTGATACAATCCTCGACAGTGAAGCCCATCGCTTGCTGCGCAAAGACAGTCGCAAGGCTGATAACAGTCGCGGTGCCACAACTGAAGGCAAGAAGGCTGATCAAAAACCTGAACAAATCGCCGTAGTGCTTGGCGTGATCGATAGTACGTTTCAACCTGTCAAAACCTAATTGGATCGGATTCTTCCCTACGGCAGCTGGATCCGGCATTGCCCGTTCCTTCAAAACCAAGAACGTCGGCAACGCGCCAATTGTATAAAACGCGGCCGTAATGAGCATCGTGATCGGCACATAAGCGACTGCAGTTTGCCCCATGTGCTTCGCCCAATTTATATAGAGGATGCAAACTCCTAGAGTGGAGAGTCCGCCGAGATATCCAATTGCCCATCCGAATGCCGAGACTCGGCCCATGTTCTGACGTTCCGCAATCTCGGGCAGAAAAGCAGCAACCAGATCTTCAGCTGTGCCATAAGCAAGATTGGCCAAAGTCAAAAGAATAAGAGCAAGAACATAATCGCCAGTTGATGTTGTATACAATCCCGCCGTGCATGCCACACATAGTACAGTTGCGAACGCTAACAACTTCTTTTTGTTGGCATGTGCATCAGCAATCGTACCTAATATTGGCGCCGTTCCAACGATGGCCAAACTCGAAATGGAAATCGAAAGAGTGAGCAAAAATGTGCCCAAACCTGGCTTCAGACCAGACTGAGAGCCTGCAATCACATCCACGAAGAAGGCGTTGAAGATAGCCGTAGTCACAACTGTTGTGTAGGCTGAATTGGCAAAGTCGTACATCGCCCAAGAAAGAATTTCTCCCTTGCCTGCGGGTTTCATATCTTGCTTAATCACATGTGTTCCGTCAGTCAACTTGCTTCAATGACTCCTTCTTCGCGGCCCTGCTATGTGATTCAAAAAACTGCCAGATCAATTCTGTTGCGTTCAAGCCATGGCAGGCGCGACCAATCAAGCGAGCGGGCAAATACTGGGCACCAGGTTCGGGACCGGGCCACGTATGTCCCATGCCTTCGATTGCATAAAGAACGACATCAGCATCATTACTGCATCCGCCAAAAACAGTCTTTGTCACCTTCATCTCCGAATCCGAAACCGGAATTGAGCTGACTTTAGGTTTTGCAGTGCAGCCATTTCGCGCAGCCCAGATCTGCGCCGTCTCTGCCACTGACATTACCGTACCAAGTTTCTTTCGAACCAGATGCACTTCTCCGCCGCCGAATGGAACAAGCGGATCATCTGTGCCATTGAAAATTATTGCGGGAACCGCTGGATTAATCGCCCGCTTCGTTTTGTTCCACTGAACGCCCAAAGGTTCCGGCAGCGAACCAACAACAGGCGCAATCGCTGCTATCTTCTCCGGCAATTCCAACCCTAGCCGGTAAGACATCATTGCACCATTTGAGATACCAGTCACAAATATGCGGTTCGGGTCTATTTTGTAATCCGACTCCATCTTCTTTATTGCAGCAGCTATGAACTCTACATCGTTAACATTATCATCGTGAGCACGGTAGCCAGTCTTGATGCGCCCATCATTCCAGTGCCGATCAACACCTGCTGGTGCCAGAATAACGATGCCATGCTTTTCAGCCAGCGGTGCAAAACCGGTAAAAGCAAGCATCCGCCGCGCCAGTCCACCACCTCCGTGTAGCAAGATAAGCAAAGGCGCCGGCGCACTTGGCGAATACGACTCCGGCACATGAACAAAATAAGTTCTCTCCATGCCATCATGCATTAATGAGAACCTTTGCTGTTTCATAATCGCACCATTAGATCTCGTAAAAGTTCCTGGCTGAGATATTGCCGGCACAAAGAATGTCCACAAGAGAATGACCATGAAAAACAGCAGCATAACTTATGCCCTAAGGATGGCTGCTCCACATGGTAACATCATTGACTCCATTTAGATTCTCGAGGTTAACTTGGCGCCTCCACTCGAAAACGTCAAAGTTGTTGACTTTACACACCTTTTGCCCGGCGAACTCACGTCGAGCGTATTGACGGACCTGGGAGCACATGTCACGCGGGTAGAAAAACTTAAGCCTGGTCTTGCGCAATTCCTACCGCCCATAGTCAAGGGTGAAAGCCTTTACTTTTGGAGCGTGCACAGAGATGAGAAACGAATTGCTGTTGATCTCAAAAGCAAGCGCGCGCTGGAAATAGTGCATCGACTGATCAAGGATGCTGATGTGCTCGTTGAGAATTTTCGGCCTGGAGTCATGGGCAGACTTGGACTCGGCTATGGTAATTTGCACAAGCTCAACCCCAGGCTTATTTACTGCTCGATATCGAGCTATGGTCAGAATTCCAGTTTTAGCCAACGTCCTGGGCATGATATTAATTTGCAAGCCGAAACAGGTGTGATGCATGTCACAAGGTCACCTGAGGGTGTTCCGCTTATGCCCGGCACGTTGTTGTCCGACTTCATGTCAGCAATGCTGGGGTCGATCTCGATTCTTGCAGCAATGCATGAACGTGAAAGGACAGGAAAAGGTCGCCATCTGGACATAAGCATGTTTGACAGCGTGCTATGGACGCAATGCCTCACGGCGACGTCGAGCTTATACACAGGCACGGAGCCGCGCGAAGCAGATCCTGTCTACAGGCAAGAACTTGCGAACTATAACGTGTTCAAGTGCAAGGATGGGCGCTACATTGCCGCTGCACCACTGGAACCTCAGTTCTGGGAAATTTTCTGCAAGGCGCTAGGCAGGGAAGATTTGCTAAACGTGTTTGCATTCGGGCCTAATATCAAACTTCGAGACACATTAGCTGCTGAGTTCTCAAAGAAAACGATGGCGGAATGGATCGAACAATTTAAAGAGGCGGAGTGCTGTATTTCACCTGTGAACACAATCCGCGAAGCACTGGAATTCATCCCTGCAAAGGAACGGGCGCTCATTCAGAACTTAATTCATCCGGTGCTTGGAGAAGTACCTCAGTTGCGCACACCATTGCCATTTGATCGGAAGCACGGCGCGGAAATCGATGCGCAAACGGACATTGTGGCGAGCACACGCGGAATGCTTGAAGAACTCGGATATAGTGATGACGAGATCGAGTCATTGATCGCTGAGAAAATCATTCCTGCAAAACAAACCGCCAAAACGTAAGGGCGATGCCATGCGTCGCCCGCGCGCCTGAGTGCTAATCCATTCTGATGTCTAGGTCTGGCAAGCCTGTTGGGCGCGAGAAACGAGGGAGACGGAACGGAGGAAAGCCGCCACCAAGTCCGGTGCCTGGATGACTCTTGTGATTTGCAGAGAAACTGGTTGAATCAACTTCTTTCCCGGTTTTGTCTGTCATAGAGACTTTATACTCGGTCCACGATTCAAAAGGGCTATGCTCGGGCAACATCATACTTTGCCCATTTTGCATGGTCACAGACAGGACTTTGTCGCTGCCCTGGGCGCGCAGCTGATCGTTTATGCGCTGAACCATTTCCTCGAGCTGGCCGCTTTCGGCAGCGCGTTGCATGGATTTATTGATGTCGCCCCAGCTGTCACCCAGCTTGTCGCCACGAGCAACGCGGTCCGCGATTTCCCTTGAAGCGCCGGACATTTCAAGCTCAGACATCTTCCCTTGCGGATTAAGAACCTTTGGCTCCTTCGGATAAAGGACATCACCAAGAATGTCACCGAAGCCACGCTTCGCGCGCGCGCTATCGGTATCATTCTTCGATAGATCATTCTGTTCAGCTGATGGAGCACCGCTTCGTGAGCTTGAATCTGCAGCAGGCATCAAATCCTCAATCAAGGGCCGCTGTTTTTCTTCAGAGGCGCCTTCTTTCGTGCTCTCGGATTTGTCTTCGTTCTCTAGTGCCATTGCAAGATCCCCCTGAATCAACTTATGCCATCATTCTGGCTAAAAGTTCATTCGGTAGATACGTTTGTTCAAGCAAGAGTACTGGTTGGAAATTACGTCCATGACTGTGTATTGCAACACAAAGATGTCCCAACGATCTCCCGGATTTTATCTCCAGCACTTCCCAAGTTTTACTTGCTGGAAGCCTTAATAGCCCCGATAGTAAGTTCAGAGAAGTTCAGCTCGGCCGCACGATTATAATCGCTCAAAGCGAGATCAAGCTCTCCCATTGCTTTGTAAACATCGCCGCGCAATTCAAAGATAGACGCGTCGCTGTAACCAGCTTGAATATCTTGATTCAAGATGAAGAGCGCTTGTTTGTATTCGTTGCAACGCGTCGCGTAATCAGGACGATCTGCCGCCAATGCATCTTCCTGAAAACAGAAGCCTGCAATTGCGAAGAATCCAGCAAATGCAATCGAGCGAAATGAGAACCCACTGTGGTTCCATGGAGTTTTGGCTAGCGGAAAAGTTGAGTGGACCGATTTACCTGAGAAACTCCAGAGCTTAGTTTTTAATCTGCTAGTAAACATAAACCGCCTCCTGATTGGCATGCTTAATTTAGCCATTTCGGGCGTGACCAGGTTGTGGCATGACTCAGTTCAGGGAAGTGATCGCAATTGCAATTTTCGATCTATTCTAATTCAGACTAATTGAATTATCGCGAACGGACGACCCCCGAGAAGGCCGCTTGGCTCCAACTTTCAAAGACGCTTTTCGCCAAGATTGTTCGTAAACGGGGGGTACAGGCGCCACGGATATGCAAATATGCCCTATCATATGCAGCATTGCCTTTTTGATTGGCGGGGATTATGAGAGACTACTTACATCTTTTTGTGAATGGGAAAGAGCACAAAATTAGTGGCAGCGAGGCTTTTCAGCCGCTCTCCACCTTTTTGCGCTGGGGACTTGGCGCAACCGGCACCAAGATAGTTTGTGAGGAAGGAGACTGCGGAGCCTGCTCCGTACTGGTCGGCAAACTCAAGGACGGGAAAATCGACTATCAGCCAATCAATTCCTGCATCCAGCTGCTTTATCAGGCTGACCTTAGCCATATCATCACAGTCGAAGGGCTAAAACAGAACGGACATTTGAATCCAGTCCAAGAAGCAATGGTCGAGTGCCACGGGACACAGTGCGGATTCTGCACACCGGGTTTCGTCGTAGCAATGTGTGAGTATTTCGACCGAAGCAAATCACCCTGCGCCCAGGGCATTAAAGATTCCGTCACCGGCAACCTCTGCCGCTGTACCGGATACGAACCTATCATCAAAGCCGGTCTTAACGTTGATATGGCGGGCATCGTTCCGCTTTCAGAGCTATATCCGCCTGCCGAAATGAGCAAGATATTTGCCAAAGAGCGCTCAGAATCAGTCTTGATCAAAACCGAAGACAAGACTGTCTTCCTCCCTGCAAATCTGGCTGATGCAGCCAAGTTCAAATCGGAGCACAGCGACGCAATAATAATTGCTGGTGGCACCGACGTTTGCGTCGTAATGAACAAGCGAGCATATGCTCCAAAAGTCGTGATGAGTTTCGGCAATATCGAAGGTTTGAACGAAATCTCAGTAAGCGAAAATCACATCAAAGTCGGAGCGACTGCGACGCTTTCGCAGCTTGAAGCATTCGTGAAGGACCGGGTGCCCGAGTTCTTCCATCTTCTCTGGGTCTTTGGCTCGCCACAGATAAGAAACGCAGGAACACTGGCAGGCAACATCGCCAACGCCTCGCCTATTGCAGATACGCCGCCATTTCTCTTCGTCATGGATGCAGTGATCAATTTAACCAGCAGCAAAGGCAACCGCCAGGTTCGCATCAACGACTTCTACAAAGGCTACAAGAAGTTCGACATGCAAGCTGATGAGTTTATTAGCTCGGTTGAAATCCCGCTCCCGGCAAAGGGCGAGATGGTACGACTCTATAAAGTATCGCGAAGAAAGCATCTCGACATTTCCACCAACACCGCTGCATTCAAATTCAAATTAAACGGTAACAAGATCGAAGACATCACCATCGCATATGGTGGCGTCGCCGCCGTCATTTTGAGACTTCCAAAAACGGAGGCATTTTTGAAAGGCAAACAAATCGAGCTTGATGTCTTCCACCAGGCAGCAGAACTTGCAGTAAGCGAAATCACTCCCATTAGCGATGTTCGCGGATCGAAGGAATTCAGGCTGCAACTTGCGAAAAATCTACTGAGCAAATTATTCTATGAAATCAAAGAAGGGAGGATTGCAGCATGTCAGCAGTAGGACGGGACATACCGCACGACTCCGCAAAGGGACACGTTACAGGCGAATCGATTTATCTCGACGATGTACCACCAGTACGTGGAGAGCTACTGGTCGATTTCTTCTACGCTAAAACATCGCACGCAAAAGTAAAGTCGCTCGACCTTACGGAAGCGGCAAAAGTACCAGGAGTAGTTGCGCTTCTGACGCATAAGGATCTTCTGGGAAGCAACTTGTTTGGTCCCATCACTAAAGACGAGATCATTTTGGTCGAAGACGAAATCATGTTTATGGGACAACCCATCGTGATTATTGGCGCTGAAGATCGCAAAGCGATCGAAGCCGCCAAAGCTGCAATCAAGATCGAACTGGAGCCATTAGAAGCAATCCTAAGCATCAAGAGAGCCAAGGAACTAAACAGCGTGATCGGACCGACACGCAGAATCAAACGAGGCGATGTCGAGGCTACCCTCAAGAATTCGGCTCACGTTATCGAGAACACTTTCCGAAATGAAGGACAGGAACACTTCTATTTGGAATCACAAGCTGCGATCGCCTACCCAAAGGAAAACAATCAGATCGAAGTTCACTCCTCGACTCAACATCCGAGCGAAGTTCAGGAAGTAATAGCGCACTTCTTGGGTGTGCCGGTCAATCACGTCGTGTGCATCACAAAGCGCATGGGTGGCGGATTCGGAGGCAAGGAATCGCAAGCTACGCACCCAGCCGTCATGGCATCACTTGTAGCGTTTAAGACCAAGCGTGCAGCTCGCATCATTTTCAACAAAGATCACGACATGCAATGCACAGGCAAGCGCCATCCATTCGAAAACACCTACAAAGTAGGCTTTGACAAAGATGGACGGATAACCGCTCTATGGGCTCACTTGTACTCGGACGGCGGCGCATATAACGATCTATCATCTGCCGTTATGGCAAGAGCAATGTGCCACATCGACAACGCCTACTGGTTACCGGTAGTAGATGTATCCGGCACCATTTGCAAAACTCACTTCCCACCGAACACCGCATTCCGCGGCTTCGGAGGTCCACAAGGTATCGCGACCATCGAAAATATCATGGAAGAAATCGCCGCTTACCTCGGAAAAGATCCACTTGATGTACGGAAGGTGAATCTCTACGGAGTCGGCGAAAACAACATCACGCCGTATGGCGAGATCATTTTCGATAATAACCTGCATGAGATTTTCGAGAACCTGGAAATCAGCTCTGATTACAGCAAACGAAAAAGTGAAGTTGATAAGTTCAACAGGGAATCCAAAACGCATTTGAAGGGCATTGCTTTGAGCGCCGTCAAATTCGGAATCAGCTTCAACACGAAGTTCTTAAACCAGGCAAATGCTCTGGTCAATATATATATTGATGGCAGCATCCAGGTCTCCACCGGCGCAACCGAAATGGGACAAGGCGTCAACACTAACATCAAACAGATTGTTGCCAGCGAGTTCGACATCGAACCGGATCAGGTTATCGTGATGCCGACTTCGACAGAGAAGAACAACAATACATCGGCGACTGCAGCATCCAGCGCAACGGACCTCAATGGCTCGGCTGCCGTTATCGCTTGCGAGAAGATCAAGGAAGGATTGACAGAGTTGGCAGCCCACCACCTTGCCTCAAAGGTCGCCGACATCAATCCATCGCCGTCCAGCATTCGCTTTGAAGGCGGATTCGTTTTTGACAGACGTCGCCCGGACACGCGTTTAACGTTCAAAGAATTGGTCAAAATTGCGTACATGAATCGCGTCAGCTTAGGCGAACGCGGTTATTATGCAACCAAAGGATTGGATTGGAGCTGGGATGCAGGCCCGGAAGGAACAGCATCAGGACATCCGTTCCTTTATTACACACAAGGCGCTGCCGTGTCGGAAGTGACGATCGATCGATTTACGGGCGAACTCAAAGTCGAGCGCGTTGATATTCTGATGGACATCGGCAAACCGGTAAATCCTGGAATCGCGCGCGGACAGTTAACCGGAGCCTTCATCCAGGGCATGGGCTGGGTCACCACCGAATGCTTGAAGTACGCAGAGGATGGAACACTACTGAGCCACTCACCAACTACGTACAAGATTCCCAATATCCAAGACACGCCAGAGGTCTTCAACGTAAACTGGATCGATAAAGAAAATTCAGTGAACGTTAAAGGGACAAAGGCAGTTGGGGAGCCGCCGCTCTGCCTCGGTCTGTCGGTATGGTGCGCTGTAAAATACGCGCTACGATCTGTATCAGGAGCCGAAATTCCAAAACTGATTCTTCCGGCAAGCAACGAAGAAATCGTTATGCGCCTGGCGGAATATGAGAGCAAGACGGCGCAGAAGAAGCCAGCAGACGCGCTAACATAAAACATGCGAATGGGACCGAACCTATGAGCCGCTATTTTGAAGAAGTAAACAAGCTTCTATCGGAACAAATTCCATTTGTCTCGGTGATCCTGGTCGATGCTACAGGAAGCGTGCCGCAGGATGCTGGTACCAAGATGCTAGTGACTGCAAGCGGCTTACACTTCGGCACTGTTGGCGGTGGCAAGGTCGAAAAGAAAGCAATCGACGAAGCGCAAGGTCTCCTGAAAAACGACGACCGCACTGTGCGCACCAAGTTCTTTAACTGGAGCCTTGACCGCGATGTGGGGATGACATGCGGCGGCATGGTTAAGCTCTTTATGGAGAAGCACAATACGACAACGTGGAACATCGTCGTATTCGGAGCTGGTCACGTCGCAAATGCGTTGATTGATGTTCTGCATCCGCTCGACTGCCAGATCCTATGTATTGATCCCCGACAAGAGTGGCTGGACAAGCTTCCGGAATCAGCTTCCTTGAAGAAAATTCAAACTGACGATATGGTTTCCGCCGTTAAGGACATTCCTGAAGGTGCGTTCGTTCTACTCATGACTATGGGACACACTACCGACAAACCGATTCTGCTTGAGATTTTGCGAAGCCGTAAGTTCCCATACTTGGGAGTAATCGGCAGTGAAGCAAAAGCCGTTCGCTTGCGTAATGATGTTGCCGAAGCGGGGCTAGCTGCCGAAAAAAACAAGGAATACTTTTGTCCTGTCGGTCTGCCGATTGGCACAAATCATCCCCGAGAAATCGCCATAAGCATTAGCGCCCAATTACTTCAAGAGCGCGACCGCAGCACGTCTTAACGTGCAATTTGCTTGTCGTTTGCACTTGAAATTTTATCGACCTGCTGAGCAATTGAAGCAGCTTGCTGATTCTGCTGTTGGTAAAGCGCGGAGTAAGAGTATTGCCCACGACCTCTACCCACAAGCTCGACGACCGCTGCAATCTTCAAAACTCTTTCGAAAAGTTTTGCATCAACAGATGTGATCATCTTCCGGTACCCAACATAACGCAGCATTGAGCTAATCGAAAAGTCGTTGAGAATAAGGTTAAGTTCGCCAGCGGACAAATTTGAACTTCTTGCCCTACGAGCAATAGCATCTGCGGGGTTAATCTGGACGTCACTGGGAGCCCGATCTGCGATAAGCAACTCTTGTCCTGGAGCTAGCGGCATCCTTTCTCCAGCACAGGAAACCAACACATCATCCGGTCCGCTAAGAGCCTTGATGCGTGAGATTCCATCCACATGTTCAACCATTACAAGACCATTGCGCTTAATCTCAAGGTCAGCAAACTTTGTCTGCAGCTTTGCGCGATTCTTTGGGGCAACAAAAACAGTTCCGCGAATTAAGTTTAATGCTCCATCTGCGGACGGTTCAAGCTGGCAACCAGGTAGTGCGCTTATTTGGAGAGGACTGCTTTCATCATCCCGTGTCGACAATTTCAATCTATTCCACAATTCTGCCTGGCGTGGGTCGAAACTATTTACGCCACTTTTAAAGGAGCCTGGCATAGCATTGCCAAGTCGAACGTGACGACCGGCTCTGGCAGGTCCATCAGTAATGGTGTTCTGCTCCGCAACGTATGTTTTGCGCGCAACGTTCGGTCTCTTCTCGATGGAACCCAAAACTAATGTCTCTACGGAACCATCAGCACAAATCAATTCTTCTTCCTCAATGCCGTCGGCCGATATTATTAGCTCTTGTCCGGGATTAGCCAAGACCTCTTGCCCATTGGTTATGCCACCGCGAAGACATACAGAGTCCTTGTCGCCTGAAACTGCGCTCACTCGAATGTGCTTTCCGGTGTCATCAATTTGAACAAGAGAGTTCGCTTTTAGAGCGAGATCGCCGGCACGTGTTTGGATGTTTGACGGCAACTCACCACTGGCGACGATGATGCAGCCTCTGTGCAAGATAACCAGCTCTTCGTTATGGCTTATCATTGCGCCCACGCCACCACCGATGCGCTGCCCCTTGGCGCCTTGCAGGACTTGATTCGCCGAGCTAAACAACGACAATTGCATGTTTGATTGCGCAGTTGAAATGACACCAGCGTTGACGATTGACACCACATTAACTAATGAATCACTTGCTGCAAATTGTTGCGACAGCACACCTGTTTGTCTTCCGGAAGCCACACAGGCTAGAATACCTCCAGGTATCAACGAGCCGCATCCTGAGCCACCCGACACAGCACCCGATACAGCGCCACCTACGGCACCAGCGACTTCACTGACAGCGCCGCCAACTTCGCCAACTACGGTTCCAAGCGTACCGCCTGCATTACCGACGGTGCCTTTGATGCCGCCCAGGACGTGTAAGAGGTTGAAATTATATTTGGGCTGGCTAAATGACTGCGTCAACGGTTGCAGATTACCTATGACGGAAGTGGATAGGGTCTGAGTGCTGCTTAGAGTAAAAGTTGGTGATGTCAGAACGGATGTTTGAAAGGTGGTTTGGAATGTGGGAGTAAGCGGTGCCAAAGTAGCAACATTCACATTCGCTAAAGGACTAGAGATCACACTTATTGGCGTGACGGGGATGCTCATTATCGTGGAGCTAAATGTTGGCTGCACGGAAGTTATAGGAGCCAGCGTGGGCATGGAGGTAATTGGAGCGGCACTGACCGGGGACAAAGTTGCCGTTGAAGCTGTTGAAATTGGTTGAGGGCTGATTTGTGACGTGTATTGAGTGCTCATCTGTGGACTGTAGGTTCCAGTCGTCTTGACCGAAGTCGCACTATAACTGTAATTGTTCATTGCATACTGAGCCTCCGCCGGCATCGCCGCGGCTAAAGTTAGCAGAAGCAAAAGAGAGCATTGGATTCCGGTCTTGGATGTTCTAGCGGCCATATTCTTTCCCTCGCAACTTAGCTCGAAAGCTCCAACCATTCAGGTTAAGACCCAATTTAGAGGAATCTTGTATCTAAGTTGTTTATGGCGAACGGTAGATCGAGCCTGCCCTACCTTGAAATCAAAGTAGGGCAGACATCGGTTCTTATATGAATTGGCAGCTAACTTAGTAGCACCAAGTTAAGAGCGAGAGGTGACTTCGGCATCAATGATGTCGGAGCCGTCTCCGTTGCCATTGCTTCCGGGTTCGTTTCCGAAAGGTCCATTGGCAGCGCCAGGTCCGTAACCAAATGGGCCCCCGGCAAACGGATTGCCTTGTCCAAATGGATTTCCGCCTGGGTTTCCAGCGAAAGGTCCTCCAGGATTTCCGCTTTGTGCGAATGGTCCTCCGGCTTGGGCTTGCTGTTGAGCTTGTTGCGCTTGCGCGTATGATTGCGCCAGTGCTTGCTCGAATTTCGACAGCTCGCTCTTCAGTTCGTCAGTCAGACTTCTCAACTTGCTGGAATCAGCGTCTTGTTTTAGAGCCTGCTTCAACTCGTCGATCAACGCATTGATCCGCGCACTATCAGCGGTGACGCCACTTGTTTCGAGTTCTTTCAACTTGCGTTCAACTTGGTAGCACAAGCTGTCAGCTTCATTGCGAATCTCGGCACGGTCGCGTAACTTCTGATCTTCCGCTGCATTACTTTGAGCTTCGCGCATCATCCTTTCTATGTCTTCCTTGCTCAAATTGGTGCTTGCCGTGATTGTGATCTTCTGTTCTTTGCCACTTGAGATATCCTTGGCTTTCACATTCAAAATACCATTGGCATCGATGTCGAAAGAAACCTCAATTTGTGGCAACCCACGCGGAGCCGGAGCTATGCCTTCCAGACGGAAGTCACCAAGCAACTTGTTGTCGCGTGCCATCGGCCGCTCGCCCTGGAAGACCATAATGTCTACAGCCGGTTGCATGTCATCGGCAGTCGAGAATATTTGCGACTTGTGAGTCGGGATGGTTGTGTTGCGCTCGACGAGTTTAGTGAAGACACCGCCCATGGTTTCCAAACCAAGTGAAAGTGGTGTCACGTCGAGAAGAACAACATCCTTAACCTCGCCTGCAAGAACGCCAGCTTGGACTGCCGCACCTACCGCCACAACTTCGTCAGGATTCACGCTCTGGTTAGGATCTTTGCCACCAGTAAGTGAGCGAACGAGTTCTTGAACAGCAGGTATTCTCGTCGATCCACCAACAAGTACGACTTCCTCTATCTCCTTTGCAGAAAGTCCGGAGTCCTTAATTGCTTGGAGAACGGGACCGCGGCAGCGTTCCACTAAATCCTTAGTCAGGTCGTTGAATTTGGCTCGGCTCAACTTCAGGTCGAGGTGCTTCGGTCCATTTGCATCTGCCGTAATGAATGGAAGGGAAACAGAAGTTTCCATAATGGAAGACAGTTCTATCTTTGCCTTCTCGGCAGCCTCGGTTAGACGTTGCAAGGCTTGATTATCCTTGCGCAGATCTATACCTTCCTGCTTCTTGAACTCATCAGCAAACCAATCAACTAAGCAGCGGTCAAAGTCATCACCACCGAGGTGAGTGTCGCCGGAAGTAGCTTTTACTTCGTAGACACCGTCTCCGACTTCCAAAATTGAGACGTCGAATGTACCGCCGCCCAAGTCGAAAACGAGAATAGTGTGCTGCTTATGTTGTTTGTCTAGACCGTAAGCAAGCGCAGCGGCAGTAGGCTCGTTGATGATTCGCAGAACTTCCAAACCGGCAATCGTGCCTGCATTCTTTGTTGCTTGACGCTGAGAATCGTTGAAGTAAGCCGGCACTGTTATTACAGCGCTGGTGACTTTCTCGCCCAGGTATTTCTCCGCGTCTTCTTTCAGCTTTCGCAGAACCATAGCGGACAGCTCTTCAGGCGAATAGTCCCGCCCACCAAGGGAGACTTTGCAGCCACCATCGGCGGACGCGCTTACTTTATAAGAAACAATTCGTCGCTCGGATTCAACCTCGTCAAAGCGGCGACCCACGAATCTCTTAATTGAATAAACCGTATTCAAAGGATTCAGCACAGCTTGTCGCCGCGCTAATTGTCCTACCAGGCGTTCACCCGACTTGGAGAATGCCACTACTGACGGAGTCGTTCTTCCGCCTTCTGCGTTTGCGATTACAGTTGGTTTGCCGCCTTCCATGACAGCCACCACTGAATTTGTTGTACCAAGGTCAATGCCTACAGATTTTCCCATACCTTAACCCTCAGTTTGATATTTGAGCGAAACGATCTCCACGACGGCAATCGCCCAACGGCAGCAAGCCGAGAACATGTTCGCCATGTTCGCTGATCTTGCAGAGTTGTTTTTTCGATTCAGACTTACCTTCTCTCAGTCGATAAAACATCGAGTAGGTCTATTTATTACTTACAACGCAAATTGCTGCTATCGAAAGTCGTCAACCTTTTCTTAATGGTTCCGCCCCAAACGCTGCACCTGCAACGCTTTAATCGCAACAGCGGTGGTATTTTTGGGGCACCCAGAAGCTTGTCAGGATTTTCCTGACAAGCGCCACCCCATAATTCCCTTGAAAGAACAAGCAGCAAAGCCCTGCCTTGCCTCATCAGAGAATTAATTTAAGCCGATCTAATCTTCCGAATCCGGCAAAAGACGGGTGTCTTCGTCGGATCCACCGCCTATACTTTGGGAATTCTCCCACTGACAAAGGAAAAGTTGTCATGTAGGCTGCATTTTACGCAAGAGACGATTTTCCCGCTGGTAACTACTGAACAATGAAATCTGGAATCTCAAAAGCAGCTGGTCCAATCCTGTGTTTCACAATCAATTTGATTTGTTCGTCACAGGCGCAGGCAGTAGAACTAACTCAAGCAACAACAACAGATACCGCGAAGAAGCCTAGCTATTCAAAGCCTATTGTTATAAAAGCCTACACGCACATTCGCAAGGGCAAGTACCAAGACGCAATTGAAGTACTGAAGCCGTCGCTCAAGACTGACCCAAAAAACGTTGAAACACACCGCTATTTGGCTTACAGCTATATGCAGATCGGTCGCCCGGCAGATGCGCTGAGTTCGGCAACAAAGGTGGTCGAATGTGGCATCGAACATCCGCACGATGCTGTGACGTTGGGCGAGGCTCAGTTCTACACCGGCAAGCCGAAGGAAGCTATCGAATTTTATCGCGAAGCACTTTTACTCAACCCGTTGCATATCGATGCACGCGCCGGAGTAATTCGCTGTTTGATGGCACTCGGCCGATTCCACGAAGCCAAAGCGATTTGCAAGCAAGCCGCTTATGGCTACCAAGGCGAAAACGGAAAGACATATTTCCGAAAGATGCTGCGAGAGATTGACAGTAAAACTCAAATTGCCAGCAGAACAATTGGGAGTTAATCTTGTGAGAACGAAATTTCGCATTCAAAGACGTTCCGGAACAGCCATCGCAGAGGCTCCTGTAGCGATTTGGTTCGCCATACTCGCGCTTTTCTTTCCATTGCTTTGCCTGGCAACCATTACGCTTCGCTACGCTTTTATGGTCACCGCGGCACACGAGGCAGCCTATCAAGCAGCCGTTTCAAAAACCTTTTCGACAGATGTGTCGAGCACTGATTTGTGCGCAATCAATTCTGCCGATGCTACAGCGAAAAAAGTTGCAGGAAGCTTTTCCGGCATCACAGTGACCAATGTGACCACTCGCATTCTTCAAAGCGATACCACTTCCAATGCGTTGCAAGTGCACAATCAAGCACTCAATACCCCAGCAGATACAACCAGGTATGTTTACTTGCTTGAAACAACAATCGATGGACAAGTTCAGCCTCTGATCCTTGGACACTCCGCAATTTTCCAAGATATTCCTGGACTAACAGGACCAATGACGGTGCAGGTAAGCTCCAGAAAGCTAGCCGAAAATCCTCAAGGATTGAACCTCTAAGGCACGGCAGGAATCCTCGAAATGCAAAGATATAGAACAAAGAGAAATTCCCAAGGACAAAGCCTTGTGATTATGATCTTCATAATGGCGTTCCTAATTCTAGGAGTCGTCGGAATGTTCGCCTTTGAAGTTTCACGAGCCAATCTCGCTCGGGAGGAACTACGCTCTGCCTGTCAGGCAGCTGCCCTAGCAGGCGCGGCTTCGCTTGCCGGCTCCGACATTTCAGATACAAGCAATGCACATGAAGAAGCGATAAAAGCAGCAATGGTCGTTTTTAGAAAGAACAGGGTGATCGGCTGGAATCTAACCAGTGCGACCGAAACGACGGCCAAGGACGATCTCGGAGCGACTTCCGGAACCGGCGAAAGCAAAGTATATTTTGAGTTCCTCGATCCGAACACTAATAATCAGGTCGTGAATGTCGGTGATGCTCACGGCAAGCTGCTGAGAGTTTCAGCTGGCTTCGGGCTTCAGCCGAGCTTCGGACAGTATTTGGGTATTTCGAACCTGCCAATTCTCGGAGTAGCCACAGCTGGTGTGCCAATGTTGGACATCGTGCTCTGCTTCGACGTGTCCGGATCAATTGACGACCAGACGCCAGTCACTTTCGTTAAGCGAATGTGGAATAGCAGCAATGGCAAAATTGACTACGTGAAAACGTCCACAGCTTCCGGCTCAAAAGCTGGGGCTGTCGCGGAGGGCAAGATTTACGATATTGTCGGGCCGCCCGCTACGGGAACTGGTTTGAACGGAAACTTTCCACAAGATCTATCGGCGTCCTCCACGTACGGTATTCGCTGGCCGATCTATTTCTCAGAGAACTCTGGTGCAGGGTCCAACGCGGCGGTCGGTTTACGCGGACCATCCAATGCGGGTTCGCCTCCCGGAAATTATCCTGGACTCGGAGCTGGTACTGGCACTTCACGCACATATACAGACCTTGTCGTAAACATCGACGGCAATAATCAATTTGGTGGCATCAGCTCAGACGGCTTCGACTTTCCCGATCTAGCAACTCTGGTTGAAGCATCCAGAGGCAATCTTGAAGATACCGACGTATTCAACAACAGCAAAGCAAATACTTCAGTCAGCGTTGCACCTAAGCCAGGCTACCAGCAAAAGTATTTCGATCTTGTCGCAGTGAATACTCAGCCGATTTATTCTGCGCAACAGGCTGCAGACCTTTTCTATAGAATCCTGAATCACGACACCGATGCTCACTTCGGCTTGGTTGCATTTTCCGATCCAGCCGGGACGTCTCCAACGGATGCACCGAGCAGTTGGAAGATCGACAACTACTATCCAAGCGCCGGAACGGCGAGCTATCCTCGTCCGCAAATCGTTCTTAACCCAACCATACACTCCACGAACTTCACAACAATCACGGCCGCCTTGCCCACCACACGCGCTTATGGCAGCACCAATATTGGTGATGCCATCAACAAAGCACTGGCGCAATTGAAGGACCACAGTAGAATCGGCGCACGAAAGGCTATTGTAGTTTTCACGGATGGGCAACCAACTGCCGGCAATCCATTGGATTCCGATCCCTGGAAGAACGCGAGAATGGCTGCTAAGAAAGCCAAGGACGAAGGCATTCCAGTTTACACAATTGGACTGGCTCAGAATCCCGAGATTATCACAGGCGAAAAAGCGATTTTGAATGACTGGGATAGCAACCCGGACAATGGGGGCATTGCAGCGATTGCAGGAAATGGTGGCAGATTCTTTCTAGTTACGAACCAGCAGAATCTCCGCTATACATTTGAAAATTTGGCACGACAATTGGTCCTCTTGGTGCGAGGTGAGACTTTATGAGGAAACTGTCAACGACCACAAACCACAGCCGGAATAGATATCAAAAGAATCTTCGTTTGCGCAATGCGGCGGGTACACATTTGATTGAACTTGCAGCCAGTGCAGTGGCATTATCTGTGATGGCAATGTTTTGCCTCGATGCTTGTGTGGTGCTGATCGGTTATCAGTTCAACGACGCCTGCTGTCGAGACGCAGCAAGGGCTGCCAGTCAAGCCCGAGATGCAGCATCGGCACTAAAAGTTGCTCGCACTACAGCTTCAGCACACAAAGCTGATGGGTACTTCTGTTCGCAGCCGAACATCACCGATGCCGACGTCATGTACCAAGATTACGGCGGCAACATCTCATCGACAAACGTTCCTCACGTCACAGTAAAGACAACCTGCAATGTAAAAATGCCAGCTCCGCTATTCTTCCTGGGAGCCAATTTGAAAGACGACGGAACCTTCCAATCGATCTCGGAATACACATTCCCGATCACGAACATTAACATCAACATTCCTGGCGAAAGCCCATAGAACCTAGGGACCAGCACAGGTTGCCTACAAGCACAAGCCGCAGTTCTCAAGCAGCCCCATATAATATCCTGTGGTACCATGTTTGATACCTAGAGGATTTCATGTTTCGCTTTGCACAACTAATCTGTATCCTGTTTATGGCACCAATTGCCTGCCTGGGCGTCCTCGCCAAAATAAACAAGCTTTTGGATCTACTTGATCACAAACGCAATCGTAGCTGGTAACAAACGGAGTCGAGCAGACGCGATCTCACTGACGCGGACCGATCTCCTTTGATTGCGACACTGCCACGCTGCCGCATCGGTTAAATGCTACACCTTTGCTTTCATCAGTTCTTGCTGCGCTTGCGTTGTCTTTTGAAATGCATTTTGCAGCTTGATCACGTACTCGCCGTCCGGCGGCTGATCGCTCATGAATGATTTGCTCGCATCGGAAAGGAAAGCATCTGCCTCTCTCAGCGTTTGGCGAACAGCATCCGTCTTCGCTTTCAACTCTTCATTCTTACTCAGTTCTTTCAATTCGCTGTCGATGCCGGCTCTCACTTCAGCCATACCTACAAGCATCCCGACAGCTCCCGCCTTCTCAAATGCGTCGTCATACCGGTGCTCCTGCATTGAGCGTTCAGCAGTTTCAAGACTAAACTTTGCAAGTGACAAATCGACCTTCAAACCATCGGGAGCTTTGTACGAACTAAGCACGTGTTCAGAGCTGGTTATCACGGATGAGGCCCTTTCTCCGGCTTGCTGGTCAGCCATCAGTTGCTGCCAATTCGCATGGAGGTCCGACAAAATTCTGTCAGCTTCTGAAAGAACACCCTTCCATTGGTCAGCCGTTCCACTTGTTTCCAACTTAGACTTGTTCTCTTTCATGTTGCGGACGGTCTCAAGTGCATCCATATAGACCTTGAGTGTTGCAGGACGACAGTAAGGTCCGTCCAATTCCGGTTCAGATTTTTCAACCAAGGCATCAATCTGTTCAAACTTATGACTCAAATCAGCAGAAAACTTTAGCTGCTCCTCTGAAGGTGACTCTGCAAGCTCCTGTCCCTTAGCATGGCCAATATCCTTAGAAGGGAGCGGTGCTGACGATACAGTCTTTTCAGGCATCGGTGCCAAATTCTCAGATGCGCTGCTCTTCTCGGAGCTCTTTGCCGCGGCTGCAGCAGACTTTGCAGCAGTTGCCATCCCCTCGTCGGTGAGTTGGGCAATCTCCTTTGGTGTGTCGGTTTTCTGATCATTACTCCTCGGGTTCGGGCTAGGCTCGGGCTTGAAAAAGGCATTGCCTGTTCCCTTCGCCATGTAGCTCTTATCGCCGCCATTGCCCGACTGATGTTCAGCGGATTTAGGGGTCGGCTGCCTGTCGGCCGCTTGCTGAGGTGAGCGCTGAGGATCACCCAGATTGAGGAGCGCGGCCTCTTCCTCGCGTTGTCGTCTTAGAATGACAGCTCTCGTTGCGAGCCCAGCTACAACCACAGCTCCTGCAAAAGTCAACACGCGAAAAATGATTGGAAACATACAAATCCACCCCGGAAGGAAAGGTACCGAAGGATGCCATATTCAATTACATATTCAAATCATGCCAGATGTATAACTCCCTGACGGATGAGAATTCAAACCTTTATAGTGAACCAGTGAAAAGTCTACTGATTTCCAGTTTTACAAGCTTTCTTTAAAGACGAACGGCTGCAATGCTGTCAGAATGGCGATTGCATCTAACCAGAAGTTTTCGCCTAATTTCGAAGCTGAAGGCAGAATAAAAATAGTGGCCGTTTCTCAGTTCCTTTTAAACTCTGTCCTTGAAGAACGGTTTGGTCTTCAATCTTTCCGACCAAAACAGTCGGAGGTGATTGAGTCAGTTTTGAGCGGAACAAATACGCTAGCTTTATTACCGACAGGATATGGCAAGTCACTCTGTTATCAGGTTCCAAGTCAAATCTTGAGCGGTATGACTATCGTGGTATCACCGCTGATAGCATTGATGCAAGATCAGATGACAGCCTTGTATCGCAATGGCGTACGCAATGCAACTGCGCTGAATAGTTCGCTATCTCAATATGAACTAGAGTCGAGGATTTGGCGACTGGAACAGGGAGAGATCAAACTTCTTTATTTAGCTCCCGAACGATTTGAATCACCACGATTTCGCAAACTACTTCCACAATTGGATATCTCTCTAGTCGTAATCGACGAAGCTCATTGCATTAGCCAATGGGGACATGACTTTCGCCTGCAATATCGAAATTTGAGTGCATATTTAGCGCAGCTTACAGAGGCGACCGTGCTTGCATTGACAGCGACTGCTACACCATTCGTTCAACGAGATATCATCCAAACATTGGGCGTTCCTCGAATGAAAACGATCTCGGCCAGTTTTGACCGGCCGAATCTCAGATTTGAAGCGAAGAATGTCAAATCGAGCGCGGACAAGGAGACATTGCTTTTAGAACGTCTTCGCGGCAACAGCGACACAGCAATAATATACACCAGCAGCAGGAAAGAGACAGAGCGTCTAGCAGCTCTGCTGAATGCCAGTGGTATCACATCCGGTTACTATCACGCAGGGTTGGATGCGGGGTCGAGACAGAAAACGCAGTTTGATTTCCAAAACGGGAAATTCAGAACTATTGTCTGCACCGTCGCTTTTGGAATGGGTATCGACAAATCGGATATCAGGCAAGTTATTCACTTCAACCTTCCATCGTCCTTGGAAAGCTACTATCAGGAAGCTGGGCGCGCAGGGCGCGACGGCAATCATGCGCGTTGCCTGTTGCTTCACCAAGCTAAAGATATCAGCACACAGAAATGGTTGTTAGGTCAAAATTATCCTTCGCCCGATGAATTGCGAATGATTTTTTCATCAGTGAAGAGTCGTGGAATTACCGGCATAAAACCGCAAGAGCTAGCGAATTTGTTGTCACTGAAAGAACCAGCAGTTCAAAGCGGACTCAATTATTTGAAGCAAATACAAGTGCTGGATTCAGCAGCTGACGGCTCCTTCTTCGACCGATGCGGCGACACTTCGCTCATCGACTTTGATGGCATCGACAAACGCAAGAAGATGGACCTGGATCGCTTACAGAAAATCGTAGACTACGTTTCGGTGGATTCTTGCAGGCGCGAGCACATTCTCGATTACTTCGGACAGACGCTGCAAGACGGATGTTCCGGTTGCGACGTTTGTAATAACTAGGTTTGTTGGATCAAGCGGACAGGATGTCCGCTGCCCATACTCATGGGCGGACGGGACGTCCGCGCTCTTACATTGGACTTGACAGGTCCTGTAAATTGGAACTGTTAAATCAAGAGTGA
>JAIEQI010000162.1 GCA_019747875.1 Candidatus Obscuribacterales bacterium
AAGTGCTACTGCAATTGTTCTCGGTTTACAAGCGACCAGCTTTCGCTCGGCGCTTACATAGTATCTCCATACTTAGCTGCACGCGCTTCGCGCTTATAGGAGGCTTGTGTCGCCCGCCTGAACGACTTTGGCGCTCGCTTCAATAGTGGGAGCGTTCTATACGCTGAAACTGTACTTCGATTGCTTGGTGAGTACGCGTTTTGGCCCGTGGATCGGATCTTCAATCACGATCGTTTGATCTCGTTTTTGTCCGACGCTTACGATGGCAACCGGCACGCCGAGCTGCTCTTGAATGAAGTTCAAGTAACGCTGGGCTGCAACCGGCAAATCCTCATAGCTGCGGCAGTCGCTTGTCGAACGGTTCCATCCAGCAAATGTGGAATAGATCGGCTCCATTCTTGCGAAATTACCTGCAATACTCGGAATCTCGTTATAGACCTCGTTGGTTTGAGTGTCTCTGTAAGCGGTGCATATCTTGAGCTCATCAAATTCGTCAAGCACATCGAGCTTTGTAACCGCCAAACAATCCAATCCATTGATACGGACCGAATAGCGACCGAGGACGCAATCGAACCAACCAACTCGGCGAGAACGTCCCGTCGTGACGCCAACCTCTGCCCAGGGTTTTCCGATCTGGCGCAATTTGTCGCCGATTTCGCCGAACTGCTCGGTTGGGAAAGGACCTTCACCTACCCGTGTCATGTAAGCCTTTGATACGCCAATGACCCTGTCAATCATTGTAGGTCCGACGCCGGAGCCGGCACAGGCTCCACCAGCTGAAGGACTTGAGCTGGTCACGTAGGGATAACTGCCATGGTCCAAATCTAGTAGCGTACCTTGAGCACCTTCAAACAAGATGTTCTTTCTTTGTTGAATCAATTGGAAGATGATCGCCGATGTATCGCATACATACTTGGACATCTTACGCCCATACTCGATATATGTTTCAAATATCTCAGTTGGATCTAGTGGTGGCAGATTGTGCAAGCGCTCCAGAATAATGTTCTTTCTTGGCACCAAATAATCTAACTTTGACTTCAGGAGTTCTGCATCGAGCAGGTCTTCCATGCGGACGCCGATGCGAGCGCACTTATCTGCGTATGTCGGTCCGATTCCGCGTTTAGTGGTACCAATCTTTTTCTCACCACGAGCATCTTCTTCAGCGGCATCGATCATGAGGTGATAAGGCATCGTCACGTGAGCAGTTGATGAAACGCGCAACATGGAATCATCCAAGCCGCGTTTTTGCAACGCACCCAACTCATCAAGAAATGCGCGAGGGTCGATCACCATTCCGGGACCGAGAATACACATAGTGCCCTCGTACAGAACACCAGATGGTATCAAGTGGAATTTGTAAGTATCTCCATCGACCACCACTGTGTGCCCAGCGTTCGCACCGCCCTGATAACGAACGACTACATCAGCGTTCCTTGATAGAAGATCCGTAACTTTCGCTTTGCCTTCATCGCCGAACTGAGCGCCCACCACAATTACGTTAGCCAAAGTCTTCGCCTCTCGATTATTAGTCCGCGCCAGAAAATACAGTCAAGCACCGTACGGCGGACTCATACAGCCGGGTTTTTGAAGACGGCTCTAAACAAGCCTATCTCCCCAGTCTCTTGACGCCATAGTCTATCGCCTTGTTGTAAGCAGTGTCAAACGTCAAGCAATAATTCGTGTATTCTAAGCAAAGGAGAAATAAAAGGGTCACTACTCCTTGGAAATGCTGATATTCGAGCCCGCTTTGCAGGAACGACAAGAACTAGCCACAAGGCTTTTGAGTTCTGCCTTGTCACGTAGATCTTTGGCAAATGCTTATCTTTTAACCGGACGCGCCTTAGCTGACAAATGGTTAATCGCCCGTCGAGTCGCCGCTTACCTCAACTGCCTCTCAAGAACCGACTCAGTTCATTGTTCATGCCTGAGCAAGTCGCCGGATGCAGCCGATTACTGCCAAAACTGCCGCTGGATTCACGATGACGAGCATCCCCAAGCCTGGATAGTCTTGGCTGGGCAGGGTGAAAGCGAAAAGATTCCAGTGGAAAAGGCTCGCCAACTAACTGAAGAGCTGAGCAAGACGTCACGCTACATGCGTGTAGTCATAGTTCCTAAAGCCGAACAAGAGTATCTGCACATGGCCCCGGCCAATGCCCTTCTTAAGAACATCGAGGAGCCTCAGGACAACACGCTCTTCATAATGTTTGCCTCCTCCGAAGAACAAGTATTGCCAACCATTGTCAGTCGCTCTCAGGTTCTTCCGATAAACAAGACTTTCAATCCTGGCATTTGGTTTTCCGAACACGAGGAGCAGGCGCAAATTGAGAAGATTTCGAGCCTCCAATCCGAGTTCATTCACGCCGCACGCAAGCGCTTGTCTGGCACTTCAAGCTTGCATGGTTCATTACTGAAGGCTGTAAGCGAGAGCCACGAGCTCAGCCATCGCCTGATTGCACTGTCTGACGATGACGGTTACGAAGCTGAAACGCTGATTGATTTGATTTGCAGTGCCGAACAAGAAGTATTGCGCTCGTCGGCTCTAAAAGTTGAAAAGGTGAGCCGCTATTTAGGCAAGCTGATGGACCTTTCTGAGAATTCCAAATTGGAACTAAAACACTACGTCAAGAAGAATAATGTGCTAGAAACATTTGCATACTCTCTGACACAATTAAGACTTGAATATCTTGGAGATCTAAGCCTTGCAAAGAATTGAATACAAGTCCGAGTCACCAATGCAAGCGTTGTTTTCACCGCAAGTGCTGATCGCAGTGGTTGCCATGGTCGCTTTTTTCTACACAGTGCAGACTCCGGACAATGCTATTTTGAGAGGCAACCTGCAGGTCAAACAAGGACAAGATACGCAGGAAGTCCTGAAGGATGTTCAAAAACTGAAACCCTATAAACTGATGGTCCAAGGGAAACTGACTGACGCAGTAATTTCATCAAACAAATTGCTGGAAGGAGATCCGAACGATGTCGCAGCGAACTGGTGCTCGGCTCTAATTGCGCTGAAATCGGGCCGCAAGGATGACGCATTCGACAAGATGAGGAGAACACTGTCGCTTGTCCCGAAGAACCGGGCATTGAGATTGGAATATGCCCGCCTCTTAGGTACCAACGGTAGAGTGGACGAAGCCATCACTCAGTACAAACTGATTATCTCGCAGGCAAAGGAAGTTACAGTTCCGCGCATGGAACTAGCCAGCCTCTACTTGAGCAATGATAAGCCGCTTGACGCAGCAAATACGCTGCAAGAGCTGATCGAGATCAAACCGAATGAATCCAATGCTCACAAAATGCGAGGAATTGCACTTGCACGAGCCGGTCAAGCCGAAGAAGGCATGAACGAATACAACACCGGCGTCGTCACGGAGAGTGCATCAGGACAGCCGCAGGCGGTGCGTCTCTTGTTGGGTATTTGGGGTGACATCGACAAAGCCAAATTCCAGCTCGAACGCCAGATCCAAGAGCACCCGGATGATCCAATGCCGAAACTGCGATTGGCTGAGATCTACCTATACATCGATAAGCCGCATGATGCAAAACAATATTTGCTTGACGCTCGTAAATTGGCGCCTACCAATCCAGAGGTGCATAGAACATTGTGTATCGCATACAAGAAACTCGGCGACAGCAAGCTAGCCCTCACGTCTTTCATGCAGTCAATCGCGCTCGATCAGCAAGCAGCTCGGAAGAAGAAAAAGGCTGCCGGCTAAGGGCAAACATTCTCAGCCAGCGCCTCCCTTAGAGTTTAGTTCGACTCCGGTAACGCTGGTATCTTGCCGGCTTCAATCTTTTGGGACGAGCAGGTAAAGTGGTAGCCAGGTATCAGAGTTATGCCTGCGATTTGCTTTTTTCGATCGCTAGAAGTTGCTCGTAAAGCGCCTTTTCTTCGGGCGTCACGGACGTTGGCAACACGACCTTGAGACGTACAAGATGGTCTCCGCGAACCGACTGTTTTAGCTTCGGTAATCCACGTTCCCGCAAACGTAGCATGCGTCCGCTCTGGCTCAGCGGGGGCACGTTGATGTGAACAGCACCATCGAGAGTATTTACGGTCGCCTCTCCTCCAAGAACAGCCAGTGGCGCAGTTATCTGCAACTCGGAGATCAGATTGTCTCCTTCAATTGTCAGAAAGGGATGCGGCTTTACTTTCACGCGCAAGAACAAATCGCCGGAAGTACCGCCCTGCGGGTTTTGCGGACCTTCACCAGGAACACGCACTTTCGAACCAGGTCGAACTCCGGCTGGAATCTTTACCTGCAAGGTCCGTGCCGCCTGACCTGGCCTGGTTACCTGAATGTTCCGCGCCGTCCCGCGCGCTAATTCTTCAATCGTCAGCTCGATTTCGGCTTCTTGATCGAACTTTTGCTGGGGCTTCTTCACTCCACCGGCACCAGCAGGTCCACCGCCAGCAGCCCCAGTCCCGAAGGTCTGCCCGAATAGCACATCAAAGAAGTCGGAGAAAGGCGACCCCGTCTTACCAGCAAATCCACCCAGGTTGCCGAAATCGAAGTTGAAGTTATTGAATCCGGGAGGAGGCGTAAAATCAGCTCCAGCCTTCCAATTGCCGCCGAGCATGTCATAACGGCGACGTTTCTCAGGGTCTTTCAAAACCTCATAGGCTTCAGTTATTTCCTTGAACTTTTCCTCGGCAGTTTTGCTGCCAGGATTAGCATCCGGATGAAACTGCCGGGCCAACTTCCGGTAATTCGCCTTTATTTCCTTGTCAGTGGCTGACCGGGCGACTCCGAGAATCTGGTAATAGTCTTTGTATTTGACTGGCATTTGGCTCCTGAAGCTAGCAAGCCGGCCCTGCATGCCTACAGCATGAGGTCTTGGCTCATGCCATAATTTTATACGTAGACCGTTTTCCGCGCGCGGTCGAAACCAAAGATTAAGGACTTTAGAGTGGTGGAAAGTTTTTAGCTTCAAACCGACTGTAAGCAATCCGCTGCGGGTAGAATAAAAGTGGGGAGGTCTTGACATCACCGGTCTTTCAGCTCTCAAGCGAAGCCAGGTGAGGTCGGATCCAGAGGAAACGAAAAGCGCCAGGAGGAGAGGGCGAATCGCCCACAAACTCTGGAGCTGCAAAAAGAGGGGCCGTCTAACGACCTATGGCGATTAACATTAATTGGACGGATATCAGCCGAACCGGTTATGAAGCGCTTACACAAGGAAATTTCGACAAAGCGGAGCAATTGTTCCGCAGCGCGATAAATCATTGTGGCTTTGAACAAGAAGATCTACGACTTGCATATAGCTTCCTGGTTCTGGGACGCTGCTTGTCGCAAAAGGGTGACTACAGCGAAGCTGAACCGATGTATCGGAAAGCCCTGGAAATTTATGAGAAAGTACATGGACCAATCCATGAGGACGTAGCCTATTCCCTCTGTGGGCAGGCAAAATGCCGCCTCCAATGCGGGCAATATGAGTCGGCGGGCAATCTCTATAAACGCGCGCTCGGTATATACGAGACCGTCAAAGGGACCGAGCACGAAGACACTGCAAATACGCTCGATAGCCTCGGACAATGCTTCATGGCTCAAAGAGAGTACGAAAAAGCAATCGAAGTCTATGACCGAGCCTGGAAACTCTTTTCCAAAGTGCGTGGACCATATGATGAACGTGTTGCCGATTCTCTGTTCAGCCTTGCAAGGTGCCATGATGAGTTGAATGAGGACCGACTGGCGGCTCCGATTTTTCACAGAGCGCTAGAAATTTACGAGCAACAGGCAGAACCTGATCGTGAGCAGCTTGCGAATTGTCGATACAATCTGGCTCGCTGCTATCAAGGTTTAAGAGAGTTTCTCAAAGCCGAACCGCTCTACCAGAAATCGCTTGAGTACTTCCAGCAGACTCGCGGGCTCGAACGTAGCGCTGCTTATTGTACTTTCGCACTTGCCACTTGTTATATGGTTTCTGGCGATTATCGCGCGGAAGAATACCTCAAACGGGCACGCGCCCTCTACGAAAAGGTTTTCGGTGCCGAGCATCTTCAAACAGCATATCTGCTTGACGCCTATGCCAGACTCCTGAGCAATACCTGCCGCTCCCAAGAATCAAAACGACTTGAGGAAAGAGCACGCGAAATCCGCGACAAATTCAACTAAAGACCGATCAGTCAGGACTTCGGTTCAATCCCGGGAGCGCCGGCATCTTGCCGGCTTCGATCTCTAGGAGCGATTAGCTATCGGGCGATGCATGGCATCGACCCTACACTACTGGCGAATCGACATTTCCGTCGTCTGTAGGAGGATGCCATTCCATGCGTCGCACGCCACTCCCCATACGATCGGCATCTATTAATAGAAGCAATCTCATTGGATTTGGCAGCTCAATTTGCTTTAAGCGAGCCTAAAAATTTCTACTCTCTCGTAAACCTTTTGTTGGGGAAAGAGTGGAAAGCGTGAATATTATGCGTTTTAGTCGAGCTCAGTCGCGTTCAAGGCGCGGGCAATCACTTGCGGAGTTAGCCGCTGGCTTAATGGTTTTTGTGCCCATTATCTTACTTTTAGCTGATTGCGCAGTAATTGTAATTGGCGTTGCGCAAAACGACACAGCCTGCAGAGACGCCGCTAGAGCAGCTTCATCAGGACCTCCCGGACAGATGCTGGCCGGAACGCGCGACCTTGGCGCGGGACAAGAGCCCTACAGACGTGCCAAGTCAGTAATCAAAGATGTTTATTCGTTAGGCGGCTTAATTAAGATCAGCGAGACAATGGCTGTCAAAGAGACAGTTAAGAACCCCGTTCCGGAAGCACCGCACGGCGGTCCGATTCTAGGTGAGGTCAGCGTGCAAACGACAGCGGAGATATCACCGCCGTTCTTGATCGGTGCAATCGTTCATTCCGGTTCCATCCAATTTAAGAACACGCGAAGATTTCCTTACACCTACGTGATGCCTTCTTCAGGCGGCTAAAACAATAGATCGAAGCCGGCAGGATGCCGGCGCTCCCGGTATCGAACCTTAGATTATCCCAATCGACTTTTCTTCATCCGCATCGAATATCTTCTCCAGTCGAACGTATTCACTTTGAAAAGCTTTAGCTAGTTCCGCCCCAACACTTGCTGAAGGAGGGGTCATCTGCTTCATGATCTCCATGCCTTCCTGCATACGTCCTGTTTGCATATAGATTCCGCCAAGAGAGGCTCTTGCTGTTTGCTTCTTTAAGGCAATAGTGCTGCCCGCGGTATCAGGTAGATTAAGTAATTGTTTTGCCATCGACTCGGCAGCTGAGTTGTTCCTATTGCTCAGGTACATGCTCATCAAATACTGCATGGTTGGCGCTTGAATTGCTGGGTCGGCCGAGATTTTCTTCTCGATTTCCAATGCGCGGGTAAGCGGAGCTTGCGCGTCGGCAAACTTTTGATCCTGCATATAAACCTGTCCCAAACGTTCCAAGTTGCGACACATTCCCAGAGTTTCGGTGGCGCCGGCTTTGTCACGCGCATCTAGCGCCTTCTTGTACATAGCGATTGCCTGGGCATATTCCTTCTTGAGACGATACTGATCGCCAAGGCGGACCAGCGCGTAGGCAAGTTTAGCCTCCTGTCCCGGCTTCTCTACTTCGATAGCAGCAAGCTTCCATAGCTCAAGAGCTTTGTCCCACTGCTGTTCACCTTCCGCCGCTTTCGCCTGGAAAACCAGTTTTGCAAATGGAGATTGTCCGGCCTTGCCGCTAGACTTGGAAGGATCTACGCCACCACCAGCAGTGCTGTTTAAAGCAAGAAAAGCGATAATTTTTTCCTGCAACTGTTTCGCCTCGCCAGTGCGTTCAATCTTTTTGAGAAGCCGAGAATGTTCCAAACAATAGAGCAAAGCAATCAGATCATCCTTGATCGCTTTGCTGTCCCTCAACTGTCGCGCCTTTATATACGAATCATCAGCAAGTCCGAAAGTGCCTTCTGCACATTGCCTGCGAGCGGTGGCTAGATAGCAGCTGGCAAGTTCCAACGGGTGAGCTGCCTCATCATTCTTCAAGATGGCTGTAGCTTGATCTACCAGCCTTCGTGATTCGGCACCTTCACCTTTTGCACCGTAGTAACTACCGAGATTAGCGAGTTCCTGTGCGTACTGAGTACTATCTTTTCCGAAAGTTTTCTCTGCTGCGTTAACAGCATCTTGGCGGTAACTAAGTTGTTCCTGAACCTTATTTTGTCGGCAAAGAAACTCAGCCATAGCGGTGTTTGCGGCAATCGCCGACGCCGCGATTGATTTATTGGAAGAGGAATCTTGTGCCAATTTGAGCGCAGCTTTGTACTTCTCATCAGCAAGTGAATCCTGCCCCCCAAGCTCAGCAATCTGTGCTTCCTTTATGGACGACGCTATTTGGGCACTTGCGGCAGGCGCGGCAGCGTTCGGTTGTTGAGATCCAGCTGCTGCTGGCTTGGGCGAGACTTTGGCTGTCTCGGTCTTGCCTTGAGGCAGAGAAGCAAGCGCCAAAAACAAAGCTAAAGAGACGCTGCTCAAATGAAGTACTCTCATAATCTTCCTTTTTCTCTCCACTTTACGGAGTCGATGAATTGCCGACGCTCCAGAATTTCGCAGGCGAATGCCTCATCGAAATCTTCTCGCATGCAAACTTTTGGTATGCTAGCACTCAAACCCGAGGGAATTGAATTGGATTTTGCGGCAACTGCCCAGTGGATACTCAACTTTTTCGCCGGGCTGAGCCTGGAGCAAGCTGCCTTCTATTTACTGATTCAAAACATTTTGCAATATGTACTGTGCCTGGCAGCTGGACATCTTCTAATCATGATGTTCAGTTCGCGCAGGATAGCACCAGCGCCGGCACCATTAGAACAGAAAGAAATTTGGCTTTCCATTTCCTGCATATTTCTAAATACAGCAGTTGCAGTCATCGGATTCCAACTGTGGAAAGCTGGAATCATAGTTATTCATACAAGCAGCAACGCCCTTTCCGTCGTTACCGATGTCATGTGCCTTCTGCTTTTGATGGATCTTCTTATGTATTTAACCCATCGCATCTGTCACATCCCTTTCATTTATCCCTGGGTGCATAAAACTCACCACCTCTACGACAACCCACGCCCACTCTCGCTATTTGTCTTGAATCCTCTGGAAGTCTTTGGTTTTGGATTTCTCTGGCTGGCGGTTATTGCTTTCTATCATTCGTCGTGGCTCGGCATTGTCATTTACTTGCTTATGAATGCCACCTGGGGCACATTAGGACATCTAGGGGTCGAACCGATGCCTGATTATTGGACGCGCATTCCAGTGCTCGGAAGGCTGACAACTAGTCGCTTTCACGCCGAGCATCATCAATTAAAAGAAAAAAACTATGGTTTTTATACTGACGTCTGGGATTCACTCTTCAAGTCCATTTCAGAGGGTTACCGCAAACAGGGCAAATGAGCTAAACTGTTGGTGAGTCAAAGAATCGACACAATCGATGGAATCGGCGAGATATGAAATGTTCTTCCTGTGGTGAACAAAACGATAGTGGGATGCAGTTTTGCATCAACTGCGGGAACTCATTAGCAGCAGCGCCTGTGCCTCCTCCACAACCTATAATGACGATGACGGAAGAAGCTCTGTCTTCGTCTTATCAAAATATGCCAGCCGTTCAGCCCATAGTGCTGGTTTGCACCGTTTGCAGCAAGACGGATCCACTCAATGGTCAATTCTGCGTTTTCTGCGGGGGCAAGACCGTAGCCGGACCCGCTCCACGTGCTCAAAACTATCCAACTGGTCCGGTACCAATGACCGGTCCGGCAATAAAACCTGAATATAGCCATTTAAGTATGGAAGTACCTCGGGTTGCCACATCGCACAGCCACAAAAAATCCCAGGGCAACGGATTGGCGGTCCTCATCGCCGTCTTGATCGCCATGCTTTTGGGTGCTGGAGCAGGCTTTGCCGCCCTGACTCCGGTTAGGGACTCTGTGGAACAGCAAGCCTTACAAAGATGGTGGCCTGCAGATTCACTTTTGGTTTATTCGACAGTTCCCAACGGCAAAGTGCGGCTGGAAGACATTAAACACAAAAACATCATCTTAGGGTCTACATCCTCCGATGGGACCTTTGTAATTACAAATCTAACTGCAGGAGCCTACACTTTGAGCTTATCAGACGGTAAAGGCAAAGAACTTACCCATGATTTCCGAATCAACACCGGTGAGCCACTAATCCTTGGCTACCCGCAACGCTTGAAGTTACCGCAATAGTGCGCTTGAAGCAAGTAAAATCGGGGAATGATCGAGCGGGGGACGTTTCGTTTTAATTAGGAATGACATACGGATTTAATACTGACACAAATCGGACGATCGTCTGTCCCACGTGTGGCTTGCGATATCCTCTCACGTCGAGATTTTGCGGAAATGATGGCACCATCTTGACGCCGCAAACCGGTGCTGTCAATGTACCCGGCGGCCCAAAGCATTGCCCGACTTGCAAAACCGTCTATCCGTCTTACGCACAATTTTGCCCAGCTGATGCAACCCCTCTTGCCAGTGGCTCTCCGACGGCAGCGACACCGAAACCTCCAGAAGTTCCAGCGCCCAAGCCAATGTCGCCGCCTGTATTAAACGCTGACGTGGCGCTCGACCATACAACGCATGTTAGTCGAGAAGCCTTAATCTCAACATCAGGGGAGATTGAACTTGGCTTTGGTGGCAGCTCACTGTTGCAAGAGCGCCAAATGGAAGGACAGGTGCTGGCAGGAAAATACCGCGTCGAAGGTCTTCTTGGGGAAGGCGGTATGGCGCAAGTCTTCAGAGCAACGCACTTAGGACTCGATCGCGCAGTCGTTATCAAATTGATGCACAGCAGTATGCCTTCCATGGATACTGCAATGAAACGGTTTGAGCAAGAATGCAAAGTCACAGCAAGGCTTGACCACCCGAACGTCGTATCTGTGTTCGACGTCGGCACTCTTGAAGGTAGACGCCCATATCTGGTAATGGAGTACATTCAAGGCGAGTCGCTGCGTGATTATCTCGATCGCGAAAGTTCGATGAGCATAAAGGACGCATCTACCGTAATGATGCAAGTTTGCTCAGGTCTTTCCGAAGCACATTCACAAGGCATTGTTCACAGAGATCTAAAGCCGGAAAACATCATGCTCCGCGAACGGTCAGACAGACCAGACTGGGTCAAGATCGTGGACTTCGGTATTGCTCACTTGAAGCAAGGTGGACAACGGCTGACGAAAACTGGTATCGCTATTGGTACCGTTGATTACATGTCTCCAGAATATCTCAGCGACAAACCTATAGATCACCGCTCAGACATTTACGCACTCGGAGTAATTCTCTACGAACTAATCGCCGGTCGCTGCCCCTTCATGGCGGAAACGGCAGAGGCTGTTATGGCTAAACACTTGTGGGGGACGCCCATGCCGCTCTCGCATTATCGACCAGATCTTCAAGCAGGATGCATCTTCGACCTTGTCGCAGAACGGTCCTTGCAAAAGGAACCGGATGATCGCTATCAGAGCGTTGCGGAAATGAAGGAAGAGATCACGAAAGCATTGCAGGAATACATGGCATCGACGCAAGACGCCTAACAAAGCTTGCTTCCTCCAGAATCCAATAAAAGCTAAGTCGCGTTATCGATCGACCAGATCACGAATCTTGCATCAGAGCGCTCTTGTTTGGTTGCTTCCAGAATCCATTTCAAGCCTTCAGATGAAGCATATTTAGCACTTGTAAAGTGACTCGGAGGTAGAATATCTTCCTCCTATAGCTTGGCGGTTCTCAAGTGCTCGTAGAGGCGAATACAAAGCCCAGGACGTCAGCTCCTGCGCTTCAGGCAGAAGAAACTCCAGGAAGTTCGGAAACAGCGCCTCAAAAGGGTAGCTCTACCTGGCTTTTGGTGGTTGTTCTTTGCGCTCTTGCAGTGCTTGTCGGGCTGCCCTCACTACAGGGAAAGTTTTTGGCTGATGATTTCACATGGCTAAATCTGTTATGCACAAAACCGCAAGAAGTATTATTTAGCGGTTTGCACGGTCGATACATGTACTATCCAATTTTTGGAGAACATTACCGTCCGCTACTTTCGATTCCGTTTCTAGCTGATGCATTGTTGTTTGGCGCAAATGCAACGATGCTCCATCTGTCAAACTTGTTGTGGCACACTGCATGCACTGTGCTCGTTTTCTTTGTTGGCAAAAATCTTTGCCAGTCTTTTCCGATTGGCGGCATTTCGCTGTCGGAACTTAGAAGCAGCTCGCATGCAAATATTCAAGAAATGGAAGGACGGGACGGCCGCGCTCCATACAAGAAACAAGAATCGCTACAAGCTATTCAGATTGCATTTTGGGCGGCGGCAATTTTTGCAGTTCACCCGTTTCATTGTGAAAACATTGGATGGTGGACGGCGAAAAATGACATCGTTTATAGCTTCTTCTACTTACTTTCACTCAACTTTTTTCTGGATCGCAAGAGCGGTCGTCGCCCTTTAGCCTATATTGCGTTTGCAATTGCGCTGTGCTGCAAAGAAACAGCACTCACACTTCCTTTTCTACTTTCTGCTCAGGTCTTTCTGAAAAATGCGTTTGAAAACAGGATGAACTCGACAAAGCCTAGGCTTTCGAGATTCGTTGAGAACCTGGTCATCAGCCTTTCCAGTACCAAGACTTTTTTCGCATTGCTGGCTGGATTCTGGCTCTTGCGCACTATTTGCTTAGGACAAATCGGCGGCAGTTACTACGGAACACTCACCAATTTGTGGTTTGAAAAGTTTGGAGAACGATTCGGAAATCTGACGAAGGATTCGATTATATGGTATCCGGTCGACTTCAATGACGGTGTTTTTTCGCAAGTCATGCTTTTGTTGTTCGGCGCAGTTTACCTGATATTTATCGCTGCTACAGTTTTCTCTTGGATGCGAACATCAGAGCAGAAGGCAGAAGGTAATCGTAGTTCCGATCTACCGAGCGAATCTTCATCAAAAATCAGAATCTGGCAAGATGTCGGCGATCCGGTCCAGAATCGGGCGAAATCGTTCAATTCTATGTTGTCGTCTATTGCGGTGTTTGCAGTCCTAACGTTGATTCCAGCATGTTTGATATGGTCTCCAAATACTAGCTTGGAAGGAACCCGTCTTCTTTACTTGTTTACGGTCCCATTGAGTTTGTTTTGCTCTGTGGCGATAAATGGTCCATTGCTGAAGAACGTCGCACCGGCATTTCGAGCTGGATTGTTGATCGCTCTAATTGCACTCCTCTCGGCTTCTTGCATTCAATCCCACCTGAGATGGGCATATGCAAGTAGCTTTTGCACAACACTGAGCCAACGAATCGAATGCGAGGCGCGCAATTTGCTTCGCAATCAAAAGCTTTTCCTTTTTGACCTCCCTCGGGTAGTCAGAGGTGTTTCGATTGTTCATTATCATTCGATACTGCAGGACAGTTTGCGTCCGCCTTTTTTTGACGGTGCGGTGGCAGAGAAGGTAGCAGCATTCGAACCACATTATTTCGGCGAACATGATCGCATTAATGCGCACCTCCGAACGATGATCGGCGATGGGAACGCGAAGTTGCTTTACTTTCTACCCAGTGCAGATGTCGCAATGGGAAGCCTATTCGATCCGCCCAGATCGACAGACGTAAGAATCGAAGAACTGACTTCAGCTCAATTGGATGGTGGCAATCTTCTTTCATTCAACAAAACTTTTAAGGCAACTGAAGAAAACAAGAGCAGCGGACGGGGTTTGTCCTTACGCAATTTTCCAATCCAGCTCGACTGTTTGGTCAACGGGGCTGATTATGGAATTGTCCGCTTGCATCTAACGAACACAGGCGGAGCAGAGAAGCTTAAGTTCAAGATTTCATGGAAATCAGCAGAATCGAACTCCTTCGACAAGGAGCACTCGAAATTCTTCCATGAACCATACGAAAAGGAGAATCGGTCCGAGTTTTCAAAATCAACCGGTAGATCAATTACAGTCAATCTTGGAACAACTATCACCTGGCTGAAAGAGAATGATATTGACGCAGTTCTAGTTACATTAATGTCGGATGGGCCCCGACTTGAATCACTAGAGTTATTAGACGGCAGAACTGTTCTGCCTCAAATTGCACCGGCAAATAGCGCTCGAATCGAAGCCGGCAAGCCGCCGGCGCTCCCGGGATCGGACAAAAGTCTGTACAACGAGTTTGCAAATGATGGGACCTTACGATCGAAAAATGGCAAATTCAAGCTAACCTATGATGCCTCATCGATTACCGGATGTACAGACGTTCTCGTTGAAGTTGCACCGGCGCTAATAGACTTTACGGACATCAACGGTAAGCAGCTGGACCTTGAGAAATGCCCAAAGGCGGTGCGCAAGTTTGTAGTTCACGGTGCAAAATCACCATTCGAAATAGATGACCGTCTCGGATCCCCAGTCTGGCATCAGATCCGCGTTCGCCCTCTCGACCGGAACTCCAAGCCGGTCGGCTACGCTTCCGAACCGCTGTACCTCCAATCAGTGTCCGAGCGATCCCTTCCTGTCAGCAGTGAAACAAATACGGATGGCAGCTCCGGAGGTCCTGCAAAATGACCTCCTCAATTGCCACTCGTAAAACAAAAGAACTAACGCACACAATCACCAACAAGCCCCTGCGGAGCCATATTCCTTTTTGTCTTGCTATTGCCGCGATCTCGTTATTAAGTTACTGGAAATCACTGCAATGCTTCTTCTTTGCAGATGATCTTCTGTGTTTGGATTACTTGCAGGACATTTTTAGCGGCAAGCCGCAACTATTGCTGCAACGGTTAACATCACCGTGGCAGGATCCCTCAATCTCTCTCTTGTACAGACCGCTTGCCGATCTCACGCTTGTATTCGATTACAGCTTTTGGAAGGCTAATCCCGTTGGATATCACCTCAGTAATTTGATCTTGCATACGGCAGCAGCTATTTCATGTTTCCTTTTTGTAGATCTTCTGCTGCGCACCGCAAAAATGATCAGAACTAAAGTTCCAGCATTTCTCAGCGCAGCGATCTTTGCAGCATACCCATTGCATGTTGAGCCTGTCTTATGGATTTGTTGTAGAACGGACCTTGCTTCTACTTCCCTGGTTCTTATTTTCTTGTGGGCTTCCATACGCCGCTGGAATTCTAATACAAAGGCCGTCTCAAGCGAATATTTTGACCAAACAATTTATCCTGGCGCGCTTGCGTGCATGGCATACATCGGTGCTCTGATGTTTAAGGAGAGCGCGGCTTGTGCTCTTCCAATCCTGATTATTTACTTGCTGTTCTTTTCTCACTTGCGCACTCAATCGCATCTAGTTGCTAGGCAAACAGATCACAAGCGTGCGGAGGGAGCATCGCAGCTAAGCCCGGCTCCACATACCAACAGCGTAGGGCTCATGTCCTGTACAGCCCCTGGAGAAGGCGGATCGCCTGGTGAGGCTATGGGCGGACCGGACGCCCGCTCTCCATCCGGGAGCGAGTCGCTTTCGAAAAATGGAAGCCTGCAAGATGCAGGAGCGCCCCAGAGCAAATACGGCGAAGGCAAAATCTTGGCAGTAATCAAATCGTCTCGGTCATGGATCTTTGAACGGATATTGCAACCGATCATTCCTGTAGCAATGTTTGCAGGACCATTTGTCGGACTGACGATCGTTTACTCCATAGTGAGGCTCATGGTTCTTGGCACATTCTCCGGAGGCTACATGGGAGCTCTGGGAGCCGCACTAGTCGGTTCCTGGTGGAATCGCATATTCGATCCCGAGATTCCTGCGCTTCTTGCGTTGGCAGCCAATGTGACTGTGTTCAAAGAAGGGAATCTGCTATTCACTTGCCTGCACGTTGTCTTCTTTTGTATGGCAGGAGTTCTCATCTGCAGAATTCCATTTTTGCCGTGGAGCAGCAATACATGTAGGCTGCTTATCTTTCTTTCTGGCGCCAGCATTTGCGCAATTGCTCCGGCGTTGCAAGTCGCAGGCATTACACCAACGCTGACAAACGCACGAGTTTTTTATTTGGCAAGCGCGTTCTTCATACCACTGGCGGTGCTTGCAGTTTATCCCGTATCTGAGTCGACGAGCGATGGAAACTTGCAAAAACGCCTCAGAATGGCTAGCACCATTATCCTTGGAACACTGGCTGCGATTTACATGTGTATGTGCAATCTCGCTATCGATCCCTGGTTGGAAGGATCTAAGATTCTTCGAGCACTTCAAGCTCAAACAGTCGAGAAAATTATACAGAGTAGGAAATTATCAGGCGAAGGTGCCAAAGTAACCATCTTGAACATTCCAGCATCTGTTGGGGGAGCTCATTTGATGTATGAGTTTCGGGAGCTGGCCACTCTTGTGGGTCCTGCTTTTTATCCTGGGAAGGATTACTCGAGATCTCTGCAAGCTTTAGATGAATATCCAGATTTTATGGCAGCACGTATGCAGCTTCTGGCACCTGATCTCTACAACCCTCAGCATAGAGCATTCTGGTTCTCTCAAAAGACACACAAACTTCTGGGCATTTTTCAGTCATCTGCAGGAAACTTCACCTCGAAGAAGTTGCCACTCCTTCCACGCGAAGAGCATAGATTCCACTTAGTGTCCAGCGGAAACTCCTTCCATACAATGCAGAGCTCGCCTGGGAATCAGGCTATTAAAGCGCATTGGGAACTTAGGAGAAAGCTCAGAATCGGCGGCAGAAGCACAGAAGTTGGAGCAATTAGCGGTCCCACAAAGTCCGCTGCGCGGGGGCAGAATGCATACTTTGTGACTACTCGACCAGGCACTATGGATGCCCTTAGTGCCGATCAGATTGAAATAGAAGTGAACTTCAAGAGATTTGCCGGTCGACCGGTTCTGGCGGTTGCGCTGACAGACGGCAAGACGATATCTGAAGACGACGAGCTATTCTTTTTTATGCTTGAGTACGGAAAGCATGGCAAACAGACATTCACAGTTCCGGCAAACATATTGTGCCGAGCGATCGATTTAGGAATTAGAAAGCAAATCTATTTCAGACTCTCAGAAGGTTCAGAGTTATTGAGTGTCCGACTCGTTCCAGGTGAGCAGCTCGCCAGATGCATAGTCCAAGCGTCGGACATAGAGAAAAGCCAGAATGGAAAATACCTGCTTCGTGAAAGCCAAAATCCGATTCTTAAGATAGATGTGAGCGATGTTCAAAATGCTGCGGGCATTTATTTGGAACTTTCAAAGCCAAATCATTTCTTGCACTTTGCCAGCATCAATGCACATAACCCTGTGCCGTCAAAACACAAGCTTAGCTCCTGGAATTTCGCCGTCACAGAATGTGAGGCACGTCTTGATCGCGGGCTTCTCACCGGTAACGCGATTTATCAAATTCGCGCATGTGCTACTGACGCAAACGGAAATCTAGTTGGCTATTTTTCAGATCCAATCGAATTCGATCTAAGGAAAGAGACGACGAATCACAAAAATTTCTATTAGACCGGCACTAGAGTTCTTCAATTCTCTTTTGTGCAAAGCAGGCGCGAAGCGCGTTGCAGCTCAGTATGGAGCGCGGACGTCCCGTCCGCCCATAAGCGCGAAGCGCGTTGCAGCTACGCATTCGGGGTTTCGCAAGAGATAGAGTCTCCCTAAAGCTGTGGCGTAGATAGTAGAATTCTCGTATGGCCGGCAAGATGCCCGCTGCCCATACTTATGGGCGGACGAGACGTCCGCGCTCCATACGTAGGACAATCTTGCGTGTTCGATTTCAGCGAGTCGCTCTTCGGTTCGATTTCAGCGAGTCGCTCTTCGGTTCGATTTCAGCGAGTCGCTCTTCGGTTCTATCCCGGGAGCGCCGGCATCTTGCCGGCTTCGATTTTTTTGAGATCGACTCGCGCTCTATTCGTGCTTTTGGAAGAGTAAAAAATATTGATTAGGCAGATCGTCGAATCGTTTTTGCAAATCGTAGCCGGCGGCTTTGAACTGAGCGATTACCTCCTCAGGTTCGATTCGGTGTTTTGCGGGCGGACCAATTGGAGATGCCTTGGTGAAATCTATTAGGGCAACTTGTCCTTTTGGTGCCAAGCTCGGTGCTAGATTTTTCAAATAGTCGACTCGGTTATCTATGTGATGGAACGTATCCACCATCAAAGCGAGCCCCGCCTTCGCCGGAAGCTCTGGCTTTGCCGCATCGATCTTATAAGCAGATAAATTCGTGAGTTTGCGCTCCTGCGCTTGCTGCTCGAGATATGCCACCATGTCTGGTTCGATGTCGGCACCGATGATTTTTGCTTCAGGGTGAGCCTTTGCCATTCGGATCGAAAAGTATCCGGTACCAGCGCCGAGATCAGCAACCACTGTCCCTGCTTTGATGCCGAGCAGCTTTATCACTTCGTCAGGCTTCTGCCATTTATCGCGCTCCGGATCTTCAAATGATTTGGCCCAATGCTTAGCATCCTTAAAGTGCTTGTGAAAGGCGGGAGTCGGATCCTGATTCTCTTTGACTGTAGAGCCGTGATGATCATGGTTAGCAGAACCTTCTTGTTCAGCCGCTTCCATGCGAAGCGACGAGAATGCTGCCGCTACGATAAAAGAAAACACAAAAATGCGCGAATAGTTTTTCATTGGAGCCAACACATAAATCCCGTAAGTCTCACAGTATCGAGCTGCAAATCATAACAGTAAGAGACTGCGAATCCCCGCAGAATGACCTTGCTTAAGCAGACATAAACCGAATTGTCTTTATGCTAAGACAGAACCTCTTGACGAGCCTTTAGATCATTTGGTTTGCTTACGTTTGCGCGATTATGCGTTGCTTGCTTGCTGATGGGTGAAAAATGGCTAAAGATACTAATTTGCTTGAATCGCTCAAATTGTTCATGGATGTAGAAAAGGGCGAGCGCTTAATCACGCTAATGCTGTTTCTCTGGCAATTCCTATTTATATGTTCCTATTACGTCCTGCGTCCCGTTCGCAGAGGTCTGTTCCTTGATGGTTTGGGCAACGACTGGATGCCGCTGGTCTATATCGGAACAGCCCTTGTTACCGGCGTAGTTGTATGGGCTTACTCGAAATTCAAGCATCACCCTCGCAAGATTCTCATTAGTAGCGTTTATGGCTTCTTCACCGTCAACCTGGTCTTGTGGTGGCAAATCTTCCAAAACCCTTCACCTGTGGCAGCCGGTGCCTTCTGGGTCTGGCTGGACGTTTTTTCAATTATGGGTGTCGTCTTATTTTGGATGTACGCCAATGATGTTTTCAATTCGGACAGAGCAAAACGCTTGTTCGGAATTCTGGCAGCCGGCGGTGGATTAGGCGCGGTGCTCGGCAGCACTATCACCGCAAGCCTGGTGAAAACAATTGGTTCCACAAATTTGCTTTTGGTTGCAGCTGGTCTGGTCGGAGCAACGCTCGCAATCTTCTTGGGTCTTGAAAAAATCAGTCAGGGGCTTTCAGCAGAGAGGAAGGCGTCATCTTCGCTCAAGGCAGTAGACACAAGTAGCTTGTCCAAAGTGATCAAAACGATCTTCTCAAACAAGTTCCTGCTTATGCTAACCTGCTTGGTCACGTTTGAAAGAGTTGCACCGGACCTCGTGCAGTTCCTATATAACGATGTGCTCAAGCACATGGCCAGTGGCTCAGATGCCATTGCGGCGCTCGATGCGAACCTTGAACGCTGGCGAGCCATTGCCGAATTCGTTGTCGAAATGTTTTTCGTTTCCTTTATTCTGCAAAAGTTCGGAACTAAGTTTGCCCTCACTTCCAATGCAAGTGTAATCTTTGCCGGCTTGATCACATACGCGATCATTCCAAATCCGGCTGTTCTTATCGTTGTCTTCCACGCTGATGAAGGCTGCCGACATGCCTGGTTTAAGGCTGCTAAGGAACTGCTCTACACTGTTACACCGAGAGAAGTTCTGTATTCGGTAAAGCCAGTAATCGAAATGTTCTTCTATCGTTTTGCACGCGGAATTGCAGGCGTCGTTATCTATATAGTGAACACATTGCTGGGATTTGGCTCTGCAGGTGTGCTTGCTGCTGGAATTGTGGTAGCCGCAGCCTGGTTCTTCTGCGCTATGAAGCTGAGCGGCGAATACCACCGTATGGAAGCCGAACTCTCAAAATCGCCTAAACACAAGAAGCCTGACGTCAAGCCGGGTGGAAACACGGGCACGCCGAATGAATCAGAGAAGCGCGAACTCACGGCCGCTGCTACCTAAAGAAAAAAATGCAACAAGAACCCTTGTCTTGCGTGCCTGGGTTGAGGTGCAACTTTTTGGACCATGACAATGCAGCAGTGCAAAATAATCGTTAGCGGAAAACGCTATCAATACACGGTTTGAGCGGTTAAGCAAAAAATCGTCGCCTATCATCGATGGGAAACTTTTTACACCTCAACCAGGGGTGTCGGGACCAAGCGCCTCCACCTACCTTGTCACTTAATCGGTATTCTTCGTCCGCTTAATCCAGCAACTACGAAGTTGCTGGCAAGTGCCTGTCGCATACTGATTCGAATGACTGGTGCAGCATCTGCTATACGATTTGGAAGAGCCGTGTTGTTATCAAAGTGACCGACCAGGTGCATCACGTAGCCTCTTCCAAAAGGAAAGACAACTCCAAGTGCACCCTGACTTGCCGGATCTTCGGCAGCTAGCTGCGAACTCTTAGCGATGACGCGCACATCTTGACGCAATGTTCTTACCGGATGGCAATCGATATCCATCTTCCAATTCGAGTGGGTAACTAGGTTTGTCGCCAAAACAGGATCGGTGTAAGCTAACTCGGCCGGATACATGCTGTCTCTGTTCTTTTGTCCGGTCCATTGTATGTAACCAGGGAATATGGGTTGGATCGCGTTGTCTCCGCTCCAATCCGTGCTCAACAAGTATCCACCTTGAGCCACCCAATCGCGGATCTTTTGAAATGCTTCGCGCGGAACTCGTCCGGGACAATCAATCACCATCACTTTTACACCAGCTAAAGAACGCTCTTTCAATGTACCAGTTCGGATATGTTCGAACGGGATGCCGAGCGCTTCAAGAGTCTTGCCTGAATTGTCATAGATACCTTTTACTTCCAAAAGGTCTCTTGGGCTGTTTCTGCCGACGTTAAGAGCAAACTGCGGATGCGCTTTCTCAATCCACCCGCGAAACGCATCCGGTGGAACTACCTTGCTTTCGGGGCTTTGCCCCGGATATGTGCGAGTTATGTCTGCTTTTCCTTGTAATGGAGCGCGCAGGTCATTGCGCATTGCCTGACCCTGGAGCGGAGCTGATAAATCATTCCTCGTTGCTTGACCTTGGAGAGCAGCATTTCTAGTAGCTTGCCCCTGCAAGGGAGCTGAATCGTAGCTAGGTTGGCCCACCGCAGATGGTGCCGGGGTTCGCACTCGAAATACAGAGCCCGCTGAGGGTTCAGGCAAAGGCGAGGGTATAACAGCTTGCCGTCTAAAATCCGGCGCTTGTTTCGGCATTCCTACCGGTTCTTTAGCCATAGTAGAGGCTTGCAATCCCAAGAGACAGGGAAGCAAAAGCATGACTAGCGTTCCACGCTTAAACCCGGATTCGGCACAATGAATAGACCTGCTCAGCACAAAAACCTACTTATGGAACAGACGCCAATAACCTATTTAGTAACGAGCCAACAGATCGAGCGACGTCTAAGCTTACAGCATGTTCCTCCGACAAAGAAGCCAATGGGAAACAGTTGCCCTTGAAGCTTCGGCTTGATTTGGGAGCGCACCGTCTAAGCTTACAGCCGACAAATAGGACAACGGCACAGAGCCCAATTGGTCCGCTCCCGGTAGCGGACCAATTGCCGGCTTCGATCTTTTGAGATTCTTCTATTTAGGAGCGTCTCGGTTCAGCGATATCAACGAACCTTGACGAATCCGAATATCGGCGATCGCATATATGGAATGTGATTCCATATATAACTGCTCCAGAATAGCAAGATCGGGCATAGTTCCGGGTGATTTATAGGTGACTTATAGGAGCCGCGAGAAGCTGGCTCGTCGAAAGCTAAAGCCATTTTTGTAACGGTAGCTTTGCAACTTCTTATAGCAAACCCCTATTTTGCGTTGAATAATGCGGGTTCCACCATGGACGTGGGGATTCTACGATAGAAATGAATCGCCCGTAACGCATATTCTCACAGGGTAGTTCCCTTATTGGGTGGGTCACCAATTGTTGCGACGTTCAGGTAGTTTCTTAATTCTGCTGGCAATCCACTTCTGCGTGCTGGCACCGATGGTATCCGCACAGTCAATGATTCCCGCGACACCAGCCGGTGGCGGTACGTCCGCGCTATACGGCAGCATCGAGATCAAAACGAGCAACGGTGCCCGCGTCGTCCGAGGCGTTCGCCACGTCCGACATTATCGACGAGCAAGCGGCAAACGTCACATTCGCCGATATTACGCAGTCAAACGGCACAGAACACATCGCGCCGGAGCAGCTGCCGTAAACACCAACCGCACCAGAGTTGGCAACAAAGTTCTGACTCGTGCAGCTTCAGCTAAGCCTCCGGCAGCTGCAAGTGTTGACGGACCAATCGAAATTCCAAAGGCAAAAGTAGAGAACCTGATTATCCGCGGCGTGAACAATCTTCAGCCCGGAAAGCGCTACATTGAAGTCACAGAGCGCGACGGCAAATATGTGATCAAAGACGGCGGTCCAATCGATCCCAACGGCATGTTTCTCGAAGTCGTAGAGGAAGATGGCGTTTGGACGATCAAAGGTACAGACATTGTTGTTGATTTCGATGACACCTTCGATGTCAGCCATGTACCTGAAGGCGTCCGCAAATTCCTGAATCAAGCTACAGATCACGTATCCCCAACAGGCAATTACGTTGAATACGTTGACGATGTCGATAATCCGGTTATTCCGATCACACCAGAGACAGTGCCTCTGACGGGACCTGGAGAATATGTTGAAATCAATGATGTCCCGACTTCGAATGCAGAACTCGGTCCATCTTGGGTTACCAGCGACGTTGACACAGTTCCAGGTGTTGGCGCGCCAGGAGTACCAGTTGAAGTTGCAACTACCGGCGTACCTGGAATCGGCACCCCAGGCGTTCCCGTTGAAGTTACCGGCGGTCCAGGAATTGGCGTCCCCGGAGTTCCAGTTACAACAACTGGTGGTCCCGGAATCGGCGTACCAGGTGTACCAGTCACAACCACTGGAGTCCCAGGAATCGGAGTTCCGAGCGGACCAATCATGACCACGGGCGGTCCTGGAATAGGAGTGCCTGGCGGACCTGTTGTCGGCGGTCCTGGTGGACCAGGCGGCCCTGGAGTTGTTGGCGGACCAGGAGTCGTCGTTCCGACGGCACCACCTGTGGCGACGCCAGAAACACCAGCAGCACCTCCCGTTGTAGCAGCAGTCCCCCCGGCAGTGACTCCAGCACCAGCTGTAGTGGCACCGGCTCCAGTCGTAACAACACCTGCGCCAGGAGTCGTAGCTCCAGGCGTACCAATAGCATCGTCTCCTCCGGCTGTCGGAGCTCTGCCTATTCCCGTCAAGAGCGGGCATAGCTGGGGTCTTCCCGGTCTTGGATTACTTGGACCACTCGCTGCCATTGGAGCGATGGGCGGTCTGGCTGCGGTCGGACTTGCGATGGGTGGCGGCGGCGGTGGTTATAGTGGCGGTGGCTATTACGGAATTCCAGGTTCAATGCCTGGTCCGATTGTCGCCCCACCGGTAACTTATCCACCTACAACGTTTCCACCAACAGTAACGCCTCCGATTTGTACAACACCGCCTGTGTGTCCGCCGCCTCCGTGCCCGCCGACACCACCTGTATGTCCCCCTCCTCCTTGCCCACCGACACCGTGTCCTCCGACACCACCGGTGTGCCCTCCTCCGCCTTGCCCGCCGACACCGTGCCCTCCGCCGCCGTGTCCTCCAATCGCCTATCCGCCTCCGTGCCCACCGATTGGATACCCACCACCGTGCTATCCAGAGCCTCCATGCTTTCCGCCTCCGTGCGATCCGATGCCTCCATGCTTTCCACCGATCGTCGATTGCCCACCGCCATTTGATCCCTGCATGCCACCACCTCCGCCTGGATGCGGAAACGGCTACCAGAACAATTGGCAGCAAAATCACCGACAAATCGGCCAAGGATGCGCCCGCCCAGGTGACGGTTGGCGTCAACAATGGTGGTCTATGCATGGACGTGGCTATTCCAACGGCGCTTGCATGCCTGGCATGGGATCCGGAATGGGTCCAATGGACTGCCCGCCACCAGCTATCGTGGATTGCCCACCAACGGTGGACGGACGCTTAGGAATGGACTAAGGAGTTTGTTCCTTGCCTGTGTCGTAGCCGTAATTGCCGTTCACTTGATTGAGAACAGCTGCCATCTTCGACATATCGGTCAAAATGCGTCTTTCCTTAGATCCACTATCAGACTGATTCATGCTGGCAATTAAGTCACTTCCTTTGAGCACGCTCTCGACTGAGAACTGCGCAATTGCAACGTGCTTATTGCCAATGATCTGGACGCCTCTTCTGGAGATGCCATCGCCTGGTCTAAGGTCGCGGCGAGACAAAGCGCTTCCCGAAGCGACAAGTTCGTAGCCGGGCTTGATGCTAAATGCGCGCGATGACAGATCGCTAAACTGACTGCCGGTGAGCGACAATCTAACGTTCTCGCCGAGACCATCCAGATTCATAATGCGCAGCACACCATTTTTCAATGACACCATTACGTCTGCACCAGCAGCATTTGAAAAGATGGCAATATTACCGATGTCGCTCACAACCATACCTGTTTCGGACGGCTTGCGAACACCGATGAGCAGCTGTCCGCCATTGTTAATCTTCACAGCGTACGGCGACACACGGTCAAAATCATTGGGTGTTTTGGACTTAACTAAAATGAAATCAGTCGAGCCTTTAAGATTGGTCACTCCAGGGACCTTCCCTGGATCTATCGAGGCGAGTCCATTGACTGGATTCATCGGATTGCCAGGATTGATCAAATTGGTATTCGGTATGTTGTTCGTAACGTCAGTCGGAACAACAACTGGAGGTGTGAATGTAGGGGTGGGTGGTATTTGTGGTGGAATGAACACCTTCGGAGGAGGTGGTGGTGGCGGCGGTGGTGGCGTCGGAATGTTGTAATCAGCTATAGCGTTTAGCTGAGGATACGCAAGGCCAAGGGCAATGAATGCTATCGCCGAACAAGCCATTACGAATTGGGAAATCGTTCTCCCGTCAAAATTCTTCATTGAAGCAGTTAGTCCTCACCACTTATTGAACTTAGTAATGATATGACTTTCGGCAAAAATTTTCTGCATTTATGGACTAAGAAATTTTGTGGAAAACAGCTTGGCATCCGGCTCGCACTTGTCAGGAGCCGTCCCTCATCGAGCTCCTCTCAATCCCTCCACTAAATTGGCTTGCAAAGGAAGTTTCATCAAAACGTGACTTGGATTTTTGTTAGATCCGGAAAGCGCTCACACTCGCCGCTTCGACCGGTATGAAGACCTTGAGGTCGATTTTGCACTGAACGTGGGTCGCGGGCTTTTAATCTTTTGCCTTCCTAAATTGCTTTCCACAGGCCGTCAAGAAGCAAAATGGGGAGAAATTTATGCGCTTACTACTCGCTCTGAGTCTTACGTTTTCCGCCTTAGTACAGCTCATGCCGGCTGCTTTGTCCCAGTCAGTATTTACGGGACCTCCGTCGTCCTCTGCTCCTACGCCTACCTATACGCCACCTCCCAGCATCCAGGTAGATCCGGGTCCAAGAGTACCGATTATTCCTGTAATTCCGATTCGCCCAGACATTCCACGAAACATACCGACGCCGTTCATGCCGTTGGATGTTATTCAACCACTCGACACAGTACAGGCTCCCAAACTGGAAGAGAGCCCTGACGTTATGAAAGGCATTTCGGACGCGACTTCTCTTACTATCCCGAACGTGCAAGACAATCCTGACGGCATCTTGGTTCGCGCCGCCGAGGGCGCACAATATGACAAGGATGGCACCTGTGCCGTCAACTTAAAGAAGGGGAGCATTTTGGTTTCTGTCAGACGCCCCTCGAAAGTAGCACTGGTAACAACTCCTCTTGCCCAAGCGAGCTTTGCTGCAGATTCGGACGTCGAAGTCAGGTATGAAGACGGCCACATGCGCGTCATCAATTTGAGCGGGTTGCATCAATCGGTAAGAATCAAGATCTCCAACAACGTTTTGCCTGGCGCTAGCGAAAGGATCTTCTCAATAGCTCCGGGATACGAAATCTTGTTAGGCGACCATAAACTACATCGCGCCGAGCTTCACCCTTGCGACGGCTACTCAAGGCGCGCATTCAAAACACTTGACAATGGCTTTGCTGCGATAAGCGAGATTTCAGTCGAAAGCGTCCTGAAAAACAGCGATCTCATTGCAAGTCTTAACCAAACACAATCAGATAAACGTGAACATCGTATATTGGCTGATATGTCTAAGATGGCTGCTGTTCTAAACTATATGAATGGAGCCAATGGATACCAATCCCAGCCAAAAGCGTCGTTGAATGTCAAATCTGAAATACATGACTAAGAAAAAGCAGCTGACCGTTTCTTACGCGACTGTTTCCATAGTTCTCTCGCTGATCGCATTGTCGTCAGTTCATGTGCCCGTTCTTTCTCAAGCAACGGGTATCAGCGCAGGGCTTCCGCCAACTACAAATACTGAGATCCAAAAAGATGAAGTGATGACCGAGGCGAGGTTGAAAAAAGCGAAGGATCCAGAAGCGGCCGATGCTCTCTACGACCTCGGGAAGTTTTGCCACGAAGCACACGATCCCACGCGTGCAATGCACTACATGAAGATGGCGCTTACTTATGAGGAGAAAGTAAATCGTCCAAAACAACTCTGCACGATCCACATTGCGCTCGGAACGTTGCTCTCACAAATGAAGAAGTACGAGGAAGCAATTGCTGAATACAAGATTGCCTTACAGATTGCCGAAAGTAACAAGCACAAGGAAGTGCAGAAGGAGTTGAACGAATTCATAGCAAGTTCTGTAAACGGCCTAGGCTTTATGTACCTCAAGTTGAACAAGTTTGACGAAGCCAAAGAAATGTTTCACAGGGCCTTTGATTTAGCCGCTGAAGAGAAGGATCCTTTCTTGCAAATAAATGCGCTAATAAATGAAGCTGCGTTAGAGAGAACACTTAAACATCCGGATAAAGCTGTTGAAATATTGCGACAGGCTGTAACTTTAGCTGACACTGCAGAACCTGATCGATCTTTGGGACAGGCCTTACTCAGTCTTGCTACTACACAACATGATTTAGGTAAGCTCGACGACTCCGTTGCTTCCTACAAAAAAGCAATTGAAATTTTCAAGGGAGATCTTGACTCGGAGTCGGAAGCAAGAGCCTGCTGGGAGTTTGGCGAAACATTATTTGACCTGGGACGAATCGCAGAATCGCGCAATTACTTCAATAGGGCGCTCGAAACTCTCAAAGAGGAACCGGATTCTCCCGCGGTGACCAGTCTGAGGCTTGATGCAATGCTTGGTCTAGGTAGTGCCGAAGCCGATCTCGGCAAAACAGACAAAGCAATAGACATTCACAAAAAAGCATACAATCTTTCAGAGGCGACAAAGAATAAGCCAAAACAACTAATTTCGATCTTGCAATTGGGATACGACCACCTCCTGGGTGGCGAGCCGGAAGCCGGCTTATTTCGGTTTCTTGAAGGTGAAAGGATAATCAATCAAGGCGGAGTCGATGCAAAATTAAAGGGAAGTTTTTTCATAGGGATCGGGCGCTGCTACAAAACACTTGGTGAGCAAGCCCAAGCTCAAAAATACTACGAAGAAGCGATGCAGCTGTTTGATGCAATCGGCGACAAACAAAGTAAAGCTCTGGCATTAACAAGTTTGGCCGTACTTGCTTTGGATAACAAAAACTGGGATGACTTCGAACTCTACAACAAAGCGGCCAAAGACATCTACTCATTCATTGACAGCAAAGGCGATCTGGCCAGAATGGATTTTAACTATGGCCAGTACATGCTGATGAAGGGCAAGATACCAGAAGCTATTCAGTCATACCAGAAAGCGCTGGAAGTCTTCAAACAAATGGATGATCGTGTTTCTGAAGGCAAAACCTTGCGCAGTTTGGGACTCTGCGAGTTCTTCGCAGGTCGTCCCCAACAAGCACTTCAAAATTATGAACAGTCAATGAAAGTCGCGACCGAGTCGCAATCCACAGAAGCGTTATGGGAAGCACACCTGGGAATGGGGAAGTGTTATAAAAGGCTTGGTTTGAATGACCTTGCGCTGGCACACTTGAATGAAGCGGTTGAACAAGTAGAAAAAGAGCGCGGTAAAATCACACACGATTCATTCAAGACGAATAACTTGAATGACCGTGCAAATTCATTTCAAGAGCTCGTTGATCTCTACATTAGGATGAATAAACCTTATGAAGCATTGGCAGTTGCTGAGAAGGGTAGGGCTCGAGCGTTCTTGGACATGCTTTCTGGTAAGAGATCCGGTATCACAACATTATCGACACCACTAGCAAGTAATACACCAGGAGCTACACCAGCACAAAGCGGAACTGGAGCAACACCAATTGCAACAGCGCCGGTAATTAAGCGAAACATAGCTCAGAACCTGGTTGCGATGGCCGAACCGGGCACGCGCGGAGTTTCAGTATTACCGAAAACGACTCAAGTACAAAACGCATTTGCTGTAAGCACCGCAAATGCTGCCGCACCAGATATCGAAGAAATCAAAACGCTGGTAAAAAACAGTAAGAATACGGTAGTTGAATATTTCTTGCTGGGCGATAGAATTGCCGTTTGGGTCGTGGATCCCGACAGCACGGTGCACATGCTGCCACCACTGCAGATCACTAAAGAACAGCTTGAAGAACGAGTAGCATTAGCCTACCAGGCAATCACGTCACATGCTAAAGCACAGTCGGAAGTTGCAGGACAGGCGCAACGACGTCAACAAGCATTGAGAGAGTTGTATGACCTCTTGATGAAGCCAGTGGAATCCCACTTGCCGAAGAATGAGCATGACGTAGTTACAATTGTGCCGCACGGAGCTATGTTCATGATTCCATTTGCGGCATTGATGTCTGAAGACAATAAGTATTTCGTTGAAAAACATACCTTGGCTTATATGCCGGCAATTGGCGTTATGCGTGCTACGCAGAAGCTGGAAGAAAAATACGAGAACGAACCGGATAAGTTGTTGGCGTTCGGCAATCCAATCACCAAGAAGATTGAATTTCTTGGTGCACTTCCATATTCAGAAAAAGAAGTGCAAAACGTCGCTGCTCTTTTTGGAGCTGACAAAGCTGTCGTGAAGATTGGACAAAGCGCAGACAAGAAGACCTTCTTAGAACTTGCGCCAA
>JAIEQI010000193.1 GCA_019747875.1 Candidatus Obscuribacterales bacterium
TTTAACAAGAAATCTACAATCTTGCGATCCTTGACAGGCTAGTTCTTGGACAGACTCAAGATGCCCGCGCTCCATACGTTTCCGAGCCGAATGAACGTGCCAGCAGTATCTGCATACGCAACTGCAAAAATGAGATCGCCAGCAGACGTCCGCGCTCTTACATTGGACTTGACAGGTCCTGTAAATTGGAACTGTTAAATCAAGAGTGAGAGGGGAGTAAACCGTGTCCGCGCCCAATAGAGAAGTCGCTTTGGAGATTAGGACTCCCCTCTCAGCTTCAACCATAGTGTAACCCGAGGGAAATCTTGTGCGCTAGTGACCCTAGCGAAACCGTGTAAGAGCCTGGCGAGCTCAGTTGAATTCTTGATTTGCGTGGTAAAGCAAACAGAAACGAGGTTAGATTTGAAAACACATTCAGGAATAGATGCGGCTCAAAAATGGTTCGACATCTGTATTCTGGTGGACGGGAAACCCCATCGAAGGCGTTTCGCGAACAGCAGAGAAGGGCTAAGAGAATGCATTTTGTGGCTGTCAAGTTTTGGCATCGACAAACTTGATTTAGTTATGGAGCCAACAGGAAGATACAGCGATTTAATAGCTGAGTTCTTCTACAGACGAAAGCACAGGGTCTGCTTGGTGCAGCCTCTAAAATTGAGAAGATTTGCAGAATCGCTAGATATGCGAGGCAAATCCGACTTTAAAGACAGCTATGCGTTGGCAGTATATTCCAAGGAACGCTCTCAGGATCTACAGGAGTGGTGCCCGAGAACAGACTTGGAATGCGAGCTACGAGATATGCAAGTATTGATACGCTCACTGACCAAAAGAACAGTTGTGCTTCAATGTCAGATCTCCTGCGGATTGAAATCTGAATACGTGTTAGAAAGGCTGCGAGCAGAGCTCGAACGTTGCGAGAATGAACTCAAACTAGCAGTGGAAAGAGCTCACCAGCTAATCAAACAACACGCAATTCTTTCGCATGATTTCAGTCTACTGCTCACCATTCCTGGCGTGGGAGAGAAGACTGCTGTTCTGCTGCTAACATTGATCGTCTTTCGGAAATTTAAGAGCAGCCGGAAACTAGCCTGTTTCTTAGGTCTTACCAGAAGGAGGCATCAATCAGGAACTTCAATCCAGGGTCCTGAGCCGATTTCCAAACGAGGAAGTGCATGGATCCGAGGAGCGTTGTTCATGCCGGCACGCGCAGCTCGGCGCTCAAACGTCCCTCTAAGCGAGTTTGCTACTGTTCTATTGAACAAGAACAAACACGACTGGGTGATACAAACCGCAGTGATCCGAAAGTTGATAACAATGGCTTGGTCCATTGTTGTTAATGGTCGAGAATACGATTCGTGCTTTAGAAATGAGGCAATGAAGCCGATCTAAAAATTTTCGACGGCAGGCCAAATAGCCCAGCTGCAGCTGGGCTATTTGGCCTGCCATTTTTTTTTTTTTAACAAAAACGAAAATTTCTTGAACCCATTGACAGACAACAGGAAATCTCCATACCAAGCGATTGAAGTCGGCTATTCTCGATCGGACGAAATAGAACAGAAGATCGTCTCAAATTACTGCGGCGCGCCGGATTGTACGGACAATGCGAAGGACAAGAAGAATGCGTTGAAGAGCAGGAACGCTCCAACCGCTAACAAAATAGCCCACAAAGGCAGCTTTCGTTCCTTCTCGGGCTCAGCCATCGAGCCTTCTTCCAGACCTTCAGCATTATCAACGGCCGACGATTCTTCCGGTGACGGCTGTTGGCGTTCTTGCGTGTCGAGCATAGGATTTTACCTTTAAGAGACTCCGGAGTTATTGGGCTCTTACCACTCAACTCCTCCGCGGATGTAATGGGCACCCATTCTACTCCATAGGCTTGCAAACATCCGGTGAAAAAACGACATGATCGCGAGAAATTACCATTCCGAAGTTAAATAGTCTTTCCTTTCCGTCGGTGTCGTGCCATCGTTTCACGAACGATTCAATCGGGACATAGGCAAAGTTCCCCAGCGTAGAGGGATCCATAAAATACATGTTCTTATCGTCGTATCCGGCCGCAACAACATAATGGCCGTTCTTCCAGCCTTTTTCATATTCTTGCGGATCTTCACCCCAAGCTTGCAAGAGACAGATTACCGGGAGCTGCTTATCCAAGAAGCTTTTCAGGTCAGACAAACTCATATTCTTGACGATGCGGACCTCGCAGCCCTGTTCTTGCGCATACTTTGCGATGCGCTGATATGCCGTTCCTTTCTTTGGATCAGACTTGAGCTGCTTTGCCAGCTCATCTTCGCGCGTTTCTATTCCATAATATGCAAGCACACTCGATAAAGCACCAATTCCGCAGGTGTAATCAGTAGCCTGCCTCACCAGCGGAAGCTTTATCAACTTGGAAGGCAAAGGCAATTCCGGAAGTACCTTTGTTATCTTGTGATCTGGAGCTTCATTTGGCTTTTGAGGCGGATGCTGAGCTGCTGCCATTTGAGTAGAGACATCAAATTCCGCACCATAAGCCTGGCTCGCAAGGCTTATCAAGCCAAGCCCAATAGTTGAAAGAATTACGCGAACAAGCGAAATAGGCATACTACATCATGCTTAAAGCCATCATTTGTTGATAAATGCGCTGATCCATAACAGCTAGAAATTGCTTTTTGTCCTTCATTTTGACCATCACGCAAACTTGTTTCCGATTGCCACCAGCAAAATAGCCCGCAATTGCCCCAAGCGGACCAAGCAACACTCCTCCAGCGACTGTTAGTCCGAGAGTCTTCGCCAGATCTTTTACCGACTCCTCGGTTTGCACTGTAAGGGACTCAATTTGTCCCATCAAGGCAATGCAGTCAACTTCCCCAGATGCAGGATCGGGTGTCATCATGCCGCCATTGAAGTCCCATTCCCCGTGATAGACACCGTGGCCGGCAACGATTTTCACTTTCTTCCAATCGAGTGTATCGGTGACATCTTTTTTGATTTTGTCAAAGAAGCCCATGGCAATAGCCTCGCTTTGCTCAGGTAGGGGCGCACTGTTGCGCCTGCTATTCTATCAAGCCAATAGAACAAAGACAGCTATCGTCACATGTTCTGAACGATTTCGGCACCGGCTACCAGGAAACGCTGTCCCGCCTTATCCTTAAAGACCAGAACCTTCTTGCCGCAGATGTCTAGTTCGTCTCCGTCCAGATAATAGCCTTGCTCTTGAAAATAGCGCGAGGCATCTTCACGTGACTGCGAAATGAACATCGGATAAGAACCGCTCAGCCTATGTTGCTTGCTGATAAGCATCAGTTGCGACTGGCTGCTGCGAAGCCAGCGAGAGCCATCCGGTAGGACGCGCAACTCAGAGCTGACTTCAAGTTTATTGAAGAAAGCCGCATAACTAGGAGGATCCGGCGAGAAAGAAACAAATGCCATCTGTGTCACCACCTTTGCTTCTTTGGGAGGGGCAGGCGGTGGCTGATTTTTCCGTCTTTCCGCCATGCTGCGGCGAAGCATGATTTCACATGTACGTTGCTTGAATCTCAATGAATCGTCAATTTTCCCGCCAGACTCTATGCTTTTTGCAATCTGTTGAAGCTCGGCGGCAACGTCTTTCTGGTTCTTATTGAAAGCGTCTTCAAGGGAAACGATTAAATTGACGAAGAGCTCATCTGCTTTTGAGGAATCGAGTTCCTCTAAAGCTTCCTGCGCTTGTTGTTGAAAATTTCTGTCGGTTGCCGGGCTCAACGCTCAAATCCTCGTCCTAATATCGTACTATCTAGCGAGCCAAATAGGGCGCGTTTTAACGTAAGGAAGCTATTTGCAGCCACTTGAATGCAGACCTTAATGGTCAGCGGCTTCTACGATCAGTGATGATGCACTGAACCAGGGCATAATCGCTAAAATGATGCCAATTAACATGCCAGAGTGTGAGAAATTTCTCATACGGGGGAATGATGGCTATTAAGGTGGTTCGTGGTTTGGTTCGTGGTCAAATTAGGCGCTTGAATGCCTCTACAGGACTCATTTAGAAAGAAGACTGCAATGGATGCTGAAAAGCCTCAGTTCGCCGTTGCGCCTATGGCAAATCCTCCAACTCCGGAGGATTTGCGTTACAGCATGCTCAAAGCGCAGAAAGAAGTGGGTCGACCAGTAGTTCTAAGCTGGAAGCACGGTGAGAAACAAGAACCATTTCTTCTTACAGTGACGGTCGCCGTTGGAGCAACCGACCCAACCTGGATATTGCACGTCGGTGTTGAAGAAGACGCCGCCGTCAGCTGGATTTATACAACGCCTGACACCGGACTAATTCACAGTCTCATCGCAGCAGCAGAACCAATGACTGACGTCCCAAAAGCGGTCATTCCGGAGTCTCTACGTCCTAAACAAGAAGAGGATGTCGCTACCGACAACGATGGTGCTCCACTTCCTCATGAAGAGTTTGCAGACAAATACGAAATTCTTTCCCGCCTTGGTCATGGCGGAATGGGCATGATCTTCAAGGCAAAACGCAAGGACAACGGTCAAATAGTTGCGCTTAAGGTCCTGCATACTCACTTACTAAACGATACCGAGAGCAAGAAGCGTTTCGAGCAAGAAGCTGCTGCTTGCAAGGACCTCAAGCATCGCAATTTGATCAATGTGACGGAGTTCGGATTTTCGAAACATGGTCAGCCATACATGATTATGGAATACCTTGAAGGTCAATCTCTTTCTACGGTAATCGAAAAGAAAGGACGCCTCGAGAGTCGCCAATTCATAAATATCTTCACTCAGATATGTGATGGTTTGCAACATGCTCACTTAAAAGGAGTCGTTCACCGCGACGTAAAACCAAGCAACGTCATGATCATCAAATCCGATTCTGGAATGGATTTTGCTAAAGTGCTCGACTTCGGTATTGCAAAACGACACATGGAATCGAACCATGAAGATTTGACGCCCACAGGAAACGTGCTTGGAAGCCCAGCCTATATTGCGCCTGAACAATGCGCAGGCGCAGAAGCCGATCCTCGCTCCGACATTTACTCCCTAGGTTGCGTTATGTATGAGGCATTGGCCGGCCAACCGCCTTTTGTTCATGAAAGCGCAATCAAAGTTCTTCTCATGCAGCTGAGCGAACCACCGCCGCATTTTATGGCTAGCTGCCCAGATGCAAACGTTCCGGTTGAACTAGAAACAATCATCTTGCGCTGTTTGGAAAAGGATCCAAATGCGCGCTATCAAAATGCTTCTGAACTCGGTGCAGATCTATGGACATATGCTGCCATCGGCCAGCGTGGAATAATTCCGGATCCGGTACCGGAAAGCAGTGAAGCACCATTGGCAAAGGAAGCAGAAAAAGCGGGCGCTACGATCGCAAGATTCGGCGACATGCCCGGGATCGCTGGCTCCGGCCCAAAGCCAACCACAGGAGTCGCCGTACCGCCACCGCCGCCGATACCAGGAGCCGCTGCCATGGGTGGCGTTCCAATGCCTGCGAGCATAGGCGCCCAACTGGAAAAGCTAAAACGCATCGTTACATTCCGGTTCAAGCGATTCAGAGGCACGCTCGAAATGGACATGATTTGGGAAGGTTTGAATCTTGCCCGCAACATCCAGCGGAAAGATGTTCCAATTACAATATTTCTGGATCTCGAATCAGTTTGTCTGGTGCAAAAGCCGGACCTTGTCACGGCCCGCTTTAATATGGATCAGGCATTAACAAAAAAATTGAGCTCGATGCAAGCCATGCTTCATCAATTAATCAAAGGTGGTGCCACCGTGATTGCAAATGAACGCTGGGCTAAAAGAGGTATGGAAACAGAGCAACAACTCATGCCTGGCGTCCTGCTAGCCGGAGATGATGAAATTGCAGATTTGATTATTGAACGAAATGGGTCGATAGTCGATTACTGATTCGGATTATATCTCAGGACCTTGGGCGTCCTCCGAGCCTTTCTCTAGCATGAAGGCGCCAACTTGTGCAAGCAGTTCCTTCTTATCAAAATCATCCCGTGTTCGAAGAATATTGATTGTGTGATCAATTCGCTTGCTTAGAGGTGCTTTTGAAGAGTCAGCCGGTGCGATTTTGGAGGCTAATTCCATTTGTTTGATGGCAGCACTCTTCTCACCTAAAAGAGCCAACATAACACCATATTCGAAACGAGCCCTTTTGAGGAACCAAGTTTCAGGTGAGTAACGGCTCCTTATGCGTACCAATTCCTTTAGATGGTCGCAGCCTGTCATCAGCTCCTCTTTCTTTTGAGAAATATCTGCGAAATATGTCTCTGCCAGAAGTTCGAGTGTCGTAGCTTTAGACCGCATTGTTGTCGGTGAAGCGCCGTTTACTTCAATAATATGGTTTTTCATCTTCAAACAATTGTCGAGCAATTCACGTAAATAGGGAATTTTTGCAGGAGCATTCTCATAAGTTTTAGCGATTCCATCGTCACACTCGCTGATCATCACTTCAGAAAGAAGCCCAACATGATTGAGCTGCTGAGCCTTTACAGCATATGCGCGCCCCTCGTGGTAGATTTTCCTTGCCCGTTCTAATTCTGACTTTCTTCCAGATGCGCGGCTGCGAACTAGCTGAGCGTGATTCCACATGACGTATGAAACGTACAAATTTCGCGAATCGCCCTGAGGGATATCTTTGACGATTCCTGGCAAGAGTTGATCAGCTTCATCGGGAGTAGAAAGAGCGTCCTGCAGCTCGTGTCTCCAGTTATTCGCATCAAAGTAAGCAAAATAAAACGCGATTGGAATTAGCAGAATGAAGGCGACCAATAGAATCAAGTTATAGACTCTCATCAGAATCGGCAGACGCTTGCGCTGCAATGTCTGCATTTGCAAGGCAATCAGCTTGTCGCCTTCCTTCGCTTTGATCAGATCATCGCGCAAGTCAGACATTTTCTGATAGCGATTTGCAGGATCTTTCTCCAAACAGCGCGCAACGATCTTATCAAATGCCTTTTGCAAATCGCTATCAGTCTTTACTTTGGTCAACAAGCGAGGAGCTTCTTTATTCACATGGAACATGATCGTTTCAATGGCATTATTTCCTTCAAATGGCGGTTCAGCAGTTAGCGCTTCAAACATCACACAGCCAAGTGAATAGATATCGGAACGCGCATCAACTGAGCCGCCAAGTCCTTGCTCTGGAGCCATGTATGCGGGACTACCAAATACTTCGCCCGTAGTAGTTAATCTCTGCCCATCTTTGCTTTCGATTTTCGCAATGCCGAAATCAAGGACCTTTGCTTTGATCTGATCACCTTCCTCGGAGAGAAGCATTATGTTTGACGGTTTAAGATCTCGATGAAGAATCCCTCTTTCGTGTGCATGTGAAAGGGCGTCACATACTTGAATAAAAATCTCCGAACAAGTGGCCGGCTCCATCGGACCTTTCTTCTCAATCATTTCAGAAATCGTCCACCCTTCGAGCAGATCCATTACTACATAAGCCTTGCCATCAGCGAAACCATAATCGTGAAATGCAACAATGCCTGCATGTGAGAGTTCGTTGATTGCCCGCGCTTCCTGCTCAAATCGCTGAACAGCCTTAGGATCAGTATTCATATCATCACGCATTAGCTTAATCGCACGCTTTGTGCCCAACAACATGTGGCGAGCGCTATAAACCGCACCCATGCCCCCTGAAGCAATTAGCGAGTCAATCTGGTACTGCTGAATTTGAGCGCCGATCCAGCGATCGGCAGGACTTTGGGATTTAGAATTTTGAGTCTGTGCAATTTCATTCGGCCCTTGCAGAGCACATCCGCAAGGATGTTGCGGACTATCAGGTTGCCCACAGCGAACACAGCTCAGAATTACTTGTTGTGTTTTCTCAGAACTATCCACTAGCTATGTTCCAGTCATGAATAGGCGATTAAATCTTTTTCTACCTGGACAATGTGATTCAAAATCGAAGCCCTGCAAGGATCCTACCCAATTTGGATGTGATTCCCTTAATTCCAGTCAAGAGATGCTGCCTTAAAATACAAGAATCTGTTGGCACATCGGAATTTGTTATGAAAAACGAGACTCAAAATGAGACTGGTCACCCAAATCCAATTGATCGCAATAAAGCGATCCTATGGGCTCGGGATCTTTTGCAATTTCCCGAATGGGTAATTCTGGCGGTCAAAGTCAGCAGATCAAATCGGACTTCGGTAGATGAGTGCAATGAGCTGGTCTCGATTGCCGTTATCGGCCCAGAGAATAATGTCCTGCTGGATGTTTTAGTGCGCCCCGACAAAGCCGTCAGCAATGATCTGCTTAAGGCTCATGGATGTGATCAAGCAAGAGCCTTTAGCTCCCCATCTTTTGAGGCCATCCACAAGATTCTGGAAGCTGGCTTCGCAAAAACACCAGTAGTTGTGTGGGCTCCGTCCCGCTTACAACAGACTCTGGATCATTTGTGTGCTGTGTCGCACTTGCCAGAACTCAGAGCGCGCTTTATCAGCGCTCAGGCAGAGTATTCCAAATACGTTGGTGACGAGCTTCCGCAGGGCGGCTATGAGATGAAACAAATTCCAGACGTTGTCGGATCAACTGAGCCTCCATCGGCAGTCTCTGAGTGCCGAAAAATTGCAGAAGTAATCGCTCACATGGCAGCAAGCAGCCAGATATCAGCCTCTGCCCTAACATTCAACAAAAATTGGTCAGCAGCATTTTACCGGCCAAAAATCGGACCGACTGCAAAAATACGAGAAATTCTTGGGTTTCCCCCAGTTCAGTAAATTAATCTGCTGAATACGAAACTTTTTCAATCTAGCTGAGTATTGATATTCACAAGGTATTACCTCCTGGTGAAAGCGTTCCTTTTGAACGCTTCATCTTATGCGCTCTTCTGGAGGGCCCAATGAATACACGCAGTTTATTTTTCTTACTACTTTGTACATTCCTCTTACTGTCAATGAACTCAGGGCAGGCCGATCCCTTGTCGGGCGGCGGTGTCGGGCTGATCGGTGGATCTGCAAACGGATTAGGTCCTGGCATTGGTCCTGGCACAAGTAACGGGTTCGCTGGTGCTAATGGTTTGGGTCACGACAACGGACTAGGTTTTTCCGGTGGATTCGGAAACGGAGGCTTCAACCTCCGCGGAAACACGAGTCCAGCATCTATGGGAGGCGACTGGATCGGTCAAGGAGCTACTCTCATGAATGGCGGAGTGCTGAACGGATCCAGCCAAGGAGTTGCACAAACACTAGGCATGGCAGGCGCGGTTCAACAAAGAACTGATGCTAGTTTACTGATGGCTCCGGTACAGTTACCGAGCAACAATTTTCAAAGCGTTTCCTCATCGAACCTAACAAGCGGCGGAAGACATGCTGGTATTCGATTTGCAGACATCTCAAGACCCACTAATAATAGAGGTTTAGACCACGCAAGCGATGGCGAAACGTTCGAGAAAAACACATTTTGGCAATCATATTTGGACGAATCAACTGACCTTTCGGACAATGAGACCGTGGGGCGAATTGGAAGCCCCTTAGATCCTGCACTTGGTCTCCTCAGAATTCAGCATGATCAAGTTCAACCCAATGGCGTTTTTACCGATTTTCTCGTTTCATCTCTATTAGGAAATGCTCCACTCTTGCAGGATCTTGCTCGTTGTGATCATCAGGACTTTCATGTACTGGCACGAACTGATCATCAAGACTTTCACGTAACGGCACGCACCGATCATCAGGACTTTCACCGCAGTACTGAGAAATGCAACTACCAAGATTTTCACGTATTGGCACGCTACACCAATGGCAATCGAGTTCTCAACGCCGAAAGAACTGACCACCAAGACTTTCATGTAACGGCTCGTACCGATCACCAAGATTTCAGCCTCCTCGGGGTTCGTCCATGAAGAAACAGTATCTCATCGCAGGATTAGCGCTTTCCTTTTTGAACATGCTAGGTCCATTGTTAACCGTACATGCAGCTGCCTCTGCAAATCCATGTACTGAACTAAGCGCACAAGCAAAATGCACCACAAATTCAAGCAATCGAGTCGAACCATATCACGCTAACTTTCTTGTTTTCATGGGTGGCAAAGATCGCTATCAGATTCGTGAAAAGGAGTGTATAACTGAAATTGCGGCAGTTCCAGAAACGATAGTTTCTTTCGACGAGGGACCTATTGCTATCTGCAAAGGTACAGTTTTCGTTCGAGGAAATGGTCATAAACAAGAATTCACCGTGAGCGGTGGCAAATCAATAGAACTCGAAATCAGTCGCGAGAAGATTATTTCTATAGATGCTTCAGGTATCGTTAAAGATGCAACACTTTCAGAACGGGAAATGCTCAATAGAAAGCACAGCCATTCAACAGAACCAGTCCATTTGATTGCGGCCATGGGGAGCAAATTCAAGGTCGCAAAGAATAGCATTCAATTGGGACGAGGCTGGTTCCTGGTGCAGGCAAGCACAGCAAACATAAGAACTGATTCCATGCAAATCGGCATAGCTAGCCCCTCTATCATTAACGTCGAATCGACCAATGAATTTGAAAGAGTTGGTGTCTGCGCAGGACTCGGAAAAATAGAAGTAAAATCAAATCAGTTTGATGAAAAGTTGGAGCTGGGCAGAGAATTATCCCTTCTAAAGAAAGAGCACTCCAACAATGCAAAAATGAACAATATGGACGGCATTTTGAGACGACAATTTCATTCTTTCTGTCTACAAGATGGGACCCTGCTCGTTGAGAACGATTTCTCCATATTTTCCATGCTCAGTCAAGCCCAACATCTTGAACAGCTTAGAAAGCCATCATGCGATAGCGACAGAGAAGTCAGAGATATGCTTCTGAAGAATTGCGTGACATACGAACTCGTCAGTCAAAAGCACGGAAAATACTTCAGGTGATACCGAAGATGGTATTATGTAGACCGTGTAAGAAGTTACTATGTTCGCTTTAAATACTTGGCATCCATGGAGTTTGATTTTTTGAAGAGTCGCATCGCGAGCGTTTCTTTGACAAATCTTATTTTGGTCGGATATTGTGCGTATATGGAACAGTTTGACAACCAAAGCGTCGTTTCAGACTTAAGTATCCGTAAGGAATGCATGACATCCCAGCCAAAATATCGGACAATATGTATCTTGTCGCCACGCAATGAAAGGGACTGACAACAATTTCATGAAGACTTTCCAGAGTCTCGAGGAGAGGCAGATACAAAGATCTGCGCCCCAGGATCACCCCGAAAACGTGGTGGTCGGTCCGTGGCGTTATCCCAGGATTGCTCTGGCTCTGTCTATTTTGCCGGGGCTGGGACAGATTTATAACGGAGAAACTGGCAAGGGATTGCTTTTCCTTGGTGTCAGCTTAGCCAACGTGGCACTGCTTTGCCTCTTGTTCGCCACGCAACCGGTCCTCGAAATGCTGGTTTGGTTGGGCACAAGCCTTCACGTCGAACCGAAAATCAACGTAAACCAAGCACTGGAAATTGTTCACACCGGACGTTCAGTGACCCTGGTCTATTTAGCCTTGATCCTCAGCTTCACTTCGTATGTTGCACGGGATGCCTACGACCACGCATTGCAAACTCGCAAGGGTAGGTTCTTCCACAAGTTTTTCCTGGGATTGCCCGAAGCCACCAGCGGCTCTTACCTTTTCCATTTCTCTGTCATCTGCGCATTAGTAATGGCTGTGATCTTCTTCGTTGCGCCGCCAAAACCAATGCCGCAACAGACGGACATTGAGTTGGTGCAGGAAGTTCCGCCTCCTCCACCGGAACCAAAACGCCCAGATCCTCCCAAGCCAAAGCAAGAACCGCCAAAGCTCGAACCGAAGAAAGAAGTCGTTAAGCCCAAGGCAGAACCTCGCCGCGAACCTCCGAAGCCTACCCCAGTAGCTGTAGCCGTTCCCACCGACAAGCCTGTGGCTGACCCGGTCGTTCAGAGCAACGAACCGGCACCAGAACCTGCCGCACCGTCCCCTGATACAGGCAGCGCCACGGGTGGCTCGCCCACAGGTACAGGGTCTGAAGGTGGCGGCGGCGACGGAGCCGATGTCGATTTTGGTTCCTACCTTGCCGAAGTTCAAAAACGAATTAAGAAGAACTGGTTCCCACCACGTGGTAACGAGTCTAAGACTGTCACCCTCAAATTCAAAGTCTTAAAAGACGGCAGCCTTGGCAAAATCAAGCTTGTCACCTCTTCCGGTGTTCCGATTGTGGACCAAGCAGCAAGCACCGCCGTTAAGAACTCATCTCCATTCCCTCCTTTACCAGCTGGTTCGCCGGACGAGGGAATAGATATCAAATTCACTTTTGACTATAACGTGTTCAATGGCAAATTGAAGGGCGTGGAGTAGTTAACGCCCGTAGCCTGGGATTAAATAGGACCACCACGGACGTTTTTGTCGAAGCTTTTCGACTCGTGCTCCTTCTGTCTGTCGCCTTCTCGAACCCAGAACCAAGTTGTAATAGTTGGGTCTGTCTTTAGAATCCAGGTCAATGCGAATCATGACGTAGCTGTAGCCCGCGCCACGCTTCCAAAATGCCACCTTCATCATCTTGGTTGAGCCAGCGACATTGGCCGCATCATGAAGCCACTTCGGCAGAGGCGCCTTCCGTCCATCCTCTCTTTGCACGAGCAAATTTTGCTCAGGGGCGCCCCATTCGCTATTTATCTGACCGACTAAATCGTCGAATTTTTTCAACATCACTTCTTCGACATTAAGAGACGCGTAGTGCGATTGTTCTAACGTATGTTCTTTGACCATACCGGCCTGATCTGCTTCTTGGAGCAGGTTTTCCATTAAGTCTGTAGGAGTTTTGGCCATTAGAACCGCCTTCTCTAGCTGCCCTAAAAGATCTACCCAGTTTTGGCGCCCCTCTCGCATCGTCGACCGATAAAAAGGATCCCCAGGTGAACACTCCTATTTATAGAAAAGAAATCGTAGAATGCAAAAAGATCTCTTTTTCTGAAATGGCATATATCTATGCTATTTCACCTACCGGAATCACGATATGATTGCTTAACAGCCTCTACACAAGCAGGTCACGACAATATGACGAAGATTAACAAGGGTAGCCTGGTTGCAGGTGCAATAGCGTGCGGCATCGCTATCTCAGTTTCTTTATTACCTTCCTCAGCGGTGGGCGAGCAGCAGCGACTAAACAGCGCCAAAGTCGGGGCAAAGAACCTCTTTTATCGCCAGATTGAATTCCCTTCCGAGAAGAAAAACATTGGTCTGACTTACTCGATAGAACTTATTCGTGACGGAAAAGTAGCTTCTGTAGACAGCAGATTCCCATTCAGGAGCGGAGATCAACTACGCTTTCACGTACAATCAAATGCCGACGGCTATTTGTACATTGCTATGAAGCAAGGCAGCAAAGGCGATTCTGCAGTTCTATTTCCTCCTGGCGGTGCTGCGGAGAATAACGAAGTAAAGGCGGGTCAAGACATTGTGGTGCCTGCTAAGGGTGTTTTAGAGTTCGACAACACACCAGGCAACGAAATCGTCAAACTGGTGCTCTCCACAAAGAAGTTAGAAGGAGCTGAGTTAAATAAGTACAGCCGCTCAGTATTGATCACACCAAAACAGAAGAACCAATCTATATCAGCCGAATATCTTTTGGAGTTCGCAAGCGCAGGTTCAGATGCTTCCACTGCGCAGTTTTCCTCACCAGACAAGCCGCCTGCTTTCGCAGCTGAACCAGCACTGACAGTCGTTTCTGAGACTCCAGACAAACCACTCTCAGTCGAGCTACTTCTAAGTCATGCCTCCGCCAGTGGTGCTACAGCTGCGTTACCGGAGGGCGTCCCCGACTTTAATGCACGCGAAACAGGCAGCGCTAGTACAAACATTGCATCGGCCAATAGCAGACCAAATCAACATAAATCTCCGAAAGCGAACGCAAGCAATAATGCCATCGTTACAGACAAATGGGCTCTGGTAATAGGCATTAGCGATTTCAAAGATCCAAAGTGGAACTTGATGTATCCAGCTAAAGACGCTCAGGATTTCGCCAACTTTTTGGTCAAAGAAGGGCACTTCGCTCCTGACCACGTAAAAGTCCTAATCAATTCAAACGCGACCAGACAAAATATTTTGTCTGCGTTCGGCGAAGGTTGGCTCCCCGAGAATGTGAAGCCAGGCGATATCGCACTTGTTTATGTCGCCACACATGGCACATCGTCATCGCAAGACGCAAAGAAACTCAACTATCTTGTTGCTTACGATACTGATCCAAAGCATGCTTTTTCAACTGGAATAAACATTCAAGATCTAGTTGCAACAATCAAGCAAAGATTGAACGAGGACGCCAATCGTCTTGTGCTAGTACTCGATACATGCCACTCTGGTTCGGCAGAGCCTGGAGCAAAAGCACTGGCTGCGCCAATGTTTGACATTTCCGACCTGATTCAAGGAACAGGGCAAATGATTATCGCATCAGCCGGTTCCCTCCAAACCGCACATGATTCTATGCGCTATCAAAACGGAATTTTCACTAAGCACTTTATTGATGGACTTAGAAAATACAAGAAGCTATCAGACGCATTTAGTTATACAAAGGCAAAAGTGGCAGAGGAATCAAAAGCCGACTTCCATAACGAACAGACTCCAATGATCAAAGACGCAGAATGGAGCGGTTCGGAGATCGTTTTGACAGTTCCGCCAGCACAACCTCGCACGCCGAGCAAGAAATAGAGACGTATAGGGCATCCATTAGACCTCAAACTTCTCGATTGATTTCAAAGAAACAGAGCATAAGTTCGACGCGTCGTCTCAGCGACCGTACAATATGAATCCCTCAGAATATCTTCCGGTCTGTGTGTTCTCATTTGGTTTGAGATTGCATCCTTCGAAGGGATCGTTGATAACTATGTGATTTCTCTTTTCCGGGATGAGACCTTTAGACGTATCCTGATACGGACCCTGATAGCGGTCGAATACCAATGAATGAAGGTTGTTGCTTGTTTCGTCGTAGCCAAAAGTGGCCTTCACTTCATTCTCTTTCACATGCTGAGTTTTGTTTTCCAACTCTTTACCGACTTGCAATCGCTCAGAGCAGGTTAGCCACATCCATTCATTAGCGAGCTTCTGTCGCAACTCAAATTTTTCAATGTTGGATTGCGAATCCATTAGAGTTGTGACGTCTTGCAGAATTTTATCAGCGGTTTCAGATTTATTCATTACATTCACTCCCGAACAACTAAGGTAAGGATAAAATATACGCGCCGGCTCTTCCGCGTCAGTGAGGCATCCGCAATTACCGGTTCAGTCATCCGCTTAATTTTTGCGTGAATACGCAGTGCGTTTTAGAATTTTGCCGCGCATATGCAGCGAAAAGGGGCATCGCTGCCCCTTTACTGTTTCTTGATCGATACTATGTAATAATTCAGCGTTTGCTGTCCTTATTGTCACAGCCCTTCATTGGATCGTTGATCCGCACTTCCTCATGGTACGATCCGATGATTGGGTCCCAGCTTATATACTTTCGAAATTCGAGTGCGTAAAGTTCATTGGTGAGTTCGTTAAAGCCGAAACGGGCTTTAACATCATGTTCTTTTGCGGTCGCGGCTTTGCTCTCCAACTCCTTTCCAACAGTATAGCGCTCGTCGCAGCTGAGGCTCATCCATTCATCTGACAGTTTTTGTTGTAGATGAAATTTTTCCACTTGCGACTCTGTGTTAATTTGAGATTCCGCATCTAGCAGAAGCTTATCCGCTTGTTTTGATTCGTTCATTTCGTTCATGGCATCTATTTCCGAGCAACTAACGCAAATTCAGCTTATGTTGCACAGGTCAGGCTTTCAATGAGTTAGAACGTAATATGTTTTCGGACATCCGCCAAGTCGTTGCGTGAATGCGCAGATTCTAATGTCGAACAGGATTTCCGCTCGCTTAACAGCAGTCGGTATAAGGCAATTTGAAACAACGAGTAGCAAATTGAAATGTCAGTGAACGAAGCGTTCGTAGGCTGCTTTAATATCGGCGTCATTTGAGTCTTGTTCAAATGCTGTTCGTAATTCTTGTTCGCCACCTCGTCTTTGACCGAACTTTTCGATCAACAACATGCCCAGCCGATAATGGGCTTCGGCATCTGCAAGGTTCAAGTCGATTGCTTTTCTATACTCCGCATCAGCTTCTTTGTATTTCTTGAAATATTGTTGCTGCACATATCCCATTTTTGTTCGGTATAAGGAATTCTTGGGCTCAGCGTCTGCCGCCTTCTTCAAATGATCAAGCGCAGCAAGCGGAGCATTCTCATTGCCTTTGTCTGTACTTCGTGAGAGCAGCAACATAGCAAGGTTATAGTGCGAAGCTGCATACTTCGAATCGATCTGCAGAGCCTTCTCATAGGATTGCTTTGCCTCAACATACCTGTTCAAATTCTTTTGGTACAAAAGACCAAGCATGTTATAGGCAAGTTTTAAATTGGGATCGATGACCAGCGCCTTTTTCAACTCGCTTTCCGCACCGGTGTAATCCTGATACAGCTCCGCTTTAATACGAGCCAGCCCAAGAAGAGCAAGCGCATTTTTCGGATTCGCCGCGAGCGCTTTCTTATAGTGATCATCAGCCTGGTCGTATACTTTCTTGCGAAGAACAAGCAAATCCGCTAATCTCACATGAGCCTCGTCGAGCGAGCTGTCCAGCTTGATAGCTTGCCTGAACTCTTTCTCCGCTTCTTCAACCCGGTCACGTTTGTCATATAGGAATTTCGCAAAAGCGAGGTGGCAAAATCCAACATTCGGTCCCAACTCCAGAGCTTTCTTATACTCAGCCTCAGCTTCAGTTGCTTTATCATCGTGCAGGCTCAATGCATTTCCAAGCTCAGCATGCAAGACAGGATTACTGGGATCGGCACTAATTGCCTGACGCAAGTCGCTCTCAGCTTTCTTCGAATCGCCTTTCTTTCCTACAAGACGCGCCAGTGCGAGGTGGGCTTCCGGGTCATCTGCGTCAGCTTCCAATGCTTTTCGAACCAGTGCTTCACAAACATCATCCTTTCCCTGTTTGCTCAGCAAACTAGCCATGCCCATGTAAGCCTTGCCGTTAAGACTATTTAGTTCGAGCGCTTTTCGATAGAGCTGTTCAGCCTGGTCTTGCCTGTTTAAACATTTTTCGTTGATGTAAGCCATCAAGTAATAGCCCATTGAATTTTCCGGATCAAGGGTCACTGCTTTCTGCGCCTGCCGCATCGCCTCATCAGGATTGTTCAGTCTAATATAAGCGCGCGACAATTTTTCGCGAGCTTGCGACGATTCCTCGTCATTCATGACTGCTTTCTTGGCCGACTCATAAGCTTCGTTGAAGCGCCCCTGTGCGTCATAAACATCGGAAGAAACAAGACGAGCTTCGACCGACTCTGGATTCGATTTGATTGCTGCCTCAAGTTCATGTGATGCATCCCACAGCTTATTAGCATCAATCAATGCACGAGCTGAACGCATCTTCTCGCCATAAGTGCTGAGATCGGCAGCAGATCCTTTGCCAGCTTTTCCGCCATCTCCACTAAGGGCAAAAGTAACTGGAGCCGTTCGCAACTCCGACGGAGAAGTACTAAGTACAAGCGGGGGACCGAAGAAACTTCCCGAAAGAACCGGAGTTTGTACTTCACCTTTGTCTTTAAGTACATTCTGCTGCACACGATTTTTCATCGCGTTGAACACTACATCGATTGTTGTGTTCGGCGATGCTTGTTTCAACGAATCGATCAGGTAACGCGTAAAATAGCTGTTCTTCAATTCGTCTGATTCCCATGAACGCTGATTAGGCGAACTTGACGAGATAACCAAACTTCCGATGCCTTGAGCAAGAGCCGACGAATCGACGTTGGTACGTGAAAGACCCTTGTGTGATTCACCACCGGCACCGCTATAGCATGTATCGAGTACAAGCAAAATTCGGTTTGTATGTACGCGTTCTTTTATAATTCGAAGAAGCTGTCGCATTTCCAGCCCGGTAGCAAAAAGTTTTCGCAACTGCGTATCGTAAGACACAACGTAATTGACGCCCCTGATGTCAGCACCAGCCGGAGAGCCATGGGTTGATAAATAAATCACCACCAGATCGTTAGGGTTAGCGGCGTGCGGGAGAAAGGAATCGCCCAGCATATCCATAATGTTCACCTTCGTCGCGTCTTCATTTAGCAAAAGCTTTACGTGATCTTTGGCGAACTTTCCTTGATTGGGGTCGACCAAGTAGTCATAAAAATCCTTAGCATCCTTGGAGGCGTATTTTAACTGGGGCACCTGGGGATCGGCAAACTTACCGACGCCGATAACAACGGCCCATTTATCACCGATTGGCGCTGAGGTCTGCACTCTGGGAATAACCTTCGCCCCTGATGGTGCTTTAGCTGGAGCGGCCACAGAAACATTAGCGCCTGATAAAAGGAAGGAAACCGCCAAAAAGAGACCAAGACGGGCTTTCACAGGTCCTGAAAACGAAATTAGCCTTTTTGAGCTCAAAGTAGCCTCCGCAGATGCGATCCGGACTCTAATTTATTACCCGCCAATCCGATTAATTACCCGGAATATGACGCCAATCCCAACGATTATGGCTTACAACGCTCCGCAGGCATCATTTATGCCTTCCCAGCGAAACGCAAACCTATAGAGCGTGCAGGTTTCGCCCAGGTTAGCGTTTTTCCAATTCCATGAGTGAACAGCAGCCAGATAGCATCGGTCCGACTTGAAATAGCTTTACCACTAACTCAACAAGAACTTCACGAGTCCTCTACGTTTGGCTCAGGCCAACCTAATACACTGTGCTCATAAGGTTGGTTCATTCATCGAGATCAGGGATCAGCTCGACGATTGAGGCAGTAATTGCAGCAAAGAGGATTAAGCGATGAAGACACCAGGAAACAACACAACACGCGGAAGAGGGCTTATCCGCAATTCTCATGGGAATCTTGCCGAATTTGCACCAGCCTTTACTATCTTCATCATGGCTGGAGTTATACCGCTTATCTGCAGTTTGATTATCCCCGTCCGCTTCTGCATCGCTCAGGGATTGATCGACCAGACAACACAACGCTTATCTCGTTGTGAGAAGATGAGTCTTGCTTGCAAGATCTTCGAAGAGGATGAACAGTGGGTAGACTTCCTCACCTTATGCGGATTAAAAACCAAAGACAAGCATTTATCAATCTTAGTTGTTGGATCAAGTGACCAGGGAGTCGAGATTGAACAGCCAGCTGTTATCGATCAACGACTCCTACCAGCGGCAGGAAGCCCATCGCATTCCTATGTTCTTAGACTGAAAGCAAATTTGGAAATGAAGCCAGTTTTCGCTTCATGCCTGCTTCCAATCCCAGGTGTTACAACCCCGCTGAAAGTGGCTCTAAAGAGCGATCGTGTTTGGGAAAACATGAGCTGCGATCCCGAGACCAGACAATATTACGTAAACGAATAGTCGCGATAAATTTTAGCTGAACCCCAACCGGGCGCGGAGCGATCCGCGTCCGGCTTCCCCGTATCACTCCTTAGACAAAGACTTCACAAAGCCTCAACAGCCGTTTCAAGGAAGATCGATAAATTTGAATCATGAAACGCATTCAGCAATCCTCGAGTTGAGAAAAGGGACATTGAAATGAATATCGAAAGAATTGCATTCACATTGAGTCTGGTGGCGATCATCTCGCTCCATGTCCTGCCTGCAAGTGCAATCACAAGGCTTGAATCGACCAGCAAATGGATCATTACATTGGAAGCTGAGGAAGAGAACGGTAAATTTGCCTACGATGGTTCAACGCTGCGCAATCTAACCAAGGTAAAAGTCGGGTTCTTTCCAACAGCTGGCGGTGGTGATGAATCGAAAGCCACTAGATACGAAACTTTCTGGATGAGAGAGGGAAAACCACTTGGTCTGGAGCGATACAGCAAACTTTCAATCCCCGAGAACGACGACGTAGCTCTCCGCGTGACAGCAAACGAAGCGATTGGATACACAGAACAATCCGCAATCGCCGATGCAATTTTGCGAGTACTGCTAGACCTTTACGGTAACAGCAACATAGTAACTAGAATAATCGTTCCAAGCGGCTCCATCTCCGGTATTTCTGCAGCATTGCAAAGCCACAATTTCACTACCGCAAAGTCATCAAATGCTGCAAAGCTCGCAGTTTTTCTCCAAACCGAAGATGGCACATCTACAACTCTTTATTACACACGATAACTGACAGGTGCATGATGAAACGTTCGAATAGAAATGCAAGTGGAAACATACTCGTATTAATGAGTCTCAGCGCCAGCAGCTTCATACTTGTTGCTCTTCTATCAATGAGCTACGCCAGCCTTATCTTTGTTAACAACTATCTTCAATCCACGGCCGACTCAGTCACGCTGTTTGGAGCGGCGAAGCTCAACATAGGGGACCGCGCCGGACAAATGAATACGCTGGTAAAGCGCTGCCGCCAGCTTGCATTCGATTCTCGCGAAAAATGCACAATGACAGCAAATCGCTATCCACAGCTTTCAAACTTGGCTAACGAACTGATGGATGAAGCACAGTTTGCTGCATCAGATGTGGAGAGTCAAAGAATCCATTTGAGAGAGGTCATGATCAATGAATCAACCCAGGCAATGAAAGAGGCGTTTCAAGAACGCGCAGGACAATTGGAATGTAATCTTCCGTTTATGACTCTTTCTCAACCGGAACTTAACTGCAAGTTTGGTGAAATCAAGGACGTGAGCAGCAACGTCACGGAGACCGAGTTCATGCAAAAGCTCGCTGAAAGTGACAGGGGATCCGGTCTGTTAACACCACTATCCGCACACTTCAAGGGGGGACGAGCCGCGTTGCCTGGTGCAGACGGACAGATGCCCTTCGATTTCTCCCCACTTCCGGCTTCCGTTAACGGTCATAACGCACTGGCTCATCTCACATCCATAGATGTTTTCCGCGAGTTCGCCTTCGATGAAAGCGAATTACCTTCTGCCTGCTCTGTAAAACTAACGGCGGCGGTATCCGGAAACCGATTGCCTGGAACCAAAGAAACGGAGATGACCGTTGCAGCTTCTGCTATAACCGCAGGCGAATTGCCGCTTACGGAATAGCAGGAATAGCAGGTCCCCTGGGCCAACTCAGAAATCCCATCTCGATTTTGATCACAAACGCACATTAGCACGAGGACGAATCAGTGAGCCGAGCAAGTATTTTTTCGAGATCCATTGCCTCGTTTAGCATTCTTGTATTTTGCTTCATGTCATTCATTGCCGGTTCACATGTTTTGCAGGATAGCCTTCATAAGAAAGTCGAAGAACATGTCAGCTACAGAGGTAAGCATGAACAGGGACAGGAGCAAACTCGCCAGGAAATTGCCAGCATTCGTAGGTCGATCTATCAGCTCAATCTAACAGGCGCCAGCGGGATAATCATCTCGCTTTATCTAATTGCTGTCCTGGTGAAAGACATACATCGCGGACTATCCGTTTTGTTCGCACGCGCAGCCAGGCTGTCTAAAGATGCGACACTTATTCCTTTGAACTCAAACAGAGACGAGTTGAAGATTCTCGATCTACACTTCCAAACGATGGCAAATGCTTTGACCATTGCTGAGAAGAACAAGCAAGAAATCCTCACAAGACTAAGCCATGATTTGCAAGTTCCACTGAATTTAATGATGTTGGACATTCAGCGTATTAGCTCAGAGTTTGGAGAATCAGAAGCGTGCTCAGAATTATCACAAGCAATCTCGCAAATAGGTAAAAGTACTTCTGACCTGATTTGCCTTCTCGATGATCTTATAGAACTAGACAGATTGAAGAATGGCAATCTCACACTTCGAAAGGAGAATGTTGCCCTATTCCACTTGTGTCAAGAATCTCTGAAAGAAGGAACAGAATTAGCACAGCATAAACGAATTCATCTGGAGGTCGTTCAGCGTGGCTTACCCAGTTCGTTTAACGTCGGCGCTGACCAGGAACGGCTCAAACGTGTTCTATTCAAGCTTTTAATTCATTCCATCGCTAGCGCTCCTGAAAAATCAGCGATCCAAATCGAAATGCGATCGAACCGGCAGTACGTAGACATTGCCTTCATACGAAGGAGCGAACACGATAACGATCGTCCTTCAGTGTCTACGACAGCTTTGACTAATAAGGCTATGGGCGGACACGTCCGCGCTCCATACAGGGCAGATCGTAGAGCATTTACTCAAATGAAAGAATCCGATCTTGCGCTGTGCAAGGGACTGATAGAAGCACATGGCGGAGAGTTTTATTTTGAAGAATCAAAAGCTTTGGGCGGCTGTGGGATTCGTTTGCCTCTCGATAAAGACTTCACAAACCCTCAACAGCCGCTTCAGTTGTCCTCGATAGATTAGTTGCATGAGCGGCAAGCGCCGCAACTACTATGTCGAGGGAAGAATAATGTTCACAAGCAAAATCAACAAAGCCAGAATTCAATGCTCGCTTCTTTTGCTAATATCGCTCCCGTCCCTAGCTCCAGCAGGTGCAGCTGACCTTGCTTCATTCAACATGAATTTTGGGAATATCAGCCCAATTTCAAAAGCCACAGTCATTGAACCAATTTCCACGCTTTCACCCGTCTCAGCCTTAGCTCCGATCGCTCAGCCGGCACCGGTGGCACCAGTTACGCCAGTTGCCCCTGTGATGCCTGCAATGACGATGAGTGCAGTGCCTTGCCTTCCGTCTATCGTCAATACTCCGATTAATCCGTTGAGCACCGTAGTGCCGACAATCATGCCGCTCCAGAGCTGCACTCCAGTTCTCCCCGCACTTTTCAACACTACATCAGTAGTACCACTTCCAGCGCCACAGAATCTAAATTCTGCAGCTTGCCCCAGTCCAGCATTACCAGCAGGAACAGGTGCTCCGACATCTGTTCTGGGGGCTCTCCCCTCTTTACCCTCCTTGCCTGGCACACATGGACATGACAATCTATTCGTTCGAGAAATGCCGCATCTGACTCCCAGCAGCCCAACAATAGGAGCAGTTACCAGCGAGACGAGTGCGACAGCAGGTGGCTACTATAGAGACCCTCTCTCACCCAACAATCAGTTCAGCCTTGAAGGAATGCTTCCAGACCCACAAGGACGCTGGACAATTTTCAATGTTGGCAATCGGTTGATGAATAGAGCGGAGCGCGCAGTGGGTTCAATGGATGATAGCACTCCGCGCTTTTCCGGTCCCGGACAAAACACAATCAATGCAGCCTCCTCAGCAGCAGCAACTGCAGGAAGTCGCTTCGGTGGCGCAAACCAGTTGCCAGTTTCTGTTCCAGGCACAGTTGACGGTCAAGACATTCAAACCCTTGTCGCAGTGAATTCAGCTCTTTCAAATGCTGCTCAAATGCACTCCCAACTAACTCTCTTCAGCTCCGCAAATCAGATCCTTCAAGGGGCTCGCGGGCAAGTAATCACAGGCAAACCCGGAACACTCATGAGTGCAGACAAGGATATCATCATCCTCCATAAGGGTGCACTCACCGTCAGTAGCGGAGAGGCTCCCGCAACAGTGAAAACACGTTGCGGCGAACTCAGAATTAAAGAGCGTAGCGTGGTTGTAGTGGATGATCAAGGAAAAGACCTCCACGTAAAGGCAATCTCTGGTGGAGAGAATGTTGTTGAGATTCGCAGCAGCAGCTACAAGAACAATGTCGTCACAGCACAATCGGGGAAGGAACTGATTGTTTCCGACAGCGGAATTGATGAAGAGGAGCTGATTTCTACTGAAGGAACAGAAGCTCAGCGGAGCAATCGAGAAAAGACCACAAATTGCAGATACAAGATACGTACCGGCATCTGAAGAAATAACGACTAAAATATCTCAACGCGCTGGGCGCCATGTCAGACTCGGACACGCTCCATCCATGGTGTCGCCAATGCAAATGGTTGTACAAAATGGCACTCAATTCGAACAAAACAAAAATGGTGGAGTGAAGTTGGCCAACGGCTCACTGTTTCTAGCTCCTAGCGAAGATAGTGACATTGATTGCAAGTTTGGCAGAGTATCAGTGAAGCGCAATGGCATGATGATGCTGGAGCAAAGTGCCGGACTCTGTCGCGTCAAAGCTCTAAGTGGACCTGGCGATATAGAGGTTTCCTTGGATGGTCAAAAAATCAACCTGGCTCCTGGACAAGAGCTCTTAATCGCGGACCATCTACCGAATGAAACAGAACTCAATCCCGCCGACGCAATTGCTCGTCGCAGCAGAGTAAAAGTAAGTTCAATGGGATCAGTTAATGTTGCTATCAACGACTTTTCAATCGGCTCTGTGCTAAATTATGCCGGTTACCGACAGATGATCACAAGCTCTAACATCAAACTGGAAAGAGTTTTGAAGATTGCAGCAGTTGTGGAAATCGTCGGTAGAGGCCGCGGACAATATGCCTATTCCAGCCTCTATCAACTGGAACAGAAGGCAACTGTGCAGGCTCAAAAAATATCCAGCGCCAAAATCAAGTAATCCTCTCAAGTAAGTTGATGACTCCCGATCAAAATAAATTCGCAAGAGCGCACATCAAGCACACGGTCATTCCGGTTCTGATAGCGCTCTTGACCTTCGGGACAATTTTGTGTCCTGCAAGTGTTCTGGCAGAGTTATCTAAAAGTGGAGAGCCTACTCGCTCAGGCAATTATTCGGGTCCGGCAACTCAGAGTACGGAATCAATTAATAGTGAGTTGTCATCTCATGTAAATTCGCTTACGGAACTGATCGCTCGCGAAAAGTATTCTGAAGCGGCAGAGTGTGCGCAAATGGCACTTGAACTAAATAGCACTAAAGTAGGCAAAGATAACGCAAGTAATGCCAAGTTTCTAAACTATCTTGGTTGGTTGGAGCAGAAGCTGGGAAGAATGGGGGATGCTCGTTCTCACTTCGAGTTGGCGATAAAGCTCTGCGACAACGAGATTGCGCAATCGACTTCGGCGCTTCCACAGACTGGGACCAATCCAAATAACGAGTTTTCCGCCGGAGCGGAACTGGCAATTGCTCTGAACAATCTGGGTACACTCCTCTACACTCAAGGTGACTACGTGTCAGCGCTTTCACAGTTTGAGCGCGCACTTTCGGTCAATGAGAAGCTCCTGCAAGAGAATGACATGAAGCTCGCTCAAAATTTGAAGAATCTTGCCGGTGCGATGGATGCATGTGGACGCGCTGACGCAGCACTTCAACATTATCAAAGAGCCATTGCAATAATGGAAAAACAAGAAAAGCCAGCCGATTCCGAGCTCGCCCAAATTTTAGATGACTACGCTTGTAGCCTGGAAGACAAAGGACGCTTTGATGAAGCGCTTCAATTATTCGAGAAAGCTCTGACCTTGAAAGAGAAGGTCTATGGCGGAGACCATTTGGAATTAGCATCAAGCCTCAATAACATCGGCGTTCTCAAAATGGATACCCACAAAGAGGGGGCTGAGAAATTCTTCGACAGGGCAATTGCTATTAGCGAAAAGTCTCTTGGTCCGGATCACATTGAACTTGTAGCAGAAGTCGATAATCGCGCAGACTTCGATTTCATACAAATGAACTATGGGCTTGCTGCAAAGGGTTATGTTCGCGCCGCCGCGATCATCAACCGTTTTTTCAAGAATGTATTGCCGTATTGTTCAAACGCGGAAAAACAAGCTTTATTTGATCAGTATTCACATGATCAGATTTCACGCTTGCTTAGTGTTTGCAAATCAGGTCCAATGCTTTCAAGTGCATACGAAATGATCCTGCCCTGGAAAGGCACCTTGGTGAACTCGGAATCCCGAGTTAGAAAAGCTGATCTTGACTCTGAGCTAAGAGAAAAAGCAAACAAACTCTCGCAAGTACGATCAGAATTATCAGCATGGTATTTGGAAGCAGGATCGACTCGCTCGCACTGGGCTGAACGCAATGCCCAATTAACACGCGAGAAAGAGGAGCTTGAGCGCGCTTTATCGGGAGCTCTTAAGACTAGTCATAGTGACATGAACAGCAGTGCAGATTCTCTGGTCGGCTTTTGTTCGGTGTTAAAAGAGGGCGAGGCCTTCGTTGACATTTACGAATTTGACCAAATCGGTACGAAAGAAGGAAACCTCACACGAAAAGCTGTGTTCGGAGCGATCATTGTAACTGCACAGAAAGAAACATGTGATGTGAGTTTTGTAGAGCTCGGCGATTCTGCTTCAATCAAATCATCATTGAAAAACTGGTACGACGAGGTACAGACGCTAAGCACTAGTACTTCTGCGTTTCAAGTGCTCAGCTCGAAGTTGAAACCGATATTCAATCAACTACCCGTTGCTGTCAGCAAACTGTGGATATGTCCTGATGAGACCTGGCAAGAATACCCTGGACATTGCTGGCTGAGTCGGAGACATCAACGTCTAAGCTCTTGCTGTGCCAGATTGATTCAGCGAACGAACTTTTTGCCCTGCGAAGAAATAACAACTCCATTAGCATAGGAACGGTGCCGAAAGGGGATAACGCTGAAAACAGGTCGGATAACCGAAGCCGGCAGGATGCCGGCGCTGCCGGGATCGAACCCACGCAGCTAAACAGTGACAAGAAATTGCGTGCGAAATCGGTGCTTGTTCTAGGTGGCGTAGACTTTGATGGTGGCGCCGATCAGGCTAGCGCCACAGACAGGAAAAGCGGAAGTCCAATATTATTTCCGCCGCTACCTGGATCACTGGTAGAAGCAAACAAAATCGCACTTTTGGCAAAGAAATGCAATTTCTCTGTAGTGGAATTGACTGGTAAGGCGGCCAGTAAATCAAATTTTCTCAAGAACTTAGCCGGGAACAGCTTCGTTCATCTTGCGACACATGGTTTCTTCTTCGATGAAAGCAGCATTGGCTCAATGGGTCAGTCAATGGAGAAAAAATCGCGCGGCGTTCAAATAAAAGAAAGGATCTACGCCGGACTGGAATCACGAAACCCACTGGTTGAGTCAGGTTTAGCTTTCACTGGTGCCAACCTATTCAGTCAAAACACGCAGGAAAGCAAACCAGGCGTTTTAACAGCAGAAGAACTCGTTGACGCCGATATGAGGAACTGCCAACTTGTGGTACTTTCTGCGTGCGACACGGGTCGAGGCAAGCAGCTCACGGGACAGGGAGTGCTTGGACTGCGCTCCTCAGTCATGGCAGCCGGTGCAAGAAACGTGTTGATGTCCTTGTGGAAGATTCCCGACGACGTAACTGTTCTCTTGATGGACGAATTTTATAAGAACCTCTGGCAGGAGAATCTAGCTCCTGCCCACGCATTGAGGAAAGCTCAAGCAACTTTGCAAAAACAACTGCCTCCCGCTATTAGTAAACCGAAATTTTGGGCAGGATGGGTTTTAGTCGGTGAGGGTTGGTAATTCATGGCAAAAATACTGATTGTTGAAGACGACGAAGACCTCCTTGAGTCTGTAAGCAAGGTCTTGAAGTCTGAGAACCATGCTATAGAAGCTGTGAGCGAAGGTGACGAGGCTCTCCAAAGGCTGCAGGTCTATGATTATGACCTGGCGATAGTGGATTGGGGGCTTCCTGGAATTGAAGGAACCGAAATCTGCCGTCGTTATCGGGCTGGCGGCGGACAAGCTCTAATTCTGATGCTGACAGGTAAAAGCTCAGTAGCCGAAAGAGAAACAGGACTCGATTCAGGCGCTGACGATTATTTGAGCAAGCCATTCAACATGAGAGAGCTAACAGCACGAGTACGTGCATTACTTAGACGCGCCGGCTCATTACCATCTGAGTCCGACGTTTTGAGAATCAAAGACATCGAACTAAATAGTGCATCCTGTAAAGTCACAAAGAACGGCCAAGAAATAACTTTAAGCCGTAAGGAGTATGCTCTTCTTGAAGGATTTCTGAAAAACCCAAAGCGAGTATTCAGCGTTGATGTTCTACTGCGAGATGTATGGAGCGACACACCGGATGCTTCTGCGGCGACAGTGCGCACACACATAAAAACACTGCGAAAGAAAATCGATAACGAAGGCGAGGACACCATAATTGATACTGTTCATGGTGTAGGTTACAAGTTGCAGAGCACATAGATCTTCAGTTCGGGTCGGCGGTGGTTCTTTCTGATCTCCAAAGCGGGGCTGTCCGAGAACCAGAATCGTTTAGTTCTTCATTTGCTTCATGCGGGAAGATGCAAGCTATTCCCGTGTTCGCCCTCTACATAGATTTCAACTCCGCCAGATAGCTTCTTCATAGTACGCAAGTAAATTGAACTCTAACGCGCAGCTTAAGTGCGCTGAAATGGAGGACCAATTTATGCTCGAACTCAAGCCCTTTTCGAAGAAGGCATTACTGGCAGTATCATTAGGATTACTAAGTTTAGGAGCTCTTGGAACTCCAGCACAAGCACAACTTGCTAGCCAGCCGAATGATCCGCTCTATGTCAACATGGAGCAGTGGAGCCTGGGTGTCTATCACGTACCAGCAGCATTTGCTCGCGCCAGCGGAAAAAATATCAAGGTAGCTATCTTCTCCTACAAGATTGATGCAAATCATTATGACCTGCGTGGCAAAGTTACAAAGCTAGGTAATCAAAACTATGATCACGGATTTGTAACTGGGACGAACATGGCTCTCCTAATAGCTGGAAAAGCTAATAACGGCATGGGCGGAACTGGAATCGCACCAGATGCCGAAATCTTGGACGTTCAAGTCTATGACCAGGCAGGAGTCAAAAACGTGGATTCCATTGTGAACGGAATCGAGCTAGCACGACAGGCTGGAGCAAAGATTCTGGTGTTTGACTTCGAGCGCATCTTCCGAAGCGAGTTTCCAAATTATACTGACCTTCAGCGCATCAACAATGCATTGAGAGCTTTCCATGATCAACATAATGGATTGGTCTTTATTGGATCGGGCGACAGCAATTCTACAGACAGCGGACAGCAGAGATTCGGCCATATCAACGTAATCTCAGGGTGGAACCGTATGTACCAAACTGGCTCTTCAGTTAGAGGTCCGGCAGTCACCTTCTCTTGCAACAAGACGGGACCAGGATGGGCTAACAGTAATCCAAATACGCCCTCGCCAAATAGCACACGGCATGCAGCTGCTGAAGCTGCCGGAGTTGCCGCCCTTGTTTGGTCATACAATCCGAGTGTTCCAAACACCGAGGTTGAGCGGATTCTCTACGAAACCTGCACACGAACAAGCAACCACGACAGAAATGACCATTATGGATATGGTTTCCCAAATGCAGATCTGGCGATTCAGCGCATGCCTGCCCCTCAGAAAATCTGGAACTCGAAAATAAGAACGCTGCGAGACTTACTGGGTAGGGATGCGGAATTACACATCGTGCCAGGTCCAAGGGTCGGACCAATCGGTTTCTAAGTTCGAGAAACAGTGTGTGTGTTGGTTTGTGAGTATTCAGAAGGCGTTTACTTCTTGGGCAAAGGCCTTTTGTGATTCCAGTTATTGAAACCAAGGTAAAAGTATGGCATCACTCCTAGCCCGTCAGGGCAAGGATCTAAGAGATCGAAGCCAGCAAGATGCCGGCGCTCCCGGGATCGAACCGAATCCGCAGAGCGAATCGATCAAAAGATCGAAGCCGGCAAGATGCC